>JAIBAN010000008.1 GCA_019695185.1 Blastocatellia bacterium | reverse complement strand
CGTTCAATTTGTTGAACTCAAAAATGCGTATTCGAGCGCGATTAAACAAATGGCGCCACATTTACAAATCCCCCCTCTCTCACAGCCCTCAGCCCTGTTTGCACCGGAGGCATTGAACCCGGAAGCCGCAACCCTCAATGCCTTTGGCAAACAGAAGGTCTTGTCGTGCTACTTGATTTTCAGGGCGAAAAACTGAGAAGCTAGCCGGAATCGCTTCAACCGGACACTTTCGCCATGAAAAAAAACCGCCACGAAATCTGGCTCCTCAACCTTGGTATCTGGACGCTCATCGGGGCCTTTTTTACCTCGCAGGGGTATCTGTTTCATACTGACATCAGCGGGGCCAATCCCTTCAAACTGGAACAATGGCTCTTCCGCGAGCTGACCTATTGCTATCTGTTCGCGCTTTCAACCCCGTTGATTTTGTGGTTTGTCAACCGGTTCAAATTTGACCGGCGGCGGATTGTGCAGGGGTTGTTGATTCACATTCCGGCCAGTTTTGTCTTTTCCATGACCATCAAGGGGATTCATGCAGTTTTGATGAATCTCTTCAGTACGGACCCGTTTCTGGTGGGAAACAATCCCATGCTGGACCCCGGCAAGCCGTTTTCCCTGTGGCGGCTGGTGAAGTTCAGTTACTACACGCTCGACACGGGAGCGTTGATTTATTGGGTGATTCTGCTGATTTCCCATGCCATCGGATATTTCACCCGGTTTCAGCAGGCTGAGTCACGGGCGGCGCAGCTTGAAGCCAAACTGGCCCAGGCGCAGTTGCAGGCGCTCAAAATGCAGTTGCAGCCGCATTTTCTCTTTAACACGCTCAACTCAATTTCCGAGCTGCTCCATGAAGACGCGGACGCGGCTGAAAAAATGCTGGTCCGGCTGGGTGATTTCCTGCGCATGACGTTGCACAACTCCGGCAATCAGGAGGTTCCCCTGCAAAAGGAACTGGAATTTTTGAAGTGTTACCTTGAAATCGAACAGGTTCGGTTTCAGGACCGGTTGAAGATTGATTTTGAAGTTGCACCGGAAACCTTGCAGGCCGGTGTGCCAAATATGATATTACAGCCGATAGTCGAAAACGCCATCCGCCACGGGGTCACCCGCTGTGCCAAAGGTGGGGAAATCGAAATCCGGACCACGACCTCCAACGGCAGGCTTTCCCTGTCGGTGGAGGACAACGGACCGGGATTGCCCGATGATGAACCGTCGGAAAATTCGTTTACCAAAGGCGTTGGACTGTCCAACTCACGCGCCCGGCTGGAACAACTCTACGGCAGTAAACAAAAGCTGGAACTGACCCGCAGCCGCAAGGGCGGCTTGCTGGTCGCCTTGGAATTGCCCTTTCACGAATACCAAGCCTGAATTGTAACAGGCACCATGCTGGTTCTCACGTTTGTATGACCACCCAACCGATTCGCATTCTGCTGGCGGATGACCACCCGATTGTCCGCCAGGGACTCAGGCAAATCATTGAAACCGACCCGGCTTTCCTGGTGGTGGCCGAGGTAGGTGACGGTCAGGCGGCCCTGGAGCAAATCCTCCTCCTGCAACCCGATGTCTGCATTGTGGATGTGGAAATGCCGGTCAAAGACGGGTTTGAACTGGCCCAAACGTTGCAAAGGGAACGGCTGGAGGTCAAGCTCATCTTTCTGACCATGTACAAGGATGCTCAGTTTTTCAACGCGGCATTGGACCTTCAGGCCAAAGGTTACGTGGTGAAAGAAGTCGCCATCACGGAAATCAAGGATTGTATCAAGACCGTTGCGGCAGGGGGCACCTATATCAGCCCCAGCGTTTCGAACCTCTTGCTCGACCGGATTGCCAAAATCGGACAGCCGGTCAAGCCGGAACCCGCCGCCGAGCTGTTGACTTCGACTGAACGGAAGGTCCTGCTGCTCATTGCCGAATACAAAACCAGCCGCCAGATTGCCGATATTTTGTGTTTAAGCATCCGCACGGTCGAAAACCACCGGGCGCATATTGCAACCAAACTCAACCTCAAAGGAAACCACGCCATTTTGCAATATGCCCTGGCACATCTGGATGAACTGGCCAAGCCTTAATGGTGAAAGACACGTTGTTCGTTGAGGAAGGACCCATGAGCGACCCTCTCAGCGCCATCATTGTGGATGATGAACTGATTGCCCGCCTGGTTTTACGGGAACTGTTGGGCGAGCACCCGCATATTCAAATTGTGGGAGAAGCCCGCAGCGTCATGGACGCAGTTACGGTCGTGCGGGAGGAACAGCCGCAGGTGGTCTTTCTGGATGTGCAAATGCCAGGGCTGCTTGGTTTTGAACTCTTGCGGATGGTGGATGTCACGTTTCGGACGGTGTTTGTCACTGCCCACGACGAGTTTGCCTTGCGCGCTTTCGAGGTCAATGCGCTGGATTATCTGCTCAAACCGGTTCACCCCGACCGGCTGGCCCAGACCGTGACGCGCCTTTGCCGTCCTGGTTTGTTTCCACCCACACCGGCACCGGCATTACGCGAAGATGATTCATTGCTGGTGGAAACCGGGCGTTCACAGCAGTTTCTGCAAATCAGCCGCATCAAGTGCATTCGTTCGGATGGTGATTATTCACAGGTGACGATTGCCGACGGAGGTCGGTTGGTGGTTCATAAGACCATGAATGACTGGGAAAAACGACTAGCCGGGCTGGGCTTCAAGCGGATTCACCGAACGGCCATCATCAACCTGCCATATCTCAGCCGGATTGAACCCACCACCACCGGCGGCCATCAGGTTTTCGTGTTGGGAGACTCCCAGCCTTTGCCCGTCAGCCGTTCAGTCATTGGCGACTTGCGCGCCCAAATCGGCGGCAAATTATAAAGTCGCACTCAGACTCTTGCTACCACCAGAATGTGGTTGAGTACATACTCGGTCTGCACCCGAACTGCTCCAGCCTGTTGCAGGAATTCCGTCAGGGTTTTTTCATTGAAGAGATGAATGTGCTCCGGATTGTCGTCTTCGTGGGAAGGAACCGACAGAATCACAAAATCTTGCGCAATGCTGACCAGCCGTTCCAATGCTTTTTGAGGTTCGGGCAGGTGCTCCAGCACCTCCAGCATGGTCACCACTTCAAATGAATCATCTGCAAACGGCAATTCCGTCACATCGAACTGCTCGGCCTGGAGGTTGTCAAATCCTCCATTCCGAACCGCCCGAATATCACGCACCCGTTTTTCGTCAAGGTCCACACAGGTTACTTCCAGTGCCGGAAACGCATCGAGCAGCGGCCATAAAAACGCCCCTCGTCCTGTTCCCACATCAAGCAGGTTCTGCGGATAAAGTCCCCGCAGGGTGCCCAACACCCGTTGGACCCGGACCAGTCCCATCGTTCGTTTGAACCGGTGCAGCCGCAGTCCGGCAGCCAGCCCCAGCTCAATCAAAGCCGTAAAATCCTCTTCCGCCAGTTCTTCCAACGGAGTTTCAAACAGAGGGCCGGTTTGGGTTTCCGCCAAACTTCCCCGCACATAGGCGGCGGCAATTTTGGTGAAATAAAGATCATCAAACAAAGCCATAAACGTTTTTGACAGTCTAGGGAGTCTGGGGAGTCTAGGGAGTCTAGGGAGTCTGGGGAGTCTGGGGAGTCTGGGGAATCAGGAAACTGTCACCCTGTCACCCTGTCACCCTGTCACCTTGTCACCTTATCACCTTGTCACCTTGTCAGATTCTGACTCCCCAGACTCCCCAGACTCCCCAGACTATTTCTCAGGCAGGTTTGCTGAAAAAGAGTTTTGAGTCCGGATTGAAAACCCGGTCCAGAATGGACTTGATTTTGAGTTTATCGCCGTTTTGCCAAGCCCAGAGAAAAGAATGCACCGCCCTTTCTCCCAGCTTGGATTCAATGGCCATGGTGTAAACCTCAACCATGATTTCCCTGGCCATATCCAGGTCCGGTGATTTGAGCAGGGTCAGAATACTGGTGGCTTCATGCAAATATGAAAGGGCGGTTTGAAAGTCTCCCTGTTTGGCCAGCAGTTGAGCCACATTGACGAGCGGTGCGGCTTTCCCTTTGTTGTCCGGTGACTTGGCTTCGAGGTGAAGGGATTTACGGTAATGGTCAAGCGCGGCTTCGACTTTGCCCTGTTTGCCGTAAATATTGCCGATTTGGTTGAGGGCGGTGCGGAGACCGGCAGGGTCTTCCAGGGTTTCAAAAACTTCCAATGCCTGTTGGGCAAAGAGCAAAGACTCGGAAAGGTTCCCCTGTTTCTCATTGATAAGTGACAGTTGATGCAACAAGGCTGCCTGACCGGGCTGGTCCTCAATACGGACCAGATAGCTGAGGGCTTTTTGGTAATGGGAGCAGGCGGTTGCCAAATCATTCCGCTCCAGATAGAGCATGGCCAGTGCTTGCAACGATTCGACTTTGTTGCGGGCATCACCGATTTTATCAGCCAACTCCAGCGTGGACAGCGAAAGCTCCAGCGCTTCATCCTGTTTCCCTGCATGGGCCAGCAATAACGCCAGATTGTGTTGAATGGTGGCCCGGCTGTGTAAATCAGCGGCAGGACATGCTTCCAGCGATTCCCGATAGAAACGGAGCGCCAGTTCCGGGTTGGATTGCATTTCCTCAGCCCGCGCCAGGTTATGCAGCAACCGCGAGTCGTTCCCGGCCTGCGTGATGGTTTGCTGGCAAATGTCAATTGCCTCTGCCAAGCGTCCCTGCCGGAGCCGGAAATTTGAAACCACAAAAGCCATTTCCCTGGCAATGTGGGCCACATTGCCAGCAGTTGCGAGCCGATGCAGTTCCAAAGCTTCTTTTTCACTGACGCTGTGGGTGGCATTCCACACCCGGAACAACGCCCGCGCCGCCGTCCGTTTTAAGGCGGGTACATTCAAGGGGCGGTCAGGCAGGACCAAGTTTCTGATTGCAGGCAACACCCAGAAAACAGTTTCATCCGCGACCCCGCTGGTTTCCACCAGTCCCAGTTTGGTGGCGCGGGTCAAAAGACCCAGCCAGTGGGGAATATCGCTGGAGACGGCCTCCGCCGCAACTTTGGGAACCGGAACCCGATAAACCGTCAGCCGGGCCAATAACCGCCGCAATTCGATGGGCTGTTGCCACAGGAGTTCCTGATTGAGCAGGTCTTCACGTTGTTCAACCGAACTGTTTGCCAGCCGGGCCAGCAGCGTTTCCCAATTGACTTCAGGCTGGGGAAGCGCATTGTAGAGGCGTTCCAACAGGCGCGGATTTCCTTCCGAAAGCACGGCGGCCTGCCGGGCAAAGGTCTGAAATTTCGTTTCAATGGGGATTTGAGCTTCCAGCAGGCGTAATTTTTTGGACAAGTCAGGGCCGGTCAAACCCTGCAATTCCTCAAACCGGAGGACCCCGGTTTCATGCATGGCAAACTGCTCGCGGCTGGCCACCAGGACCCGGTGGCGGCCCTTGGTTTGCTGGATGGCGAACGAGAGCGCCGCCCATACCCGCCGGGAATCGTAGCTCAACACGGGCAACCCGTAGCGCTGCCGCCATTCCGCTCCGCTTTTTTCAAAGTTCTCTTCAAAATTGTCAAACACCAATAAAACCGGTTTTTCGATGGATTCAAAAACCCGCCACAGATTCATTCTCAGTTCATGCCGCTGATTATGCAGCAGGGCGGTGACGGCGGGGTTTCCCAGCGTCTCCGAAATGGTTTGCACCAGGCTCCGCTCCGAAACACTGCCGGTGACCGGCACAATCAGGAACTCGGATTCAAGGCGTTCACACAAGCGCGCCAATAAGCTGGATTTGCCTACCCCAGGCGGCCCGTAAATAACGGTTCCCAAGGTGTCTTTCTCAAACCGGAGGGTCTTCAGGCATCGTTGCACCGACCGGCGGCGGCCAACAAACCGGCGGTTGTTGAGCCGCACCAGGCGGCCCGATTTCAAAACCAACTGCCGGGTGGTCATGACCGGCAAGGGCGAAGTCTGGCGGCCAGGGGTGGAAAGCGGAGTCACGAACGGGGCCGGCAATCGCCCGGCTATGTAGAAGCGGACCAGATACCAATCGCGCACTTCCTGGGTCAACAAGGTTTGAAAAATATCCGCCACCGCCTGGGTTGGAGTGTTCCCGACCAGCAGGGATTGGTACAGCGTCCGCATTGCATAGCGCGGACGGGTGTCTTGTGCCGGGCGCTCCCATTCCAGCACCAAAGGCAATTGGGCTGAGCAAATATGTGCGGCAAAACTGGCCAGGGCACCGGTTTTGGCGTTGGAGTCGGTTCGATAGCCTGAAAGAAAAACCAGTCGGGGCTGACCATTGAGGCTGGCGGACAGTTCCTCAGCCGAGGTACAGACCAGTGAACCGGTCGGGGATTCGGTCAGCAGGCGCGGGCCTTCAGCGGTGTGCATCACCTGACTGGAAAGATGAACCACATCCGGGGTGCCCGCTTCATAAACTGATAAAAAGCGGCCCAACTCGGCCACGTTTCCGGTTCCTTCCAGGGCAACGGTGACCCGCTGGTTGGCAGTGTTTTCAAAGAGTGCTGCTTCTTCCCGTTCAAATTCAAACCCGCTGCTGGAGCTGGTACGCGGAGCCGCAGCCATAAAAACCACATGTAAATCCCGATTGGCAGGGGGCAGGGAGGGAATCTCGACGGTTTTCCAGCGCACCGGAACAATGCGTGGTTCCTGGTTTTCGGCCAGGAAATGATTGCCGTCATGCAGGGCTTCCCAGGGCAGCCGGGCCAGGGCGGGATTGATTTCAAAGGCCAAAACCAACAGGTAGTTGGCCGGAGTCGTCCCGATTTCAAGTTCCAAAAAACGGTCGGTATGATTCAGCCAGTTGTAGAGCGTCTGCCCCACCTGCGTCAGTTCAGCCGCAAAGGGCAGATATTCATCCGCCTCAAACTGCTCAATGAGCCCTTTGATGGAGGAAATTTCAAGCAAAAGCGAAGTCGGGTGTTTCGGGTTCCCTATCCAATATGTCAGCTCAACAAACCCATCGCAAACCGGACCAAGCGTGATGTGTAAAACCGTCTCTTTCATGTGCATCAGCCGGTGGCTCCATTTCCTTCCGAACAGACTGCCGTCAGACGTTCGGTTGAGGCTGGAGGGGTATTTTTTATTGTTTGGTAAACAAATGCGCGGGGTTGGCCGGCGGTCGGTTTGGGCTTCCGAGCCGAGGCGTAACGCATTTGGTCATAAACCGGAAAAAAGCGCAATCAGGGTTGCGTACCTGAAATTAAAAGTCCGCATATTCCTTTAATTTTTCCAGATTTGGAATCGTCAGGGTTTTGCCTTCAAGCAAGATGAACTGTTCCTTGTGCAGTCGGGTCATGGCGCGGGAAACCACTTCCCGCACCGAGCCGACCTGAGCGGCGATTTGCTGATTGGTCAAGTGTAATTGCATGGTTGTGCCTTTGCCGGTTGTGGTGCCCCGGTTTTGCGCTTCCAACACCAGCAGACGGGCAATCCGTTGCCCTACTTCCCGCAAGGACAAAAACTCAATCAGTTCGGCACATTGCCGGATTTTGCGGGAAAGCACCGCCAAAGCTGAAACTGCAATCTGGGGGTATTCCAGGCATAACGCGCGCACGTCGTGTTTGTTCAGGAAAAGCAGTACGCTGTCTTCCTCCGCCACCACGGTTGAGGGATAAACCCCTCCGTCAAAAACCGGAATTTCAGCCACCGTGGAACCGGCCCGTTCGACGTGGATGACCTGTTCCCGTCCATCCAGATTGGTTCGAACGGCCCGCAGCGAACCTTCGACTATCACATACATGCCCTGCGCAATGTCGCCGGCCTGAAACAAAATTTCATTTTTCCGGACGGAGCGAAAAACCGCCCGCTGGGCCAACTGCTCTAGTTCCGGCTGGTCGAGGCTGCCAAACAACAGGGTGCGGTGGAGCGCGCGGATTTTGTCGGATTGCATGGGAGATTCTCTCTGAGTTGGTGGGGTTCACATCTTACCATGTGGCCGGCCTGCCGGGTGTGATTTGTGTTATAGCCGAAGTGACGATGGCAAGGTTACCCTTTCAATCAAAGTCAGGAAAATGACATCTGAACCTCATCTTTGAATTACAAAGTGGGAAATTTTCCTCAGTCCGGGCGGGAAATTTTACCCGCCCCCACTGTCATTTAAGTGGATTTGTTGTATTTTACTTGCAGTTTTTAGGTTTTTCCACTTTGGCACCACGTTTGCACAGCAGGATGACTTCAGATTCGTGATTTTTCATTTCAGGCAGGCACTGATTTTTTGAGAGCCCGCCCGCAATAAGGAGACGCGCCGTGTGGATTCGGAAACTTTTTGACCGGCTGACCACCATGAATAAAACCAAAACGGTTGCGCTCAGTGTTGCTGTGGGGATAGTGGGAGGGGTTGGGCTGTACACCTTTTTGTATGCCAAAGGAACCGCCTACCTGTTTAACGACCCGCAAGCCTGCGCCAATTGTCACGTGATGCGCGACCAGTATGACGGATGGCTGAAATCGAGTCACCGTTCGGCTGCCACCTGTAACGACTGCCATACGCCGCAAGGTTTTGTCGGCAAATATGCCAATAAGGCTTCCAACGGGTTTTGGCATTCGTTTGCTTTTACCACCGGGCGGTTTCATGAGCCGATTCAAATCAAGAAACACAATCGGGAAATTACGGAAAACGCCTGCCGCAAATGCCATGCGGAAATCACCTCCAGCATTGAAGCCAATCACAAGGCCGGAGACGAGATTTCCTGCCTGCAATGTCACCGCAATGTCGGGCACATGCACTAAAAAGTAATGAGGGCTGAAGGTGCCTTCAGGACTGAGGACTGAGGACTGAGCCACAAAACCAGAAGCCGGAAGCCAAGTCGAGGAAAACATATGCCGGAAACAAATGAAACAGCAGCCAAACCCGAACGCACCCCCAAGCAGCGACGGCTGTCACTGATTTTTGTGACTGCTTTTATCACCATGGTTGTGACCGGTGCAGTGGTTGCGTTGTTGGTCAACATCATCGAGCGCAAACAGGAAGGCAAAAACCCGTTTTTCCGCGTGGTGGAGCTGACCGATGAAACCGAAGACCCAGCCATTTGGGGCAAAAATTTCCCCCTTCAGTATGACGGCTATTTGAAGACCGTGGACCAGGTTCGCACCCGGTTTGGCGGCAGTGAAGCCCTACCGCATGAGCCCTCCCAAAAGGACCCGCGCACCCTGGTTACGCAGTCGAAAATCGAGGAAGACACCCGGCTCAAAACCATGTGGGCCGGTTATGCTTTTTCCAAGGATTTCCGGGAGGAACGCGGCCATGCCTACATGCTTGATGACCAAACCTTTACCGAACGGCAGGTAGTGGTCAAACAGCCGGGTACCTGTGCCCAATGTCATGCTTCGGTTTATGTGCCCTACAAGAAACTGGGAGGCGGGGATTTGACCAAGGGCTTTGAAAAAATGAACCAGATGCCCTATGTGGAAGCCCGCAAGCTGCTCAACCATCCGGTGGCCTGCATTGATTGCCATGACCCCTACAGTATGCAACTGCGGGTGACCCGTCCGGGCTTTATGGAAGGCATTGCCGCCTACAAAGCCTCGCAGGGAATTCAAAACTACGATGTCAACAAGATGGCGACCCGGCAGGAAATGAGGTCCTTTGTCTGCGGCCAGTGCCACGTCGAATACTATTTCAAGGGACCGGAAAAACGACTGGTTTACCCGTGGTCCAAGGGGCTCAAGGTGGACGATATCATGGCCTATTACGACGAGGTAAAGCACAAAGACTGGACCCATGCCGACACGGGGGCTCCGGCCTTGAAAGCCCAGCATCCGGAATTTGAAATGTGGAGTCAGGGCATTCACGCCCGTTCGGGCGTTTCCTGCGCGGATTGCCACATGCCCTACAAACGTGAAGGGGCGATGAAAATCAGCGACCACCATGTGCGGTCCCCGCTGCTCAACATCAACAATGCCTGCCAGACCTGCCATAAGTGGCCGGAAGAGGAACTCAAGGCACGGGTCGAAACCATCCAGGAACGCACCTACAAAATGCGCAACATTGCGATGGATTCATTGATGGATTTAATCACCGACCTCAAAGCCGCCAAAGCCGCCGGCAAGACGGATGCGGAATTGACTTCGGCCCACGACTTCCAACGGCGGGCGCAGTTTTATCTGGATTTCGTCGAGGCGGAAAATTCAACCGGGTTCCATGCCCCGCAGGAGTCCATGCGGATTTTGGGTGAATCGGTCAACTATTCCCGAAAAGGCCAGTTGGCCTTGCGTGACGGCACAAAAGGTACGGTCGCAAGTGCTCCGGCCACTCCGGCACCTGCCGCAGGTGCTCCGGCCACTGCTCCTGCAACCCAGCCTCCGGCTGCCTCCGCTCCCAAGAAGTAAAATACCAAGGATGAGTTCTGGAGAGTCAACGTCACATCTGAAAAGTTGACTTGGCTCTCCCAGGTTTTCCCTCGAAACGATAGGTGCAGCTATGCAGGAAAAAGTAAAGGCAACTGTTTGGGGTTTTTGTGTCATGGGATTGCTGGCGGCAGCCATCGTGTTTGGCTCCCGCAATCTGGCCCATTTTGATGCTGCCTTGGTGGGTTATACCTTTGCCGTCCTGTTTGCCACCTTTGGCATCACCTATCGGTATTCCATGTGGTTACAGCGTCCGCCAACCGCGATGTATTGGAAACGCGGTTGGCAGCTTTTTTTACAACCCGCTTTTTTGGCGGGAAACCTGGTGCATTGGGTCCGGAAAGTGACCGTGGACTTTGCCTTCAACCGGTTTATCTTCAACCGGGGAAAAGGCCGTTGGGGGGCTCACTGGCTGATTATGTGGGGTTGTGTTTTGGCGACGGCGATTACCTTTCCGCTGGTGTTTGGCTGGATTCACTTCCAGACCGAACCAGGCAACCTGGAATGGTATCGGACCTATGTTTTCGGCTTCCCGACTTTTGCCTTTCCAGTGCATTCAATCCTGGGCTTTCTCATCTTTCATGGTCTGGTCTGGGCTTCGTTTCTGGTGATTGCCGGGGTCATGCTGGCGATGCGGCGGCGCATGAAAGACCACGGGGCAGCCGCAGTCCAGCAGTTTGGCGAGGATTTCCTGCCTTTGATTCTGCTCTTTGCGGTCAGCGTCACGGGACTCATGCTGACGGCCAGTTATTCCTGGATGCGGGGCCAGGGGTATGAATTTCTCTCCCTGCTGCATGCCATCACCGTAATTTTCACTCTGCTCTGGCTGCCGTTTGGCAAGTTTTTCCATATTTTCCAACGTCCGGCGCAGTTGGGTGTCAGCTTTTACAAACGGGTCGGCGGTCTTGAAACCCAGGCCCATTGTGCCCGCTGCAAGGAACCTTTTGCCTCGCTGCTGCACGTCACGGATTTGATGACGGTCCAACAACAACTTGGCTACAAGTACGAAATCGAAAACGGTCCCACTGACCATTACCAACATATTTGCCCGGCCTGCCGCCGCCGCATGCTGGCGATTGCGCAGGGGCGGATGTGGAACCGGTAAAGTTTGGAGTTCCAAGTTTGGAGTTCCGCCTTGAGGTGGCTGTTCTGAGTCTTCTTTCTTTTAAAGGCAGTCTTTCGGCTGCCTTCCAAACAGCCGCCTGAAGGCAGAACTCAGAACAGCCGCCTCAAGGCGGAACTCAAAACAGCCGCCTGAAGGCGGAACTCAAAACCAATTATGGCTACCTTACCTGTCAGTCTCGAAAACATCACCGAACATTTTGGCCCGCATTTGGCCCGCAGTCTGGGAAATCGGCTGGCCACTGGCGTGGAGCCCGACAAAACCGTGGCCACCCATTGTTGCTTTTGCGGTATGCAATGCGGCATTCACCTCAAAGTGAAAGACAACCAGGTCATCGGGTTTGAGCCCCGCGAAGACTTTCCCTTCAACCGGGGAATGCTCTGCCCGAAAGGTGTCAAACGATACCTGCAAGGTGCCCATCCGGACCGGTTGGTCACCGCACTGGAGCGTGACCCGAACAGTCCCGGCGGATTTCGTCCGATGGAGTATGAAAAAGCCCTCGACCGGGTGGCCGCCGAAATCAAGCGGATTCAGGAAAAATATGGGCGGGATGCCTTTGCGGTTTTGAGCGGAGCCAGTTTGACTTCGGAAAAAACCTACCTGATGGGGAAATTTGCCCGGCTGGCACTCAAGACCGCCAACATTGATTACAACGGACGCCTCTGCATGGTCAGCGCCGGAGCCGGAAATAAAAAAGCGTTTGGCGTGGACCGCGCCGCCAATCCCTGGAGCGACATCCCCAAGGCCGAAGTCATCTGGATTAGCGGCTCCAACGTGGCGGAATGCTTCCCGATTACCACCGATTATGTCTGGCAAGCCCGTGAAAACGGGGCCAAAATCATTGTCGTGGACCCGCGCATCACCCCGATTGCCCGCACCTGCAACCTGTTTTTGCCGGTCAAACCGGGCCGGGACATCGCACTCTTTAACGGCATTCTGCATTTGATGATTGAAAACGACTGGCTCGACCACCGGTTTATCGAGCAGCACACAGTTGGATTTGAAGCTCTGGCCGAGCATGTCAGCCAGTGGAACCCGAAACGGACTTCGGACGTGACCGGTATTGCCGAGAAATCCATCCGTCAGGCGGCGGAATGGTGGGGCACCGCCAAATCCAGTTTTCTCATGCACGCACGCGGTATCGAGCACCACAGCCACGGCGTCCAAAATGTCCTCGGAGCCATCAACATCGTGCTGGCTTCGGGCCGGATTGGCCGCGAGGGCTGCGGCTATGCCACGATTACCGGGCAGGGGAACGGGCAGGGCGGGCGCGAACATGGCCAGAAATGCGACCAGTTGCCGGGTGGCCGCGATATTTCCAATCCGGACCACCGCGCCTATGTCGCCAAAGTCTGGGGCGTCGAAGCGGATGAAATTCCCAAGGCGGGTGTGGATGCCTATGAAATTTTCCGCGAAATTGACCGGGGCAACATCCACGGGCTGCTTTCGATTTGTTTCAATCCCAAGGTTTCGCTGCCGGACAGCGATTTCATTACCAGAGCCCTGGAAAAGCTCGATTTTTATGTGGCGATTGATTTCTTCCTGAACGAAACCGCCCACCACGCGGATGTGGTCCTGCCGGGCTCGCTCCACGAGGAGGACGAAGGCGTGGTGGCGCAAGTCGAAGGTCGCGTCATTCGTATCAACAAAGTCGTGGAACCGCCCGGCGATGCCCGCGCCGATTGGACCATCATCCAGGACATTGCCCACCGGCTGGACTGCCGCAAGGGGTTTTCCTTTGCCAATCCGGGCGAGATTTTTGAGGAACTGCGGGTGGCTTCCAAAGGCGGCACCTGCGATTACTCCGGGATTACTTACGAAAAGATTGAAAAGCAGAACGGTGTGTTCTGGCCTTGTCCAAGCGAAGACCATCCGGGCACGTTGCGCATGTTTGAACCGGGTTCCTGGAACCCGATTGCCAAGGGGGCCGGGCCGTTTTATTTCCCTGACGGAAAAGCACGGTTTAACGTCGCTCCCTACACTCCGCCCACCGAAGATGTGGACGCCGACTATCCAGTGATTTTGACCACCGGACGGGTGGTGAGTCATTTTCTGTCGGGGTCCCAAACCCGGCGCATCGGCCCGCTGGTGGACCAGTACAGCGAACCGCGCCTCGAACTTCATCCCAAGCTGGCCGAAAAGTATGGGATTTCCGATGGCGACCAGGTCACGGTCGAATCCCGCCGGAGCAGCATTCAGCTTCCGGCTCATGTTGTCACCACCATCCGTCCGGATACGGTGTTTGTGCCCTATCACTGGGCCGGACGCCAAAGCATCAACCGCCTGACCATCAGCGCCCAGGACCCGATTTCCAAGATTCCGGAATACAAGGTCTGTGCAGTGCGAATTAAGAAAGGACTGAGGACTGAGGACTGAGGACTGAGTTATTGAATTCCCGGAAGTAAATGAACAAGTTGGCGAAATCTGAAATCCCTGGGTTTGGTAACTCAGTCCTCAGTCCTCAGTCCTCAGCACTAAAGGAATATGGCTGTTCCGCAACAGTATGAATTTTTTATCGACCCGAACCGCTGCATCGGGTGCCAGTCATGCGTGCAGGCATGCGGCGAGTGCGACACCCACAAAGGCCACCCAATGATTCACCTGGAGTATGTGGACCGGCCCTTTTCGGTGCAGACCGCGCCGGTGGTCTGTATGCACTGCGAGTCGCCGACCTGTGCGGAAGTCTGCCCGGCTGATGCCATCAAGAAAACCGAAGACGGCGTGGTGCAAACCGCCCGCAAGCCGCGCTGCATCGGGTGCAGCAATTGCGTGCTTTCCTGTCCGTTTGGCGTTCCCAAGATGAAAACCGAACTGGAACTGATGATGAAGTGCGATATGTGCTACGACCGCACGTCGGTAGGGAAAAAACCGATGTGCGCCACGGTTTGCCCCAGTCAGGCCCTCTTTTTCGGCACCCGTGAGGAAATCGAACGGCTGCGCCCGCGCTCGGTTCCGACCAACCGGTTTCAGTTTGGCCGCCAAACCATCACCACCAAGGTCAATATGATGGTGCCTTCGTTTTCCGAAAATATGGTGGTGGATGTGACTGCAGCCATGAATGAGCCTCCCGTTGACCAAAGTTTTGATATGGAAGCTTTGGCCGTAAGCGATTTTGAGTTCTGAGTTTTGCGTTCTGACTGGAGACGGAATTCACGGATTCCAACATCAGCAATTCAAAATTCAAAACTCAAACCTTCCAAAGAGAAACGCTATGAAGCCCGATAACCCTGAAATCTGCACCGTCCCGCCCGATGGAAAGCCAATGGAACTGCAACCCCAATGGCGGCAGGATTTCCCGATTGACTGGCCCCAGGACCATTATGTGGCACGGCGGGATTTTACGAAGTTTCTGGTGTTGACCAGTTTTGCCTTTTCGGTGGGACAATTTTGGATTGCCTTTCTCAGTCTGCGCCAAAAAGCGGAACCGGCCACCAGGGTCAAAATCGGAACCGTGGCGGCCCTCCCGGTGGGGAAATCGCTGGTGTTTGCCTATCCGGGCGAGCATGACAAATGCGTGCTCACCAGGGTCGAGGAAAATACCTTTACGGCCTACAGTCAAGCCTGCACGCACCTTTCCTGTGCCGTGATTCCCGAACCGGAAAAAGGACGCCTGTTTTGCCCCTGTCACGAAGGTGCCTTTGATTTGAAAACCGGACAGCCGATTGCCGGGCCGCCCCGGCGTCCGCTGCCCCGGATTCAGCTTGATATTCGCGGCGGCGAAATTTTTGCCACCGGCATTGCTCCGGAGGAGCGTAGCCTATGAAACAGTCCTTTTCCCGCGAACAACGGACCACCATTATCTATGGAGTGCTGTCCCTGGTACTGCTCCTGGTGGTGCTCCAGTTGTGGCTGCTGACGGCCACCATGCATGCCTTTTTGGGCGGCGATACGGCGGTTGTCTGGCCGGCATTGGCGGCCAGTCTGGTTTGTTTCTTTCTGAATCTGGGGTTGCTGCGATATGTCTACGGTTTTGAACAAGCTCAAAGTTAAGCTTGTAAAGGGGGAACGATTCCTATGCCGGTTCAATGGGAAGGGCGGTATGAAACCAATGAAACAAAGATTGACCAACAGCATCAACAGTTGTTTCGCATGATTAACGACCTGGAAAAAAAGGTGCAGACAGGGGACTTCACCAACCAATCCATTAACGAGGCCCTGAAATATCTGATTAACTATACCCGCATCCATTTCACCTATGAGGAACTGTGCATGTTTCGCTACAAGTGCCCGGTGGCTCAGAAGAATATGGATGCCCATGACGCCTTTACCAAAGCGCTGGAAGGCTACAAACAAACCTTTGACCAGGAAGGGGCGAGCCAGAAACTGTTGACGGAGATTTATGACACGGCCTCGCAATGGCTGATTGGACATATCTGTCAGATTGACACCCAATTGCGCCCGTTTCTCAACCAGTAAGGGGAGGTTCTCAGGCACAACCCTGGCGGCGTGTGCGCCAGCCTCCCTTGAACGCAAAAACTAAAAGGCTGAACCCCCAAATCTGCTACGGGCTGCGACTGGAGCCTGTCGGGAGAGGTGTTGTCTGAAAGATGGTTTTTCAGCCAAGGATGAAACACGTATGGAGACACAGGTTACTTCCAAAGCCCACAAGGTACTTTTCTTTAATACTTTGGCTTTTATCGTGTGCTTTGCCGTCTGGACGCTCAACGGAGTGTTGGTGACGTTTTTGGTGGATAACGGAATTTTCAAATGGGGGGCGGTTGAAATCGGTTGGCTGCTCGGAATTCCGATTCTCACCGGTTCCATTTTCCGGCTTCCGATTGGGATTATGACGGATAAATTCGGCGGGAAATGGGTCTTTGGGTTCCTGCTGCTGTTCTGTGCCCTGCCGGTTTTTTTATTGTCTTTTGCCACTGGTTTCTGGTCCTTTGCCATGCTCAGTTTTGGTTATGGAATGACCGGCACCGGGTTCGCCGTGGGGATTGCTTACACCTCGGTCTGGTATCCCAAACAATGGCAGGGCACGGCCCTGGGAATTTTCGGGGCTGGCAACGCGGGAGCCGCCTTGACCACCCTGCTGGCACCGACCCTGCTGAAAACCTTTACCAACGGAGGCCAAAACCCGGACGGGTGGCGCATGCTGCCCTATGTCTATGCTGCGGCCCTGCTGGTGACCGGCGTCCTGTTTTTACTCTTTACCGAGAACAAAAAACCCAGTGTCAAAGCGAAATCCCTACGGGAAATGATGCAGCCGCTGCGGAGTGTCAGAGTCTGGCGGTTTGGACTGTACTACTTTCTGGTCTTTGGCTGTTTTGTGGCGTTTGCCCAATGGCTGGTGCCCTATTTTGTCAATGTCTATTCCACTTCGCTGGTCATGGCCGGGTTGTTCGCCTCTTCGTTCAGCCTGCCTTCGGGGGTTATTCGCGCCCTGGGCGGCTGGATGTCGGACCATTGGGGGGCGCGGCGGGTCATGTATTGGGTTTTGGGAACCTCGACAATTTTTTGTTTCCTGCTGGTGATTCCCAAAATGGAGATTGTCTCGCCCGGCCAGGGGGTGCAGGCGCTCAAACCCGGCAAGGTAACCCTGGTCACGGAAAACCTGATCAAAGTTGACGATAAGGAATATCCGCTGAAGCCCAGCCAGTTTGATGTGCGGGTGGCCGATGACAACCTGCTGATTCTGCCGACAAAAGAATCCTGGCAAGCACCCGTCGTCAAGGTTGGTGATGCGGTTGTGAAAAAACAACTGCTGGCCAAGGGCAGCACCTGCATTTATTTCCAGGCCAATATGTGGATTTACCTGTTTCTGGTAACGGTGGTGGGGATTGTGTGGGGCATCGGAAAAGCCGCCGTTTACAAATACATCCCGGAATATTTTCCCAACGAGGTGGGCGTAGTGGGCGGCATGGTGGGGGTGCTGGGCGGCCTGGGCGGTTTCTGCTGCCCCATCCTGTTTGGCTATCTGCTGCAATCCACGGGGCTGTGGACCAGTTGCTGGATGCTGATGTTCCTGCTGTCTTTAGGATGTTTGATGTGGATGCACCGAACCGTGAGCAAAATCCAGCACAAGGCTGCGCCCCACATGCAGCACCATTTTGAACATGAGCCAAGTTTGACCTAACTCAACCTACGTGCGTCAGGCAAGGAAAAACAGAGGAATGTATGCGAACTATTGAACAGTGGAATACGGACGATTTGGCAGCCTGGGAAGCCACCAGTAAAGGTACAGCTTTCCGCAATCTGTGGGTTTCAATCCCGGCGTTGCTGCTGGCTTTTGCCATCTGGATTATGTGGAGCATTATTATTGTCCAGATGGAAAACCTGGGGTTCCAGTTTGACCCCAACCCGGCGGTCAACAAAGCTCTGTTGTACTCATTGCCGGCCATTGCCGGGCTGGCCGGGGCGACCCTCCGGATTCCCAATTCGTTTTTGATTGCCATCGGTGGCGGGCGCAATGTGATTTTTACCACCACGACGCTCTTGCTGCTTCCCACCTTGGGGGCCGGCATCGCGCTGCAAAACAAAAGCACGCCCTTTACGGTCTTTGCCCTGCTGGCCATGCTGTCAGGGTTTGGCGGAGGTAATTTTGCCTCTTCGATGTCAAATATCAGCTTTTTCTTCCCCAAGAAAATGCAGGGGCTGGCGTTGGGGTTAAATGCCGGCTTGGGCAACCTGGGCGTCAGCACCATGCAGTTTTTGCTGCCTGTGGTCATGGGAATTGCCCTGTTCGGAACCCTGGGCGGGGCCGGGCTCCCCCTGCCCAAAGACGTGCAGGGGAAAGCTGCCGGGACGCTGATTTTCATTCAAAACGGCGGTCTGGTATGGGTGCCTTTGGTGGCCATCTCGGCTGTGGCAGTCTGGTTTGGCATGAACAACCTGCGGCTGGCCACACCAAAACTGGGCGGGACGCTGGAAGGAATCGGGAAAACGCTCTTTTTGCTGGTCATTGGCCTGCTGGGAGCCGGAGCCGGGGTCTATCTGCTGGTTATTCTGAAACTGAACATGTGGCTGGTGCTGCCCATCACGATTGTGTTGACCGTGTTGCTGATGAAATTCCTCTCGCCGCCCCAATTGCGCGAAAACCTGAATCGCCAGTTTTCGATTTTCAACAACAAACACAACTGGATTATGACCATCATCTACACGATGACATTTGGTTCCTTCATTGGTTTTTCGAGTGCTTTTCCGAAATTCATTCAGGATGTGTTTGGCTATCTGCCTAACGGTGCGCCCAACCCGCACGCGCCGAACCCGCTGGCCTGGGCCTGGCTGGGGCCGTTTGTGGGAGCCATCATCCGGCCTTTCGGCGGCTGGCTTTCCGACAAACTCAACAGTGGCTCAAAGGTCACGACCTGGAGCACCGTGGCCCAAATCATCGGAGCCGTGGGAGTGGCCTATTACATTACCCAGGCCCGCCACAGTGCCACCCCGGAGGAATATTGGATTCCGTTCTTCCTGCTGTTCCTGGTGCTGTTTGTGGCTTCCGGAATTGGCAATGGTTCAACGTTTCGCAGTATTCCCTATATTTTTGAGAAAAACCTGGCTGGTCCGGTGCTTGGCTGGACCTCAGCCATTGCCGCTTACGGCGGGTTTATCGTTCCCAAGGTGTTTGGCGAACAGATTGCCCGTAAAACTCCGGAATACGCCCTCTATGGCTTTGCGGTATATTATGTCGTCTGCCTGGGGCTGAATTGGTGGTACTATGACCGGAAAAATTCCGGTATCCGGTGCTGACCTTGTTTCCGATTCGCTAATGTTTCGACAAAACAGGGGGTTGACCGCTTCAACCTGAGCCGGAAAACCGTTCTGTTGTGTCATTCCACCTCACAATCAAGGAGATCCCAAAAATTATGTCTACATTATACGAACAACTGGGCGGACAGGCCGCTGTCGAAGCCGCTGTGGAGGTTTTCTATCGCAAAGTGCTGTCGGATGACCGGATCAGCCACTTTTTTGACGATGTGGATATGGACCGCCAGATGGCCAAGCAAAAAGCTTTTTTGACCATGGTTTTCGGTGGTCCCAACAATTACTCCGGGCTGGATATGCGCAAAGGCCACGCCCATCTGCTGGAAAAAGGGCTGAACGATTCGCATGTTGATGCGGTGATTGAACTGCTGGGCCAAAGCCTGAAAGAACTGGGCGTAAGTGATGACCTGATTGCACAGGTCGCCGCGCTGGCAAATTCCACCCGCAATGATGTGTTGAGCCGGTAACCTGGGACGCTGGTCTCAGACACCCTGCAACATAACCTTCTGCCGAAATCAGGTTTGGGGGAAAAGAATTTTGAGTTTTGAGTTTTGAGTTTTTGGCCTGAATCCAATTGGATTTCCCATTCAAAACTCAAAACTCAAAATGCAAAACCCGAAATCCAAACCCAACCAGGAAGACAGGCGTGATGACGCAAATTCGATATAATGATTTTTCATTTTCAGTCGGTCCGGGCGAATCGGTCCTTGATTGTATTTTACGCAACGGAATTGACATTTCCCACGCCTGTAAGGCCGGTGCCTGCAACTCGTGCATGATGAAAGCCAACCAGGGCACGATTCCATCAAAAGCCCAGGTCGGGTTGCGTGATTCCTTGAAAGAACAAGGGTATTTTCTGCCTTGTGTCTGTTTTCCGGATACTGATTTGGTCCTGACGGATGCCACCGAACTCAAGGTTCCGGCACGGGTGGTGGAGCGGGACATGCTCAGTCAAACCGTGTTGCGGGTCAGGTTACGAATGGAAACGGAAATTCCTTTCCGGGCCGGACAGTATTTCACCCTGTTTCGCCAGGATGGGTTGGCGCGCAGCTATTCGGCAGCCAACCTGCCGGGAGATAACTGGCTGGAATTGCACGTCCGGCTGATTCCGGGCGGAAAAATGAGCGGCTGGTTGGCCAATCAAGCCGGGGAAAACGAACCCGTCTGGGTGCAAGGACCATTTGGTTTTTGCTTTTACACAAACGGAAACCCGGAACAGCCTCTGTTACTGGCCGGAACCGGAACCGGGCTGGCCCCGCTCTACGGAATTCTGCGCGATGCCCTCGAAAACGGGCACCAGGGGCCGATTATGATTTTTCACGGAGCCCTTGATGGCAGAGGGTTGTATCTGGTGCCGGAACTCCAGGAACTGAGCCAACAGTATCCCCAGGTGACGTATGTCCCGACGGTGTTGCATCCGGACAACGCAGACCCGGCCTGGGAAGTCGGCCTGCTGGATGAGGTGGTCAAACGAAAATTCAATGCCTGGCGGGATGCCCGGATTTTCCTCTGCGGCGACCCGGTTTTGGTCAATGGCATGAAGAAAAAGTTTTTCCTGGCCGGAGCCGCCCTCAAAAACATTTATGCCGATGCGTTTACCTTCAGCTAAATCAAAGAGGACTGCGGACTCTTCCAGACACCTGAAGAATATGGTGAGGCTATCGCCCTCTGGTTTTTCCCAATTCCTTCGCCAGGGCGGCAAAACTGGCCGCCGCATCGGAGTCCGGGGCATATTCAAAGATGTGTTTCCCGTGGGCACCGGCATCGCGCAGGATGACCTGTTCCTTGATTTGCGTGGCAAACAGATGCGCCCGGTCACCCAGATTTTCCGCGACATGGGCCAGCACATCACGGGCATGATTGGTGCGGGTAACCCGCGACGCCAAAACCCCCAGGATTTTCAAGTCGGGATTGAGGTCTTCGCGGAAATCCTCAATGGTGTTGAGCAGCAACCCCACGCCCAGCAGGGCATAGTATTCGGCGGCCATGGTAATCAGGACTTCATGGGCGGCTGAAAGGGCGTTAATGGTCAAAATGCCCAGCGACGGCGGACAATCAATCAAAATATAGTCGTAATGATTGGAAAGCCTCCGGATGGCGTTTTTCAGACGGTCTTCGCGCCGGTTTTTGGTAAAGAGCATGGCTTCCGCCTGGGAAAGCAGAATGTTGGCCGGAGCCAGGTCCAAATGGGGGCGGGCCGGAAAGATAATTTCATCCAGGGTCAGTTTTTGCTCCAGCACCTGGGAAATATCCTTCTCAATGGACTCGGCCTCGAATCCGAGTCCTTCGGCCACGTGGCCTTGGGGGTCCATGTCAATCAGCAGCACTTTGCGTTTCTGCAACGCGAGGGCTGCTCCCAGGTTGATGGTGGTGGTGGTTTTGGCCGAACCACCTTTTTGATTGGCGAGCGCAATGATTCGCATACGGGTTCCAATGGTTGAGGGAAAATGCACCTGAAAACTGGTTATAACACCAGACCGGTCAAGTTACCAATTTGCCTGATTGTGGTTTGAGATACCTGTCTATCCGTCTTCATTCAACTTCAAACGAAGGTTTTCCCTCAGTCCTGTTTTTAAGAAATCCGTCCCGGCAGGTGGGGAATTTTGTGACGGTACAGGCGGCTCAGGGTCAGTTCCGTCCCATCAAACAACAGAATGCGGCAATCCCCGTGAAAAAGCGGCGAGATTTCCCGAATCCGGTCAAAATTCACAATCACCGACCGCTGAATCCGGATAAAGCTCTGGGGATTCAGTTGCGCTTCCAAATTTGAAAGCGTCTCGCGCATGAGGTGCGAGGTGTTTCCCGTATGGAGCCGCAGATAGTTTCCTTCCGATTCAATCCAGTCAATTTCTGGGACTTTGATGAAATACACCCCTTCGTTGCGTTTGACCGGAATCCGCTCCAGGTATTGCACGGGCCGCTTCAAATCCTCCAGACAGGAAAGGATGCGTTGCGCCCAATCCCGTTCATGAATGGCCGCCAGGGCCGTCTTGGCGCGGTTGACGGCTGCCTGCAAGCGTTCTCCGTCATAGGGTTTGAGCACATAATCCAGGGCATGGACCTCGAACGCCTGGACGGCAAACCGGTCATAGGCCGTCACAAAAATGATGTAGGGTGTTCGCTCCACCGGCAGCCGCCGAGCCATTTGCAACCCGTCCATTTCAGGCATTTGAATATCCAGGAGCAGCACGTCGGGCGGATTTTCCTGAATGGCGGTCAGGGCGGCCTGTCCGTTGCCGTACTCTCCCACAATTTCCAGTTCCGGGTCGTTTTTCAATAGGCGGCGGATTTTTTTCCGCGCCAACGGCTCGTCGTCCACGATTACTATGCGCACCATAGAGCAATTCTGACAATGCTGTATTGAGTTCCGCCTTCAGGCAGCTGTATTGAGTTCCGCCTTCAGGCGGCTGTATAGAGTTCCGCCTTCAGGCGGCTGTATAGAGTTCCGCCTTCAGGCGGCTTTGTTCACATGGTTTATGAACGGATTTATAAGGTTTGCTACGGTTGTTCCTGGCTGCCATTTTCAGTTCTGAGATTGGTCTTTTTTGAATTGAATGCGAATGGAAACGGTCGTTCCCACTTTGGGAGTGGATTGCAGGTCAAGGGTTCCGCCCAGCATCCTGACCCGTTCGGAAATTCCTGTCAAACCCAGGCTGGAAAGCGGGGCAACCCCTTGACCATTGCCCAACGCCGGTATCGGTTTGGTAAATCCGATTCCGTTGTCTTTGACCTGTATGGAAATCCCTTCCCGGTCCCGGTGTATGGTGAGTTCAAGGGTGGTTGCCTGGGCATGTTTGACCACGTTGTTGAGGCATTCCTGGATGATACGGAAAAAGTGGATTTCCTCGTCTTTGGAAAAAACCTCGTCCAGGGGGGCAATATCGGCGTCAATGGTCAGGCCGGAGGTCGTCCCGACAGTCTCGACCATGTCTTCGATGGCGGTGGTCAACCCCAGCCGTTTCAAATGGACCGGGCGCAGGTTGTAGGCAATGCCGCGTACTTCCTGGATGGTCGCTGTGACCGACTTGCTGATTTCATCAAGCTGGGTTTTGGATTTGGCCTGGTCCTCACCAGCCCACAGTCCCAGCATGGCCCGGTTTTTGATAATCAGCAGGCTTTGCCCCACGCTGTCGTGGAGTTCCGCCGCAATCCGCTGTCGTTCTTGTTCCTGCGAGGTAATCAAATCACGGGCGAAGGCTTCGCGGGAAGCCAGCAATTGCTGGGAAAAGGACTCTTTGAGGGCATGTTGTTTCCGTAATTGGGCAATCCGGAAATGATAGAGCCCGATGCCACCGCCTACCATGACCGCCACGGCCAGCAACCGAAACCACCACCGGTTATAAACCGGTGGAATCACCACGACTGAAATCGCTGCGCCGGTTTCATTCCAGACCCCATCGCTGTTGGCAGCCAAAACCTGGAACCGGTAAGTTCCCGGCGGAAGATAGGAATAATAGGCTGCCCGCCGGGTTCCGACCTCGCTCCACTCGGTTTCCAGACTTTCCAACCGGTATTTGTACCGAATCTGGTCCGACTTGATAAAACTCAATCCGGCATACTGGATTTCCAGATTTTTCTCCGCCGGCAGGAGCCTGATTTCAGTCTGGGTGGAGCGTGGTTTTCCATCCACCAATACGGCTTCGACCACAACGGGCGGCGCAATCGGATTTGAAGGAAGTCGCCGGGGGTCAATCGTGACCACTCCGGCCATGGTGGGGAACCACAATTTCCCATCCCGTGCCTTGATTCCCGCAGGCTGGCGGCCACCGTTGCATTCGGAATTGAGCATGCCGTCCTGTTTTCCAAACGCCACACACCTGACTTTGGCCATGCGTTTTTCCGCCACTGCCTCAAGGTCAGCCAGGGGAACCCGGAAAATTCCTTTGTTGCAAGACATCCAGAGATTTCCCTGGTCATCCGGGAGAATGCAAAACACGCCGTTGTTAAATAACCCCTGTTCCACTGAAAAAGAGGTCAGCGCACCATTTTTGAGCCGGTTGAGACCGCCGTCATAGGTTCCAATCCACAAGGTTCCTGCCTTGTCTTCATACAATGCCCGGACCTTGTTGCTCGAAAGCCCGTTTTGTTCCGTCCAGATTTGCCAGCCTGTTTCGGTTTGGCAGGCCAGCCCGCCATAGGTGCCCACCCACAACCGACCCAAACGGTCATGGTGCAGGACTTTGATATCATTGTCCGGCAGCCCGTCGGCACGGGTCAGCACCTCAAACCGGTTCCCGTCATATTTGAGCACCCCCTTGTTGGTGGCAAACCAGAGGTTGCGCTGCCGGTCTTCGGTAATCGCCACATAAACCGCCGCTTGAAGCTCTCTGGGTAAGGCTGTAAAAGCAGGATGGTCAAACGGCCTCAGTTTCCCGTCTTCAAAATAGGCAAGACCACCGTAATGCCCCACCCATAAGCGGCCCCGACTGTCCTCGCACAAGGCCTGAACCTGGGTAAAATATTTGGCAAACCCGGTTTCGTAGGTGGTCAACTGGCCCCCGGAGTACCGTGTAAGATTGGTTGAACCAATCCAGATACAACCCTGCCGGTCTTCCAGCAGAGGATAAATTTCCCGGTCGGTCAAACCTTGCATTTCCCCGGTGGCAGTAATGAATTTCGGCGTCAGGCGGAACAGACCGGCATCGTTTGTGCCTACCCAGAGGCTTCCTTCACGGTCACAGAACACGGCCGAGGTATTGTTGCTGGGAAATCCGTCCGCCTTGGTGAGGCGAAAAAAATGGTCCTGTTCAAACCGGAACAGGCCGGCGGTGGTTGCCAGCCACAGAGTCCCGGTGGTGTCTTCGCACATCTGCACCACCACCATCCGGCGCGGCTCCTGGCCGGGCTTGGTTTCGGCTTCAAATCCCTGGCTGGCGTCAAAGGTGGTGAGTTGTCCATTGGCGAATCGTTGAATTTTCCAACGGAGCGCGCAATTCCAAAATGCACCGTGGGAATCCTCAAACAGATATTTGCGGCTGTTGTTCCAGATTTCCGGGTCTTGGTATTCAGGCACAGGAAAATGACCGCTGCCGTTGCGTCCTTGCCAGTGAATTCCGGCTTGGTCAACGCTCCAGGCGGTTCCATTCGCCCCCAAAATTGAAGCAAACGGCTGAGGCGGGGATTGGGCCGGGACCAGTCTGTCGCCCTCCAGATAGAGCTTGGCAGTTGGGGAAAGCAGGAGCGGTTTCCCACTGGCATCAATGCGCATGCTGTAAATGATGCTGTTGGGAGCCCCTTCACGGACCGTCAAAACAGTAAACACCCCATCCTGATAGCGGACCAGCCCACCCTCTTCGGTTCCTGCCCAGAGGGTTCCCCGGTCATCTTCAAACAGGGCTGAAAAGCGGTTGCTGATAAAATTTTTCTGGTTGTTGCGGTCAAAAACCTGAAAGCGGACTCCATCAAACCGGACCAGTCCGTCCAGCGTGGCCAACCAGATGAACCCATCCCTGGTTTGCAAAATGGAGGAAATATGGTTTTGCGGCAATCCGGTGTCGGTATTCCAGTTGTCAAATCGGTAGGTCTTGTTTGAAAACCGGACGGAGGGCTGCAGACTGAGGGCCAAAACTGGTTTCGGTGCTGGCGAGGTGCCGCCAGTCAATGGTGCCTGACCTCGAACCGACGACTGGCTCAGACTCCACAGACAGACTGTCAGCAGGCAGGTGGCTGCCCATCCCGGCTGCGGCTGCAACCAATGGAAAATGGCCTGAAATCCTTTTTGTCTCGTGTCGCGCAATTGATTGAAGCGCATGAGGGTGTCGGTTCCTGTTTGAAAAAGGCCGCCGCAACAAAATGAGGTCTGAAAATGTACCAAAAACTGCCGAAATCGCAAAAAATGAGTAGAACTACTCATAAAAAATGAGTAGTTCTACGGACGCGCGGCGGTTTCTTTTCAGCTACACTTGCTTCATTCACTTCCAGGTGACCAAACCCGGCCCCGGAAGTCTGGCACGCTGTTTCCTCTCGGACGGAAAGGGAAAAAAATGAGAAGAATCCTGGTGGTCGAAGACAATCCTGAAATGCGTAGTTTTCTTTTGAGTTTATTGCCTGAATTTGGTTTGGTCGGATACGAATGTTGTGACGGAATGGAAGCCGTCGAATCCTATGAACGGATTCATCCCGACATGGTTTTAATGGACCTGGAACTGCCCCGGCTGGACGGACTGGCGGCGACCCGCCGGATTTGTTCGCATGACCCCACTGCCTGGGTGGTGATTGTCACCAATTTTGCCGATGAGCGGGTCCGCCAAGCCGCCCAGGCTGCCGGTGCCAGGGATTTTATTGACAAGGAAAATTTGGGAAAACTGTGGGCTATGCTGGGCCAGCAACAGGTTCTGGGTGAGTTGCAGGGACATGCTTCAGGCGAATTTCCATCCGTCCAAGTACCTGAAAATTGCTGAAAAATACTGCATTCTTGACTTTTTCGCAGGTAGCCGCTACAAACTGTGAAGCTTCCTGATTTGCATTCCTGTCCCACCTTTCATCACCCGCTCTGTACAGAGTTTCAAAAGGTCTGGGAGGTGCCATGTGCACCTGCCTGCAATCACATGAAGCCGTTCGGCTGCGACGTTTTGTCTTCACCATACTGAAAACCGCGTCTCACGTCCGCCAGCACGGGGCAGTGCCCCCGTTTGGACTCATTGGGTTGGGGTCTGTTCCAGTGACAGGCTGCCAATCAACCCCAATTAACTTCACGGCCTCGGAGTTACTTTCATCTATGAATCGAAAACGAACTGCCCTCAGCATTGGAATTTGTTTCCTATGCCTGGTGCTCCTGTCCCTTTACCACTTGCCTGCGGCCAGTGGGTCCGGCAGCAGGAAACCACAAAATTTTGATCGGCAAGCCCCTTCACTTGAGCAGCAAATTGCTCATGAACACGTCAAAACCGGCAGTGTGCTGGAACGGGTTATCAAAGAAAATCAACAGTTTTACATGCTGGACGCGGAGGAGTTCACCGACAGCCTGCCCTATCCGCTCTGGTTACGGGTGTACTGGCGCAAGGCCCATCCCGAAATGCGCTACCAGCCAACCGACACCACGGGCGGTTATCCCCGTCACATGAAACGACTCTATGACTGGATGGTGGGCAATCAGAATTCGGTCAACCTGCTCAGTGCGCAGGCCATGACCAATGAAAAATATCCACCCTGGCCGACCCTGGAACAACAACTGGCTGAAAGCGAAGTGAAACCGGGCAGCAAACTGGAAGCATTGATTAAAGCCAACCAGGATTTCTCCCTGCTCCGGCCCGAAGAAGCCGGTGACACGTTGCGGATTCCCTACTGGCTGCGGGTCATTCACCGTAAAGCCCACCCGGAAGTGAAACATTCGGCCCAGGATGCCTCCGGCGGCTATCCCTTTGTCTTAAAGGAAGCGCATGAATGGATGATGGAGCATCAGGATTTGCAGACCGGGAAACCAGAACCGTTTGTCGCTCCCAACAAGACGGTGACGCCAGGCCTGGAATTACGGGTTTCAGGCACGCAAACCGCCCGCCGGAGTGAATCCGACATTCGGATTAACTACTGGGACACGAACAAAATCATTTCCGCCTCAAACAACATTGGTGGTTCAGGTCTGCAAGGCCAGTATTTTTCGACCGACAATGGCGTCACGTGGGGTCAGACGACTCTCCCAGTCGGCCCTTCGCCCGACTCGTTTGACTCCGACCCGACGGTGGACTGGACCTCGGATGGCACGGCCTGGTCATCCACCCTGGGCATCAATTCCGGCGGCTCGTCATTGAGCCTGCGGAATTTCCGTTCATCCGACAACGGAGCCACCTGGACCTTTGAAGCCACCGCCTCCGGCAGTCAGACCAACGTGGACAAACAGATGGTGTGGGTGGACCACAGCGCCACCTCGGCATTCAAAGACCAGCAATATGCCATCTGGCACAACGGAGCACCGGTGTTTATGAACCGTCGGACGGCTGGCGGCGGCGGCACCTGGGGCACCCCGATTCAGGTGAGCGGGGCGGAAACCACCGGAACCGGCATCGGGTCGGATGTCAAATCGAACAGTTCCGGCGATGTGTACGGTGCTTGGCCCGATACAGGCAGCAAAAAGATTTACGTGGTCAAATCCACCAATGGCGGCACCAGTTGGAGCAGTCCGGTTCAAATTGCCACAACATTTGACAGTTTTGACATCGGTGTGCCTTCCTTCAACAGCCGCCGCGCACTGATTTATGTGACGCTGGGAACCTATCGCACAGCCGTCAAAAATAACGTCTATGCGACCTGGACCGACCTGGATGCAGCCGGTTCCGAACCCGGTTCCAACGTGAGCGCCACCCGCAAAACCCGAATTTGGTTTTCCCGTTCGACCAATGGCGGCACCAGTTGGTCCACCCCGGTCATGATTAACAATCAGGCCGGATTGAACGACCAGTACAACCAATGGCTGGCGGTGGACGAAACAACCGGCTCGGTTTCGATTATTTACTATGACACCGTAGCCGATGCAGGTCGCAAAAAGGTGGACATCTGGTATCAGTCATCGTTTGACGATGGCGTGACCTTTGGCGCAGCCGTGAAAAT
Organism: Blastocatellia bacterium; assembly: GCA_019695185.1. Lineage (GTDB taxonomy): Bacteria > Acidobacteriota > Blastocatellia > Chloracidobacteriales > Chloracidobacteriaceae > JAIBAN01. Next base: position 113,662 of record JAIBAN010000008.1, on the reverse strand, counting down.
CACCAGCGCCCAAACCGATGAAACCATTGCCGGTGCTGATTCCGGGAACCAATTTGGAGACTACAACGGGTTGACCGGACATGCCGGGCAGTTTTTCCCCTCCTGGACCGACCGGCGCAACAACGGCAACGAGGAAATCTGGACCCGGAAAATCACGGATACCAACGTGCCGACGCCATCCGTGGTGGCCGCCGGTTCTTCCATCACGGCAGGGAATTGCGGCACCCCGGCCACCGCCAACATTGACCCAGGTGAAACCGTGACGGTCAGTTTCGGACTGCAAAATCTGGGCACGGCAGACACCGGCACGATTACAGCCACGTTGCGGGCCACGGGCGGAGTCACTGCGCCAAGTGCCGCGCAAAGCTATGGCGTTTTGACCCAGAGCGGAGCAGCCGTCAATCGTTCGTTTACCTTTACGGCGAACGGAAGCTGCGGCAGCACGCTGACGGCCACCTTTGATGTGACGGATGGAACCTATACGACGGTGGTGACTTACACCTACACGTTGGGCACCACGGCCATGATTTTCAGCGAAAACTTTGACGGAGTGACTGCCCCGGCGTTGCCGGCGGGCTGGACCACCGCTCAAACCGGTACTACTCCGCCACCACTCTTTGCCACCACCACGACCAATCCGGACACGGCTCCGAACACAACCTTTACCAATGGTGTCACGACGGTGGCGTCCAACAGCCTGATTTCCCCCACCATTGCCTTGCCGGCGGGTGGTTCAGGCGCAACGGTCAGTTTCCGTCATGCCTGGAATTTCGAAGGTTCTTCTTCATTCTTTGACGGCGGCATTCTGGAACTGAGCACTGACGGCGGAACCAACTTTACCAACGTGGTCAGCGCCCCGATTAACGCCACCTTCACGGCTGGCGGATACACCGGCACCATTTCCACTGGGTTCTCAAACCCGATTGGGGGGCAAATGGCCTGGAGTCTGGCGCAGACTTCGTTTACCACCTCCACGCTGCAACTGCCGGTTGCACTGAACGGACAGAACATCAGATTGCGGTGGCGGGCCGGTTGGGACAGCTCAACTGCCAACGCCAACCCGAACTGGCGGATTGACTCCATCACCATTTCCGCCCCGTCCTGCCCGAGTTGTGTTGCCTGTCCAACGATTACCCTGTCGCCGGGTACTTTGCCCAATGTGACTCAAGGCACGGCCTACAACCAAACCATCACAGCCAGTGGCGGCACCGCTCCATACACGTTTGCGGTGACGACAGGAACCCTGCCTGCCGGGCTGACACTTGCTTCCGGAGGGGCCTTGACCGGTACTCCCACCGGCAGCGGAACCTCAAACTTTACTGTAACCGCGACCGCGACGGGTGGTTGTACAGGAAGTCAGGCATACTCAATTACGGTCAACTGCCCGACGATTACCCTCTCTCCTGGCAATCTGGTGAATGGAACCCAGGGAACGGCTTACAGCCAGACCATTACGGCCAGTGGCGGCACCGGGCCGTACACTTATGCAGTCACGACGGGAACGCTGCCTGCCGGGTTGTCGCTTTCAAACGGCGGGGCCTTGACGGGTACTCCGACTGGCACGGGAACGGCAAACTTCACCGTGACGGCCACAGGTGCCGGCAATTGCACGGGAAGCCAAGCCTACTCCGTGACCATCAGCGGACCGGCCAACCACACGGTGACGCAGTTCTATCCGGTGGCTTCCACCACAGGCAAAACCATCACCATCACCGGGACGGGCTTTGTCAACGGTTCAACCCAGGTCTTCTTCGGCGGGGCCAATCTGGTTCCAGCCACAACGGTGACGTTTGTCAACTCCACGACCTTGCAGGTGGTGGTGCCGGCATCCTCCGCCGGAGCCGGGAACATTAACGGGGTGATTACGGTCCGGGTGAATGGCGCGGACGTAAACACCAGCAGTCTGCCGCAAAATGCGGCTGACCCCAGCAATCCGGCTGCCACTTTCCCTGAATTCGTCCTCTGGGGCGACACCACGGGAGACGGTCTGTTTGCCACCAGTGATTCCGCCCTGACACGTGCGTTTATCCTCTTCCAGGCGACGCCCACCGCCCGGCAATTGCTGGCGGCGGACGTGGTGCCGCTCAACGCCAACGGCAGCCGGGGCAACGGTGGTTCGTTAAGCTCAACGGACTTTTCGTTCCTGCGGGCGGTTTTGGCGGGCCAGGCAACATTCTGACCTTTGCTTTGTGGCTGTAACAGGAAACCCCCGGCGGAAATTTTTTCGCCGGGGGTTTCTTGTTCAACTGAAACCAGGGGAACTTTACTTTGGCCGGATTCTTTCCGCAGTCGGTACCGACCTGGAGGGTCCTTCCTGAGTATCATGATGCGGAGCTTCCCCCCCTTCGTGCAGGCGGCGCAACCGTTCCAGGGATTCGTCGGAAAGCATCCGGAAAACCTTGATGGGCACTTCAGGCGGCAGCATTTTGGCCGTGTATGATTCCGTCACGACAAATCCGTAGGGCCGGAAATTTCCCTGCCGGACCCAATCCGCATGGGGAATCAGGCTCAGTGCCTGCTCGTCCACGCCCGCCGCTGTGAGCAGGGTATGCGCCCATTTGAGAAATTCGGGCCAGATGGAAATCACTCCGACCAGGGTTTCCGGAGAGGGCGGTCTTTCTCCGGCCAGGGCTTCGGCCATGGAGCGGGTATGCAGGAATAAAAATTCCGGATGGGTGAAGGTGAGCCTCCCCACCTGTTCAACCCGGCTGTAGAGTGTGACCGGCGCACATCCCGCCTGGGCCGCAAACCGGCTGAATTCGCCAAAAGAACAGCCATTGCAGGTGAAATCGGTTGCATCCTGAATTTCCGTAAGCAAAATCGTGCGCAACGACTGATCGTTTTCCACCACGACCAGGTGGTCGGGCGGATGGATGTCGAACCAGTGCTCCAGCCGGTTTTGCACTTCGCGCAAGGCAAAGCCGGATTGCCGCACCCGTCCCAAAAATTCCGAAATCAACTGGTCCAATTCATTGGCCGGTTCCAGGGCGGAGGCTTCGACCACCAGCCGGACAAACACCCCGCTGCCTTTGCGGAATTCAACCCAATGGCGCTGGAGCAGCTCGCGGTAAGCGGCATTCACCGTATTCGGATGAATCTGATACCGCCGGGCCAGTTCGCGGGTGCTGGGCAGTTTCTGGCCGGGCTTCAATTCCTGGCTGATGATGCCCAAAATGATTTGGGCCACGAGTTGTTCGCGGACGGAAACATCACTTTTTTTCGACAGCCAAATTCGCATAGTTTTGCCGAGGATGTGTGGAAAATATTTACAATTATTATTACTGGCTGATTGGGTTCTCAATCTTTTTTGTGATTTGGGAACGGCTGTTCCCGCTGGAAAAACGACCTTTCTGGCGGCGCGAATGGTATGTGGATGTCTTTTACATCGTCTTTCACAGCCGCCTCTTTGGCGAATTGCTGGCCCTGCTGTTTGTGTTGGTTCCGGCCCTCAATCTGGGCCGTCAGTTTGACGAATGGGTGCTCGACCATGACCTGCATGAGGTTTTGTACCGCAACTGGGTGAGCGGGCTTTCCTTTTGGCCCCAGTTTGGGCTGGCTGTGCTGGTGTTGGATTTGTGCAAGTACCTGATTCACAACACGCTCCACCGGGTGCCCTGGTTGTGGGAATTTCACAAGGTCCACCATAGCATTGTGGACCTGGATTGGATTGGAAACTGGCGGTTTCACTGGTTTGAAGCGATTTTCTATAATTCACTGCTGGTGCTTCCGGTGATATTGTTCGGCTTCAATCCATACGCGCTCTTTTGGTATGGCATTGTCGGCACCTTCGTCGGGCATTTTGCCCACGCCAACGTGCGTTTTCGTCTCGGACCCCTCAAGTATGTTTTCAACAGTCCGGAAATGCATATCTGGCACCATATTCATCCGGACCACGGTCCCATCAACCGCAATTTCGGCATTGTGCTCAGTCTCTGGGATTGGATGTTTCAGACGGCATACCTGCCCCACCGGAAAGCGGAGCGCCTTGGTTTTGCCGCCATGGAACAATTTCCCCGCAGCTTGTGGAAACAGATGCTGATACCTGTCACCACCCTTTTTTCCCGTTTTCGGAGAGCCGGAAAATCAATATGACGAAAGAAATCACCATCAACCCCGAACGGCCTGATTCACCCGACGCCAGCCGCCTGGTCGAAGAACTCGATGCCCATTTGATTCCTTTATATCCGATTGAGAGCCATCATGGTTTACCGGTGGATGCCCTCCTGAATGACTCCATCACTTTTTTTGTCGTCCGCGTGGACGGGGAAGCGGTTGGCTGCGGCGGTTATATGCGGTATCCGGAAGGCTACGGCGAATTGAAACGGATGTACATCCGCCCGACCTGCCGGGGGTTGGGGCTGGGTATGAAACTGCTGACCTGGATTGAAGAGGAAGCCCTTCAGGATGGATACCACATTATGCGGCTGGAAACCGGTCACCTCCAGCACGAGGCCATTCGGATGTATCAAAAGGCCGGATACCGGGAAATCGGTCCCTTTGGTCCCTATCAGCCGGACCCCTTGAGCCGGTTTTTTGAGAAAAATCTGTTGGAATCTGCCATCTGACATTTTTTAATTTATTATGAAACAGCTCACGCCACCACAAAACGAATTGATAACGAAACTCACCCAACGACTGGGTGAGATTCCTGGAATCAAGGCGGTCGTGCTGGGCGGGTCCCATGCCCGTGGCCGGGCGCGGTCAGGTTCGGACATTGACCTGTATCTTTACTATGCGGAAGCCGCTCCCTGCGCCATCAGCAGCATTCAGCAGTTGGCCGAGTCGGTCAACGACTTCCCTGGACCGGTGGTCACGGACTTTTACGGCTGGGGACCGTGGGTCAACGGCGGAGCGTGGCTGACCATCCAGGGGCAGCGGGTTGATTTTGTCTATCGCAGCCTTGAACATGTGGAACGGGTGATTTCCGAGGCCGAAGCCGGGCGGTATGAGCAACATTATGCCCAACAGCCGCCGTTCGGGTTCTTCAGCGTGGCCTATCTGGGTGAAGTCAAAGTCTGTGTTCCGCTCTTTGACCCGGAAGGCCGGCTTGAGGCGTTAAAACGGCGGGTGGCGGATTATCCTGCCGCGCTCCGCCGGGCTGTGGTGCAAGACTATCTCTGGCAGGTGGAACTGGGTTTGGTTGCCTTTGCCCCAAAGTTTGCCGGTCGTTCCGGCGCTTACGGAACCGCTGCTTGTTTGACGCGGGCTGTGAATCAACTGCTGCTGGCTTTGTTTGCCTTGAACGGGCAGTATCTGATGGACGACAAAACCGCCTTGGCGGAAGTTGCCGCGTTTGAGCGCGTGCCACCCGATTTCGGACAGCGGGTCCAGCACACGCTGGGGCACCTGGGCGATACTCCGGAGGAATTCAACCTGGCGGTGGAGCGTATCGTCCAACTGTTCCGGGAGACGGTTGCATTGACGGATGGGCTGTATCAACCCCGTTTCATCCTGCCGAAGTGAGGATGTGCGGCTCAGGAATTTCCCTCCGTCAGACCTCATGTGTTGGCAACGCATCACCTGCAATGAAAACAGCCTCAGTTCTCAGTCCTCTTTTCAGGTTAACAACATCAAAAACTGCACTCGGCGACAAGTCGCCGAGAAACAAAGCGGTGACAAGTCCCCGCACTCCAAAGTCCTCAGTCCTGTTTTCAAGTTAGGAAAGCAGGCTTTCAGCTTCATTGAAAAGTCGGGTTTCAATTGCCTGTTCGACGATTGCAGCAGCAGCCCGCCCGTTTGAATCGTAGCGGATTTTGAGGATGTGGTCCTCGATGTATTTTTCCTTTGCGTCATAGGTTCTTCGCTTGAACTGGTTGGCAATGGAGCCCCGCGCTGCCAGTTCCGCGCCCGGTTTGTACTTTTCAACCGGTTTTTCGCTGATTGCAAGCAGGCATTTTTGCCCGTGCTGACCTTCGGGAAACAGATGAATCCCCTGTTCCGGGGCAAAGGTGGGAACCGCACCTTCGCCCTGGACCGCCAGCAGAATTCCATGCACAAAATCCACCGGATGTTTGAAAAAGGCGCTTGGGTCGTCCACCGGTTCGAGCTTGGTCCGCCGGTCAAACAGGGAAACAATTTGCTGGTTGGGCACTTCCACGGCATTAAAACCGGAAACATAGCGGTGCAGGTTCACTGTAAATCCCCGGTTTTCCGCCACCTTGAAATACATCTGTGCCATCTCGAATAGCTTTTTGTGATTTTCTGCATAAAAAGCCAGCAGAATCCGGTTGCCGGGATAGAACTTCAGACAGTGAACATCAATCATCAATCGTTTCCACTGGGCCTGAACCTGGTTCAATTGGCTGTCAATTTCAGGGACCACCACGGTTTCTTTGCCATAGAAAGCCAGAAAAATCCGGTTTTCCAGTTCCATGATGGAGTCCAGAAAGTCTTTGACCCGGTTGAGCAGAGTTTTGATGTGAGGCAGTTTGGCCAGTTGGCGGCGAACTTCTTCGCTCATCCAGGATTTTTTCTCTTTGGTACGGGCCAGTCGTTCCAGCCGGTACACTTCGTTCCGGTATTCCAGCACCGCAGGGCAGCGGTCCAGCGTCTGGGCCTTGCGGCGTAAGCCGGTACAGCCCTCGGCCAGCCGCAGAAACAGGGCATCGCTGGCCAGGGCCGAAAGATGCTGGCGGGATTTGGTCCCGGAAGCCTTGGCCTCAACTGTCAATTTTGCCCCATCAAGCCGAACCCCACACTCCAGCAACAAGTCAGCCGAATATTGGTTCAGTTGGACGGAAAGCGCCCGCAGGAGTTCGCGTTCCAAAGCACGTTTGAGAGGTCGGGCCCCAAATTTGGCGTCATAGCATTTTTCCACCAGATAATCGGCGGCCTGCGAGGGAACGGCCAGATTGACCGAACGGTATTTCAACCCGTCCCGCTGGCGGATGGCTGCCAGTTCGCGGTCGGCAATTTTGAGCACGGTCGGGCGGTCAAGCGGAGAAAATGAAACAATCCGGTCAATCCGGTTAAACAGTTCCGGACGCACAGCTTTCTGAACTTCCCGGACAAAATGCCGTTGGGCTGCCTTTTGTTCTTCCCGGTCACTCAGAAAACCAGGGTTTCCGCGTTGAAACGACTCGGCTCCCAGGTTTGAAGTCATAATCACCACGCTGTTGCAGAAATCGGCCACGCGACCGGCGGCATCGGTCAGGCGGCCTTCGCCCAGCACCTGCAAAAGCAGGTCGTAAAAAGCCGGGTCGGCCTTTTCGAATTCGTCAAACAGAATCACGGAAAACGGCTGTTCGCGGACTTTGGCCGTCAACAGCCCTTCGCTTTCAAAGATGCCGCCAATCAGCCGTTTGACCGAATAGGGGTCGGAAAATTCGCTCATGTCAAAGCGGACCATCCGGTTCCGGTCCTGAAAGAGAAATTCCGCCAGGGTTTTGGCCATTTCGGTTTTTCCCACGCCGGTCGGGCCAATGAAGAGCAACGAGGCAATCGGCTTGCGCGGACGGGCCAACCCGGCTTTGACAGTGGCCAGTAGTTCCACCACGAGATTGACCGCTTCGGGTTGACCGACGACTTTTTCGGAAAACCATTGGTGGGTTTTTTCCAGGTCCAGCGGAATGCTGTCTTCAAGCAGGAAGAGGGGTAGCCCCGTTTCATCGGAAAAGGCTCTGGTGACATCCTGCCGCGCGATAAGGTCACTGCTGCGGCGCGCCTCGGTCAAATGTTTCAGAAACCGCAAGGGCCGTCCGGGATAGGAGGAATAGGTCGCGTAACGGCGGTGCAGCCGGTCCAGTGTATCAATGCCCTCCGAATCAATCGGCGCAACGCGAAACCGGTCGGCCAGGTACATGAGCAAAATGGCTTTACCCTTTTCAGGCGAAAATTCTTCCAGCCGGATTTGGAAAAAAGCTTCCAGCAGGCGGGGGTCCTCGCGCTCGATGAGCGGGATTTGCTCCGGGGTACATTCGGCCACCGCCAGAAACTCGCGCCGCATCAGGTAGGGTTTGAAAAAACCGGCAATGCCCTGGTCGTTGCCTTCGCTTTTGCCCACATGGAGCAATTCAAACAGATTCCCAAAATGGATGATGGCCTTGTCTTTGGCGGCCTCCCGCCACAGTTTTTGGCAGCGTTCCTGCCACATGCCGTACCCGGTCATGCCCGCCACCAGTCGCGCTCCGCTGGTGGCCCAGAAGGGCGTGTGCGAAAGGTGAAATTCAGACCGCCGCCGCACCAGTTCATGCAGGACGGCGGTTTTTCCCACACCGGAAGGCCCGACCAGCAGCACGCTTTTCGGTTGTTTTCCGGTCAGCGCGTCGGCCAGTTTCTGCACCACGTCCTCGACCTCGTAGGCCGGATACATTCTTTGCCAAGTCAGGTTGACGCCGACTTCGCCCAGAATCGAAGTTTCTTTTTCTTCCGGTTCCTCTTTGCGGGTGGCGGTTTTTTTGGGCGTCTCCAGGTCGGGGCTGTAGCTCAACACCCGAACTTGAACCGTGTCAAACCGGGCCAGCCACATCATGCCGTCCAGCGTTGTGTTGAGTTTCTGCCGTTTGACTTCAGCCAGAATTTCCTGTTGCACCTGCGCCCCTAAATCCGCGTTCAAGGGTGCAATGACTTCAATCTGAAACGCCGGCACATACGCAATCCGGGCAAACTCGCCGTGAGTCCACCAGATATATTCAAAGCGAACCGAAAGCGGAGTCCGCCAGGTGACTGATTTTTTGGGCGGCACGATTTCAACTTCACAGGCTGCCACTTCCGGTTCCTCGGTGACGTGGCGCTGCGAAAACAAAAAGGGTGGGATTTCTCCGGCAATCTGGGCGGCATTGGTGCGCAACGCATTGTTCAAATAGGTGAGGTTCTTTTCCAGTCGGGAAAACTCAGGAAAAAACAGGGCCTCCGCCAGATAGGTACCATTTTCCAGCGGACGATGCAGGGCAATCAGTTTTCGGGAATCAGAAGTCATAAAAGAAAAAAGGACTGAGGACTGAGGACTGAGGACTGAGCAGGTGTTTGGGAATTGGGCTTTTTATGGAGTGCGGGGACTTGTCACCGCTTTGTTTTTCGGCGACTTGTCGCCGAACCTGGTTTTTTGAAGGTTTCGGCAATTGGTGGCGACAAGTCGTCGCACTCCAAATTTCCAAACATGCTCCGAGAACGAACGGTTTCAAAAACTTCTCATCTCTACGGACGGCACCGGCTTTTTCATCAGAAAAAAACGTTGGTGGCCGGATGGAAAGTCGGGAATGGTACCAAAAAGTTCATAACCTGCCGACTGGTAAAAATGAACCGCCGCCGGACTGAAGGTATCCACGTAAAATCCGGGGCAGCCTCGTTTGATGGCTTCCTGTTCAGCTTTTTCCAACAGGAGTTTTCCCAATTTTAGCCGCCGAAAATCAGGTGCCACCCAGAGATGGGTAATGTAGAGCCACCCCCAATGGGTGCAGCCGCGCAACCCGCCGACCAGTTGACCTTCCTGCCGGATGCCAATCACCAGTGGCTGCCGGTTGGCTGGTCCAAATTGTTCAATGTTGTTTTCAACCAGCAACCGGTGGATTTCAAGCGCCAGCGGGGTGTTTTCCGCTTCCTGGATGTCAATTTGGAATTCGGACATAGATTTCCTCCCCATTCGTGCATGAAATGATTGGACAATGTTTGACTCAGGCGGCTCCCAGGGCGGCATACAGGTCGGAAAATTCGGTCAGGTTTTCACCCAACAGTCTTTCCAGGCGACGGACTCCCAGCGGCTCGTTCCCGTTGCCGTGAACCAGAATGATACTGCCCGGCTGCGGATTTTGCCCCTTGCCCAGCCAGGCGTCGCTGCCGAGCGGTATCAGACCCCAGCGGTTAAGTGAATTGACCAACGATTGGCTGGAAATCAAACCCGGAAACCGGAAAAAAACGGAAGGCACCAACCCTTCCTCAATCATGATTTGCTCGCTTTCAAAGACTTCCCGTTTGAAATCCACGTTGGTTGACAAGAGAAAATTGTGGTTCCAGGGCACATGCTCTTCATAAGGGTGCGAATAGGAATGATTGACCCAGGTAATTTCCAGTTCACGCTTTTTTTCCGCTTCCTTCAGCCACAGCAGGTCGGCTTTGTGTTGGCGAATCCAGAGTCCTGAAACACAAATAACCACCGGAGTCGGTTTGTGGTTGCGCGAACCCAAGGCAACCAGCCTGTGGAACATATCCCGGCTGAAGGGATGCAGCGACGGGCAGAGGTCCACCGATAGCACCGGAGGCACTGCCTCAGCAGCACGGGCATGCACCAAACCCGCATTTTCCATGCCGGTTTCCGCTGCCGGAGGCAGGTTGAGCAGCTTTCCGTAGAGGGTTTCAGACAAAGCCTGCGGGGTGGAATCCTGAAACTCGGCTTGGCTTGGTTTGCGACAGATTCTGGTGCGCAACGTTTCCGGGTTGAGGATTAACAGAAAGGTATCGGCTTTGCCCACCAGTCGAAATTCCCGCAACACAATGCAGGTTGCCGCCGGTTCCTCCGCATGCAACCGGCACCATTTGAAGACCGGCTGGTAGCTTGCAAAATACCGTTGCGGGTCGTACCGGGTACCTTTTTCATGCTGAAACGAACCCGGCGGAAGCGGAACTGAGGGAAAAGCGTCTTCAGTCGAAACCCACAGTCCGGCCCCTTTTCCTTTGAACCAACCGGATTTGGAACCGTTTGGTTGCGTCAGCCACCAGATGCCGCTTGCGGTTGCCGTCAGCAGGAACCAAAACAGGCCAATCGTTCCCCATTTTTTCCAATTGCGTGTGCTCATGTGCGGGCTGACACCGAAAGTTCCAATCGTGTGGCAATCACGTTTTCAAAGCCGTCAACCCGGAATTGAAATCCGGGAGGAATCACAATGGTGGCCTCACCTCCGGTGATGACCGCCGGGCCATTTCCCGAAGCGCCGGGGATAAGCTCGGCCTGCCGCCAAATTGCGGTTTCCCATTGCTGCTGTTGGAAATAAACCTGCCGGGTACGGGCAGGGACGGGCACCACGGCTTTTCCCGGTTCCTGCCAGGGCAAAGCTGGTTTCGTGGTGAATCCGATGGCCTTGACCCGAATATTGACAACCTCCACCGCCCGATGGGGATTGGCATAGCCGTACAGCCGTTCATGTTCCCGGTGAAAAACAGCGGCAAAATCCACGCTCAAGGGAACGTTGATTTCAAACGACTGCCCGACATAGCGCACATCCAGCGAGCGTTCCAGCCGACTGGTTTCCTCGGAAAACCCTTCGCTCACAATCGTCTGATGGGCTTTGGCCAGCAGCGGTTCAAACTGGTCTTCGAGGACCGAAAACACAGTCCCGTCCACCCGTTGCAAAACGGTTTGGGAAAAATCCTTGGTGACATCCGCCAGCAGCATTCCCAAAGCGGAAAGCACCCCGGCACAGCGGGGAATGAGGACTGTGGGAATCTCCAGCGCTTCGGCCAGGGCGCAGGCGTGCAGCCCGCCTGCCCCTCCAAATGCGACCAGGGCAAAATCACGGGTGTCATAGCCCCGCTGGACCGAAACCAGCCTGATGGCCCGTTCCATATTGGCATTGGCAATCCGGATGATACCTTCTGCCAGTTCCTCCACGGAAAGATGCAGCCGGGCGGCAAAGTCACAGGCAACGGCACGAGTCCGTTCCAGGTCCAGGCGGAGCCGCCCGCCAAAAAACAAATCCGGGTCCAGCCGTCCCAGCAGGAGGTTGGCATCCGTGACGGTCAGTTCCTGGCCTTTGCCGTAGCAAACCGGTCCGGGGTCGGCTCCCGCGCTGCGCGGTCCCACGCGGAGGGCTCCGCCGCTGTCAATGAAGGCAATCGAGCCGCCCCCGGCTCCCACCGTGTGAATATCAATCACCGGAATCCGAACTGGGAAACCACCGACGGTGGATTCCACGGTCAGGCCGGGGCGTCCGTCAATTGTGGCGACATCGGTGGAGGTGCCGCCCATATCAAAGGTGATGATACGGGAAAAACCGCCTGCCTTGGCCACGGCTTCGGCTCCAACGACTCCGCCTGCCGGTCCTGATAAAATCGTATGGACGGGCTTGGCCCTGGCCATGTCGGCTGAAATGGTGCCTCCGTTTGACTGCATGATGCCCAGTTTGGGCGGACCTGAAGCGGCCAGCGTCTCATCCGTCGCCAGTTGGTGCGTCAGGGCTCCCACGTAGCGGGCCATCACCGGCTGCACATAGGCGTTGACCACCGTGGTGGACCAGCGTTCGAACTCACGATATTCGGGCAGGATGTCCGACGAGGCCGAAACCTGCAAACCGGCCTGGGTCAACATCCGGGCCAGGGTTTGCTCGTGCGTCGGGTTCACGTAGGAATGGAGCAGGCACACTGCCACGGCCTCCACCTGCAAGGCAGTCAGGCGTTCCAGCAATTCCGGAAAGCGGGTTTCATCCAATGGTTCCAGCACATTGCCGGTCATCTCCAGCCGTTCCGGGATTCCCACCACCGCAGCCCGTTCCACCAGGGGAAGGCGCGGTTGAACATTGAAATTGTACAGCTCTTTGCGGGTCTGGCGGCCAATTGCCAGCACGTCCTCAAAGCCGCTGGTGGTGAGCAGGGCGACCCGTGCGCCTTTTCTTTCAAGCAGGGCATTGGTGGCTACCGTGGTGCCGTGAACAATGTCAGGTCTGGATGCACGCACCGGCAGAGGAATTTCCGCCAGAGAAAGAATTTCCCGAATGCCCTGGACAATCGCCCGTGAAGGGTCGTCGGGCGTGGAGCGGACTTTATGGACGACCAGCCGTTCGCCATCCAAGAGGACCAGGTCGGTAAAGGTTCCGCCGGTGTCTACGCCAATTCGGAGCATGGTCAGTGGTTCACACTTTCTACTTTGGTAGAGGGACGAGGTTAGGCAGAGAACCCGCAGTGGAAAATCAGAAAAAACTCTGCCTCAACTTTGCGGTTCTCTGCGCCTCTACGGTAAGGAAAATCGTGAAAACAGGCTATTTCACAATCAGCACCGGACAATGGGCATGGCGGCTGACATGGTCTGAAACGCTTCCCAGGAGCAGGGATTTGAATTGTCCCAGGCCGCGCCGTCCGACCACAATCAGGTCATAATGTTCGTGTTCGGCAATTTTGACGATGGTGGCCGCCGGGTGGCCCAGTTCCTGCCGCTGGGTGTAGTTGACTTGCTTGTCATCCAGAATGTGATTGGTGCGCCGTTCGACCGCCGTGCGGACTTCTTCGGCATAGCGGGTGAGCAAATCCTGGTCGAATTCAACGCCGGGTGTGTCAAACCCGATGGGAACCGGAATCGGTGTCACAAACACATGCAAAACGGTCAGTTCGGAGTTGAATTTCTGGGCGATTTCGGCGGCCACTTCCGTGGCCCGCAATGCGCCGTCGGAACCATCCGAGGCAAGAAGAATTTTGTTGAACATGGCAAGGTTCTCGCTGAAAAGTTGAGCAAACAGGTTGAAAGGTGGAAAAAATGGTGCTTGACAGAAAAACCATGTCTCACTATTTTGGATGAGTCTTCCATAGCTTTCAATCTGTGAATCTGAGTTTATGAAAATGAACCGCAACAGCTACCGTGGCTTTTATTATTACGTGTCCTCCATCGGGAAGGGCGCGCCGGCCCACGGTTGCTTGCGGGTGTGTATGACATAACACACAAATTCACAAGAGCCGTTTTCATTACGAACCGGCCACGTTCCTTCCAAAGAGGGGCGTGGCCGGTTCTTTTTTTGTGTCCAAAAGGAGCAGCTTATGTCGTTTACACTCGAACTCCGCGAATTCGTCCTCCGCCACGGAGCCATCAACAACCCGTACTTGACCCGGTTTGAACAGGGCAACATCACTCGTGAGGAATTTCACGAGTTTGCCGTTCAGTTCTTTGCCTTTGTCAAACATTTTCCGCGCATTCTGGCCACCTTGCTGGCCAACACGCCTGATGACACGGCAGCCGATGAACTGGCGGTGATTTTGACCTCAGAGCTTGGTGACGGAAACCCCAAGCGGCGGCATGAATACCTCTACCATAATTTTTTACGTTCAATTGAGATTGACCCGGCCCAGGCAGCCCAGGTCCGCTGGCTTGATTCAACCCGCAATTACATCGAAGGATTGGCAACACTCTACGGTCACCAAAATTACCTGATTGCTCTGGGAGCCAGTTTTGGCCTGGAACACATGGCCATTTCCATGTGGGACCAACTGATTCCCGGAATCATGAAACTCAAACACACCGTTGCTGATTTTGCCGGAATGAACACCGTGTACTGGACGTTTCACCGGGCCCTTGAAGCCCAGCACGAGGAAGCCATGCTCAAGGCGCTGGAGCATTTCCCGCCGGAAACTCATTCCGCCTTACACGCTGGAGCACAGGCTGCCCTGGAAGTTCTGGAAGGTTTTTGGATGGGACTGCAAAGGCAAATCTAAAGAAGTCTTGGGAGTCCTGGGAGTCTTGGGAGTCAAAACCGAGTAACAGGTAACAAGTGACAGGTGACAGGTGACAAGGTCAATCCTATTTTTGTCTTTTTCCTTCGACTCCCAAGACTCCCAAGACTCTCAGGACTCTCAGGACTCCCAAGACTCCCAAGACTGTTTCTCAGGGTTGGTAATATTTCCGGGCCCGGACCGCGACCTCAGTTTGTGAAACCTGGACCCGCAAGCGGTGTTTGGAGCCGCCGGTTGCGCGGTGTTCGGGGTAAAACCCCAGCACATATTGTGACCGCAGTTCTTCGGTGATGTGCTCAAAGGCTTTTTCAACGTCTTTCACCTCACCTTCAAACAGTCTTCCGGCAGTGTTGTCAGCCAGCTTTTCCAGAAATTCAAGGGCGGTCTGGTTTTGCCGTTCGACCCGTTCACGCCGCTGAGGGCGCTCCGGCGGTGGAATCCGGGGAATCCAGATGCCGCCGCGCCGCCGTCCGATGCGGCCCCAGGGAGGTTGCATGGGCTGCATCCGCCGGATTGGCTCTGTCCGGTAGAAAATCGGAAACATCATGGCGTCGGATTCCACCACCAGGTCAAAAAATTCCCGGTCCGAGAGCCCGCTCCCGTGGTCTTTTCCATCCGTCAACAGAATCACTGCCTTGCGCCCGGTCATGGATTTCAAATACTGGCGGATTGTTTGCTGAACCGCATCTTTGAGCACGGTCCCGACAAATTCGCCTTCGCGGGCATGGTTGACGGCCTCCTCAAGCTGTTTCCGATTGGAAGTAAAGTGGGTCAGCAGGTGCAAATCGGCGTCAAAACTCATAACCATGGCTTGGTCCTGCGGGCGAAGCTGTTTCAGAAATTTTTTGGCGGCCTTTTTGATGTTACCCAATACATCACGGGTACTTTTGCTGGTGTCTATCAGAATGGCCACATTCAGCGGGGCTTCGGCAGTTTCAAAGAAGCTGATTTCCTGCCTGATGTCATTGTCATAGAGAGTAAAGACCGCTTTGGTGAGTCCGGCGAGGTGCCGCCCCTGAAAATCACTGACAATCACAGGAACGTTGACCACGGTGGCTTCAATCTGGAGAGGTTGGTCCTGAGGTTGTTGGTCCTGGGCCAATGAAGCAGGCGCATTCCAGGAAAGCAGAAAGCAGCACAACAACGTCAAAAGGCGGCGGAGTCCGGTTGCAGCGACCATAACGAAAACTCCTTGTGAAGATTGTTTGGGATACATGATTCCTTGGAAGGATAAGAGCGGCTGAAGGGCAACTTGGATTGAAAAAAATTACGACAGAAATGGCCTTTTGCATTGAGAAGCAAAAATTGAGAATTGAGATTTGAAAGCCAATTCCAAACCTTGGGGTTTCGGTATTTGACACCTCTGACCCCTGACCATTGAAACCTGTAAGCAATTGGTTGTCGAAACTTTCCGAATATAGTATGAAGGAATGGTTATCCTTCAGTCCCACGCACTCCATTTCAAATCTTCATTTTCATTATTTCGGGGAATTTCTATGGCGAATTCTGCAAAGCCCGGTTTGGGGCAACGACTGCGGTATGAATTTGACAACACCATGGCGGCGGGAACCATTGCTTTGATTGGTTGGCTGGGGCTGCTTTCCCTGGGCCTGATTCTGATTGCTTCAGGGTTTGTGATATTGGTGGGAATCAAACCTGAAGGGAATGATAATTTCGGGTTTATCGAAGCCTTTTGGATGAGTCTGCTGCGGACTTTGGACCCAGGCACCATGGGCGGAGATGCCGGCTGGGGATTTCGACTGGTCATGCTGGCTGTCACCATGGGCGGGATTTTCATTGTAGCCACGTTGATTGGTATTTTAACCACGGGGATTGAAAGCACGATTGACGAGCTGCGCAAAGGGCGCAGTGTCGTGCTGGAGTCAAACCATACCCTGATTTTAGGGTGGTCGCCCAAAATTTATTCCATCATTTCGGAACTGGTCATCGCCAACGAAAACCAGAAAAAACCCCGAATAGTGATTTTGGCTGACAGTGACAAAGTGGAGATGGAGGATGACATCCGGGCCAAGATTCCCCAAACCAGAAACACCAAGGTGATTTGCCGCAGCGGCAGCCCGATTGACCTGGATGATTTGGAAATCGTCAATCCGCAAGCCTCCAAATCCATTATCATCCTGGCTTCCAATGAGCAAAACCCTGATACCGAAACGCTCAAGACCTTGCTTGCCATCACCAACAACCCAAAACGGCGCGCTGAGCCTTATCATATTGTGGCGGAAGTCCGTGACCCCAAAAATCTGGAGGTCGCCAAAATGGTGGGGCGTGATGAGGTCGAGTTGGTTTTGTCGGAAGATTTGATTGCCCGGATTACCGTGCAGACCTGCCGCCAGTCAGGGTTGAGTGTGGTGTATACAGAACTGCTTGATTTTGACGGTGACGAAATTTACTTTCAGGAAGAACCCAAACTGACGGGAAAAACCTTTGGCGAATCGTTGTTTCTGTATGAGGATGCCTGTGTCATGGGGCTGCGGTTCCGTGACGGGCGGATTCAGGTCAACCCGCCGATGGAAACCGTCATTGCCGCCGGGGACAAGGTGATTGCCATTGCCGAAGATGACGACAAGGTTCAGTTGACGCAATCAAGCCGCCCGCCAATCAATGAAAAAGTCATTCGGGAGGAGGGCCAGTCCTCATCCAGGCCGGAACGGACCCTGATTTTAGGCTGGAACCAGAAAGGTCGGACGATTGTCACGGAACTGGACAACTATGTGGCCCCCGGTTCCGAAACCATGATTGTGGCTGATGCCAGTGATGCTGCCGAAGCCGTCAAACAATTACGGACTCTGTTGGTCAATTCCACGGTGGGATTTGAAATGGCTGACACGACTGACCGCCGGACCCTCGATTCGTTGGCCATTCCAACCTATGAGCATATTATCGTGCTCGGCTATACCGATAAGCTGCCCCCACAGGAGGCCGACGCCAATACCCTCATCACGCTCCTGCATTTGCGCAATATCGAAGAGAAAACCGGCGACCAGTTTACCATTGTCAGCGAAATGCTGGATGTGCGGAACCGTGAGTTGGCCGAAGTAACCAAGGCCGATGATTTTATCGTGAGTGACAAACTCATCAGCCTCATGCTTTCGCAGCTTTCCGAAAACAAGGAACTGAGCGCAGTTTTTGCAGATTTGTTTGATGCCGATGGCTCAGAGATTTACCTCAAACCGGCAACCAACTATATTGAACCAAACCAGCCGATCACATTCTACACGGCCCTGGAGGCAGCGCGGAGGCGCGGGGAAATCGCCATCGGATTCCGCATTGCTGCCGAAGCGTCAAATGCCGAAAAAGCATACGGGGTGGTTATCAATCCAACTAAATCAGAAACCTTCACCTTGGCTGCCGGTGACAAACTGATTGTTATTGCCGAATCATAAAGGCCGGAGTTTTTTGGGGAGAGGACAGGGAAACGAAACTATGGACGAAATTCAGAACATCATTGCCCGGCTTGAGAAAATCTACGGCTTTGACAAGTTGTATCAGGGGGGGCAGGGCGGGCTTGATATTCGTGGAAAATACAAAACCGAAATGGACCAATACCTGGAATCCATTAAGTACCTCAAAAGTCGTTTTTCAAGTTCCCCGGTGCTTCTGGAACAGGTTTTACGGCACCCGACCGTAGGTGGGAATTCGCATGTCAGCCATTATCTGTGCGAGCGGATTCATAAATGGTTTCCCAATGACACAGGGCTGATGGGTATCATCAACACGTTTCAGGGAATTGCGCCGGAGCCTCCCAAACCGGCTCCGGTCAATGTGCCCAGCCGTCCGTTCCCCAATCCTTCCAACACGCGCCCGCCTGCGCCGCCGCCACCGGAAGTGATTCTCAAATATGAAAATGAGGAACTGAAACGGGAGATTGCCACACTGAACCTGGAATCCCAAAAGCTCTATGAAATGATTTCGCACCTGCGAGGTGAAAACACCGAGTTGCTCAAGCGCTGTCAATACACTGAAAAAGAAAACGGGGAACTGCTCAAACGGTGTGAGGCAGCCGAGGCGGCCAACTCAGGTGGTTCTTCTGCTGATGCAGCGAAGAAGGAAAAAATGCTCAGTTCCTACAAAACCCTGACCACGACCATCCTGGGTATTTTCAGCGTTTTGTTTATGAATAAGTCAAGCGTCAGCTTTGCCGAGTTCTCTTCGGCGCTCAATTCGGTAATGCGCCACCTGAAAAATCACAACAAATCCACCGGCGACAATATTGATATTTCAGCCTTGGAAGACCTTATCAAATAAAATACAATTCCCCATCCCTTAATGAAGTTGAAAGCGGGGTGGTTATGAAAAAGCTGGTCCGGCAGTTGGTGCGACAGTGGCAGGATGCCACCCGGCGGAAACGGATGATAACGGTGGGTGTATTGTTGGTCTGCACCTGCGGGTTGTTTGTGGTGGGCCTGAACTGGTGGACGCGGCGCAATGCCGCCGGCAGAGTATTTCATCAGGTTGCGGCGGTTCCTGACAGCACCCAATTCCGGATTGCGCTGGTTTTCGGAGCCGGTATCTGGCCCAACGGGCAACCCAGCCCGGTGTTGTATGACCGCGTTGCCACGGCAGTTGATTTGTACAAAGCAGGAAAAGTCCGCAAGCTGCTCATGACCGGAGACAACCGGTTTCATTCCTACAACGAACCCGAAGTCATGAAAAACACAGCCGTTCGCCTGGGGGTTCCGGAAACGGATATCGTGCTTGACTTTGCCGGACGCCGCACCTACGACAGTTGCTACCGGGCCAAACATATATTCGGGGTCAAACAGGTGGTGTTGGTGTCGCAGGAATTTCATCTGGGCCGCGCCTTGTATCTGTCTGATTCAATGGGATTGCCGGCCATCGGGGTGACTGCCGACCGGCAATCCTACAGCCGTTCCATGAAACTATCCTGGGAAATCCGCGAAATCGCCGCCATCACCGGTGCCTGGGTGGACCTCAACCTTTGGGCTCCACGGGTAATTCTGGGCGAGAAAATCCCGATTGAGTAAAACAAGGGCTGGTTGGTGAAAAGGTGGCTGTCGAAGGACGGTTTGGCCCTGGCTCGGCTTTTTGGCACTTTACTTGCAGTGAAAGAAACGAAATTAAATTCTCGTTTCGACCAAGTGGAGTGTCATGGCACGCATCAAGCAATACGAAATCCTCGAAACCATTGGCAAAGGCGGGATGGGAACGGTGTATAAAGCCTATCACCCCCTCCAGCGGAAATACGTTGCCCTCAAGGAAATCCATCCTGAACTGGCCGGAGATGCCGACCACCGGCAGCGGTTCGAGCAGGAAATTCGCATTCTCTCCGAACTTCCGGCCCATCCCCATATTGTTGCCTTCCGGGATTCGTTTGAAGTGGACGACCGGTTGTTTCTGGTCATGAATTATGTCGAGGGGCAAACCCTGCGGTCCCTGATTCAACGGGGACCGGTTGAATCAAGCCAGGTTCTGCGCATTCTCGACCAGCTTCTTTCGGCGCTGGAGGTGATTCATCAGGCAGGGATTATCCATCGTGACCTGAAACCGGAAAACATCCTTCTTGACCAGGGCGGACTCCCTTGTCTCTCTGATTTTGGCATTTCCGAAAACGCCTCGGTTTCAAGCAGCAAAACGTCGCTTGGAACCGCCAAATATCTCGCCCCCGAATTGATTGAACCGGAACGTGGAGAAACCGGAGGAAATCCCGGCCAAGCCGATTTATATGCCTTGGGAATTGTTGGATTCGAGTTGGCGCTGGGAGCCGCCCGCTTTCAGGAGGTGTTTCGCAAGGTGTATCGGGAAGCCAAAGACAATCCGACCGGTGCCTGGCTGGATTGGCATTGCAATCCGGAAACTGTGGCACCGCTTTTGCACGAGCTCCAGCCAAACATTCCAATTCAATTATCCCGTGTCATTGCCAGACTGATGTCAAAAAATATGAAAGACCGATATTCAACTGCCGAAACCGCCCGCCGTGATTTGAAATCCGTCCCATCTGCGCCGGTGAATCCGCATTCCGACACCCAGCGGATTGAAAAAAAGTCCCCGGTTCACGTCCATGAGGTGGCCACCCTCACGCATCAATTGCCAAAACGAAACAAGGTGGAGGGAAGACCTTCAATGAAAGTTAAATCAAAATTTAATTCATTGCGTCTTTCCCAACTCAAATTGCTGGTTCGCCGGTTTAATACCCGAACCTCCTGGTTGACAGGCTCGGCCTTGGCCATTTGGCTGACCCTGACCGCAGTCTGTCTGGCACTCTTCTTTTTTATCAAAGTGCCGGGTTTTACAGTGGTGGTGCAGGGGGCACCGTTTGGGAGCGAAGTGCTGGTGGATAACGAAGTGCATGGCATCCCTGCCCCGGACGGCACCATTCGCCTGTACGGGATGAAAGCCGGAAACCGGGTGGTCAAGGTTCGTTGTGAAGGCTTTGGCGATTTTCGAACCTCGGTCACCGGACGCGATGGTGAGGTGCAGACGGTGGTGGCGCAACTGCGGGCGGAAAACGATGGGTTGCCGTCTGAGATTGAATATTCCGGGCCGATGATTTTGATACCGGCAGGAGAATTCATTCTGGGTGATGATACGCACCAGCCGAACGAAAAACCCGCCCACCGGGTCAAACTGGATGACTATTACATTGATAAACTGGAAGTCACCAATGCGCAGTACAAAGCCTTTTGCGATGCCACGAAACATGCACCGCCGACCGACCCCTGGTGGGGGAAGAATTACTTTTTGGGTTCACCCGCCGCTCCCGTGGTCGGGGTGACGCTGGAGGACGCCCGCGCCTATGCCACCTGGGCTGGAAAACGCCTGCCCAGTGAAGTCGAATGGGAAAAGGCGGCCAGTTGGGATCCAAACAGCAAAACCAAGCGCATGTGGCCCTGGGCGACCCTCTACACGCCGGGAAATGCCGTACTGGATGCCCAACTTCCACAAACTGTGGGAATCCGGCCAGCCAGCGCCAGCGCCTATGGGGTACAGGATTTGGCGGGCAACGTGGCTGAATGGACCGATTCACCCTATCTGGCGTATCCCAACAACCCGCAACCGGCAGGGGATTACAGTGAAGGACTGTTTGTCGTCAGAGGGGGCAGTTTCCACGGCAACGCGGAAGATGCCCGGACGACCCGCCGCATGTTCCATGCTCCGATGTTCACCAAAAGCGACCTGGAGGAACGAAGCTGGCTGATTGGATTCCGTTGCGCTATTGCGGCCAAAGACCCACGCCTGACGGCATTTTTCCAGCAAGACAAACGAGTGCTGAACTGAGCCTGGAGCGGTTCGAATTGAGAATCATTGAAATCAATCGAGGTATTTGTATGAAACAGAAATTATTTGAGAGGCTGATGCCGGTTCTCTTGAGCTTTGGTTTAATTCTGATTCCGATTTCGGCCAACGCCCAATCGGATTCTCCGACTCTGGTCTGGTCCCGGAAAAATGAGAAAAAAGCAGCGCCGCCAGTCAAACGCCGGAAAGTGGTGCGGGGCAAGCCGCTGGAATTGGAAATCCGGGTTTTCAAACAGGGAGCCAGGGGCGAATCCATCGAAACCAATCCGTTTTCCACTTACTTTTCCGGAGACCAAATCCGCTTTGGCATTACCTCCAATCAGGACGGATATTTGTACCTGCTGAACCAGACCCGCAGCCCGGATGGCCGCCAACTTGCCCCGCTGTCGGTGACGTTTCCGGATTCACGGGTTGATTACGGGCGGAATTTTGTCACCGCCAACCAGGAGTATTTCCTGCCGGGATTCGTCCAGGCATATTCCGACCCCCGCGACGGCTGGTTTGCCTTTGAGGAACCAAACGCCGAGGAAATTTTTACCGTGATATTCACCAAGGATTTGATTCCAGACCTATTGAGCGGCAAGGAACGGATTGACCAGGGAACGTTGCTGGAACGGGTCGAACGACGGGGAGGAACCGTTATTCATTCCGCCCTGAAACGTAAATCAAACAATCCGTACACGATTGTTTTGACCAATGCCGAGGCCAAAAACCGGGATGAACTGATTGATTCCATTACGCTCCGCTGTGCTGAAATGCCAGCCCTTTCAGCCCGGAAACCATAGGGTGGGTGTTTATTGAAACAAGTTACTCCCGCCTGCGTGAGCTGGCGGGTTTTTTCTTTTTCAATTCCACCTCCTCAACGAAATACCGGTTTCCGCCCCAGCCTGAAAATCTTTCTTCCGGAGTAATATCCGAACAGTCACGGGCTGGATTGCCAACTTTTCCGTGCAGCCACGCCAGGATTTCCGCAATGCTTTTCCCTTCATCCACCAAGTCAGATGCGCTGGAGCATTCGTAAAAGCTGTCAGGAATATAAATCACAAGGTCACTGACTGCGACCCGCCCGATATGGTGACAAACCTGCCCCAGTTTATGCCGGACTTGACTGTCAGTCAGATAGTGCCACCATCGACAGCCATGATTGATGACAATCGCTTGCACGCCCACGCTAAAAAAAAAGCCATCCGGGCCATCCAACCAAATTGAGCCCGTGGTTTCCAGTTCTTTCTCAAAAGAAAGTTTGCCGTCCAGCGATTTCCATTGCCACTGACGTGGTGCTTTGGCATTTGGAGCCGGGTATCCTTCAATAATGGGCAGAAACTCCTGGACCTGAGACCAAGTTCGATTGAGATGGTCGGGTAAGGTCAACAGGTCTTCAAAATCAAAGTTGTGACCCACAAGGGCCTGGAAATCCACTCCCATTGTCTTAACCCTCAAGGTCAATCCGGTAAAATGAGCGTGCGACAGAACCACTGGTTAAGGAAAGGATTCAGTTCGGGTTCCCCTTCGTCCGGTTGGGTCAGACGCTTCAAGGCGAATCCTGCCTTTCCCGTTTTTCAACTCGATAGCACGGTTGTACTTGCCGTGGTTATCCACCAGAGTGGGAACCTGGTTGATGAGCAGGGTGACGCCGGGTTCAGTCGTTCCAGCCACCTCAATCAAACCGGGTTGAATTGCGGTAATGGCCGGGCGGTCAATCCGGATGGGTCGGTTGGGTTCCTCAATTCGCTGAATGGTCTGCAATTGATGCTCCTCACTCCATAAACCGGTGCGGCCATCGGCTTCAATGCCTGCCACTCTCCAATAGTAAACCGCAGTCGCCGGGGGAAGTTGCAGGTCAAGCACCGGAATCCTGGCGATTCGTTCCAGCATTGGGCTGGGATTTTGCCTGAAGCTCCGGTTGGCGATTTGCACAACATAGCTTTGAATGGCAGGGAGCGGGGTCCAGGAAAAACTGACTTCGGCATTTTTTCCTTTGGCCAGAGGCAGTGTCGCCAGGTTGTCCGGAGCCCGCAGGACCGGCCTTCCGGAAAGCCTGGTTTCCTGCGTCGTTCCATCGTCATGGGCAATGAATTCTTTGTTCTCCCGAATCGTTCTGGGGTTTCCGTCTTTAGTGACCACCTGGACAACGCCAGTGCCGACTCGCACGCTGGATTGATGTTCACCCTGGTTCTTTTCCACAGTCGCGGTGGAAGGCTCGGAAAAGGAAATGCGAAACTGACCGGCATCAATTTCATTGATGGTTCCGGGGGAGGCACCGACGGTTGCAACTGAAAGAGTCCCGTTCACCAGTTGACTCCGGCTGATGGCGGTTTCCCCGGTGGAGGATTTGGCGCTGACATTGACGATCACCGTGGAATTGGGCTTGAGGCAGGAAATGCTTTCATCGGCATATTTGAGCGAGGCCGTGGACTCAGAACCGGTTTGAACCGTGTCGCCTTCCTGCAATTCAAAGCTGCCCGTGACAGGAATGATTTCGGCTCCCCGGCGGACCACAACCACTCCCTGACATTGAAACAGAGTGGGTGAATATTTTCGGAATTCGGTGGTGGGAGGATGGACTCCCCGATTGAACAGTATGAAAATCCAGACCCCAACCAGAACCAGCCCGCAGACAGCCCAGCCCAGCCGGGTCAGAATGGATTTGGGAATTGTCACCCACTCGATAAAATCAGGTTTGATGGGGTTCTTTTTCACACCATGAACAACCTTCGTTTGGATGGGGTGCGGAAAAGCCCATGATAGGCATCGGGAGCAATGGGAACAATGGATTTTTCTGAGAAAGAAATGTGTTTCCGATGAAGGGAAAACCTGAAAGAGGAGAAATCAGGAAAGGAAGGAGCGGGAACCAAGGGCGGGTACCAATGATTGCTTCCCTGACCCTCGGTTTCCCCTTACCGGAAGTTAAATTCAACCTTGAAGCCGCCGTCGCATGAGGTCTGACGTGAAAAGAGGACTGAGGACTGAGGACTGAGCCTCTTTTCATTGTTGGCGGTGCGCCGACCACGCATGAAGTTTCAGGCGAGAATAGGACGAAGGGTTGAGGGCTGGTCCTGGGTTGCCAAGTCATGAAGTTTGGTATGTTTTGAGCCTGCAACGCGGGCGACAGACTGTAGCCCACAGTGCAATTGTGGGGCACATTGCGGGGAAACGGTCCAATGCTGGTAACCCCGCCTCCCCCTGGTTGCGCTACGCTTCACCGGGGCCTACTGTCTGCCGCCTGCGTTGCAGGCTCAAAACACAGCCACCAAGCTGGTAAACAGGCCGCGTCAGCAATCAATGATTGGAACTGTGTGCAAGCACACGGAAAAAAGTGCAGCCGCTTCGCCTTGTTTCTTTGTGGTGGAAATTCCCGTTTACCGCAGTTTGCCGGGGCTACGGAACTGTCCTGGGGCAGAGCCGTTGCCGTTGGGAGTTCCCACCAGGGTCCAGGTTCCCGAACCCAGAATTGTTCCCTGGATGCGCTGGTTTTGGGTATCGGCCACAATCAGGGCGGAACTGTTGGCGACTCCGCCCAGCAAGGTTCCGGTGGCAACGGTGACACCCTCCGCGCCGCGTACCTGGCCGAGTGGCGGGGCGATGAGATTTCCACTGATGGTGCAAAGAACGGTTGCGCCGCCGCCATTGCCGTTGGCAAAGCGGATGACGCGATTATTGCCGGTATCCGCCACATAGAGGTTGCCGGCGCTATCCAGGGCCACGCTCTCCGGTGCCAGCACCTGCCCAAAGGGAAGTGACCCTGACCCTTTTCCGGCAATTTGGACCGAGGCTCCAGGCGTGCCGTTGGCATTGGGAATCATGAGAATCCGGTTGTTGCCCCGGTCGGCAATGTAAAGCCGGTTGTTCCCGCCGAACGCCAGCCCCCGTGGCCCGGTCACCTGACCCAGGCCCGAACCGGGACCCGCCAGCACCAGCGGCGTCGCAGAAGGCATCCCGCCCGTGAACCGCAGCACCCGGTTGCCATTCGTATCAGCCAGATACAGATTGCCGCTGCCATCCAGCGCCAGTCCTTGCGGGCCGGAAACCTGACCGGGTGACGTCAAATCATTCCAGGTCGTGCCGCCGTTTTGGGTGTAAATCACCTTGTTGTTGCCGGTGTCGGCCACATAGACGGTTTGTCCTGTGGAATCGCAGGCCACCGCTTCGGGCAGGTTGAGTGCCGGTGTCGGAATCACGCTCCAGGAACCGTTTTCATACTTCTGAATCCGGTTATTGAAGGTATCAGCCACCAGGATGAAATTGAGCAAGCCGCAGGCTTGCAGGGAAACCGTTGCACTGCCGGTCATGGTTGTCTGACATCCGGTGACCACGTTGGCGGCCCGGACGGTATAGGTTCCCGCCAGCGTCTGATTTCCAAAGGTGAGCGCCGCGCCGGTTCCGGCCAGCGGAGTCCCGATGAGCGTGACGCCGTTCAACAGCAATTGGTAGGTGACCCCGGTTTGCGAACCAGCCAGACCCAGGGCCACACCCGCGCCGCCGCTGCAATAACTGCCGCCGCCGGTGACGGCAAACAAACCCGGCAAGGCGTTGATAGTGTACGTTTCACCGGTCACGGGTAAGGTGTCCGCCGGGGCCGGAAACAGCCCGGTCAGGTTGGTCAGTTGTAATCCCAGGGTGCCGCCACCACCCGTTCCCGTGCCGGCGGTGACCGTCCAGTTGACCGTGGGCGGCGGGCCGTTGGGCGTCACGCTCGTGAGGGTGGCACCCGTCACGCCAACCGGCAGCAGACTCAGATTGGCGCTGCTCAACCCGCTGGTGGGTTGGGGGAATGTCACGCGCCACTGCACCGCGCCGGCGCAGACGGTGGCGGCTCCCAGCCGGGTGATGGTGGTGGGCGGGATGGCTTCATACGCCCCGCTGTCGGGTTGCGCGTCGCGCAACACACCGCGTTGGTCGGTGGCCGGCGCGCCGCCGGCGGGAACTCCACCCTGGGTCGGGTTGATGGCCGGGCTCCCTGGCAGTAACGCACGGGTCAAGGTTGGCCCGCCGTTGTTGACCAGGGGGCCCAGCAGCGGGTCCACCCCGATGCGGTCGCTGGGCAAGGGGGTAATGGTCGCGCCGCTGGTGGTGCCGATGAAATTGTACCCCTGCGAGGTGATGGAACCCCCCAGGTCGCCCGGAGTTGCTCCATTATTGCCTGAATTGTTAAAAACAAGGCTGTTTTTGAGGTTGACGGTCACGGCAAAGCCCACCCCAATACCGCCGTTCGGCGCGTCCGTGGCCCGATTGTCGGTCACCGTGCAGTGAAGCAGGGTGACGTTTCCCTGGGCCACAAACAGCGCCCCGCCGTTGGTGCCTTGATTGTTGTCAATCGTGCAATTTGTCAGAGCCCCCACCCCCCGGTTTATGATGATGGCGGTATTGCCCCCGACATTTTGAAAGAAGGTGCTGTTGCTGATGGTGAGGGTTCCCGAAGCGAACAGGTCCAGCGCGCCTGCCCCGTCGCCATCCGGATTCAGCGTGCTGTTGTTGGAAAACGTGCAATCCTGGACCGTCAGTCCAACTCCGCTAAAGACAATACCTCCGTTTCGATAGGCGGTATTAGCGGTGACACGACACCCCTTCAGGGACAATGAGGTCAAGGGACCGGAAGCAAAGATTGCCGCGCCGACTGCTCCTTCACCCAATGTTCCATTGCTGATGGTCAGGTACCGAAGGCTGACCGAGGCATTCGTGATCCGGAAAATGCGAAAATTCGGCGCGCCGCCGGCGCGTGTCACCATGACCCCGGTGCTGCCGCCGTCAATGGTCAGGTTTTTGTCCACCACCAGTTCACCCGAAGTCAGGGTAACAGTCGTCACGCCCGGTGCAAAAACAATCACATCCCCACCACCGGCGGCGGCCATCGTATCCCGGAGCGACCCCGCCCCGGCGTCGTTGCCGTTGGTCACCTGGAGCGAGCTGCTCACCAAGGCGGCCCCCGTCATGACCGTTTGGCAGCCTCCCGTGAGGGTGGTTCCGACGGCGGTGTAGGTTCCCGGCAGGCTTTGCGCCCCAAAGGAAATGGCTGCCCCGGTTCCGTTCACCGGCGTTCCAGTCGGGGTGCCGTTGCGCAGCAACTGGTAACTGACACCGGTTTCCGACCCACCCAGCCCAACCATCAGGCTGCCTCCGCCGAGCGGCAGCGGGCCGCCCCCGGTCATGGCAAAAGCGGCCGGCAGCGGAACTTCCGCAATCGTGGCACTGCCGGTCATCAGGCGCGGACAGGCCGCCGTGAAGTTGTCCACCGCCCGAATCGTGTACACGCCCGGCTGGACTTGAGGGGCAAAAGTGAGCGGTCCTCCGGTTCCAAAAAGCGTCAGCCCGGTGGGGGTTCCATCCCGTAACAAAAAGTAAGCCGTTGGGCGCGAGGTTTGCGAGCCGGAAAGAGTGATGGGAAAGGCGGTGGTCTCGTTGGCGCACCGGGTTCCCCCGCCGCCCACCGTGAACAACATGGGGTAAAGCTCAATCGCGGCGCTGCCGGTCATGGCGGTGGCGCAACCCGTGCCGCTGGCCGAGGTTCCGCTGGCCGTGTAGGTGCCCTCCCCGGTTTGCAACCCAAAACTGATGGCGTTCCCCGTGCCGGGCACCGGCGCTCCAACGGGCGTGCCGTTGAGCAAGAGTTGATAATTGACGCCGGTTTGCGAACCGGCCAGACCCACGGCCAAACCAGGGTCGCCAAAACAGAGGGTTCCTCCGCCGGTCATGGCAAAAGCGGTGGGCGGGGCCGTGAGTGTCACCGGAACCAGGGTTTCGCTGCCGCATCCGGCCGTGGTGCTGGTGACGCGCCAGCGCAACCGGAATGGACCGGTTCCACCGGTATGTTGAAACACCGCGTTCGGGGTATTTGGGCTCGGCAGGAAATTCCCCGTCACGCCGGGAGTGAAAATGCTCCACTGGCCGGTCTCATTGGGTCCGGGCGTGTTTCCTCCCAGCGGCAGCGTGGTACTGTTCGGACACATGGCCACCGGCCCGCCGGCGGTTGCATTCACTTCGCAGAGCGAGAGGCGGGCCAAAAAAGCATCAAAGGAGCTAAAGGAAACCCCGTTGGGCGGAAATAAACCGGCCTGGACGGGAAAATCGGTCGAGTAGGTATAACCGGCCAGATACAACCGGTTGTTGGCCAGGGCCAGGGCGATGCAGGAATCCAAGTTCGCTCCGCTGAGAAAGGTTGAAAATTGCAGGGCGCTGCCGGCGGCGTTCATCCGAACCGCCACTCCGTTGGTGCCGCTCCCTGGTTCAAAGGGTTGCAGCGGGTTGACGAGGGGAAAATTCGGAGAATCTGAATAACCGCAGAAAAAGATGTCACCACCTGCATCCAGCACCACCCGGTTGCCCACGTCTTCGCTGGCCCCGCCCAGGAAGGTGGAAAAAACCAAACCGGTTCCGCCGGCGGTCAGCTTGGCGACAAAGGCGTCCTGATTTCCGCCGAAGGTTCCCTGCAAGGGGTTTTGGAGCGGAAAATCGTTGCTCAAGGTCGTGCCGGTCACCACCACCGCTCCGCCGCCGTCCACCGCCAGACCAAAGGCTCGCTCATCATTGCCGCCTCCCAAAAAGGTCGAAAACTGGAGCGCGGTTCCGGCGGGGTTGACCTTGGTTACCACTCCGTCAAAGGAGCCCCCAAAGGTGATTTGGAAGGCCCCGCCGGTGGTCGGGTAGTTTCCTGAAGCGGTCTCGCCACAAACATAGGCCGCGCCGCTTGGGTCCACCGCCACCCCAGAGAGGTAGTCTTCGTTCTCTCCGCCCAGATAGGTCGAGTAGCCGATGGCCGTCCCACCCGGATTGATTTTGGTCAAAAACCCATCGGTGCCTCCGGCATTGCTTCCCTGGATGGCTCCCACGGTGGGAAAGGCGGTGGAAAAAGTCCGACCCGCGACATAGACCGCTCCGGCGGCGTCCAGGACGATTCCACCGGGCGCATCCGCATCTTCCCCACCCAGATAGGTGCTGTAGACCAGCGTATTGCCGGCCGGGGCCAACTTGCTGACAAACGCGTCCGAAGCTCCGCCGAAGGTTCCCTGGATTGGGTTCACCAAGGGGAAACTGTCACTATTCGTTTCACCCGTCAGATAGGCCGCGCCGCTTGGGTCCACGGCAATTTCCACCCCTTGGGTAGCAGCCGGGCCGCCCAGATAGGTGCTATAGATCAAGGCGGTGCCCGCCGGGTTGAGCTTGGTCACAAAAGCGGCTCTGCCGCCGTTGGTGTTTTGCAACGGGGCCGCCAGCGGAAAATCATTGGAGGTCGTGAACCCGGTGACATAGGCCGCCCCCGTTCCATCCACGGCCAGATCAATTGCCACATCAAGGCCCGCCCCGCCCAGAAAGGTGCCGAATTCCAGCACCGGGTCAATCACCAGTGGCAGCGTGGGGTCATGGGAACCCAGGGCAAAGCCAACCATTTGCGATTTGCGATTTGCGATTTGCGATTTGGGTTCCAAGAGTTGATAAACCCCGGAAACCGCCGTTCGGGTACCGTTGCGTTCCTGGTAAATCACGGGTTTGTGCTGGCGGAGCGTGCCGCCGTTGGGCAGGCTCAGGACCAGGTTGCCGGTTTCATCCGTCCGGACGGCTTCCGCACCGTCAAAACGGAGTTTGATGCAACCGGCATCCGCTCCCGGCTGGACCACAAAATCATATTCCAGCTTGCCTTGATTGCCGTAAAACACCGCATCCACCCCCGGATAAACCGCGCGGTACCGGACCCGGCCAAAGTTGGGGACATCCGTCCGCCACTTGGCCGGGTCATTCCCGGTAAAGTAATTGGAGCGGGTTTCGAGCCGTTCCAAACCTTCAATGGGCGCGGACTGGTTTCCGTCCACAAATTCCACCTTGATGGTTGCGTTTCTTGCTTCAGTTGCGTGCATTCCGGCCCCTGAACCCTGATTGAAGGAAAGCACCGCTCCCCGGTCGGTCAAAAACATTCCGTAGCCCGCGCCCTTGGCAATGAATTTTACCCGTGGGTCGGTTTGGCCGTGGTTTTGCTCAAACCGGAGCGGCAGTTTGCCAAACTCATCCTGAAGTTTGGCTTTGGAAATGTCCCTGATTTCCGGCGGGGTGGAGTTTGGCGCGAGTCGCAGGGCTTCGCGCCGCGCCGGGACCTGGGCGGTATCGGAGGAAACCAGTGACGTGACCCTCGTCAGGGTCAAACCGCCGGCCAGCACGACGAACAACAGGAAAACGGATTGAAAGCGGGACCAAAGCATAGGGGGGCTCCTCAATAGTAAAAACCAGGTTTTGAATTGGTGAAATCCGGTATTGGGTGGGAAAGTCGATCTGAAAAAACTTCCCCTGCCTGGGAAAACGAGGTTTGCGGGCAAAGGAGGTAAGGGGGTGGAAAAATTTTTATTTGACGTTGGGCAGAACCGGAGCCGGCGGGTATAATTTGCCCCACCGCAACAATCACATCGGTTCAAATGCAGGCCAGACCGGCTTTGCCTGGTGATTTCTCATGCCCGCTGACCCGCTCAACGTAACAGCTTTATTGATGGCCTGGAGCGCCGGCGACCGTTCGGCGCTGGACCGCTTGCTGCCTTTGATTTACGGCGAGTTGCATTCCATGGCCAAACGCTATATGGACCGTCAGGGGCAGGGAAACACGCTTCAAACCACCGCGTTGATTCATGAAGCCTATTTGAAACTGCTTGGGAATCCTGACAAACAATGGGCTAACCGGTCCCATTTTTTTGCGGTGGCAGCACAGGCCATGCGCCATGTGCTGGTGGATTACGCCCGTTCCCGCAACGTTGAAAAACGTGGTGGTGGTGCCCATCTGGTGGCATTGGAAGACGCCGCGATTGTGTCGTGTGAGCGCGCAGAGGAAATCGTCGCCCTTGATGATGCCTTGCAAGCCCTGGCCGAGTTTGACCCACGCAAGGCTCAGGTGGTGGAGTTGCGCTATTTTGGCGGCCTCAGTCTGGAGGAAGCGGCTGAGGTTCTGGGTGTCTCGGCGGAAACCGTCAAGCGGGATTTTCGGTTGGCGAAAGCCTGGTTGCACAAGGAACTTTCCCGACCATGACTCCTGAACGCTGGAACCGGATTGAACAGCTTTATCATGCTGCATTGGAATTGCCCTCGGGTGAACGATTGCCTTGGGTGGAGCGTGAATGCGGTTCAGATGCTGAACTGAAAGCCGAAGTGTTGGCTTTGTTGGAAAGCGATGCGGCTGCCGATTCGTTTCTTGACACACCACCGGGAGACTTGGCCGCCGGTTGGCTGGCCCGGAACCGGTCCCGGCCTCCCGTACCGGTTTCCACCGGTCCCAATCAAAATGCGCCAGCCAGAACTGAAGTTCCCACGCAAACCTGGGGGGGACCATCTCCAGCTTTGCAGGAGTCGGTGTTGGAGCCCCGGCCGCGTCCTATCCAGCCTTTTGTCTGGGTGACAGTCACACTTGCGGTGGGAACTCTGGTGGTGCTTGGGTGGGCTGGATTGGTGCTCAACAAATTCGGTGGCCGCAGCCTGGATTATGGTTGGACCCAAACCAGTCGGGCCGAAGGCTGGTACGTTGCGGAAGTCAATCCGCAAGGACCGGCAGCCGGGAAGCTCCAGCCGGGAGACAGGCTCTTGGCCCTGGAGGACGATACCCGCTATGGAAGGCTGGGGCGAGGGGTTCATCAGCTTCTCCATCCGGGGGGCGGTTCCTACAGGGTGCGGGTGGAACGGAGTGAGCGGATTGTTGAATATACTTTGAATGCGACGTTAGGCCCGGCAAACCGTCCGATTTGGCCCCTGTGGATTTTGCTCGCAGTGGGTGCCATCTGTACCGCGTGCGCGTTGTTGGTCGGACTTTTCAAACCTGCCGAACCCTTGCCGCAACTGGTCACGCTGGCTTTATTCCTGATTGCTTTGACGCAGGCTCAAAATTGTTTTGCCAACGTTGCGGTTTTCTTACAAGGAATGGATTTGGCAGCGTGCCGCCTGTTAAATGCCGTCACATGGTTTGAAACCGCGCTCAACTTTCACATTTGTTATCGTTTTGCCACGAGTGTCCCGCCCCGGCGGTTTTGGTCAGGGTTGGGGTTGCTGCTGTATTTCTGGGCATTGGCCCTGGCAGCCTTTGGGGGGTGGCTGGATTTTGGGGTGACGGGAATCAGTGCTGCTGAAAAAGTCGGTTTCTATCTTGACACGCTGCCGTTACGGGAAATGGTCAGCCGTTACCTGGGGTTGTATCAACCGGTCGGGATTCTTTCCATACTGGCGGTCATCCTGCGGAATTTCCGGTTGGTTCGCAACCCGGACGAACATCGGCGGATTAAATGGCTGATGTTCAGTGTGGCCATTGCCGCAATTCCGTTTCTGTTGGCACAAACTTTCTTTTATGTCGGGGCCGAGCGATGGGGTTTCAGGCTGTTGCATGCCGGAGGCATGTTTGTGCTGGTGGTTCCGTTGACGCTGGTGTATCTGATTCGAACCCGCCGGCTGTTTGACCTGACGGTGGTCATCCGACAGGGAGTCAAGTATCTGCTGGCCCGGAATTCATTGCGGATGCTGCTGTTTTTGCCGGTTCTGGGCCTGGCGGCCAGTGTCATGACCAATCCACACCGGACAGTGGCGGAGATTCTGACGCAAAATCCGGTGTACCCGGTGCTGCTGGCGGTGACGGGCTTCAGTTTGTTTTTTCAGACTACGTTATTGCAATGGATTGACCGACGTTTCTTTCGGGCTTCCTATGACCGGGAGCAGAAGCTGGTGGAATTGGTCGAAGACATTCAACGGCTGGATTCAATGGCTGACATTGCCCGGCTGGTCAATCGCACGATTGAAACCACGCTCCACCCCAAACGGCTGCTGATTTTTTTCCGAGGATTCCAAACCAGAGATTTGACGTTGGGGTTTTCCAGCGACGGTTCCGGCAGACCCCTGACGCTGGAGGAGCATTCGCCGTTGCTGCGTCTGGTTGAACGGATGGCGGCCCCGGTCGAAGTTTCAACCGTGATGCTCGAACATGTTCCCCAAGCTGAACGGAACTGGCTGGGGGAACTGGAAGCCCGCCTGCTGTTTCCCATGATGAATCCTGACAATCATCTGACGGGGCTGGTCCTGCTGGGGGAAAAAAAATCGGAGGAACCCTATTCCTCCACCGACCGGCGTTTGCTGGCAGCAGCCATTCAACAGATGGGAGTCGTGCATGAAATCATTCGACTTCGAGGGCAGGTCAATGCCGAGGAACAGGCCAAACGCGACATGGTGACCCGGCTGGCGGAACAGAACATCGCGGTTTTTCGGGAATGCCCACTGTGCGGAACTTGTTTTGATGCGGTTCTCACCCACTGTCCCACCGACCGGGCCGAACTCAAAATAACGCTTCCGGTGGAACGGGTGGTGGAAGGGAAGTACCGGCTTGAACGATTACTGGGGAAAGGTGGCATGGGGGCGGTCTATGAAGCCACCGACCTGCGGCTGGGGCGGCGGGTGGCGCTCAAAATCCTCATCAACCGGATAGGGAACGACCCTGGCATTTTGCGGCGCTTTGAACGTGAGGCACGAGCAGCCGCGCGGCTTAGTCATCCGGGAATTGTAACCGTCTTTGATTTTGGCCACATCAGCCCGGAAATTGCCTTTCTGGTGATGGAATATGTTGCCGGGAGCACACTCCGGGAGGTGCTCAAACAGCAGGGAAAATTGGCCTGCAACGAAGCCACCGGGTACCTTCGGCCCCTGCTGGAAGCAATCCAGCAAGCCCATGAAGCCGGGGTGGTGCATCGGGATTTGAAGCCGGAAAATATTCTGGTGGTGCCAAGTGGAAAATCAGGTGCCACCGTCAAAATCCTCGATTTTGGGCTGGCCCGGCTGCAACCTCTGGAGGTGGACAAATTGGAGAGTTTGACTGCACCGGGGATGATAATGGGCACCTTTGGCTATATGGCACCCGAACAAATGGTCGGGGACCCGGTGGATGCCCGGAGCGATATTTTTGCTTTGGGTGTGCTGATGGCTGAAATGTTCACCGGGAAACGACCTTTTACCAGCCAAACCTACACTGGATTGCTCCAGGAAACACTCTACGGTGAATATCATTTTCCGACGGAAGATGCCGTCTCCCGTCGGTTGGGAGCCGTGATTGAAAAGTGCCTTTGCAAAAACCCGGCAGACCGCTGGCAAACCGTGGCCGTCTTACATAAAGAGCTTCTGTCGGCATTGGCCGGAACGCTTTGAGCATGAGGTTGGGAAATTTGGAGTGCGGGGACTTGTCACCGCTTTCATTGGTGGCGACTTGTCGCCACCTCCTGACCAAAAACAGGAAACACCGAGTTGGGCCACAAATTGCAACTATCAGTCTGGAAACATCAGAAGCCGAATTCGGCGACAAGTCGCCGAAAAACAAAGCGGTGACAAGTCCCCGCACTCCAAATTTCCCAATTCTGTTCCGTTAAGAAAACAATGTGATTCCAATGTGGGAGGAAGTTTCACAAGCAGGAAACCGGCTGAAAAAGAGGAACCGAGGGCGGGTTCCAGTGGTCTGGCCACACACCCTCGGGTTTCCTTGGGAAGAAGTTAAAATTCAACCTTGAATCCGCCGCCACCGCTGCCCTGGGACGGGAAGAAGGGGCGCAAAATACCGGCAAAAGCTGCCAGATTCCGGGTTTGCAGAAAGATTTCGCCCGGCCCGACATATTCACAGACAAAGCCTTCGCCGCTCACCATGTTGCGGAAAAAGCCCTGTTGCGAAGCCTTGCGCACGGTGTATTGGATGGTGGATTCAAATGCCACAATGTGACCGGTATCCACGACATAACGCTCTCCGGGAGCCAGCTTTTTCCGCCGAATGGCACCAAAACTGGTCAGCAGCAGGGTTCCGCTGCCAAACAGCTTAATCAAAAACAAACCTTCACCAGAGAAAAAGGATTTGGCCCCGCCAAATTTCAAATCCAACTCAATGGTTGGCGAAGAGGCCAGAAACGACCCGGATTGGACAAAAAAGGTCTGGTTATTCAGTTCGAGCGGAATGACATCACCAGGGGAGGACGGTGCCAGGGTGATTTCGCCTGGGCCACCACGTGCGGTGAAGGTGTTGACAATGGCTGATTCACCGACCACCGCACGTTTCAACACACCCATCAACCCGCCCTGAGCCTGGGAAAGCATTTCCACATTGGGCGACATGGAAACCATGGCCCCGGCTTCGGCTTTGATGGATTGTTCCGGAGCCAGTTGGATAATTGCCAAGGAAAACGAACCTGGTGGTTCAATGGAACACCTGATGGAATTGGGGCCGCTCCCAAACCCACTGCCGCCAAACTGTTGTTGAGGTGGTGGACCACCCTGGAATTGCGGCGGTGGCGGTGGCGGGTAGCCCCCACCGGGCGGCGGCCCGCCCTGGAATTGCGGTGGTGGCGGTGACGGGTAGCCCCCACCGGGCGGCGGCCCGCCCTGGAATTGCGGTGGTGGCGGTGGCGGGTAGCCCCCACCGGGCGGCGGCCCGCCCTGGAATTGCGGCGGAGGCGGAGGCGGATAACCCCCACCGGGCGGCGGACCACCCTGAAATTGGGGCGGTGGCTGCGGTGGGTAACCCCCGCCGGGAGGGGGCGGATATGGCGGTGCTTGGGGCAATTGCGGCGGTTGAGGCATTGGTTGTTGGGGCACCTGACCGGTGACCGGATTGCCGCATTGAACGCAGAATTTATATCCGTCAGGGACGGTGGCATTACATTTCGAACAAATCGCCATGATGGTTCGGCCCTTTCAAGAGGTGGAGCGACGAAACAATGAGAAGG
Source organism: Blastocatellia bacterium (assembly GCA_019695185.1). Classification (GTDB taxonomy): domain Bacteria; phylum Acidobacteriota; class Blastocatellia; order Chloracidobacteriales; family Chloracidobacteriaceae; genus JAIBAN01. Next base: position 77,327 of record JAIBAN010000008.1, on the reverse strand, counting down.
AATGGGAGTTCCGCGCAGGATTCTTTCCGGGCGAGTGTGCAACAGTTACCGTACTTTCGCAACCATCCAGTTTTCGAAAGGGAGAGCCGGGGCAAAGGAAGGGAATCTGACGGGAGTTCCCGCTTCAGCAGGTCAAGCCCGGTCTCACAAGGCTGTTCCTTCTGGCTCACCAGCCTGCTGAAGCGAAAACTCTTTAACAATTGGCATACCAAAAGCCATACCTTGAAAAATCAACTGTTTATGGGGTTTCAACCGGACCTGCGCTTCCGAAATTATGGAGAGAATTCAAAATCTTGGAGAATTACGAATGAAAGATGATTTTTTAAGTCTGATAACGTATCTTATGGATTCAAAGTTCATTTCCCAGTCCACCTGGACGACTCCCGCTTTTTTGGATATTGTGCCGCTGCCATAAACCCTCAACGCTGCCAACATCCGGTTAATCGCTTATGTTTTTCAAACAGTTTTATCTTAATTGCCTTGCCCATGCTTCGTATGTCATGTGCTCTGACGGTGAAGCCCTGATTGTTGACCCGCAACGCGATGTCGAACAATATCTGGCTGAAATTGCGGCCCAGCACGCCACCCTCAAGTTTATTTTCGAAACCCACATTCACGCTGATTTTGTCAGCGGCCATTGTGAACTGGCGGAACGAACCGGAGCCCAAATTGTCTACGGTTCACGGGCTGACGTGGAATTTCCTCATGTGGCAGCCCGGACCGGGGACACTTTTCACGTGGGAGCGGTTACGGTTTCGGTTCTTGAAACCCCCGGCCATACCCCGGAAGGAATTTGCCTGCTGGTCACCGAACTTGGAACCGAAACCGCCCCCAAGTTGCTGACGGGTGATACCTTGTTTATTGGTGATGTCGGACGACCTGATTTGGTCAGTTCCAAAGGGTTTTCCGCCCAGGAAATGGCGGGCATGCTGTATGACAGTCTGCATGAAAAAATCCTGCCGTTGGCCGATGAAGTGGAAATTTATCCGGCACACGGAGCTGGCTCGCTCTGTGGCAAAAATCTTTCCAAAGAAACCTGTTCGACTTTGGGTGAGCAACGCCGCTTCAACTATGCACTGAAACCCATGCCCAGAGAGGAGTTTGTCCGACTCCTGACGGCAGAATTGCCGGACCTGCCGCAATATTTTCCCCGTGATGCGGAAATCAACCGGACCGGCGCAGGCAGTTTGGCGGCACTGTTGACTCCGCCCAAACTAACCGCCCAACAAGTGGCTGAAATGCAGCCTGAAGGCAAGGTGCTGCTGTTGGACGTGCGTTCAGCGGAAAGCTATGGAGCAGGTCATATACCCGGCTCCATCAACGTCGGACTCGGTGGTCAATTTGCCTCCTGGGCCGGCACGCTGTTTCCGCTGGAAACCGGTTTTGTCCTGATTGCCGATACTGAAGAACAAATCCAGGAAGCCGTGACGCGGTTGGCACGGGTTGGCATGGAACGAGTGGTTGGCTACCTCGAAGGCGGTTTGGCTGCCTGGCAGGCGGAAAATCTACCCGTAACAGGTCTGGAGCAAATTTCAGTCCAGGAACTGGACCGTCGCCGCAATCAGTCGGACCCTTTGCAAATCCTCGATGTCCGGCGATTGATGGAATACAACAGCGGCCATGTTCCGGGAGCCCAGTTTGCCACCCTGGCCCAAATTGAAAAAACGGCTTCTGAGTTTAACCCCAGTTTGCCAACGGCGGTTATTTGTGCCGGTGGGTACCGGTCTTCGATAGCCGCCGGTTTTCTTGAACGCCAGGGATTTCAAAAGCTTTCCAATGTGATTGGCGGTACTGCTGCCTGGGTCAAAGCAGAACTGCCGGTCGAGTAATCGAATTGAGAATTGAGAATTGAGAATTGAGAATTGGGAAACCTTGTTTTTCGGTACCAACAACCTCTCAGACTCGGTTCCCCTCACTCACATCAATTCTGACATTCTCAATTCTCAATTCTCAATTTCCAATTCCCAAAGGAGAACCTCCAATTGTATGAGTACAGTTGATGTACAACCAATGCCCCGCATTAATGACGACGCCCCTGAATTTGAAGCGAAAACAACGCACGGAATGGTGAAACTTTCCGATTATCGCGGCAAATGGGTGGTGTTGTTTTCCCATCCGGCGGATTTCACCCCGGTTTGCACCACTGAATTCATTGAATTCGCCCGTCGGTCGGATGATTTTGAAAAACGCAACGTTCAGTTGATTGGGCTTTCAATTGACAGCGTGTTTGCCCACCTGGCCTGGGTGCGCAATATCGAGTCAAACTTTGATGTCAAAGTGAAGTTTCCGGTGATTGCCGACCTGGATATGAAAGTGGCCATGAAGTTCGGCCTGCTTCACCCAAATGCCAGCGAAACGGCCACGGTTCGCGCGGTGTTTGTGATTGATGACAAAGGAAAAGTCCGCGCGGTGGTCTATTATCCGATGTCCTGTGGGCGGAACATGGATGAAATTGTCCGCATTGTGGATGCGCTCCAGACCGCTGATGCCAATGCCTGTGCCACTCCGGCCAACTGGACGCCGGGACAGGAAGTGATTGTGCCGCCGCCACAAACCCAGGCTGACGCGGAAAAACGGATGCAATCCGAATACGATGTGAAAGACTGGTATTTCGCCAAACGGAAACTGTAAGAATCCGGGTTCAGGGTTCAGGGTTCAGGGTTGTTGAATAGCGAGAGAGTGTGAAACTGGAACCGGCTTTCAATTCTCAATTCTCAATTCTCAATTCTCAATTCTCAATTTATAACCCTGAACCCCAGCCCCTGAACCCTGAATTCATGCCCACCCGCATTCTTTTCTTCATTGGCCTTGCGGCCTGCCTGCTGCCCTTTGTGTCCACTCCGATTGCCTTGGGATTGGGGCTGGCCTTGGGGCTTTCTTGCGGCAACCCCTACCCTGCCCAAACCAAGAAATTCACCAAGTTGCTGCTGCAAGTCTGTGTGGTTGGCCTGGGATTCGGCATCAACCTGCATCAGGTGGTACAGGCGGGGCAGGATGGGTTTCTCTTTACCGTGGCCACCATTGTGGGAACCCTGGTTTTGGGGTTCCTGGCCGGAAAATGGCTGAAACTCAGCACCCGGACCTCCCACCTGATTGCTTCGGGGACGGCTATCTGCGGTGGAAGCGCGATTGCCGCCGTTGGGCCTGTCCTTCATGCCGATGACAAAGAAATGTCGGTTTCGCTCGGCACGGTTTTTATTTTGAATTCAATCGCCCTGTTTCTCTTTCCCTTCATTGGACATAAACTGCATCTCACCCAAAACCAGTTTGGCATCTGGGCAGCCATAGCCATTCATGACACCAGTTCGGTGGTTGGGGCGGCGGTTCGCTACGGAGCGGAGGCGGCGACCATTGCCACCACTGTGAAATTGGCGCGGGCCTTGTGGATTGGCCCTTTGGTGCTGGTGACCGCCTGGCTTTTCAAGCAATCCGGCACAAAAACCCCGATTCCCTATTTTATCGGCTTTTTTTTCCTGGCAACGGTGGTGCGGTCGTATGTCCCTCTGATTGCGGGTATATCTCCGCAGATTGTCCACATTTCGCGGGTTGGGCTGACCGTTACACTCTATCTTATCGGAGTTGGATTCAGCCGCAAAATGGTGGCCGAAGTTGGCTTGCGTCCCCTGCTGCACGGGGTGATTTTGTGGATTGCCATTTCTGTAATTACCTTGTGGAGTGTCCTTTCCCTGGTGACCTGACTCTTGTTGCAGCCAGAGGGGTACTTTTCGCCTAATTGCAATCAAATCCAATCAAAACATAGGCTTACAGCAGTGTAAACGCGTTTACATGTTGGTCGTCACCCCAAACTGACCAAAATCCCGGCTGATCTTCGTTGTACCTCGCACAAGTCCTTTTTTATTCCCAACCAAGGTGGAACGAGGTCCCTTATGGTACGAGCAAGTTTGTGTGGCGGGCTGCTGCTGGTGCTTTCCTGGTTTGTGTTTTTCGCTGCTCATTCAACGACTGTGCCTCCGGTACAGGCCAAAGCGCAATTTCAGACTGCGGCAGGCTGGAAGGTCACGCCGGATACGAATTTTGCCGTATCTGGCCAGACCCCCAATGCAGGCTGGGTTGATAATCAGGTCTGGCTGATTGTTGGAACCAACCAGGGGCCGCGCCTTTTCCGCTCGGCGGATGGAACCAATCAGACTCAGGGAGAGACATTCACCGGATTAGGTGCGGAATTTGAAGGCACGAACTTTGTTCCGACTGAAATGGTCCCTCGGGAAGCCAAAGACGGTACCAACGAAATATATGTTTTGGGATTGGGAAAGCCCGGTACCAATTCGGGAGTGGTGTTCCGTATGCGGGACACCGGCCAGGGAAAATTTGTCAGAAGCCCGAAAGAGAGTGTTTTCCAAGGTGGCCCGGCAGACAAAAGTTTTATTGGAGTCCCGGATGTGTTTCAGCGAACCGATGGCAATCTGGGAATGGTGTATGTGGCATTGGGAGGGGCCCACAATGCCAATCTGGCCGTTTCGACCGACCAGGGGGCAACGTTTCAGTTTGAATATGACAACCCCTTCAAAGACAAAGGGATTCCCCTCACAGCCGAAACCAATAATGTTGACCCGACGATTCTCAAATTGGCGCAAGGCGGGTTTCTGGCAGTTACCATGCGCGCCACCCGGCTTTATTTGTTCACCAGTCAGGACGGCAGGGATTTTACCCCGGTCAATCTGACCCCGCTTGAAGGGTCACTTTTCGGCAGCACCAATCTGGGGTTTTTTGACCCGACTTTAGTGCAAACCGCTGACGGACGCATTTTAATGTATGCCACCCTGGGGGATTTTCGTGCCCCAGGAAATGAAAAGGTGGTGCGGTTTGTCATAACGCCGCCAACCGATACCAACGCCGCTCCCCAGGCAACCCTCATTTCACCAAATGGGGGGGAGAAACTGGTCAACACGGCACCTTTGTCCATCAAGTGGGCGGCTCGTGATGATGTCGGGATTGCCAGCCAGCAATTGGACCTTTCGACCGATGGGGGAAACAGTTTTTCCCTGCCGCTGGCGAGTGGATTGGCAGGAGCGGTAACCGACTTTCAGGCCATTCTGCCAACCGGGCTGGTGACGACGCGGGCCAGGGTTAAGGTCACAGTCCAGGACGCCAGCGGCCTCACCGGGTTTGACAGTTCCGACCAGGATTTTTCAATTCAGTCGCCTGCCACGGATACCACTGCCCCGGTCGTGCGGGTTTTGGCTCCGAATGGCGGGGAAACCCTCAAAGCCGGTGGAAGCTTTCGAATTGTCTGGCAATCAACTGATGAAACGGCGTTGGGAAGTCAGGAAATCCGGCTTTCAGCGGATGGCGGTGCAACGTTTACCACTTTGGTCGCCACGGGGTTGTTAGCCGACACCAAAGAATTTGTATTTGTTGTGCCTGCCAACCAGCCCAAAACCAAAGCCGGTAAAATCAGAGTCATCGCAACTGATAAAGCCGGAAACCAGGGGCAGGATGACAGCGATGCGGTGTTTCGGGTGAAGAAAAGCAAGTGACAAGCCCTTTCCGGTTTGGGTGCCTGTCAAAAATCATTTGCCGTTCAGCCTTTGCCGGTTTCTTTGGTTGCTTTGCCTGACGACTTTGCGGGTTTGCGGGGTTTTGACCGAGGCAGAGTGGGTTCCGCCGAACCTGGGTTAACTGTTGGAGCGGGTGCCCCGGAATTGGTGGCAACAGGTGGGGGCACGGCGGTGGCCGGTGCAGGCCGGGCAGCCAGGGCTTTTTTCAATTCAGCGAGCTGTGCCCGCAGGTCAGCCATCTGGTCATAGAGGGCGCGCTGTTGCTGCGCATTCAAATCGCCGGAATTACGGTTGCTTCGCTCCAGTGCGGTTGACAGCAAGCGCATTTCATCACGCAGCAAGGAAACATCCCGCTGAACATCATACAAGTCCTGCTGGCTGACGGCTTGTACTGGCGACTGCCGCGTCAGGGCAGCGGAATTGTTTGTGAGGTGGTTGATTTCGTTCTGGATTTGGTCCACACGGGGAACCAGTTGGTCTACGCAGGTCTTGAGATAGCGCAACGCGGTGCGGGTTTCATCCAGTTCGCGTTGTTCGTTGGCCAGTGCCTGTCGCGTTGCGGACTGTTCCTGCCGCAGGGTTGAAACTTCCCTTTCCAACTCGGCCAGGCGGTTTTTGATACGTTCCAGTTTGCGTTCGATTGCATTGTCCAGGGCGATTTGGTCCTGGGCCCAAAGCGGATGATTCAGGAAGAGAAGAAAAAGAGCGGCAACCACGGCGGAAAAAAACGTGCTTTTCATAAGATTCCCGATGTGATTTTGATTTTGATTTGTGAGGCGAGAAACGTCGAGCAGCCCAACCTTCGGCGTGGTTCTTGAGAGAATGTACCGGACGTTTGCAAACCGAAAGCAGGCTGCTCTGGAAACTGCGGGCTTTGAATGAGCAAAGGGGGATTTGGTTGCCTGGGAAATGAAAAAAGGACTGAGGATTGAGAATATTTTTCTCAGTCCCCAGTCCTTGGTCTTTTATGACCTCTGACCTTGTTTAGAAGGTCAATCGCGCGGCCAGTTGGACGATGCGCGGGTCATAGGTGGTGGTGATTTGGCCAAATTGCGAGCTGGAAATATTCGTGCTCGGATTCTGGAATTGCACCGTGTTGAACACATTGAAAAATTCAGCCCGGAACTCCAGGTTGACCTTTTCTTTGATAATCGCAGTGGTTTTGGCAAAAGCCAGATCAAAGTTGGTCCGACCAGGGCCGGTAAAGAAATTCCGGGGCAACGTGCCATAGCCGACCAGACCGTCCCGGTTAAAGTTATCCGGGTTGAAATAGAAATTTCCGTTCCGACCCCGGAAAATCTGGTTTTGTTTGGCATCAAACGTTCCCACATTGTTTCCGACCAAATTGGCTCGCACCAGTTGGGCGTCACCGGCACCGGATGGTCCCCGCGTGGTCCGTGAGCGCCGCAGGCTGGCAAACACATCCAGCGGGAAGCCGGTCCGATAGCTGAAGATTGGATAGACGCTCCAGCCCTTGGTCACCCGGTCCCAGACCTTCGGAAACCAGCGGTCAAGCGGAATATCCCAGCCGCCGCTGAGTGTCACCCGATGACGCACATCCGTATCTGCCGAAGACCGGAAAATTCCCGGATTGAAGGCCGGCACAGTGCTGTTGCGTTCACGGTAACCGGAGGCGTTGTCAATGTTGTGAGCGTAAGTGTAGGCAAAGGTGAAGTAGGTGTTCCCAATGTATTTGGTTTCCGAAAGCTGTTTTTGCAAGCTCAGTTGCAAGCTGTCGTAATGACCTGTCGCCACGTTGCGGAACTCATCCAGATAGCTGAAACTGATATCCGAATTTCCCGGCAGAGTGTTAAACAGCCGTTTGCTGCCCACAAACGGATTGGCATCCACCAGCCCGGTCAGTTTCCGCGAGGAACTGCCCGTGTAGTTGGCTTCAAACATCAGGTTGCGCACCAGTTGCCGTTGAATGCTCAGGTTGTACTGAAACACATAGGGCGTCCGCAAATTCTGGTCAACATAGAAAACACCGCCGCCGCCCACTGGTAAAAATCCGGAATCGGCAAAGTTGACGTTCGGTGCCGGAGGCCGGGACGGGAAGGAATTGGGCACTCCCGTTGCCACAAACGGCTGGGAAAAGTAATTCACCTCTTTGGTGGGGTTTTTGGAAATCGGGTCAAAGAACAAATCAGCAAACCCAAAAAACGGTGCCTGTCCGTTAAATTGAAGGTTGTCCTCGCCTTTCAAAATGTCATAGAACACCCCGAAACCGCCGCGTACACTGGTTTTCCCGTCTTTGAAGGGGTCCCAGGCAAAACCGAAACGCGGAGCCCAGTCGTTTTTGTCAGAAAAGTTGGAGCCTTTCGGCGCATTTGGGTCGCCAGGGAAAAGCAGACCGAGCGGGGCATCGGTAAAGACCTGAGACTTGGCTCCGAACCGCAGTGAAAACGAACGGCCCTGGGTATCAAACTTGGGCTGGGCATATTCATACCGAACCCCCAAGGAAAGGGTAAGGTTCGGGCGGACCCGCCATTCATCCTGCGCAAACGCATAGGCTGATTTGGTCCGAATGTTTGAAGGAGCCGAGCCGAATTGAAGATACTCATTGGGCAATCCCAACAGGAAATCGGCAAAATCGTTGCCGGTGAAGCCTCCGTCACTTGCACCGTAGAGGAAGAACGCTCCGTTGACATAGAAATCATAGAGCGTGTTGTTCTGGTAGGGAGAGAAAGCGCCCCCAAACTTGAAGTTATGGTTGCCTTTCTGCCACGAAACCGTATCCGTGTAGGTGAAAGTATTGTTGATGATGGTCTGTGGTCCGTTGGGGCTGAAGCCCAGAATCAAACCTTTGTCAAACTCGATTTGCGACGGCCCGCCGGGCCGGTCCGGCGTAACACCGATGCCCAGTTCCGCCGGAGTGGGTAATTTCACGGCTGGTTTGAAACGGGTTGTATTTAACCGTTGCACGGTCATGCGGGCTTCGTTGAGCAACGCCGCCGAAATGATTTTCGTGTAGGTGAAATTGGAAAAATACCGGTTTCCTGTATCACTCACCGGAAATCCGGTGACGTTCGAATAGGAAAAAGGCCGGTTCTGCGGGTTGCGCCCTGAACCCAAGGTCACCGCCAGTTTGTCATTTGAGGTGAAGTTGAAATCAAGCCGGAAGGTCAGCTCGTCCGAGTCGTTTTTGGCCGTTGATTGCGAAACCAGTTCGCCTGTGGGCGAAGTCGGAACGAGTTTGTTTGAAATGTAATTCCGCGCTACTGAGTTAATCCGCGACGGGTCAATGATGCCGCGCGCGGCCAGGGAGGCATTGGGCTGGAAATACGGAAACTGTTTCAGGAAATCAACCACGCCAGGGTCGGGGCGGCCACCACCCGAAAGCGAAAAGTCTCCGTTCAGTTCTGCCGGGGTGAAGGTTTGGACCACTTCGGTGGTTTGGGCCTGGGTTTGGCGTTGGCCCTGGTACCCGGCGAAGAAAAAGAATCGGTCTTTTCCGGAAAAGAGTCCTGGAATTGAAATCGGTCCGCCCACCGTAAAACCGAACTGATGGCGCTTGAGAATTTCGCGCGGCAACCCGTTTCGCTTGTTAAAGAACGAGTTGGCATTAAACGCATCGTTGCGGACAAAATCAAAGGCACTGCCGTGGTATTCGTTGGTCCCCGATTTGGTCACAATGCTGATGACGCCACCGCCGTTGCGGCCATATTCCGCCGTGTAATTGCTCGTCAAAATCCGGAATTCGGCCACTGTGTCAGGGTTCGGATTAAACACCACTCCGTTGGAAAGCAGGCTGTTGTTGTTGCCGCCGTCCAGCAGATAGGACACCGAGTCAACCCGTCCGCCAGCGATACTGACTCCCTGAACGCCCACGGTTCCATTGCTGGAGTTGGTGTCCACCACACCCGGCTGCAACAAGGCCAGCGAGAGCATATTGCGTCCGTTGAGCGGCAAATTGACCAGCGGGCGGGCAGTCACCGATTGCCCCAGCGTCGGATTCACGGTTTCAACCAGCACGCCTTGGGAGGACACCTCGATGATTTCAGTATTAGCCCCCACTTCGAGTTTGAGGTCAATTCGTAACGCTTGATTGATTTTCAGGTTTTCTTCGGAACTGACGACTTTCTTGAACCCGTCTTTTTCCGCTGAGACCGTATAAACCCCAATCGGCAGCGATAGAATTTGAAAGTTTCCATCTTTGTCGGTCACGGTTTCCCGACTGACCTGGGTGCCGGTGTTGGTCACCACCACCCGCGCACCGGCCAAGGATGCGCCTTGCGGGTCGGTCACCTGACCCAGAATCTTTCCCGAGGCATCCTGTGCCAAGGCAAAGGTTGAACTGGCCATAATCAGGCACAACACATACACGAATCTCTTCCACAGCTCGTCCATTCGCATGAGAGGCCACCTTCCTGTTTTTGATTTTCAGATTGAAGCGAAAAAACTGAGGGAACTTGGAGGATTTGAGAAAAGGCAATCTTTGTGCCAGGAGTGGATAAAACCTGGAAGGTGCTGAAAAAGAAGGGGATAGGCTTTTTGCAGATTTTTTGAAATCTATTTTTTTGGATGATTTATTCAAAATTTTGGAAAAACCTTCACCGCAGAGGCGCAGAGAACCGCAGAGTTTACGCAGAGTTCTTTCCTGATTTATCTCTGCGAATCCTCTGCGGCTCTGCGGTGAGAAGGAAATTTTTACCTCAGTTTTTCCTCAACCTTGACCCGCATTTCGGCGCTGTTGCAGCGGATTTCCGGAACGTACATGGCATGCCCCAGAACCGGAAGGGCGTGATAGACCCCCGGTGCCTCAGCCCGAAATTCATAGCGGAGTTCCCAAACTCCTTCGGGCAGCTTGTCTATGAACATGGCCACTTTCCGGTCGCGCAGTTCCTGATACACCCAGCGTGTCCGCCCTGTGTAGGTGTTTGGGTTGATTGTTGTGTTTGGCGTTGGTTTGGAACCCTTCCAACCGCCTTTGATTTCCTTGGCATACAAGGGTGTTCCGCTTTTCACTTCGACGGCTTCGAGGCCGGCAGGTTTGAGGTCTTCAAACAGCAGATACTCATAATTGTTTTTGCCTTCAATTGTGAGGACGACTTCAATTCGCTCGCCGCTTCGGACTTGTTCGCCATCGGCCAGGAGTTCCTTTTCAAAGACATTGCCTTTGAGCAAGGTTGGAACCGACTTCAGCCGGTAGTAATCCCGCCGTACAAAGATTTCGTTCCCTTCCGGCCCAATCGGTTCTTCGTAGGTGAAGTAATTGGCCCGTGCCGCAAAATAGAGTGGTCCCGTACCCGACTTGCGCCGAATCTTGATTTCGTTGTCACCGTTTTTGATTTGAATCGGTTTGACCGCAAACTCACTGGGCGCGGAAAGCATATTGCCGCCGTCAACGCTTTGGGTGCCAATCACCGTTCCATTCAGCAACACCTCATATTCCTGAACCGTCGTCAATTCCCTGGTTTCGCGGACAAAATCATTGAGTGCCAGCACGACAATGGCCGTGTCGCGGGTGTTGCTCCATTGTGCGCCGCGCCGGTTTTTAATAAGCCAGTTGGTGACGGGTTCGACCAGTTTGTTGGTGGGGTCAATTTTCACCAGAGCTTTGAGGGCAAAGGCGGTGGCTTCCACCCCGCCGTCGCTCCAACGCCAGGCCACGCCGTCTTCGCCCCAGTGAGCCGTCCCTATGACTGAGGACTGAGTGTCAGTGGTGCCGGGTTTATTGGAAATCAGGATGGATTCATCAGGCTTGGAATCAATTTTGACGCCGTTTTCCAGATTTTGGACCAGGATTTTGGCTTCCGCCTTTTTCCCGAAATCGTATGCCGCCAAAGCCAACAGAGCCCTGGTATAGGCATTCAACCGTTCGCGGTTCTCCCACAGGTTTTTGAATGCCTTTTCCTGAAATTGGTTGATGGATGCTTGTCCCGATTGAAACCGATGGGAGGCAACGGCATGGAGCATCCAGGCTTGCATATCATAGTTGGTTTCCTCTTCCACCAGTTCTTTGTCGAGGAATTCGGCTCCGCGTGAACGCACATCCGAACGGACATCCATGCCTGCACCGGCTGCCAGTGACATGCCCCAGACCACATAGGCCGTCATGAAATGGTCGCTCTCGCCTTCCTTCCACCAGCCCCAACCACCGTCGGAATGTTGGAAATCATAGAGCCGTTTGAGTCCTTTGGCCGCCATGTCGTCCAGTTTTTTCAAATCCTGTTTGGGACGGGTATGGGTTTTGTCAGCCGTGGCAGCCTCGACACCGCCAAACATTTTACCGGCGATGTCTTCGGGCTTGATGCCAAAGTTTTTCAACGTGTAGGCCGTCACCGCCGCCGGCAGAAAACGGCTCATTGTTTGTTCGGTGCAGCCATAGGGATAGTCAATCAGGTAGGGCAACGCATCAAGCATCGTCACCGCCATACTCGGCGTGACCTGCACCGACATCTGGGTGGTGTCAGTCTTGCGGGCAGCCGGAACCGCGAGCTTGATGACAGCTTCATCCCCGCGTAGCTTGCCCGATTTCGCCACATATTTTTCAATGCCGTGCTCATAAATCGGGATGGTCAGTTCCATGCCGTCGGAAAACTGGCCGCCCCGCGCTGTTACTTTGAAATTTGCATTTCCCAGCTTGGCGGCCAACACCACCCAATCGGCCCGGCCATCGCTGTTTGGTTCGACTTTGACCGGCCCCTGTTCCCCTTTGACAATTTTGCCATCAGAGACAATGCCGGTGATGGAAATGCCCTCGGTTTGGATGACGGGTGTCACGGTGATTGGTTTGTCCGTGTTGTTGTTGATGACGGCGGAAACCACCGCCAAGTCGTTTTCCACAAAAAACCGAGGCGTTTGCAGCCTGACAATCAGCGGTTGTTTGGTTCGGGTGGTTCCTGTTCCGGAGCCGACCAACGTATTTTCCGTGACTGCCCGGGCTGTGGCTTTCCAGGTTGTCAATGTATCGGGGAATTTTACTTTCACCACGGCTTTGCCATTGGCATCCGTGACCAAATCGGGTTTCCAGAAAATCGAGGAACGGAAATCATTGCGGACAAGGACATTGGCTACTGTTTGTTCTTGCAAGCTATCAGTCTTTTTATCTTGTAATTTTCTTTCTTTGAAAACATTGCCACGGAATACACTGCTACCTCGTTCATCTTTGGCAATAAAACCAAAGTCGGCCTTTTCCCCTCCCGCTGTGCTATAACCGATTCCACCTATGGTCTTGGCTTTAGAATCGGCTTCCAAAGACATTTGCCGGGAAAGTGTCGCGGCTGCCGGAGCGGCTGGCCCGTCTCTCCGTTCGCTTTCTGAACGTTTACCCAGGTTCAAATCATCTTCCTGTAGCTCTTTGTCTTTTCCTTCAATCAGCCGGGCAATCCGTTTTTGCTGAAACATGCTGAACGGCTGGGAAATTCCGCGCTGAATGGCACCATAGAAAAACTTGCGCGGGTCTTGGGCATAATCCTGCTGGATGTAGGTCACCGATTCATCAAAAACGCCCAAACCAACTTCGGCGGAGACTGGTTTTCCTTCGAAATTGCGGGCGGTGATGGTAAATGTACCTTCCTCGCGGGCAAGGTATTCGGCTTTGTCAGGTTGCACGTCCACCGTCAAAAACTGTTCAGCCGGAGGCACAATCGCTTGTTTGACCGTCAGATTGACGTTGGCTTCATCCACCATCAACGCAGTAAAAAACATCACCGGAATGTCTTTTTTCGTGACGGGAACTTCGACCAGTTTGACGTTGCCGGTCACATGCACCACCTGATAACTGTCAAGGTCTGCGCCTTCCACACAAAGCAGTACATAGCTGTCAGAAATTGGTGTTGTCACCAGGAGCGGAGCCGTCTGACCAACCCGAAAGGTGTCTTTGTCCAGAATCAAATCCAGATTGCCGGATTGATACCCAAAGTCATTTGAATTCTGGGAAGCGACCCAAACAGTGGTTTCACCGACAATCGGGTTATTCCCTTTTTCCACACACGTCATGGAAATGCGATAATAGCCTTCGTTATCAGACGGAAATTCAATATGAGCGATTCCTTCCTTGTCGGTGCGGAGCGTTTTGGTCAGTACCTCAACATGCTCGTACCCATAGGATTTCGGCTGCCAGGGCTTTTCGCCGGGTTTGACGGGCGGCGGAAAATGTCGGTTTTTGCGTTTCAGGTCTTTCAGTTCATCGCCGGCAACTTCGCGGCCAGTTGGGTCAAGCCAGATTTCCTTCCAGGTGTCGCGGAAGATTTTGAGCGTGCCTTCGGTCTGAACCGGCTGGTTGTTGGCGTCCAATGCTTTTACGTCAACGGAGATTTTTTCTCCCGGACGATACACATACCGTTCCGTGCGCGGATAGACATAAAACCGTTGCCGGGTGACGCGGACGCTGTCGCTGCCGGTGACTTCCCGGCGCGAAGCGTCAATCACGCGGGCCTCGACTTCGTATTCAAAATCATTGCCACTATTGCGCGGGGTCTCAAACGTGAGCGAGGCTTTTCCCTGCGCATCGGTTTTCAGGCTTCTCCGTTGAATTTCAGAACGGTTGTAGTTGTTGTAGTAATACCGTTGATTCTCATTCTCATAGAGCCAGGGATACTCACGCGGCTGCTGGTAGGAATGGTAAAAGACTTTTTGATACACCACCGCCTCAACGCTGGCATTCACCACCGGACCGCCAAAATAGTAATCCGCAGCAATCTTGAACTCGACTTTTTCACCCAGCTTGAAAGCTTTCTTGCGCCCGTTTTCTTCCGGGGTCTGCACCGTGACCTTGAATTCCGGCAGTTTGTATTCCTCCAACCGAAACATCTGGGCCTGTCCGATGGAAGTATGACGGCCCTCGTCATAGAAATAAATCCGGTACTCACCCAGAGTGGCGTCTGCCGGAAGCATGAAATTGTCCCAGGCGCTGCCAAACTGATTTAACTTGAGCGTCCCTTTTTTGACGCTTGCCCCTCTGGCGTCATTGATCTCATATTCAATGCCGCGCTTGGCCGGAACAGCATACAATCCATCGGTATAGCTCCGCACAGTACACTTCCACTGCACGGTTTCGCCCGGACGATAGGCAGGCTTGTCTGTGTAGGCATAAACTTTCCACTGTTCCTGCTGCCCTCGTGCGGAGTAATTGTTGTCATATCCTTGGGAAAATGCCTGCCGGTCCCCCACCGCAGCGGCTACGAAGAAGTTTCGTTGGTAACTTTTCCCGGCTAAATCAAACAAAGCCACTCCGTCGGCTCCGACTGCCGCCGTTTTTTCCTCCAGGTGATAGGTGTTTCCGTCATACCAGGAAACCCAGAGTTTGACCTGACTGTCGAGCACCGGCGCGCCCGTCAAGGCATCGCAGACAAACGCCACCAGCTTTTTGTCCGTTGGTTTGACCACCAGGGTCGTATCCGTCACCAGAATGATTTCCCGCGCATGAACTGCACCGCTCTTGGCTTCCAAAAGGTAGGCCCCGACGGGAAGTTTTTCCTCCAGCCGCATGGTTTCCCCGCCCGGTTGGTAGTCATGTTTGTCAGGGACGGTTTTGGACCATTTTTTGGTGACCTCGCGTCCTGTCACCGCAATTGTTTCCAGCCAGTTGCCCAAACTCCCATTGTTCTCAGCAAACTTTACATCCCGGTTGAGTTCAACTTTGTAGAGGGCATATTCAATCTGTGAAAGATTGCGCCAGTTGCTGGCAATCTGGATTTCCGAATTGGGCAGGAAAATGTTTGAAACCGAAACACTCAAGGTTGGCTTGGTAATGTTCTCGGCGGCACTTTTGGCTTGGTCGTAATAGCGGGTTTCGCCTTTCTGGAATTCGTTGTTCAACCGGTTGAACAGTTCCAGCGCCTTTACATAATCCGGTTTGTTGAGGATGTTTCCCTGCTCATCCTGATAAATCCGGCCCTGGTCGCGCATAAATTCGCCGTAATAATAGAGCGCATCGTCATACCATTCGCTGGATTTTCCAATTTTGAGGGCGGCCTCAAAGGCTTCGGCAATGCGCAACCGGCGTTCGTAATCGGAATAATTGTTGCGCGTTGTCATCGCAATCAGATACTGGATATGGGCGATTTCGTCGTTTCCTTTGGCCAGTTTCAACGTGTTGTCGAGGACTTCCAGCGGCAGGGTGCCGTAATAGCCATAGTAGTAATACTGGTCATTGCGATTGGTGCGGTCCATGCGGAGCACAATTCCCACATACCGGTCACGGGCCAGTGTCAAATCCCGGCTCCCCGCCCACCACTCCAGTGCCTGCCGGTAATATTCCCAGGCGGCGTACCAGTTCCGCGCATCAGTGCGGGTCCAATGATAGTCACCGAGCGATTCCTGGGCCTCGGCCCAAATTTGGTCCCGGTCGGTTTCCTTCTCAGCCTGGGAAATGATTTTTTCCAACCGTCGTTTGGCGTCTTCCAGCTTGCTTGTGTCGGGGGAATTTGTGGCTGCCTGCGCCCGCCATTCGGCATCAGCCAGCCGGAACATTGCCCAGCGTTCATCCGCCTGGGCCAGTTTTAACTCAAGTGCGCTCCGATACAGTTCCGCAGCGCGAACGTAGGTTTTTTCGGTATAATACTTCTCAGCTTCGGCTTTCATTTTTTCATAAACCGGGTTCTGCTGCGCACGAACCGCACGCAACCCGACCAAAGCGACACAAACACAGACCACCAACGCAAAAACCTTAAATTTGTACATGGCAAAACTTCCTGACCAAAAAGTATGGGATGGGACGTTGTGAACGAATGAGGAAAGATACCGCAACCTATTATCGCTTGACGCTGAGGGGAGTTCCCCAAAAAATTTTTGGGAAAAAAATTGGGGGCTGATGCGCCCCCTGAATGCTTTTTGGAAGAAGGTAGAGATACTTGTATGCAAACGCGTTCTTTCGTGCCGTTTGGGTTGGCGATTTCCCTCGTTTTTTTCAGTTTTATTTTTTCACATCACAATTCAGCGGCGGCAATTCAGCCGACTGCCGTTCAAACCGATACATTTTCTGCCGAAGCCAAGGCCCTGCTTGAGAAAGCCGCGCGGGCTACGCCCTCCCGTTACAAATATGCCATTGACAAAGGGGCGCAGGTCCTTCCGACCCCTGATGGCCGGAGCTTTTACCTGCTGTGGTATCCGTCTGCCACAGCCACCAGGAAAGTCACGATGCTCGCCCTGCATGGGAGCGAAGGCTGGGTTTTTGACGAATTTTTTCTCTGGCATGACAGCCTGGAACGAAACGGGGTGGGCATTCTTGCCTTGCAGTGGTGGTTTGGCGGAGGCGGATCCATCAATGACTATTATGCTCCCGAAGTCATGTATCCGATGGCTGCCGAGTTGTTGAAGAAGCAGGGCAATACCTCGCGGAGCGTGCTGATGCAGGGGTTTAGCCGAGGTTCGGCCAATTCCTACGCAATGGCGTTTTATGACCGGAAAAACGGGAACAATCTGTTTGCGATGACGGCTTCACTGTCGGGCGGGTTGCAGACTTCCTATCCGCTGTACGGGGAAATCGCCGCCGGAAAATATGGCCCGGATGCTTTTGCCGGAACCCATTTCACCCTCTTTTGCGGGGAACGGGACCCCAACCCGGACCGGGACGGCTGCCCCGCCATGCGCCGGACCGGTGATTTTCTGGCATCTTTTGGCGGCACCGTGGACCTCTTTCTGGATGAACCAACCCTCGGACACGGAGGCATCAACACCAAGCCGGATTTGGAAGACCAGCTTTTCACCCAATTCAAAAAACTGGCCAATGCCAATGTCAAACCGGTTCCGGCGGTCAGGGTGCTGGCTCCGAACGGCGGCGAAATCCTGCGGCGACGGGGCGGTTTTCTGATTTCCTGGCAAACGGAAAATCTGGAATTTGTCGTCAGCCATGATGTGTTGCTGTCACTGGATGGCGGCTCCACCTTTCCCACCACTCTGGCTGCCGGGTTGAGTGGCACGGCGCAAACCTTCACCTATCAAATTCCGGCGGACAGTCCGATTCGCAAAACGGTTCGAATCCGGGTCAATGCCACCAACAGCGATGGAGCACAGGGTTCGGACGACAGTGATGGCAATTGCGCCATCAAAAAATAAAGAACCGAATCCGCCTGAGGCTACAGGGTTTCCGGTTGCGAAAAAGCAATGGCTGCGTATCATCTTTTGGTATCAGCAGCCATCTGAACTTTCTGACCAATCCTCTCCATGAACATTTCCATTATTGACTATGCTTCGCAGCACCAGCCTGCCATCCGAACCATCCTGGAAGGAATCGGCTGGGCCGAACAGTACATTGCGGCGGCGGAAAAAAACGTCGAGAGTTTCGCCCGGATGCCGGAATATTTTGGGGTGTATCTGGCCCAGGCCGAACAAACGGTGGCCGGGTTCATTTACGTTCATTTCTATGAATGGAATCAACTGGCCCAGATTCGGGGACTGGCGGTTGATATTCGGTATCAACGACATGGAATCGCCTCCTTGCTGGTCCAGCGGGCCGAAACATTTGCCAGGGAAAAAAAGGCACGCGGGGTCTATGTTGATACGCCCACCCTCAACCACAAAGGACGGGCTTTTTACGAGGCCGCTGGTTATCAATTGGGATACATCATGCCACGCTATTACGAAGACGCCCTGGATGGTGTGACCTATCAGAAGTTTTTCTGATCTTTCCTTCTTACCTGGGGCTGTTCTTGCAACCGATTTCTTTCGGATTGCACTTCCAGCCGGAAGAATGTTTCAATCTCCCAGGTTCCAGGCAGCAACGGCTCACAGGTAGCAGATTTCCCTTTTATTTCCGCTTCCCAGTTAAAGGAATTTTGGGATATGACTGTTCACCCTCCTGTTGAAAACTTGTCTTCCCCATCTGAAACCCTGTTTTCGCTTCTCCGAAAGGATTTTCAAACCCTGGCTGCCTTTCATGCCGACTGGCCTGAACGAGTCTCCCGCTATGTGATTGAAGCTGGAGACGAATCGGTCCTGGAAGAAATTGTAACCGAATTAAAGCAGGCCCAACAGAACTCGCGCTTCACGGGCAAGGTCCCTGAGACCCAAAGAAAAGCCCTGGCGGATATCTGGTGGTCTGAACCCCGACGAGAGTTCTTTCGCACCACAAATATTACCGATACCCCTTTTTATCACCGGCTGGCCCGTTATTTGAATGCCTCGGTCTGGTATGTCGGTACCTACGAAGGCGAACGATATCCGGCTGAAAACTTCCAGGTCTTTTTGGATATGCTGCATTGCGGAGGCGCTTGTGGCGTTCCCATGCACAATGTGGTGGAAATGTTTACCCAGGCTGGATTTCCTTCCGACCACTTGGCTCGTCAGATTTTCAATACCACATGTCGTCTTCCCCGCTATGAAATCTGTTGCACCCTGCCTGGATTTGGCGAATACGCCGCAACACAGAAGGAAATTGTCTGCCAATCACTCCTGGACCCGAATGGACTGACATTGCGCATTCTGAGTGAGAAAAAATTTCCGGTTGGCCCTTTTGCCGAAACTCTGGTTGAACTTGCCTTCCATTCTGCCAAAAAAACGCGCGCGCCAGCCGCAGCGCTTCTCAAAACCTGTTCCGAACAGGCGATTCCATTGGTTGAACAACGAATCCTGATGGCCAAAAAGAATGATGAGCGCCTGATAGGATTGCAGTTGCTCAGTGAAATGGCCGGCGCTGATGCCATTCCTTTTTTTGAAAAAGCTTTGGAATTGGATTCGATGGTCAAAGTCCGGTTGACCATCCAGGAAATTCTCCAGTCTTTGAACCCTTCTCGAGGTACGGACCTGCCTTCTCTTCCCCCTGTCCCACCAATTGCAGCTTTGGTTCCGCTTCCCCCCGAAAGCACTGCCATCCTGGAGGAAATGACCAGGGAGGGAGTTTCCGTTTACAATCGGAGTGCCCGGAACAGGTATGAACGGGACCTGGAATGGTATGAACAACGTAAAAGCCAATCCTTTATACAACCACCGGAAGAACCGGTGTATTACACCTTTGAAGACCTCAACTTTGAGAACCATCTGAAGCTGCTTTCGACAGGAACTGCGCTTGAATGCGATGAAGTAAAACCACGGATTTATTGTGCCACCCCCAGATTTGACCGGCTGTTGGAAAAATTTGTAGAGCATCCCGGTACACACCTGATTCATGTGGCTCGCCTGTTGATTTTGTGGGGGCGTACTCCTGCCCAACACCGGGGAATTTTTTCCTGGCAGGTGGCCCAGGTGGAATACCTCGACCTCTACCGCAATTCCCATCATCCACCCTTTTCATTACGTGACTTGGCTGCTGTCCTTACCGCTCTGGAGGTTGACACCAATGCCTTGGGAAACCGGATACTGGACCACGAGACCGGGTGGGAAAAACGAGGGCTGTTTCGCTTTGAACCCGAAGCCGTCTGGCCTTATTTTGCCGAGCGTCCGCACCTCCTTCAGGAAGCCCTCTTTCCCCCAACCGCCCCTCAATCCAAGTCCGAAGCCAACGACTTTGCCGACCGGAAGCGAAATGCCCTGCTGGTTTTGGCCACGTTCCCAACCATCCCACAGTTGTTCCTGCCCAAGTTGTGGGAATCCGCACTCGGCACCGCCAAAGGTGAACGACAGTTGGCCCAGAACTGTCTTGAAAAAACAGCCGGCTTTTTTGAAAAAATCCCACCTTTTCTGGATGACAAAAACCAGGAAACCCGGACAGCCGCAATTGAATGGCTCGCCCGTCTTGGATGTGACGGTGCCATCCCCTTTTTGAAAGCCACGCTGGCCAAAGAAAAAAGTGATGTGGTCACAGGCATCCTCATGACAGCACTGGAAAAACTGGGAGCCCCCATAGAGGAATTTCTGGACCGGGCCGGACTTGCCAAAGAGGCTGCCGCCGGGTTGAAAAAAGGTCTGCCCGCTGCCCTCTCCTGGTTCAGGTTTGACCAGTTGCCTGTCGTTCACTGGGCGGATACCAAGGAACTGGTGGACCCGACCATTTTGCATTGGCTGATGGTGCAAGCCTTCAAACAGGGCACACCCGAACCAGGGCCGCTGCTCCGGCGCTATGTGTCCTGCTTTGACAAAACCGGGCGGGAGCAATTGGGAAGGGAAATCCTGGCCCAATGGATTGCCCAGGACACCATTCCCGCCTATACCCAGGCTGAAGCAGAAGTCCAAGCCCAAACCTGGGTAAACTCCTATTCCTCTCATTATTCGGTCGAAGTCCAACATGAGCATTTCAAGTCTCATATGACCGATTTGCTGAAAAAATTCAAAGGGAGCGCCATCAAGGAACGTGGCCTTCTCGCTGTGGCGGCAGCCTGTGGTGGGCCCGAACTGGTGACCAGTGCCCGGAACTTTATCAAAACCTACCACGGAGTCCGGCTGGCTCAGTCAAAATCCCTGGTGCAGATGCTGGCATGGGTGGATGAATTTCTGGCCATTCAGTTTTTGCTTTCCCTTTCCGGACGGTTTCGCACCAAAGGCATCCGGGAGGAAGCGGAAATCCAGGTTCAACTGCTGGCCGGGCGAAAAGGCTGGTCGGTGGATGAACTGGCGGACCGCACCATTCCCACCCTTGGTTTTGACGAAGGCCCCATCCAGCGGCTCAGTTACGGTCCACGGGAATTTCAGTTACAACTGGATGGGAATTTTCAATTGCATCTCTCGGATGAGGCCGGAAGCCCGCTCAAATCGCTGCCAGAACCACGCCAAAGCGACGATGAGGAGGCAGCCAAGGAGGCCCGGCAGGTATTTTCAGACGCGAAAAAACAACTCAAATCCGTGGTTGCCGCCCAACGCGACCGATTGTATGAAGCAATGTGTACCCAACGCACCTGGAGATGGACGGATTGGGATGCGTTTCTAAAACAACACCCGATTGCCGGATACCTTTGTCAAAGGCTGGTTTGGGCGGCTTCAACTGAATCCGGCCTGATAGGCACCTTTCGCCCCTTGGCGGACGGGACCTTGACGAATGCCGAGGATGAACTTTTGACCATCCCGAAAGATGCTTCCATTCGGCTCGCCCACGCCTCAACCATTCCCCCTGCTTCCGTTCAGGAGTGGGAAACACACGTGCAGGATTATGAGGTGGAGCCGCTTTTCCGGCAATTTGGCCAAGCGGTTTACCAATTGCCCGAAGCCAAACGACAGGACCGGGCTTGGCTTGAATTCGAAGGCCGTGAACTTCAGGCTTCGGCACTCATCAAAAGAGCGGAGAAACTGGGGTTTGTACGTGGTGAAGCGGATTATGAACGGTTTTACAGCCAATATCGCAAGGCATTTCGCGGAATCGGTCTGGAGGTTGTGGTCAATTTCAGCGGCACCTGGGGGCAGGTTTCCGGAGGGGTTTTTGAAGAACATCCCGTGACCATTTCCTCAATTGTCTTTGAACGCATCACAACCGGCGCAAACGGAACTTCCAGCCGCCTCAAACTGCCCTTGGGCGAGATTCCCCCGGTTCTGCTCTGCTCGGTGTGGAATGACTGGAACACCATCCTGGGAATTGGCTAAAGTCCTTTGCAGTCACCTGCCAGGCTGGACCTGAACCACTGGTCAATCGGTTTTGCCCGGTGGTTCAAGGTCCCAGACTATCGGTGGATTGATGGCCTGATAATGGAAATCACAGGAACTGGCATTGATAAAAGCGGTTCCCTGATGTGTCACCGCTCCATAACCTTCGTGAATATGTCCGCAGATATGCACCTTTGGCCTGATGCGTCGGATGGCGGCCAGCAATTCACCGCAACCAGCCGCATGGCCGTTCATGGTCCGGTCACCAAAGCCCAGTGGAGGCCCATGGGTAATCAACACCTCCGTGTCGGCAGGTATCAAATCCCATTTTTCCCGCAGTTCCGCCGGATATTTCAAATTGAAAGCCCAATCCATAAACCACGGCTGCCAGGGACTGCCCCAGAATCGAACACCAGCGACCGTCGCGCCTGAATCCTGCAAATACATGGCATTGGTGATGAGCATCCGGGCTGGTTCCGGAGCGAGCTGGAATCCCCAATCGTGGTTTCCGGCAATGATGATTTTGTGGCGATGCGGAAGGGTGCCCAGCCAGCGGTTGAACTCAGCTATGTCATCCAGGCTGCCAATCCGGGTGAAATCACCCGCATGAATTAAAACATCCCCGGCGGGAATCTCCAGTTGCCCATGTTTGGAATGTGTATCGCTGATGGCCACCAGCCGCAGTGAAGTTGGTTTCATAGATTTCCCGCAGTATCTGCCACTATGTAGCAAACCCCAGCCATCCCATTACAGTCTGTGCTGCTTTGGGCCACACACATAAAGCCACATAACTGGCCATCGCCAAAGCCAGGTTGACAAAGCGATAGACCCATCCCTCATAGGAAAGGGAAACCACCATAAATGCGACATAACAGGAGAGTAACCCAACCGTATACAGGGCAACCTGCCCCAGACCTGACGTGCCGCCCAGATGGACGTGCAGCCGCTGCACCGCAAAAGCCGACCAGCCGAATTGGAGCAATCCTCCAAACAACAGATTTGAACCCAGAAAAAGGTTAAACCGGTCATACATGTTGACCCGCAAGCGACGTTGCAAGACCGACACGATGAACACCACAATGGCGCTGATTCCCCAAAAAATGACATACCCTTTGGCAAGCGACCAAGTGAAACCGGCCTTTCCGAATGGCCAGAGGAAGACTGCCGCCAAACCGAGGAAAAGGATGGCCACCAGCGTGGCAATCAAGAATTCATAGAGGTCTTTCTGCTCGTCATCCAGTATCCAGCGCAACAAACTGTCGAACATGCAACCCGTCACACCTCTCGTTTGCCAAAAAGCCAGCGAATGTGGTCAAACCGGAAAACCGGTCCATCCTTGCAGATAAAGGTCGGGCCATATTGACAATGGCCGCAAAACCCAACAGCGCATTTCATGTTCCGTTCCATGGAAACAAAAACACGGTTGTCGGGAACACCCCGGCGGCCCAGCTCCAACACCGTGAAGTGCATCATGACTTCCGGACCGCACACGAAAGCCGTACTGTGATGTGGGTCAAACCCTGCCCGCCGGATGAGATTGGTCACAACTCCCACATTGCCCCGCCAATGGTCGGACGAACGGTCCACAGTGACCAGTGCTTCGATGTCAAACCGTCCGCGCCAGACTTCCAGTTCCTTTTGAAACAGGATGTCTGCCGGACTCCGCGTCCCATAGAGCAGAACCACTTTCCCATAACTGGAGCGATGGGCCAGGACGTGATAGAGCACAGGCCGGAGGGGAGCCAGCCCGATACCGCCTGCCACCAGAATGATGTCGTCACCGGTGGCCTGTTCAATCGGCCAGTGGGTGCCAAACGGTCCACGAACACCCAACATGTCGCCCCGTTTCAGCTTTCTCATGGCTGCGGTTACGGTTCCGACGGCGCGGGTGGTGTGAACCAGGGGCCGGGGAGCCAGCGGGTCCCCGCTGATGGAAATCGGGACTTCACCCACGCCAAACACATAGAGCATGTTGAATTGGCCGGGCAGAAACGAAAAACCGGCTTTGGTTCCCGGCTGGTTTAATTCGAGGGTAAACGTGTCATGCGTTTCCTGCCGGACCTTATCCACCACATACGGCACGGGAAGCATGGGTTGGACCAACATGGGGCTGGGTTCCTTGTGTATCATTTTCCGTATCCGTAAACATCCAGCAATTGCAGGCTGGTGGCCTCCAATCTCTGGTTCAGAATATATGAAACCCGTTTCATCAAATCATAGCCCAGGGAATGGTCGGATTCGCATTTGTTGCGCAGGCATTTTCCGTCGAGGGCAATGGCACGGGTCAACTCCAGGGCCTTGGCGTCATAGTGCCAACGATAGGGCGGGATGAGCCACGACCAACCCAACAAATCACCCGGACCCAACGTCTGAATGGTCACTGCACCACGGTTGGGGGCAAACAACTCGACTGAAATTCTGCCATGCCGAATCAGGTAAAAACTGTTGGCTTCCTCAGCGCAATGAAAGAGAAATTCACCAGGCTGAAATTTCACATTCGAAGCACATCCTACCAAAATCTTCAGATAGGCTGGTTCGATATCCTGGAAAAAAGCATGTTCAGCGAGATAGCGTTCCAGGGTTTCCATGAGTTGTTCCTTTCACTGTTTGTTTGCGGTCCGCTCGGAGGCGCGGATGTTGTGAACCTCTTCGGTCAAATCAATTCCAACCGGACACCAGGTGATACACCGTCCACACCCCACACAGCCCGAAGTGCCAAACTGGTCAATCCACGAAGCCAGTTTATGGGTCATCCACTGGCGGTAGCGGGAGCTGGTCGTCGAGCGGACCGGGCCGCCATGAATATAGGAAAACTCAACCGAAAAGCAGGAATCCCAGCGCCGCCAACGTTCGGCGTGGTCGCCCGTGACATCGGTCACGTCTTCGACCGTTGAACAGAAACAGGTCGGGCACACCATGGTGCAATTGGCGCAGGAAAGGCAGCGGTTGGCGATTTCCTCCCAGGCTGAATGCTCAAAGTTGCGGTACAGCAGTTCCTTGATTCCTTCGGTTTCCAGTTTGCGCCCCATCCGGTTGGCAGTTTGTTCCACCACCGTGACAGCGGCTTGCTGTTCCACTTTTTCCGCCTGCCGGTGCGGCACGTCGTTCAGAATGTCGGTTCCGGCTTGGCTGCCGGCCTCAACCACAAAATAATGCCGGTCTGCATCAATGATTTCGGTCAGGGCCAAATCGAAACCGGCAGTGGCCTGAGGGCCGGTTTGCATGGAAACACAAAAACAGTTTCCGCCGGCAGTGCCACAATTGAGCGCCACTACAAACAGTTTTTCCGCACGGGATTGATACCCTGGCTCGACAAACGGACCACCCGTGAAAACCTTTTTTTGAATGGCCAGGGCACTCAGTTCACAGGCCCGAACCCCAATCAAAGCCAAGGGGCGGGAATGGTCCGGTTCCGGCATGACGGAAAACCCATTTCCGTTTTTAGCGGCGGACCACAGGCGTTCCCTGGGAGGAAACAGAAATTTTTTCCAGGAATGGGGCCCCACCACATACCCAAACATGGCTTGGTCGGAACGCCGTTTTAACGTGTACCGGGCTGGCTCCTGTTCGTCCGTCCAGCCGATGGGAAAATCGGTGTCACGTTCCACCCGGTCATAGACGATGGCTCCATCCCTGACAGTTGGGCCAAGGGTCTCAAAACCCCGTTGGTGCAGGGCCTCCAACAAGGCTTGAAAATGTTCGCGTTCAATGACAAACACGGTGAAATCCCTTTCGTGTGGTTCCACTTGAAAGTTGTTTTGCGATAAGGTTGATTCTATCCGAAGTGCAGTTTGGCCCCCAAACGAATCCCGGCCAATTTACTTACTGCCTTCAATATTTTTTTCCGGAGCCTGTCATGAACTTTAATGAATACCAACAACTGGCCAAGCGAACTGCCATGTATCCGAATCTGGGCGATAATATTCTCTACCCGGCGCTGGGACTTTGCGGAGAAGCCGGTGAAGTGGCCGAAAATGTCAAAAAAATGATCCGCGACGATGGCGGGAAACTTTCCGAAAAGCGCCGTGAACTGCTCAAAAAAGAGGTTGGTGATGTTCTCTGGTATTGCGCCATGCTGGCCGATGAATTGGGCTTTACACTGGGCGAAATCGCGGAACTCAATATTGCCAAACTTTCGGACCGACAGGCACGGGGAGTCATCCAGGGTGCCGGAGACGAGCGCTGATACCTGCCAAGGTCTGGTTATTCCGTTTCCAACCTGATTTTCAGTAACAATCCATCCACGGAGAGGAACCTTCGCATGTCTGCTGAAAACAACCGCGTCGCGTTGGTGACTGGTGCCTACCGGGGCATTGGTCATGAAATTTGCAAACAACTCGCTCAACTGGGAATCACGGTGGTTTTAACCGCCCGAAGCGCCGCCAAAGGGGAACCGGTTTGCGAGCAATTCCGGGCTGCTGGATTGGACGTCCATTTCCATGAACTGGAGGTCACCAATCCGGCTGCAATCACCGACACGCTTGATTTTATTGACCGAACGTTTGGCCGGTTGGATATTTTGGTCAACAATGCGGCCATCCCAAATTCACAGCGGACCATTCTGGAACTGCATCTGGATACGCTGGAGCAAGCCATGGCCAGCAATGTCTATGGCCCGTTCCTGCTCATGCAAGGCGTCATCCCCCTTATGAAACGCAACGGCTATGGCCGGATTGTCAATATTTCGAGCGGATTGGGTTCCCTGGCGGAAACTGCGAACCCTGATTCACCCTATGCAACGGTCAATGCGCCGGCCTACCGGATTACAAAAACCGCCTTGAATGCCCTGACGGTCTCCTTCAGCCGCGACCCTGAAATCAAGGGCCAGAATATCCTCGTCAATTCCTGTTGCCCCGGCTGGGTTAAAACCGTGATGGGAGGCGAAGCCGCTCCGCTGACTGTGGACCAGGGAGCCATTACCCCCGTTTGGCTGGCCACCTTGCCCGATGACGGTCCAACCGGAGGGTTTTTCCGCGAAAAACAACCGATTGCGTGGTGAAGTGAGAATTCAAAAGTCACAGACTCATATCCCCAAAACTGAAAACGGTCACGGTATTCTTATATCTGTACTTGATTTCCCGCATCAGGAAGCCGTTCTGGCCTGCCTCAGCTTTTTGCAGGTCAGAGCGGAGCTTTTTGGGTAAGGGCAATCGAAGGCCAATTTGGGTCAGTTGGCCCCGACTCAATTCACAAGCAGGCTCAAGTCCAATCCGTACCAGCACCTGTCCGTTCTCAACACCATAAAAGCCAAAGTGAGATAGCATTTCCTGGTCGAATTGGTAATCACACTCATCCTCAGTGACAGAAAGTATCTTGAGCAAATCCTGGAGGTTCGTCGGAGATTTTTTAGAATTCGCTTTTCCCAATGTTTTTCTCACCAGTTTATCCCGTATGAGCGCCTCAAAAAGGTCGGTTTCCGAAAAAAACTCAGTCAACACAACTGTCCGTTCAGGCTGGGAAACATCAACAACATTGAATTCAAAATCGGCACTCGGATGAGCCTGAACCTTGCAATCGCAACCTGCGAAACGGGAATAACTCAAGTAAGAACCAACAAAGGAAAGGGGTTGGACCTGTATCTGGCATCCACAATCCGTAACCCCCTGATACACACCCTCTTCCTTCTCTTTGGCTGAGAAAACCACTGTCTGGTCATCCCGTTTCCAGACCGCCAAATCCTGTTGCGTCCAGGTTAGTTCATAGTTTTGATTGCTGCTTCCGAATAAAAACCTTGATCTGGGTTCAATTGAAACAGCACTTGGCTCGTCGTCCACTTTTGAGTTGGGAAACTTTAAGATGTCACCTTCCGCTTGCTGATAGAGGTTGGTTTCAAATACCAAAACATAATTGGCAAAGCAACCCAGAAGAGTTGCAAGCAATAAATAGGTTGCCCTGATTTTCATATTTCACCTAACGCTTTCTTAAAGCCCCAAACCAGAGGATTAAAACTCATTGTAATCTGCTGTTTTTTTGATTGCTCCCATCAACCGGAGATGCAAACCATTTATTGCAATCCGCTACAATCGCGGTCCGAATCAGCACACATTCAAACTGCTTGGTTGGAACATCACGGCTACAGTCATCGTGGGCGCTTTTGGCTTCCTGGTAACAGTCAGACAGGTCCTTGAATTTCCAATTGGCTTCACCCTCGATCACATCAACCCGGAGACCCGTTTGGGGGTTATACATCAAAGGTTGGGTATCCCGAATTACAGCCACGATACTGAGGGCTCCGATTTCCGCCAGCGGGTTGATTTCACTGACCGCTGTTAACCAAGCAAGGTCAGGTCCAAACACACGGGCCTGGATCAGATTGCCGGTGATGGCGTCCGGGCGGGGCAGTTTGCTTCCGTTGATAACAAAAATGGACTTTTCTCCAATTTCTCCGTGAATTGTGTTGGAGGAAAAAACCTGCCGCAAAATATGAACCGGCTGGTTTGAGCGAAGAATGGAAATCCGCAACTCAGCATCCGTTTTGAGGATAACGACTTTGCCACGGGGAATTGCAGCTTCGGAAACCTGCATGGTTTGGCGAAACTGAGGGGCAGGTTCAAGGCGCACAACAGCTTTTGCCTGTGAGTTTAACAAGGAACTCTGAGAAAATAGGGCCACGGCACAGACAAACGTGAAGAGATACTTTTTCAATGGAAACTCCTGTCTGAAAAACCGATTTCGGATAATTGGTCAGAACCCGGCTGTTCGGGTGTGGTTTTCACCGGTTCCGATTTGCAAGCAGGTCAGGGCCTTCAATCAGCCGCCCGGAAGTTACAAACGCGAGAAAACTATCAATTATCCTGTTGAGAGCCTTGATTTGCCTGTTTCTGAAAACCTCGGTTGTGCCCACCAGGAAAAACAATGAACCCAAGCAACCCAGGACACAGGTATTGCCATAGACAGCCCCAAATGCATCAAGCTGATGGTCGTAAGGGTCTTTCGCTGAATAGAGCACTGTGACCTGATCGCCAACGCTATATCCGTCAATCATTCCATTCTGCCGATAGGTGATGGCTTTTCCTTCCGCCGTTGTGAAACGAACCATTGGGTGCGAGCCTCCATCCGGGGTCGCAACCACCACTCCAGCCGCCCGCACTGCGTTTTTCTTGAATTCATGGGAAATCAAGCCGGAAATACATCCAACGAACAGCAATAAAACTCCTATTGAAGCAAAGGCAAAACCGAAGATGGTGGCTAATATTTGTTTTTGTTTCTCAATCAGTGTGTCCTGCATAGCTATTTCATTTTTTAAGTACAGGAAATCATAGGTCATGGACTGCGATTATCCCGGCCTACAATCATAAATCTACTCCGTGCGGATTTGATGTTTTTGACTTACCAGAAAGCAGTTGGTCAGGTCTATTTCCGCAAGGCTGAACGATACCTGGGAAAACTCAAGGCATTACAAGATCAAACAAGTACAAGCTGTTTATTTTCAATTTCGACAAGATGCGGCCAAAATCCGGGAGAAACAGTTTCAGCTTACGACCGAATTTACTTTACTGGATATATCCGTAATACAATGTTAGCGATACTCCCATTACTAACCCCATTGCTGTTCCACAGTACCCCATAAAACCTTTGCTTGAGAGAATTTTTGGGCCGGGACCAATATAGCCTGCATATTGGTTACACCCCATAAACAACATAGAACCTGAAGCTGATCCAACTGCTCCACCTGAAAAAGAAAGCAGCACACAAGGGCCTCGCAGGTCGTCCAGTGTCAAATTTGGATTTGAAAAAATAGGATTTGTGTATACTTTTGAACCAGTCCCATTAGGGTTGCTTGAAGGGGAAAAAGTAACTGAATAATTCTCAACGATACGCCTTAATGCAGGTGGGGCACTTGTGTTTTTTACCGACCAACCAGCTCCAATTCCCAAACCCACCAAAGTGAGTGAGGCAACATAATTTGAATTTCCATCGGTTCGTTTGAGAAATAAAACCTGAGCAGTTCCAGATGCACTTAAATATGGTGCTTCTGGAATTGGAATTGAACCATCGGCCCCCCAACCTGAAGCATATTCCCAATTTGTGGCAATTGGTTTTGAAATAAAATGTGAGATTGCGTTTTCTAAAGATGATATAGTATTTCCTCTCGGTTCTAAAAATCTCTGATTATTAGGTAAACAACTTCAGCAAGAAATAGAATTGAAACAGCCGAAATAATTATGCGATATTGAAGCCGTGATCGAACATTTGTTTTCCCTTCGGCTGTGCTGATCTGGAAAATCAAATCAATGTTTTTACTTTTCCAGGCCCAGAGAAAAAGAAGGCAATAAACGATTCCAGTTACCAGAAGACCAATAACTGAATAAATGTTAAGAAATCCTTCTTTTAGAAAAAATAAAGTATTATTGGTTCCCCGTAAAATCTGAATGATAAACAGTATAGAAGGATACCCGCTCCAAAAAGCAAAGCTACCTCTGTTAAATTGGGTAAAAGCCTGAAAAATTTCTAATGAATGGAAATATTTTTCTTTAATTAGTCTTTTAGATGAAAAATAATCTAAAACACCAATTGTTATTGGAAAAATAATTGGAAATAAAAATAGAAAAATCTTTTCGATAAACTGATCCATATCACCTCATTAATATTTTTGAAAAAAGGGCAGTCCATAACGACTGCCCTTGCCTCATGAATGAGCTTGAATTTACGCCATCTTGTTCTGGCGTACGTCCCAGCCCTTGGAAATGTTACCCATTGCGCGACCAGTGGTCTGGTCGGTCGGAATGTAGTTCCATTCAATCTTGCCGTAGGTAATCCCGATGTTTTCGGTCGGGATGGTTTCACCCTCGCCGCCTCCGCCACTTCCCGAGGTGGAATATCCGGTCAGAAGCACGTCCTGCAACGTGTAGCGCATAAAGACTTCTTTGTCGTTGCCCGCTGCGCGACAGATTTCAATCATGACTTTGGGAAAGTGTTGGCCGCTGGCACAGGCGAAAGCCATAAACGGCGTGGCTTTGTCCAAAGCCTTGGTGAAGTGAAAGTCACTGAAATTCGCCCGTTCGGCTGATTTTGAACCGTGCGAACTGGATGAAATCGAGGCAGTCTGGTTCACCGAAAAGTTGTAGGACAAAACTTCAATCCAATCCTTGTGTTTTGAGTCACGGCTTTCACCTTGGATTCCATCAAATTTAATAAACGCATCAAACGACATGATTTTTTCTCCCTTTCAGAGTGTGTAATTCGGCTGCTTTCCCAGCCATTTTGTTTGGTTTCTCCAGCGAAATTTTTCGTAGAGTAAAATTCGATTTTATGGAAGGCCCAGACACCTGCCTGGGCGTGGCTATTCAGTTGTCATTAGGGCCGCTTGACCCAGGTAAGTTATTTCGCATTGGCTGCCGGAGGCAGTTCCGACACCAGCCGCAACGAAACGGCAATTTCATCCAGTTGGAAGTGCGGGCGGAGGTAGCTCACGGCTTTGTAGCACCCTGGTTTGCCTTTGACTTCCGCGACTTCGACCCGTGCTTCACGCAGCGGGAATTTTGATTTCTGTTCTTGGCTCGCACTGTCGTCGGCCAGCACATAGTTCATAATCCACCGGTTGAGGTAATCCTCAACGTTCTTTCGTTCCATAAACGAACCGATTTTGTCCCGCATAATTGCTTTCAAATAATGGGCAAACCGGCTCACGGCAAAAATGTATTGAATCTGGGATGACAACCGGGCATTTGCATTGGCAAAATCGGTGTCATATTTCTTGGCTTTATTGGCTGAATTGGTTCCGAAAAACGCGGCGTAATCCGTGTTTTTGCAATGCACCAAAGGAATGAAACCCAAATCGCTGAATTCTTTTTCCCGCCGGTCCGTGATGGCAATTTCCGTCGGGCATTTGAGTGCGACTTCACCCTCATCAGTGGCAAAGGTATGGGCCGGGAGTCCCTGCACCAAGCCACCGCCTTCGACGCCGCGAATGGCCACCGTCCAGCCGAACTTGGCAAATGCGTCCGTGATGCGCACACCCAGCGCATAGGCGGCGTTGCTCCAGAGGTATTTCCGGTGGTCGCGCCCGTCCACGTTTTCTTCGAAGTTGAAGGTTTCCGCCGGTTCGGTTTCGGCTCCGTAGGGCAGGCGCATCAACACATGCGGAATGCACAGGCCCACGTAGCGGGAATCTTCCGAATCCCGGAAGGAACGCCATTTGACATATTCAATCCGGTCAAAAATCTTGGCCATGTCACGAACTTCACCAAGCTGTGTGAAGCTTTCCCAACCAAACAGCTTGGGCGAAGCCGCTGTCAAAAACGGCGCGTGGGCTGCGGCTGCCACACCGGAAATTTTCTCCAGCAGGGCCATGTCCTGCGGGTGATTCGTGAATTCGTAATCGCCAATCAGGCATCCGTAGGGCGCTCCGCCAAAGGTGCCGTATTCTTCTTCATAGACCTTTTTGAAAATCGCCGACTGGTCAAATTCCACGGCGTTGGTCACATCCCGCAGCAATTCCTTTTTCGTGCAGTGCATCATCCGGATTTTGAGCTGCGTGCTGGTTTCGGTTTCGTAAACCAGGTGATGCAACCCGCGCCATGAACCTTCCATTTTTTGGAAGTCTTCGTGATGCATGATTTCGTTGACTTGGGCCGAAAGCAGCCGGTCAATTTCGGCGATGCGGGCCAGAATGCTGGCTTCCAGGTCTTTGGAAATGGCAAGTTCGCCTTCCAGCGCCTGTTGCACAAATTCCGACACCAGATCGCGTGCAATGGATTCCTGGGTTTCATCATCAGCCAGCCGTCCTTCGGAAATGAGGCTGGAAAGAAAATCCTGGTCGTTGAGGGTCGCATCCAATTGCGCCCCGTCGAGAGAAAACTGTTGTCCGTATTGATTAAGCATTGGCCGGTCCCTCCGTCCCTTCGGTATTTTCCGGCAGGCCCAGGGCACGACCGAGTTTCTTTTGTTTTTCCGTATTGCCGATGACATCCGTCAGCAATTCTTCCAGCTTGTTGTTGCCATCCATGCGGGAGAGCAGGTCCGAAAGTTTGCGGCGGGCTTCGATCATCTTCTTGAGCGAAGGCACCTGCTGCACAATGTTGTCAGGATGGAAATCATCCAGTGATTTGAATTCAAGTTCGATTCCAAGCTGGGAATCGGCATTGCCGCTCAGTTTGTCGTCCACCCGCATTGCCACCCGGGGGCGGAGCTTGTGCAGGACCTGATTGAAATTGTCGCGGTCAATTTCGACAAATTTCCGGTCTTTCATTTTTGGCATTTCCACGTTGGACTTGCCGGCGAAGTCACCGAGGACACCCACCACGAAGGGCAATTCCTTCATTTCAATCGCATCACCGATTTCTACGTCATAGGTGATTTGAACGCGGGGCGGGCGCACCCGATCAAGTTTGTGCTGAATGCTTTCTTTCTTAGGCATCGTTGTTCTCCTTGTTTTGCTCTTCGAGAGAGTTTTTCGTGTTGTCTTCGTGCCTTGCCTAAGTGCAACGGGTGTGCCACAGCCCTTCATTTTTCTTAAAAATAAAACCAAAAGTTTTTAACCTGTTGAAATAAGAAGGGTTTATCTATAAAAAGAATTTCCTGAAAGGAGTTTGGAACATTCCTGTATTGGGAGAATGGCTCAAAGAACAGCCAGCCAAAACGAAAATTTAATTTAAGCCAGGAAATTTAATTTCTAAATTTAATTTTCTAAAAGCCTGCTCCCCGGACAGGAGCGTCAGCCGGCGGCGTTTGTCATTGTCTCAGAAAGAGACAGGCGGCTTGTATTTCCACCCCCGGCTGGTGAAAAGTTATTTCACCAACTGACCAAAATCCGGTGCGGGGCCCGTTGTCACTAAAAAAACCGACACATTCCCAAACCAAACTGTTCTTGAGGTAACCGGATGACCGACCGTCGCGGCCTTCACAGTGTCAAACCCCAGCCCCCGGCTGACTCGGAAGCGGAAGATTTCGAGTTGGTCCGGCGGTTTAAGCAAACGGGTGACATGGCGGCTTTTGAAACCCTGTTTCGCCGCCACCAGCAATATGTCACCAATCTTTGTTTGCAACTGCTGCGGTCACGGGCTGAGGCTGAAGACGCCATGCAGGAGGTGTTCATCAAGGTGTTTCGGGGTCTGGCTTCGTTTGAACCCAACGTCACGTTCAAGGGTTGGCTGTACCGCATTACGGTCAACCATTGCCGTGACCTGCTCGACCAGCGCAACCGCCGCTCCGAAGATACCGAGGAAGCCACCCTGAATGCCCTTTCCATCCGACCGGGCCAGGAAAACAGCGTCATTGCCCAAATGATGCTCGAAGCCGCGCTTGACCGGATGAAACCGGAATATCGCACTGCGTTTGTCTTGCAGGCGGTGGAAGGGCATACGATTGCCGAAGTGGCCGGTTTGTTGGGAATTGGCTTTGAGGCCGCGGCGAGTCGTCTGCGTCGCGCCTACCAACAATTCACCGATGCCTATAAAGAAATAAACGGTAAGTTCAAGCCATGAAACCGAACGAATTCAACCTCGAATGCCAGGCGGTCGGAAACCTGCTGGTGGCTTTTGCCAGCCACGAACTGGATCCCGAACGTCATTCCCAACTGGAAACCCATCTGCAGGGCTGTTCCCGTTGCCAGCTCGAGTTTCAATCCATCCGCGAAACTCGCCACCTGGCTGGCCAAATCCGGCTGATTTGCCCGGAAGTAGACCGCTATCCGGAATTTTTGAAACGGCTTTCTGCCAGCGAAGCCACGCGCTCACAAGCGGCCCTTGAAACCATCACCCGCCCAAACACATTGGACCAGCCTTCAACCGCACTTCCTGAAAACGTCGGCGGATTCGCTGCGGTGGTGCCGTTTTTCGGTCGCCGGTTGGCGGTCCGAAGCGGGTTTCAACGGGGTTTTGACCTGACCGTGCAGGACCGGACCGGCAAAGAGTTGTTCAAAGTGGCGGCGACTTCCCTGACCCGTGTGGCCACCGTTGCCGTCGGGTTCAGTTTTGCGGCGGGCATTGCCATCACGGCCATGATTTTTGTTTTTCTCCCGATGATAAACAAACCGGCACCTCCCAGTCAGGGTGTCATCGCCCCCAATCCAACCATCGGTGGCGGGGTCCCGGCTTCACAACCGCTGGAGGCCGGATTCATACCACCCATTCAGACCGCCACCGCAGGCGGAAAAACCCTGGCAGTCTGGCAATCTTCGCGGCAACTCTTTGGGCAGCTTTTTGAGCCTTTAAGCGCCCAGCCCATGTTTGAGTTTCCCCAATCACCCCAGTCCAATCGGCCTCAGCCACCCCGTCCGGCGGGAACCGCGACCACTGCGACCGATGGAGAAGGCTTTGTTACGTTGGCTTCGGATGGAACTGCGCTCGCTGCCTGGTATTTGGACCTGAAAGCGCCGGGTCCACGTCCCTCGGTGCGAATTTCCGAGGCAGGCATGAACCCGGCCTTGACCTGGCTCGGCAACCGTTATCTGGCTGTCTGGATTAAACCGGATTTTTCCGCCCCTGAACTGGAAGGCATTGAACTTGACAAAACCGGCCAGCCGCTGTCAGGACAGACCCTGATTTTGGCCCGCTCCAATCCAGGCAATAAAATCAGCCATCCACGTCTGGCCACTGCCGGGAAAAAAGTGGCGGTGACCTATCGTTCTGAAAGCGGGGATGCCACGGTACTTTTGTTTGACCCGGCGACAGGTTCCACACCTGTCAACTTTTTGCTCCCCCGTTCGGCCAATGCCCAGATTGACGATGCCAGAGTTTTTCCGGCTGGCGATGAATTTTTGATTGTCTGGAGTGAAGGGACATCAGCAGGTTCACGCCTGTGCGGATTAAAGGTCGGAAACGGTGGAATCAGTCAGGCAGCCACCCCGTTGGTCAACTCTCCGCAATTTATCGCGGAATTCACCCTGCTTTTGGAAAAGAACCGATTCACCGCAGTCTGGCTGGAGGGAACCGGTGGCCAAAAACAGATTCTGGCCCAACCGTTTGATAACCGGTTTACCCCGCTGAGTGTCAGCCGGGTTCTGGTTCCGGAAACGACCCGGCCTGTCTCTTTTGCTCCGGCATTGGCAAACAATTCCCATGTGCTTTGGATGGGGGCCAGCGGGCCCAACCAGCCCCCCCAAATGAAAATTCAACCGCTCCAGTGAAATAAACACCGCTGTTCACCTGCGAATTCCACAAAGTGCCCGAACTGATTTGATTTTCGTGTATCTTGTGGACCTTGCAGGTGATTGATTTTTGAAGCGGAAGGTTGATTTCAGATTTATGCCTTATGTCAACGTCAACGGAGCGGACATTTATTATGAGAAACAGGGAACGGGGCCGGAAACCATTGTTTTTGCGCATGGCCTTTTGTGGAGCGGTCAGATGTTTGCGCCCCAGGTGGCAACCCTGAAAGACCGTTACCGCTGCATTACCTTTGATTTTCGCGGACAGGGCAAAAGTCAGGTCACCGAAACGGGTTATGACATAGAAACACTGGCATTGGATGCCAAGGCCCTGATTGAAACACTCAAGTGTGCCCCCTGTCACGTTGCCGGACTTTCCATGGGCGGGTTTGTCGCCATGCGCCTTGGAATTGAACATCCCCACCTGGTGAAATCCATTATTCTGCTGGAGACCTCAGCGGACCCGGAACCCCAGGAAAACATCGGCCGCTATCGGTTTCTGAATTTTATCGTGCGCTGGTTTGGCTTCCGGTGGGTGGCTGGTCAGGTCATGCCGATTATGTTTGGGCAGAAATTTCTGACGGACCCAAACCGTTCTGAACTGCGGCGGGAGTTGCGGGAACGGATGATTGCCAACCACCGGATTGGCATTTCGCGGGCAGTCAACGGGGTTATCAACCGAACTGGCGTGTATGACCGGCTGGACCGTATCGCGGCCCCCACGCTGATTATCGTCGGAGACCAGGATACAGCCACAGTTCCCGCCAAATCAGGGCGCATGCAGGCGCGTATTCCCGGTGCGCAGTTAAAAATCATTCCCGGAGCAGGTCATACCTCCACGCTTGAGGAACCTGAAGCCGTCACCACCGCAATTCTGGAGTTTTTAACCAGCCTGCAAGCGTCACATTCAACCAAGGTTTAGTCCAGAATATTTTTTCTTTCACCGCAGAGGCGCAGAGAAGGCGCAGAGGATACCAAGAGAAATACAAAAAACTCTGCGAAAACTCTGCGAAAACTCTGCGCCTCTGCGGTAAAAAGAGTTGATTTTTTTGATTTAGGAGGGCTGGGCCTGAGCCTCAATTTCCACGGCAGTTTCACGTTCCGGAGCGGAAACGGAACCCAGTTTCCCCGGCAACGTGATAGCCGCCAAAACATAGACTCCCGCGCCAAAAACCAGGAGGGCGTTATATCCCAAATTGACCGCCAGCGTAACGGCCAGCACCGAGCCAAGAACCGACATGGCTCCGTTGACGCCCCAGCCCCAGGGAATCATTTCCGCTGCCCTTTGCCGAATGGTTTTAATCCCAAGCGGCAACGGCATTCCCATCAGGAAAGCAATCGGCGAAAGCAAAGCGATGGAAATCACGATTTTGAGTGGAACCGCCAATCCGACAAAGGTGTAAAGCAGGGTCGGCAGCAGGAACAAATACACCA
The DNA here is from genome assembly GCA_019695185.1 of Blastocatellia bacterium. Taxonomy (GTDB): domain Bacteria; phylum Acidobacteriota; class Blastocatellia; order Chloracidobacteriales; family Chloracidobacteriaceae; genus JAIBAN01. The sequence continues at coordinate 39,893 of JAIBAN010000008.1, read as the reverse complement.
CGGTCAGCACACAAAGCACGCCAACCAGCTTTTGCAGAAAGGAGGGAGCCGTGTCGGCGGCAACCCGTTCGGTGTAATTGCTGCCCAAACTGCTAAAGAGCAGAATGGAAAAGAGCACCACCGCCAGCGCGTAGACCGGGTGGCCCAGGAAAAAGACAAACTTTTGCAACAAGGCCATTTCAATGGCCATAAATCCAATCCCCAAGGCCGCAAAATAAAGCACCACCCGCACCCGGTTAAAGGTATCCGTCCGGAGCGCATCCCGTTTGAACAGCACCAGCGGTACAATAATAAACAGGCTGCTCAAAACAAACACAATGCCCAGCAGGCTGACCAGGGCCAGCAGTCCGGCATTGTTTTTCATCATTTCATAATCACCGCTGAAAGCGTTGAGGAAATCCTTGGGTTTCAGGGTAAAAAAGAAAAACGGCTTGTTGTCAAAGGTCGGCGTGATGTCGTAGCGGTAATCCTGATAAAAAGCCGCCCGGTCTTTGGCCGTTATCAGTTTGGTGAACGAGTTGTCCATCTTGGCCAAGGGTGAATACAGGATGCTGTATTCGTTTTTGGCGCAATCGGCTTCCATCTGATGAATTTCAGCTTCGGTAAAAGGGGTCCGCTTGAGCAAAAAGGTGCAAATCCGCTGATTAGTGGCTTCCAGCCCCTTGCCCGATGCAACCAGCATGAAATGGCCTTCGGGGTTGGTTGCCTTCAGGCGGGAAAGGGCTTCCAGACCCAGTGAAACCAGCCGCAGGTTTTGCTGGTCCGTATCAATCAGCCAGCGGGTCATGGTAATCATGCCCGTGTCGGAAAGATGGTTCAGGTAATCTTCAAAGGCTTCGACCGTGTACAGGTTGTTTTCCGTCAGCGAAAGCGCCCCGCCGGCTGTGGCAGCCCAGGTATCCACCAGCGTGGCCTGGATAATGTCAAATTTCTGATTGCTGTTGCGCACGAACGAACGGCCCTCGCCAACATGGACATGCACGTTCGGGAATTCATACAGACCGCCCGAATATTCCTTAAATTGCCCTTTCATCACGCTGTTGACGATGATGGGATTGATTTCGCAGGCAGTCACGTTTTTAGCGTGATGGGCCACGGCAGTGGCAATATCCCAACCGCCTCCGGGACCAATGACCAACACGTTTTCCACCCCTTCGCGCAAATGATACGCTGCGCCGGAAATCCCCTGCCGGAACGGTTTGTCGTCCACAATTTTGCCGCTGGTGCGCACCACATGCGTGGCGGCATCGGCGTCAATCCGCATGGTGTGCGAACCGCCGGGGTCAGCCTCGACTGAAATCCGGGAAAACGAGTTCCATTCAGAGAAGACGATGTTCTGCTCCTGATGACCTTTGCTGAAAATGACTCTGATGAACTCGACCTTGAGATTGACCAAAGCAGCCACCACCATCACACCAGCCAGAGTCAAGGGCAGCAGTTTGTACCGCCGGCCACGCGGCTGCGAACCGCTGACAGTCAAAACCAACCCAATCAGAAACGTCATGACAGCCCAACTGCTGTACTGCCCTTTGGCCAGATAGGAACCGCCCAGAGTCGAAAATCCACTGCCCAACAAAATCAAACCGAAACAGACCAGCAGCAGCCCGGTCCCAATCACAAAGGGGTTGGATTGGGCATTGGTTGGGGAACCAATCAATCGCATTTCTTCGCGGGCCACGTTGGCAAAGCACAACGCCCCCAGAGCCGCCATCAAAGCTGCAACCAAAACCGCACCAGGCCCCCCCAGCACATTCATCACCGGAATGGCCACCACACAACCCAGACTAGCGCCCAGCAGGTCGTAAAAATACAGTTTCCCAATCACATCGCTGAGGTGGGTCATGGCAATCGAGACACAAACCCCAACAAAGAAAAACGGAATGGCCGCCACCAAATAAATGACGACCAGTTTGATGATGTTTTCCTGTTTGAAAGACAAATCAACCTGTGCCTGCAAAACAATCAGCAGGCTTAAAATGATCGTCACAGAGAAGCAGACGCTGTGAAACCACAGCCTTTTTCCCAGCCGTTCAAGGGGAAACCAGTTTGGTTTCAGGTAGGCCAACAAACCGCTGACCCCAAACCCAAACATGGCCAGCGAAATCACCATGAAGGCAAAATGGTAATACATCACCACCGAAAAAATGCGGGTCAGGGTTAGTTCAAACAACAACGAAGCCAGACAAATCAAGCCGATTCCGTAAAAGATCGCCTGTTTTGAGCGATCCGTAAGCGCGGAGGAAATCATGGGATGGAATCCTTTGAAAGTGAAGGATGGAGCAAGTCGGATTTTTGGGAAGGGCGATTGTACGGAAACAGGGGGGTGGCGTCCAGACAGTTTGGGGCTCAAGCCTGGGCGGTGGCCTGAGCCCCACACATCAGTGGATGAAATTAACGGGGCTGTGTTTCGCCTTCAAGTGGAACAACAACGGAAGGTTGGGTCACTTGGACTTCACCATTTGCTTCCAACATTTGATAGTTGGCCCAGACGGTTCTCAAAGCCTGTTGCCGGGAAACGTTCCAGGTCCGCCAGTCGGGCGAAGCAGATGCCGGCCAGCGTTCCAAAAGCCGCCGGGCCACGGTTTTTCGCTCATTCGGGCCATATTGTTGGAGGGCGGAAGCTAAAGCCGGGACCGCATCAGCACTCAGATTGGCAGCATACCAGGCGTCAAACCGTTTGCCCTTGGCAATGCGTTCAATGTTGGCAGTCACAATGCGCGCATCAGGATTGAGCACATTCAAACCGGCAATGGCGATAAAGGCCGAAAGGACTGCAAAATAAGCAAACTGTTCCCGCCTCCCACGCAACACCGTAACCGCAAAAAGCACACAAACAACTCCCAGCCAGCACATAAAGGCGGTTGTGTAAAAACGCAGTTGAGTTTGGCCGTACTCAAATTGGTAGATGCGCATCCGTTGGAGGGCAGAAACCATAATCACCCCCAAAAGACACAGCTTGATTCCAGCCAGAATCCGGAACATGCGTTCATGGGCGGGGTTTTCCTTTTTCAACAGCCAATGTGCCAGCAAGAGGAGCGGCAACACGAGCATGGCCACCACCACCAGCTCAAAAAAACCTCGCCGGGCATATTCGGAAAAAACCAACCCATTGGTTGCCAAAACGCGGGCCGTACCTCCAAACAAATAACGAATTTGAATCACGACAAAGGTCAAAAACAACGCATTTAATAAAGTCAACACGGTTCCGATTTCAAAAATTGAGATTTGCACAAATCCCGGCGCATTGGCTTCAAACCGGAACCCCTGTTCGGAAACAAGCATGCTCCGAATCAACCCCATCGCCAGCCAGGTAAACATTCCCGTACAAATCACATGAACCACCAGCCACTCCACGTTGAGGTTGAAAACCCGTTTGACCATGCCTTCAAAAACCGCATCTGCGGCTACGAACAAGGCACCGAAAACCACCAGCAACGGCACGGCAAAGATGACCCCGCGCACGATGCCAGCCATTTGACTGGACCAGCGGGTACGCGGAAGCGTCCCCCATTCAATGTCCTGCACCAACAAAAACAGGGGCATAAAAAAACTGAACAGCCCGGTACAAATCACACCCAGCAGGTAATGAATCAGACCGGCTATTTTCACTTGGCCAAATTGGGTGGAAAGGACGGTCATGGCCAGTGCCACAAACAACGCCATTCCATTCAAGACCGCCAAAACACTTGAATCCCGCCACACTATGCCGGAAGAAAAAACCAGCATGGCCAAGGCCAGCCATTGAACCCGATACAGTGCGGCATGTCGGAAAAACCGGGTAACCCCCAAAACCGCAGCCAGAAATCCAATACTGAAAAGGAGCACGTTCAAGCCCCAGGGAGTGGTGCGCAACAGGGTGTCTCCGAAAAGACCAATCAAAAAGCTGATTCCAATAATCGAAAGACCAAGTTTGGTTTTGTCACTCATAATTCAATCCTTCCAAAATCGAATTGAGGAGGTCAGGAGGCGCGGAGTCCCCCCAGGCTTTATACGGGTGCAGCCGGAACCTATCCCACGGCGGTTTGAGGAACCGCGCCAAATCGGCGTTCCCGTGCCTGGAAATCAAACACGGCGGCTTCGAGGTCTGCGATTTGAAATTCCGGCCACATCCGTTTGGAAAAAACAAACTCGGCGTAGGCACATTCCCACAACAAAAAATCGCTCAACCGTTGCTCGCCACCGGTGCGGACCAGCAAATCCACATCCGGGGCAGGGAAAGTGCTGTGATGGACCTGCCCGACCAATTCGGAAAACCTCTGGCGTGTCAGCGGGACCTCATCCATCCGAGAACGGGTCGCGGCAGCCAGCAAGGCGTCACGAGAGGAATAATCCACCGCAATCCGGAGCCGCAACCGGGTTCCCTGACAGGTTCCGGCTTCGGCCTGCTGGATGGCCTCCAGAACCGGGAACGGCAGGCGGTCCCGCCGGCCAATGACCTCCAGCCGGACCCCTTTTTCGGCCAGTTCCCTGGCTTCCTTCATGAGATAAATCCGAAACATGCGCATCAATCCGGTGACCTCCTCAACCGGGCGTTTCCAATTGTCTGAGGAAAAAGCATAAAGCGTCAGAACCTTGATACCCAGCCCCGGACAGGATTCAACCATGCGCCGCACAGTTTTGACTCCGGCCCGATGACCGGCCAACCGGGGCAGACCGCGAGCCGTCGCCCAGCGCCCGTTTCCATCCATAATCATGGCGACATGCAAACCTTCAAGTTCTGTGTTATTCAAAGAGCTTTGTTTCATAAAGTAAGTCTCCAAAAAAATTTGCCACTCCGCCCTAACGGGGGCGCGTGGCATGGATAATTGCTTCCATGTGGTTGAGATAGCGCTCCAAGGCGGTGCGCCCCAATTCCGTCAACCGATACTCGGTTTTGGGAATCCGGCCATCAAAGGACTTGGTGCATTCAATATAGGCGGCTTCTTCAAGCTTGCGGGCATGCACGCTCAAATTGCCGTCGGTTGTATTGAGAATCTTTTTGAGGTCGTTAAACGTGAGGGCTTCGTTGACCGCCAGCGCACTGACGATGCCCAGCCGCAGTCGCTCATGAATCAACCGGTCAAGCTCCATCGGAGCGGCTTCAGATGACGCGCCGACAATGCCGGTCAACTTTGGTTTGGCCGGTGCCGGTGCCGGGTCGCGCGGCTGTGAAACCGTGTTCTGTTTTGCCATACTATCCACCGTGCTTTCTGGCAATGATAATGCCGAAAAGAATATGCAAAAAACCGAATCCGGCAGCCAAGAACCAGTTTCCCCAGGCAGCAGGGGCAAAGAGTGCGACGGATCCCATCGCCATAAAAAAGATTCCCATCAAAGGGACAATCCGAACTGAATAGGCACCGCCCGTGACGATGCCGGTTCCATACAGCAACAACCAGATGCCGGGAAAATATTCGTACAGTCCGGCGCGGAACAACTCAACGGTTAAAATGCCTCCTGCCAGTAAAGGAGGGGACAAACTCAAGGCAAACTTCCGACTCGGTACCGAAAGCAGCGACACATTGCATGCGCGCGCTTTCAGGAAAATTGTGACAATTCCAATCACAATGGCAACCAGCGCTTCAATCAACCAGACGATCAAATGTGATTTGGGATCAGCGGTAAGACCGGCAATGACTGCCGCCGCCAAGGCGGTCCCGCCAATGGCGACACCACCCCAACCGGGAACAGCCGTAAAAGCCGCCGCGCTTTCCATGGTTTCACGGATAAACTTGAGGTTATCCATGGCCCTGGCGTGCAAGGTTGGTGGTTCGTTTTTGGGTGAGCGGAGCGGATGAATGGTAGCCACGATTCGATGTTACCCATGCAGGTTGATTTTGACAAGCACTTTTTATGGCAAAGTGGATTTCATGGGAAAACCACTCTCATTTCTGGAAAAAGATAGGAATCTATGGGAGGGTGGTTTACTATGGCTGTGCCTGGCCCCTCATCAACAATCTCTTAAAGTGAAGAACAAAGATTGTGCGCCTGACCCTCCACACCGATTACTCATTACGGGTTTTGCTCTACTTGGCAACCCATCCTGACCGGTTGGTTTCGACTCAGGAAATCAGCGAAGCCTACGGTATTTCCAAAAATCACTTGGTTAAGGTCGTCCTCACATTGGGAAAACATGGGTTTCTGGACGTTCGTCCCGGACGCACCGGCGGCTTGGCCTTGGGGCGACCACCGGCTGAGATTTCGCTGGGCCTGGTAGTGCAAACCACCGAGCCTGATTTTTTCCTGGTTGAATGCTTTGACTCCAAAAGAAATCAATGCCCCATTACCCCGGTCTGCGGTCTGCCCGCTGTCTTAACCGAAGCACATAACGCTTTTCTTAAAGTGCTGTTGTCTTATTCGCTGGAAGATGTGTTGCGACTTTCAAACCAGTCCTTTGAACCGTTTTTCCTCAACCAGCCAGCCTCAGCCAGCCCGCAGCCGAGGCAGGATAAAAACACTTGATTTTACAGGGAATGATTGTGTTAGATGCAGGCCCCCCGGTGCATGATCAATCCGTCACTGTCACGACTTCATCCAAGGTCTGGAGTTTTGCATGAAATATCGAACGCTCGGCAGATGCGGGCTAAAAGTTTCGGAGCTTTGTTTTGGAGCCATGACTCTTGGCTCCAATTTCTATGGAATCGCAGTTGTCAACCAAACCGATGCCAATGAGATGATTCACACGGCAGTCGAAGCCGGCATCAATTTTTTTGACACGGCTGACATTTATTCCTTTGGCGAGTCGGAAACTGTTTTGGGCAAGGCCCTGCAGGCCACCGGCAGCACCCGCGACAAGTTTGTCGTTGCCACCAAAGTCCGGGGGGCCATGAGTGACCCGGCAGCCGCCGGGACCGGGGATGTCAATAATACCGGCTTGTCCCGAAAACATATTGTGGAAAGCTGTGAAGCCAGTTTGCGGCGGCTGGGAACCGATTATATTGATCTCTATCAGGTTCACGGCTGGGATGCGACCACCCCGTTGGAAGAGAGCCTGCGGGCGTTGGATGACTTGGTTCGGCAGGGCAAAGTCCGGTATCTGGGCTGTTCCAACTGGGCTGCCCGGCAACTGGCCAAAGGGCTGGTCCTGGCTGGGGAACGAGGCTGGGAACGCTTTGTCTCACTCCAGGCTTATTATTCTCTGGTCGCACGGGACATCGAACACGAGTTGCTCCCGCTTTGTCGGGAAGAAGGTTTGGGTGTCATGCCCTGGTCGCCCCTGTCGGGCGGGTTTCTGACCGGAAAATACCGCCGGAACCAGGAAGCTACCGAAGGCCGGCGGCGCACCGGTTCCTTCCCGCCCATTGATGAAGAGCGGGGCTACGATGCGGTTGAGGTCCTTCAGGAACTTGCCACGGAACACAACACCTCGGTTGCCCAAATCGCTTTGGCCTGGGTCCTGGCTCAACCCGGCGTTTCCTCAATCATCATTGGTGCCAATAAACTTTCGCAATTGAATGACAATTTGCAGGCTGTCGGAATACAATTAACCCCAACCGAACTATCCCGGCTGGCGGCCACCACTGCGCCACCCAAACTCTATCCCCAATGGATGATTGAGCACCAAAACCCTTAGCGGTTTTGAGTTTTGGGTTTTGAGTGGAATTCTTCCCAAACAATTCCCACCTCAATCAACTCAAAACTCAAAACTCAAAACTCAAAACGTATGGTCGGAAAAACCATTCGGCAATATCGAATCCAGGAAGCAATCGGCAAGGGTGGCATGGGTGCGGTGTACAAGGCCCTGGATACACAATTAAACCGGGTGGTGGTCCTCAAACTGCTTTCACGGGAATTGCTTGGACATGAAAAAGCCCGCAGCCGTTTTCTGCGCGAAGCCCGGCTGGCTTCGGCCCTTGACCATCCGAATATCTGTACCATTTACGAAATTCAGGAAAGCGAAGGGTTCTATTACATTGCCATGCAGTTTGTGGAAGGCCAGACCCTGAAACAGGCCATCAACAAACGGCCTTTGGCCAATTCAACCATTCTTTCGATTTCCCTCCAATTTGCCGATGCGTTGGCCATGGCGCATGACCGGGGCATCATCCACCGCGACATCAAGCCACAAAACATTATGCTGACGCCGCGCGGGCAGGTGAAGGTGCTTGATTTTGGTTTGGCCAAAAGTGTGGATGAGTCCACGGCGCACCTGCATGCCGACTTAACCGAGCACGGCAAAACCCTGGGTACACCGTCCTATATGTCGCCCGAACAGGCCCGGAGCGAACGGATTGACCGGCGGGCGGATATTTTTTCTTTTGGTACCGTTCTCTATGAAATGGTGACCGGAAGGAAAGCCTTTGCCGGGGACAACAACGTGGACATCATGTACGCCGTCTGCAATCTTGAGCCCAAGGCGGTTGCTGAACTGAATCCGAACCTCCTGCCGGGAATTCAGGAGATTTTGACCAAGGCTCTGGCCAAAGACCCGGCCCAGCGCTATCAGAACATGCACGAACTGCTGGCTGACTTGAAAGAGGTTTCTTCAGGCAGCGTCCAGATGACGGTACCCGACGGGATTCACCAGCCGTATGCCGAAGTCAAACGGGCTCCGCGCAATTGGTTCAACCAGTTTATTCCTTCTTTTCTCCGCAAAAAAAAATCCGGCTCCAGCTCGATTTCAGGGCTCGATGCGGGGGGACTGACCGACCTCAGCCAGACGCAGGCCCAGCGCCGGGGAAAACCAGGGGAACGGACTCCTGATTTTTCACTGCACGATGATTTTCCCTTGATTCCGGGCCAGCACAAAACCCTGGCCGTCCTGCCTTTTCGGAATCTGGCCAGCCAGATGGACGATGCGTGGCGGGTTTCCTTCCTGGAAGCCCTGATTGCCGAAATGACCAAGTTCAAGGCGTTGACCATCCGTCCCTCCAGTGCCGTCCTCCAATATTTTGATGACCCCCGGAACGCCACTGAAATCGGTCGTGATTTGGGCGTGGATGCGATTTTGCTGGGGAGTCTGCTGGGAACTGAAACCCGTTTGCGGGCGGTGGTCCAAATGATTGACATCAGCAGTGGCAGCATTCTCTGGGCTGGAAAAATTGATGCCGAGGAGTCCGACTCCCTCCGCCTACAGGACGCCTTGTGCAAAGGTTTGCTGGAGCATTTCAAAGGCAAGAAAGAAGGAAATGCCGCCCTTGATTTGCTCAAGGACGAAAGTCCCGACGTTCGCATTGACGCCATCCTGGCCTTGAAAACCTCAAACGACCTGACTGCTCTGAACGAGTTGGCCGATGCACTGAAAGACCCGATTCTGGAAGTCAAATCAGCGGCGGCGGAAGTGTTGGGGTACCACGGAAAAAACGCCACTACCGCCGTTTTGGCGGCCCTGGATGAATCCCTTGGGAAGCGGCAGTTCCAGACCGCCCGTTTTGGGGTCCGTGCTGCCGGTATCATTGGAAGTACCGAGTTTGTTCCGGTTTTACTTGATGCCCTGACCTGCGAAGATGGCTTCGTTGCCAGTGAAGCGGCTCTGGCACTGGGAAAAATCCGTGACTTGCGGGCCTGCCCGGATTTAATTGACGCCCTGCAACACAAAGATGCCAACGTCCGGTTCGCGGCGGTCCAGGCCCTGGGTAATCTGGCTGACCCACAGGCCGTCAGCGCCCTCGAAACCCGGCTCCGTGACGATTCCGACGAAGGCATTCAGGCCAAAGCTTTGTGGGCCATTAACCGTATTCGCCGCAAACCGTTTGGAACTTCAACGATGACGGCGATTCACACGTCAACCAATTTGAAATAGTGTCTGAGGAGTCTGGAGGGTCTGGAGAGTCTTGGGGTCAAATCCAAATCACCAGGGGCAGGAAAAAAATCAGTCACGGTTTGCCTGTCACGAGTCACTGTCTTTGACTCACAGGCCTCCCAAGACTTTCAAGACTCTCAAGACTCTCAAGACTCTCAAGACTCTCAAGACTCTCAAGACTCCAGACTCCCAGGACTTCCCGAACTATGTTGTTTCTCGGCGCTGACATCGGACGAACAACCCGCTTTGCCCTGGTGGATGAAACCGGCAGGCTGCATCAGCAAAGCCGTGTCCCCACCGATATTCGCAGTGGCAGGGCATTTGTCAACGGACTGATTGCAGCTTTTCGGGAGGCTATCGAAAAAGCGTCAGCGCCGGTTGGCGCGGCAGGTATTGGGTTGCCCGGACTGGTGGACCATCACACTCAGCAAATTGAAGTGTTGACGAATTTCCTGAATATTTCCGCCATTGACCTCCATGGCGAATGCGAACGGGCCCTGGGGATTCCGGTGATTTTTGACAACGATGCCAATCTGGCGGCGTTTGCCGAATGGCAATGCGGGGCAGCTCAGGGTGCGACGGATGCGGTTTTGATTACCCTGGGTCGGGGCATTGGTTGTGGTTTAATCCTGAAGGGTGAATTACAGCGGGGAGCCCGTGGATTTGCCGGTGAATTTGGCCATACCAAAATCGGGAATGAACCAATTGAATGCAGTTGCGGCGCTTCCGGCTGTCTGGAAACCGTGGTTTCCGGCCCCAATATCGTCCGCCGCACCAGAGAGTTATTGTTTTTGGACCCGCGCTTTACCCATTCCACCCTGGTTTCCAAAATGCGTATCAAACTGACCTGTGAAGATGTGGTGGATGCCGCCAAGTTTGGCGATGAACTGGCCCGCACCGTGCTCGAAGATACCGCCCGTTCCCTGGGTATTGCGATTTCCAACATCATCAACCTCCTCAATGTTGAAAAAGTGGTCTTGGGCGGGCCGGTCATGGGTGCCGGTGATTTCCTGCTGGCGTCCATCCGCGAAGAAGTCGCCCGGAATGCCTTTGCCCCGTTGTTGGTCCGGTGCTCCATTGTGACTGGAACCCTTGGCAATGATGCCGGGATGATTGGCGCAGGCTTGCTGGCCAAACGCGAACTTGAGCAGGCACCACCGAAATAAATCGGTTGTATTCGCATGAATCTGATTTTTTGAAATCGGGAAATGCCACCATATTCAAAGGACGGCACTGCCCAAGGAGCTTTCATGTCCATCATCCAACGCGAACATGCAGAGACTCAATTTGCCACCGAATTAGCGGAAATCGGAAAAAACGATACCCATCAACGCCCCCCCAATTGGAAGCTTTCACCTTGGGCTGTGGCCACTTATGTGCTGGGAGGCAAGCTGGAAAACGGCTTTGAGGTTTCACCCAAATACATCGGCCGGCGGCGGCTGATTGAAATTGCCATTGCCACGTTGACCACCGACCGGGCGCTTTTGCTGATTGGAGTTCCCGGTACCGCCAAATCCTGGGTTTCGGAACATCTGGCAGCAGCCATTTCGGGCGACTCCGCCCTGCTTATCCAGGGTACGGCTGGCACCGGCGAAGAGTCCATCCGGTACGGTTGGAACTATGCCCGCTTGCTGGCGGAAGGGCCTTCGCGGGAAGCCCTGGTTCCCAGTCCAATCATGCGTGGAATGGAGTTTGGCAAAGTGGTTCGGCTGGAAGAACTGACCCGCGTGCCCAGCGATGTCCAGGATACGTTGATTACCATTCTTTCAGAAAAAACCTTGCCGGTCCCCGAACTGAATTCCGAAATCCAGGCCACCAAAGGCTTCAATGTGATTGCCACGGCCAATGACCGGGACCGGGGCGTCAATGAACTTTCCAGTGCCCTCAAACGGCGGTTTAACACGGTCGTGTTGCCCCTTCCCGAATCGGTGGACGAGGAAGTCACCATCGTGCAGCAACGGGTGGCCAGCCTGGGACGGGCACTTGAACTTCCGGCAGAACCTCCGGCTCTGGAGGAAATCCGCCGGGTGGTCACGATTTTCCGGGAATTGCGGGGTGGCGTTTCCCTCGACGGGAAAACCAAACTCAAGTCTCCGAGTGCCACCCTGAGCACCGCCGAAGCCATTTCTGTGGTCAACAGCGGGCTGGCTCTGGCTGCCCATTTTGGCGATGCCCGGTTACAGGCTGCCGACCTGGCTGCCGGAATTGTCGGTGCAGTGGTGAAAGACCCGGTGCAGGACCGGGTAGTCTGGCGTGAATATCTGGAAACTGTGGTCAAGGAACGGGACGGCTGGAAAGATTTGTACCGGGCCTGCCGGGAAGTCAGCTAAAACAGTGTTGAGTTCCGCGTTTACGCGGCAGTTTGGAGTTCCGCCTTCAGGCGGCTGTAGTTGGACAACCTTCAGGTTGGCCATTTGGAATTTCAAAAAAATACAGCCGCGTAAACGCGGAACTCAACACTGCCGCCTGAAGGCGGTACTCCAAACTTCGGCACTCAGAACTTTTGCAGGGTATGACCGAACATAGCGACTCATCATGCAATGTCTATGGAATCCGTCATCATGGACCGGGTTCCGCCCGCAGTCTCCTTCAGGCACTGGAGGCTGACCCGCCAGATTGCCTTTTGCTCGAAGGGCCGCCGGATGCCAGCGATGTGCTGCACCTGGCTGGCAAAGCCGAAATGAAACCGCCGGTTGCCCTCCTGGTTTATGTCACCGCCAATCCGCAACAGGCTGTTTATTACCCGTTCGCGGAATTCTCTCCGGAATGGCAGGCCATCCGTTTCGGATTGAAACGGGGGATTCCGGTCCGGTTTATGGATTTACCGCAAACCCATCGTTTGGCCATGTACCCTTACGAAGCTGGGGAAAACTCTCCTCCTGATGACCCGCCCGAACCATCACCCGTCAACGACCCACTTGACCTTTTGGCCGCAGCCGCTGGTTTCAACGATGGCGAACGATGGTGGGAATACATTGTTGAACACCGGCGTGAAAGCAGCGGCATTTTTACCGGAATTGGCGAAGCCATGCGGGCGCTCCGGGATTCAGAAGCTGGAGCACATTTCACCCTCCAACGAGGGCAGATTGATGGACTGCGCGAAGCTCACATGCGGCAAACCATCCGGACTGCGCGTAGCGAAGGATTTTCCCGGATAGCAGTTGTCTGCGGAGCCTGGCACGCCCCGGTCCTGCCCGGCCCGGTCAGGTGCAAAGAAGATGCTGAAATGCTCAAAAAACTGCCCAAAGTCAAAGTTTCCTCCACCTGGATTCCCTGGACGCTGGACCGGTTGAGCCTCAGCAGCGGCTATGGAGCAGGCATTGAATCGCCCGGCTGGTACGGGCATTTGTGGAAAACAGGCCGCACCAGGTCCAGCCTGGAAAACCGGTCCCGCACAGTCACCATCCGCTGGATGACCAAGGTGGCCAAACTGCTGCGCGAGGCAGACCTGGATGCCTCAACCGCCAGCGTGATTGAAGCCGTGCGGCTGGCCGAAGCCCTGGCCGCCCTACGCCACCGCCCTCTTCCCGGCCTGGAGGAAATGACCGAAGCCACCCAAACCATTTTTTGTTTCGGCAATCCCACACCACTCAAACTGATTTCAAAACGGCTGATTATCGGTGAAAAACTGGGTGAAGTCCCTTCTGAGACACCGCTGGTACCCCTTCAGCAAAATCTGACCAGTGAACAAAAACGGCTCAAACTGACCCCTGCCGGGGTGAAGGATTTACTCCAGCTCGACCTTCGGAAGCCTCTTGACCTGGGTCGAAGCTGTTTGCTCCACCGGCTGAATCTGCTTGGCATCAATTGGGGTTCCGTCAGTCAAACCGGAAACCAAACCGGCACCTTTCACGAACATTGGCGCATGAACTGGAAGCCGGAGTTTGCTGTCCGGGTGATTGAAATGGCTGCCTGGGGCAATACCCTGGTGGAAGCTGCCGGGAATTTTGTGCAGCAGACCGCCCGCCAGACAAAACTGCTGGCTGAACTGACCGAGCTGCTCGACCGGTTGCTGTTGGCTGATTTACCAACTGCGGTGGCTTTCGTTCTGGGCCGCATTCAGGATGAAGCTGCCCTGACCGGTGACACCGTCCACTTGATGGAAGCGTTGCCGCCGCTGGCCAAGGTGCTGCGCTATGGCAATGTGCGCCAGACCGACCTCCGTGCGGTGGGCCAGATGGTGGATACAATCCTGACCCGGATTTGTATCAGTCTGCCCCTGGCCTGTGCCTCGCTTGACAATGCCGCTGCTGGTGAAATGGCAGCCCGGCTGACCAAAGTGCATCAGGCGGTGGGTTTGCTCAACCTGGAGGAAAAAACTGTCGAATGGAATGCCGTGCTGCTCCAACTGGCCGAACAAAGCACCGGGCACGGACTGATTTCCGGACGAGCCATCCGTTTCTTGCTGGACGGCAAAGCGCTGGAACCAACCGACGTTTCCCGCCGAATGGGGCTGGCTTTGGCCCCGGCCAACCCTCCGGCCAGTTGTGCGGCCTGGGTCGAAGGGTTTCTGCAAGGGAGCGGTCTGCTCCTGCTGCATGATTTGACCTTGTGGGAGGTGCTTGACCGATGGGTGTGCGGGCTTTCCGAGGAACAGTTCATCAGCGTGCTGCCGCTGGTGGTACGCACGTTCTCAAAATTCCCGGCACCGGAACGACGCAATATGGGTGAACTGGTCAAACGGGGCCAGAGTCAGGCCGTTCCCCTCGGCGGGTCTGGGAGCGGCAGGGAACAACACCAGAGCTTTGATCCAGAGCGGGCGGCTGAAATGCTCCCGTTGCTCCGACAGCTTCTGGGTCTGGAAATCCAACCGGTCTGAAGCACTGATTGGAATTTTTGCCCCCTCCAGCAGATTTCAGCCTGTGGGAATGGTTGGTGTTACACCTTCAGGCGTGATATTTCTAAAGTGGTTTTCAAAACCACACGCCTGAAGGCGTCACTTCCATACAATCTGAAACATAAACGCCCCAGGAGTTTTTAACCATGACTTCCAAACTTCTTTTGTTCGCCTTGGCCTGCTTGATTGGTTTTGCAGCCATCACGGCCTGCTCAAACCCGTCCACGGCAACAGTGCGGCCCGATGACGGCCAGGGAAAAAAGGAAAAAACCATGTCCGAACACGATTCAAATGCACCTCTTGGTGATGCGGTCTTTGACGGCAAAAAAATTGTCAAACCCGATGCCGAGTGGAAAAAGGTACTGACCCCTGAACAATTCCATGTGACCCGCGAAAAAGGGACTGAACGGGCCTTTACGGGGAAATACTGGGATAACCACGAAAACGGGATTTACACCTGCTCCAATTGCAACCTGCAACTGTACAACTCAGCCACCAAATATGAGTCAGGCAGCGGTTGGCCCAGTTTTTATCAACCAATCGCCAAAGCCAATGTGACCGAAGTGGTGGACAAAACGTTGGGAATGGTGCGTACCGAAGTCGTCTGCAGCCGCTGCGGAGCCCACCTGGGCCATGTCTTTGAAGACGGCCCTAAACCAACCGGCCTCCGTTATTGCATGAACTCGGCGGCACTGAATTTTGTCCCGAAAAAATAGTTTTTGGTGACAGGGTTTTGGGGTTCGGGTTTCTTTTTTGGTCGTCATCAAATACCTGAAGCCCAAACCCCAAACCCTTAAAACCTCAAACCCCAAATCCACTCATCCTCTGCTGGCAGTACCGATTCCCTGCCTGCTCGCCCATTGGGCAATGCTCTGTCGGTTGATGGCAGCAGCCATCAAATCGGGAAACAGGTCGGGCGTACAGGCAAAAGCCGGAATTCCAAGAGCAGCAAAATTTCCGGCCACCCGATGGTCAAAACAAGGGGCACCATCGTCATTTAACGCCAGGAGGGCAACCACCTGCACGCCTGCCATAGTCAATTGGGCCACCCTCTGCTCCATCTCATTCACGTTTCCACCCTCAAACAAGTCACTGACCAACACAAAAATCGTTTCCTGCGGACGCCTGATGAGGGTCTGGCAATAGGCTACCGCTTGGTTAATGTCGGTTCCGCCGCCAAGCTGGGTGCCGAACAAAACCTCTACCGGGTCCTGCAACAGTTCGGTCAGGTCAACCACCGCCGTATCAAACACCACCAGACTGGTTGAAACTGCGGGCAGCGAAGCCAGTACCGCAGCAAAAATCCCCGAATAAACCACCGAAGTTGCCATCGAACCGCTTTGGTCCACACACAACACGATATCGCGGAGTGAAGCCCGTTTGTGGCCAAAGCCGATGCGGGTTTCGGGAATCACGGTTTTGAATTCAGGTTGATAATGCTTGAGATTGGCTTTGATGGTGCGGTGCCAGTCAATTTCCTGATGACGTGGGCGGCGATTGCGCACTGCCCGGTTGAGACTTCCCTGGATGGCCTGCCGGGTTGGATTGGCCAGTTTGCGGAGCAGTTCGTCCACCACTTTTCTGACCACCATCCGGGCCGTTGCCTTGGTCTGATTAGGCATGACTTTGGCCAGCGAAAGCAGGTTGGCCACCAGATGGACATCCGGCTCGACAGACTCAAGCATTTCAGGCTCAAGCAGCATTTCTTTGAGGTTCAGCCGTTCCAGCGCATCCTGTTGCATCACCTGGACCACGGTGCTCGGAAAATACTTCCGAATATCACCCAGCCACCGGGCCACATTCGGATTGGAAGCACCCAACCCGCCCCGTCGTTCCCGGCTGTTTTGCCCGGCAGGGCCATCGTTTCCTCCATACAGGGCCTGCAAAGCCCGGTCAATCATGCCGTCTTTTTCAGAAAGCTGGCAGCCAGTGCCTTCAGCCGTACCACTGCCTAAAATCAAGCGCCAGCGCCGCAATCGCTCGATTTCAGCAGAATCAATTTCAGGTTTCATACCTTCTCCGGCAATGCCTGAGCCGGAATCTGTCCGTAGTTCCGGCGGTAATTGGGTTCCAGCGTCTTAAACAGGTGGTCCCAAATCAGGGTGTAAAACCCAAAGTTATGGTTGCGGTTTTGATGGTGTTGGGCATGGAAAGAACTCCCGGCAATCCAACGAAGGATAGGCCGGTCTGCCATCTCAGCCGGAACCGGCTCCACCCCCAGATGCCCCACCGCACCAAACGCCACATTCAACATCAGGTACACCGACATCCCGGCCCACGAGGCCGGATACAAGGTGACAACCGTCAGCCACAAGGTGCCGAACCCCAGATTCTCAAATGGATTCAAGGCAAACAGGGTTAAAGGCCGGAGCCTTTCATAACGGTGGTGCAGTTGGTGCAGCAATGGAAACAGCCAGGGAAGATGCGCCACCCGATGCAGCAGGTACATCAAAAAGTCCATCACCAACAACAGCACAAAAATATCAGCCAGCGCCCACAGGCCCATATCCTCCCGAAACCGAATCACGCCTTTTTGCCAGAGTTGCCAGCCAATCAGGGTAATCAGGGTGTTTAACCCGACATTGCCCAAACCCAAAAGAAACTCACTAACAGTCACCGGTGGAGGCGGAAAGCCCACTGGACGGTTGGCATAACGCCCTACCATCCAATTCCCCACCACCAGCACCAGCACAAAAATCAGCAGGTTTTGAGCCAGAAAAACGGTTGTGGCAGCAACCCAGGAAGCATGGTGCAGCCATTGGATAATCCATTGCGGCATAACAAACAAATCTGGAGTGGAGCTTTTGAACTTGATTGCTGGATTTGGAGCCTGCATCACAGGCGGCCAAAGTGTAGCCCACCATGCAACGCTGGGAAACCATGAAAAAAAATTGAATCCCCCGGAACCCATGTAAAAAAAACGACGTACTGGGTGCCACACAACAATTCTGGAACACAAATCCATTTCAGCAATCAAACAGGATTCGAAACCATACGGGACAGGAACGCACAATTCACCCGGATTTCAGGAAGAGAGAGCAACCCAATGAAAAAAGTCGTCGCCATCGTTGCAATTGTCGGTGTCAGTTATGTGGCTGGATGTATCGCCAAAGGCCGCACGTTTAGTTTTCGGGTAAAAGGCAATGGGATTGTCAAAACCGAAACCCGTTCCGTTCCGGCCTTTACGGCCATTGACTCGGAAGGCTCATTTGACGTGGTGGTCGAGTGCCAGAAAGCACAAAACCTGGTGGTCGAGGCCGAAGAAAACATTCTTCCCCTGATTGAAACCAAAGTTGAAGATGGAACGCTCCATATTGATTCCAAAAAGAGCTTCTCGACCCGTAAAGGCATTAAAATCGTGATTTCGGTTCCTGATTTGAACGAGGTCGAACTTTCTGGCTCAGGAAATATTTCGGTGGCCGAGGTCAAAACCGACCGGTTCAAGGTTGATGTGAATGGGTCGGGGAATGTCACGGTTCAGGGTGCGACCAAGGCGGCTGATATCAGCCTTTCCGGTTCCGGCAATATCAATACGTCCAAACTTACTTCCGAACAGGCCCAGGTGGACCTCTCCGGTTCCGGCAACATCAAGGTGTTTGCCAACCAGGAAATCGAAGGCGACATTTCCGGTTCCGGCAACATCCTGTATGCGGGCGAACCCACCAACGTGCGGAAACACGTGCGGGGTTCCGGCGATATGCGTAAACAATAATTGTTGTATCCCAAAATTATTCTGGAAAAGCCTGACGGGTATCCGTCAGGCTTTTTCTTTTTGACACATCGCAGTAAGGTTCACTTCGTCTGAACCCAAAACCTGCACTTTTCCTTTGGTTATGAAAAAAATTCTGGCTGTGTTGTTTGGATGGGGAATGTTAGGGGCGACTCTGGCGTTGGTTATGGCCCAACCCTCGACCCAAGACAGCCCCGACTGTGATTGGAAAAAAATTCAATCCCTCGCCCTCAGGTTTGTGGATTTACGAAGTGAAATGCGGGGAGGCAGCGAAACCCGAAAACAGGAGCTACGCCACTGGAACAGTGCCCTGCACCAAGTCATGGCAGAATTAGGAGAAAAACTGCCGGGTTGTCGGGTCAAAACCAGTCAGGTGACCGGGTTGTTGGGCCAGCCGGACAAGGTTTTCGAAAGCGGCCAGGTGCATGAGGGAAATCGGGTACCCAAGGGTGAAACCCATTTGGGCTATCAGTGGCGGGGTGGCCATGATGTGCTTTATCTGATTGTGGTCAAAGGCCGGGTGGTGAGGTCCGATTGGTGGTTTGCCGGTGAATGATGACAGGCAGCAAAACCCGGAGCAGCCGCAGAAGCGTGAACAGGAATCCGGTTTCTATTCATGCTTCTGCGGCTTTTTGGGTTGGAGATTCAGAAAAGATTGATTTTCCGGCTTTGAAACTCTCCGTTTGCTTTCCAGCGGATTTCAATGGGCGACTGTCCCGGCCCCACTTGAAAAACAAAGGTGAATTTGCATTTTTCACCTGGATTGAGACGGGTTTTTGGTCCGAAAACATTGGGGGTTGATTGAGCCCGGTGGGTTTCGGCAGGTTCGGAACCGGTTCCTGTTGTGGTCCAGAATGCCTCGATTTCCTCCAGGACTGATGTGCTTTGGTTAAGGCCCTCCACCACCATTTTACATTGGTTGTTCTTCAGGTTGACTTCCAGTCTGGTCCATTTGACTTCCTCCTGAGTTTGGCTGGCTTCAGCGGCAGGTTGTCCGGTTGGAAGCACCTTTGAAAGGGCGGAACCGGAGCCTGTCGCCGGGGTTGGTGCAGGAGGTTGCAACACCAGAGCTTCTTTACCAATTTTCCAGGCACACAGTGCCTGGGTTCCTGCAACCTGAAGGTTGGAAAACAGAAAGCCGGAGACCAACGGCTGCGTGGTCAGGGCAGCCGGAAAGGGCTGTACAATCAAGCCCGGATTGGCCGGCTTGCCGTTCAAAGTCAATTGGGGCACACCAATCTCCAGCCGGTCACTGCCCAAATTGCGTTCCAGCAGTAACAACACCAGGGTGTCGTTCCCGACCGTTTCCAGATACATCCCTGCCGTCACCAAGCGGGTTTTCCGTTGCATCACTTTTTCCGAACGAACATTTGTCACCTGCACCAAATGATGTAACCGTTCCTGGGAAGAAACTTTCGCGGTGGATTCGCTCTCTGCCGGTTTCGCGGTGGTGGCGGTCTTGACACCCGTGATTTGTTTGAGAACTTCGATTTCCTGTTGCTGTTGCCGGGTCAACTGGTCTTTTCCCGATTGGGCCTGGGGGGCAACCGGTGCTTTGGGTGCCTGGGTAACCACTTTGGCCGAAACCTGGACGACCTTCCCCCGAATTCCGAGGCTCACGGTCAAGAGCCGGGTGGAGTCTGGAGCATTCGCCCCATCACCGGCCACTTCAAACACATACCGCCCGACAAACGCCTGCCCTGTGATTGAAGCCGGTAACGGCTGCGACTCAATACGGGGTTGCAGGTCCTCTTCGCCCAGCTTCCAGCTTGGGGTGGTCAATTGCAGGGTTTTGTTCCTGACCGTTGGGGCTATTTTGACCAAAGCCAAAAGAAAGCGGCCTTCCGCTTCAACCTGGAGGGCCAGCACTGCCTCCTTGGTTTTGGTCTGGTTGATGGAGTTAAAGGAATCTGAAGCTGCCACTGCCTGCGTGCGTTCCAGTAAGCCGGCGATGGTTTCGCGGTCTTTTTCTTCCTGAGTCTTTTCCGGAATTCGGGCCGGCGGGCCAGCAGGCACCGCTTCTGTTTTGACGTTTGGCAGTGTGGCATCCCGAAACGAACAGGAAAATACGTTTTCATCATTGCGGCGGGCATTGCGCAGCAGGAAGGACATGACCTTCCCCGAAGCCAGTCGTACCGTCAGGCTGCTTTCAATCGGGTCATCGTCTTTTTCCGGATTGGCTTTCAGCGGTTTGACCAGAATGGTCCGTTCGGCATTGGAACCGCTGACCCCAGCGCCGTTGCCCACACCGGCACCCAGGGTGCGAAAAGAGTCCACCTGAAAGCGCGCCGTGTTTCCGACGATAATTGCGTCGGGGGCCTCCGGTAACTCAACATTGGCCACAAAATTGGGAAAAACCCGAATCAAGTAGATTTTTGAATAATTGACTTCAATCTCGTCAGTCGGTGCATTGACTGTCATGATGGTCGAAACCGACTCCGGGGCCGGGGGTTGAACCGGGGTCCGGTTGCGGTGTGAGGTTCGGGTTTGACCCCACGCCGGATTGGAAATGGTCAGGAGCCCCAAACCCAAACCCAAAAGAATAATACGTGCCAAGTGCTTCATAGCGAAAAACCTCTTTTCCCAAAGGATGAAACCGAAACAGAGCATTTGCCATTTGCCATTTGCCATTTGCCATTTGTGATTTCCGGTATCTTGCGGCAAACCGCTGCAGGCAGATTGGATAGGCTCAAACGATATGCTTTCCCAAATAGCAAACACCGTTCCATTCCGTGTGAAACAGGCCTGCCCCTCTGCCAGTGTTTTGGATAACTGATTTATTTCAAAGAGCTTGACGACAAACCGAAAAAAACCTAAAAGTTCAGTTTGGCATGTAGCTCAAGGAGAATATTAAATTTTCATTTAATTCAACTCTCAATTCTCAATTCTCAATTCTCAATTACTCCTATGGTTGCTTACCGGTTTCCCACCCTGGTGTGGGAGGATTACGAAGGATATTGGACGGCCCGGCTGGTCGAAAACGATTGGGATTTTCGAGGATTGGCCGGCATCGCTCAGACCAAAGAAGAAGCATTGTTTCAGGTCAAGGAATATGTGCAATGGCTCTATCAGGAAAATCCCTGGCGCGGGGAGCCGGACTTTCTGGAACCGACATTGCTCAATTTTCGGGTGGACGTGCGGCCTGAATACAAAATCGAAAACCGGATTTTTCCGGCTGACGAGGAAATCGCCCTGAATGTGCTCTGCGTGAATGGCAAACAGGAAGGAGGCATTCTGGTGGCCTCGCTGCCGATGCTCGACATCCGGTTTTACTTCTATGATGCCAAATCCCTGAAAAATCTGGTGGTGACTTCGGTTCGGGAAAAACTGAAAGGTTCCACCCCGCAACAGCTTTCCCGTTTTTTTCCACCCAAAACCGTCGCCCTGGAGGAAATTTCAATCAATGCCGTACGCCGAGCCCGCCACCGGGTCGAACGGTTTTCTCCTGAAGCCCTGCTGGCAATTGCCGAGCCTTTGGGTGACAATCGGCTGCGCCGTCAGTTTACCCGTGCTTTCGAGCGGGATGCCTCCATACAAACCCTCATCAACCGAATATCCGAAGAAAAAGCCAACGTCCTGCTGGTAGGCGAACCCGGTGCCGGGAAAACCTCGGTCCTGATTGATGCCGCCCGTGCGATTGAACGCCATCTGGCGCGGACCAATCGGGATGAAACCGATCTTGAAAAATCCTACAAATACAAATTCTGGCAAACCAGCGGAGCCCGTTTGATTGCAGGGATGCGGTACCTGGGCCAATGGCAGGAACGCTGCGAAACCCTGATTGAAGAGCTTTCCAACATTCAGGGCGTGCTTTGTGTGGAAAACCTGCTGGACTTGATTCGACTGGGCGGAACGGAACCGCAAAGCGGCATAGCAGCTTTTCTGCTTCCCTATTTGCAGCGGCAGGAATTGCAATTGGTAGCCGAAACCACTCCGGCGGAATTGGATGCCTGCCGCCGGTTGCTGCCCGGTTTTGTCGAGGTCTGCCAGATTCAGAGCCTGCCCGATTTTTCCGAACTGGAATCCATCAATGTCCTGCGTTCGGTGGCGACCTCGCTTCAGCAAACCATGGCCTGTTCCGTGCCGGACGAAGCCCTGGTGCAAACCTACCGCCTGTTTCGCCGCTTCCAGCCCTATCATGCCTTTCCCGGCAGGGCAGTTGGATTCCTGCGGGAAGTGGTGGATAAGGTCAGCACTCAAAAACGGCTTAGTGTCACCGTGGGCGATGCATTTGCGATGTTTATCCGGCAGACCGGCCTGCCGGAACTGTTCCTCCGCGACGACATCCGACTTGATGAAACCCAAACCCGTGAATTCTTTACGCAGTCGGTGATAGGCCAGGCGGAAGCCACGGAGGCCGCTCTGCAAGTGGTCACCACCTTCAAAGCGGGACTCAACGACCCGCAGCGCCCGGTCACAGTCATGCTCTTATGCGGCCCCACCGGGGTCGGGAAAACCGAGCTTGCCAAAACACTCTCACGCTACTTCTTCGGTCACGGAACAGATGAGAAACGGCTGATTCGACTGGACATGAGCGAATATGGCACGCCGGGTTCCGCCCATCGCCTGATAACCGAACCGGACGGCACGCCGAGCACCCTCATCAAGTCCCTTCGCCAGCAGCCGTTTTCGCTGGTTTTGTTTGATGAAATCGAAAAAGCCGATGCCGGTGTATTTGATGTGCTCCTGAGCGTGTTTGACGAAGGAAGATTGACGGACCGCTATGGCCGGGTGACCAATTTCCGCAGCGCCATCATTGTGCTCACGTCAAACCTGGGAGTGTCGCAGACTTCACCCATCGGATTTGACGAACCTGCCTCCGGCGGGTTTGAAAAGGCAGCCATGAGCTTTTTCCGGCCTGAATTTTTTAACCGGATTGACCGGGTGGTGCAGTTTGGGGCGCTTTCCTCGGAAATGATTGGTTTGATTACCGAAAAGGAACTCAAGGCCCTCTCCCAACGCGAAGGACTGGTGAAGGCCAACCTGCGGCTTGACTGGACACCTGCCGTCGTCAGTCATCTGGCACGGGCCGGTTTTGACCCCAGATTCGGAGCCCGCCCCCTGCAACGGGCCATCGAAGCTGAACTGGTAGCCCCGCTTTCCCGGTTCCTGCTCGCCCATCCCAACCTGCACCAAACTCAAATTCGGATTTCACTGGCGGAAGGGAAACTCTGTTTTGAAGCCCACCCTGACCGGCTCTTATAAAAACAGAAAAAACGTGCCAATCAAGCCCAGTAGTTCACCCAAGAAAAAATAGGGGACTTCCTCCCGGTCAAGCCCTTGTTTGAACATCACCAGGAGGGTTCCACAAAAAATGAGCAAGCCAAACAAACGAACCAACCGCAGTGTGGCAAATTCCCTGGGCAGGAAATGGATAATCACGCCAGTTAGAAGCGAGACTACCAAACCAGTGTAGAATGGATGTCGGGCAAGCATGTGAATTCTTGATACTCAGGGCAACAGGACAGCAATTCTCGGTTTGGAAAGAAACTGATTCTGCCGGTATTAGTCGAGGGCCAGCACCAATTTCAGTCCAATTTCCACTTTTTCCATAACTTCATTTGGCAGCAATCCAACATAGTCCCGCAGCAATCCTTTATCAACCGTAATGACTTGGGAGACATTCACCACGGAATCCTGCGGCAAATTGCTGGCAGTGACTGAAACCAGAACATTTCCAGGAGCTTTCGCCAAATTGAGATTTGAAGTGATAACCGCAACAATAACGGTTTTAATTCGGCTGGCATTAAAAGCGTCAGATTGAATCACCAGAACTGGCCGCACATCTCCCGGACCAGACCCAACCGGGGGCGGGAGGCTTGCCCACCAAATTTCTCCGCGCAGCATTACCATTTCTCCTTGGATAAGGCGGCAAACTGCGCCTGAGCCAAAGCTGCGTCAAGCTCTGAATTTTCAGTTTCGTAAACTTCATTGAGTTGCCGGATGATTTCAGCCTGTTCGTAGGTCTTCAAAAACGTATCCAGCGCCTGTGCATAGAGTTCGCTACGGGAATAGTTGTGCTTTTGCGCAAATACTTCAGCGCGTTGGTACAGGTCGTCCGGTAGGGAAATGGCAGTTTTCATACCCAAAGTATAACCAATCACCATACTTTCGATCAAGCTCCATTGTTTTCCGAAAAACCTGTTGAAAAAAACAGGGTGAGTAAGGTTCAATTCCCCACTCACCCTTCCAAACCTTGCGTGTCGTACATCTAAAACGTTGTCTGGCCAAACGACACCGCCCGCAGGAACGCAATATCCGTGGCCCCCAACACTCCGTCACCGCGACAGTTTCCATTTAACGGAATGACATCCGTGGCCAGCAACTGGCGGGCGGAGGGCGTTGCCTGGAATTGTGAGAAGCCACGGGCCAGGGCCACGTCGTTGGTTTGGGTTGAAAGTCCGTCGCCGGTGGTGTCGCCGAGCAGGACCACTTCAGGAAACGTTGCGGTTCCGCTGCATGGCGTTCCGGCATTGGACGGCAACCCTTGCGACGTTGCGTCAAGCCCGTTTACCCGCACCGTCAAATAGCCGTTGATGTTCTGAGTGAGGGTTCCGGAGGCTGGAACCACTGCTGTCAGGGTGGTGCCATTGACCACCGTGACCGTGGGCGAGGCAATCAGATTTGTACCCCCAAAAAAGACCTGCGTGGAGCCAGCCACAAAACCGGTGCCCGTCACCGTGATGGTTTTGCCGGGGAACGTTGCTATCGGAGCAAATCCGGTGATGGTCGGGTTGTTGGCGGCCCCGGTACAGCAGGAATAAGAGGCCCTGGTGATTTCCAGTTGCCAGCAAAACAGGGTTCCGGTGTCGGTGGTGGCATCATCGGTAATCCGCAGCATCCAGGTTCCGGTGACAGACTTTCCATTCAAGGTCGCCAGTGCCTGTTCCGGGCGGAACGAACCGGCAAAAGGAGCCGACCCGGCGGTTACATCCGTGCTCGCCTGGTCGTCAAAAACGGTAAAGGTGCCGCTGCAATCATTTGAACCACTGCCAAAGTTGTCGCTGCTGCCCCCATTGTCGCTCGACAGGTCAATCGTGGTGCCATCAGGTGCCACCAGGCTGATGTCAAGGTCGGCGTCATAGGTATGGTTGAGCCGGATTTTGACGTTGACATCCTGAATCTGCCCGGTTTCGGTAATGGTTATCGGCGAGTTGACGGTGGTGTTGTCCGGAATCGCCACGCCAATGCCACCGCTGGAAGCCGTACTGGTCACCGGTGTGCTGAGGGTGCCCAGATTGAACGAATAGGAAACGGTTCCCAGATTTGCCGCCCCATCCTGCAATTGGAGCGTTGCCACCAGGGCTGCACCGCACACTGCGTTTGGATTGGCGGTGAAGGTAAAGGAACGGGTCACCGTCGAATTTGGTGCAACCGCCCCATAGGTTTGGGCGGCTGACGGAGCCGTCACATTCCCGCTGGTTTGCAGCGTGGCAACCAGATTGGTGGTGGCTGCCGTGCCAATGTTGCGGAGGTCAAAATCAACCGTCACGGTTTCGCCGGGGTCAATGGTCGTACCAACCGGAGCGCAGTTTTGCGCCGTCAAGGTGGCGTTGTTTTTGGAAACCACGGGGACCGCTGCTTCCTGCCCGTTGTAGACCACCAATGAAAAATCCTGGTCGAGTGCGCCGCCTGAATTCGGAACTCCGTCCGAGTTGATATTGGTGGCGGTGATGATGACCACAAAATTGCCACTCACACCTGCTGGAAGAAAAACGCTTTCCACGTTGTTGCGGGTGTCGGCGCTGCCACCCGTGGCGGAGGTCGCTCCGGAAAAGACATTGCCCAGGTAGGTATTTCCACCCACGGTCACCTGCAAATCCAGATTGTTGTTAAAGGCGCTGCCGGTGGTTGAGCCGGGGGCATCGGTCCAGGCCAGCGTCACCCGAAAGGGCTGGGCCGGATTGGAAACGGTTCCGGTGATGACCCGTGTCTGCCCGGAGGCGGTCAGGGTTTCCGCTCCCACCTGGTCATGCAACACCCGTGGCATCGTGTCAAAGGCGGCGGCCAGATTCATACGGCCCATCCCCTGGTCGTTTGACCACAGATTCCCACCGGCACCACTGCCTGTCATATAGGTGGCCGTACTCATCAGGAAAGCTTTGGTCATGGAAGGGCTGGGCGGAGCCATGCCGCGATTGATGAAATGCTGCCTGAGCAACGAAGCTCCACCCGCCACTGCCGGACAGGCAAAGCTGGTTCCGTTGCCAGTCCGGGTCCATTCCTGTCCTGAAGGGAAAAACGAACCGGTATAGCAGGAATCGGCGTCTCCGTTGACTGGTGGATTGGCCACCTGCACCACACCGCCCGTGACATTGGTCGCCGGAGCGAGAATATCCGGTTTTTTGCGCCCGTCCTGGCATGGTCCGCGACTGGATGACACATACATGTTGTCGGCGTTGGTCGCGTCCGAAACGCTGGGCCGCACATTTTGGCAACCACCGGCGGTGAGAACATTCTTGCCGGTTCCGGGCGAACTCATGGTTCCGGCCCCCGGACCACTGTTTCCGGCGGCAAACACCATGACCATTTCCTGATTGCCCGGCACTCCGCCCTGAGCATCGCGGGCCAGGGTGTCAAAGGTCTGGGCGTCCGCATCGTAGGTGCCGTTGCTGACATCATCGCCCCAACTGTTGGAGCTAATCCGTGCTCCGTTTTGATAGGCTGCATTCTGAAGCGCCACAAAATTCGGGTTGAGATAGCCTCCGGCAGTGTCAAAGATGGTCGAATTGCCCACCCGCACAAACGGATTGATGCCGGTTCCATGCCGGAAAGAGTTGTCACCGTGCGGAAAAGCGGTGGTCTGGCTGAGGGTGTTGCCTGCCAGCACATGGGTGGTCCAGCTTCCGTGACCAATGCTGCCACAACCGGTCATGTCGTTGGCAACGCCGGTTCCATAGAGCAGGTTATAGGCAACGCGACTGGTTCCCGGACGCACGCCACCTTTGAATAAACCAAAATGGTTTGGCGACGTGGTGCCATTGTCGAGGCCCTGGTCAGACAGGTCCACCACAAAATTCGAGGCGTCAAACTGGGCCTGGGTAAAACCGGCGTTGGCCAGAAACGTGGCGTAATCCGGCGTCGGGTTGGGAACCCCGCTGGTGAGATTGTTGGCCAGAATCTGGCCTTGCCGCTCGTCCAACAAAACCGGCGGTTTGTAAGGCGTAATGGACACCACATCCGGTTGTCCGGCAATGAGCTTGAGGCTCGCCGGATTCAATTTCACATACAGGTTCAGGTAATGCGAAATGGCAATCTGATTCCGAATCGGTTCCAACCGGTTTTGTTCAATCAGCTTCAGCGTCTGCGCATTGGTGGAACGGTTGGCAAACAATTGCACAATGAACAGATTGGCGTCTTTTTCATTCGTCAGATGTTCCGTTCCCAGGGATTTGCCATCAAGGCTGGCTGCCTCCCAACCGGGCTGAATCCGAAGGGCACGGTCATACGGCCCATCCCATTGAACCTTGGGCGAAGTGGCTGCCAATTTCTGCACGTCCCGAAGGCTGGCCGCATCACCAAACACCAAATAGGCATTGTTGGGAATGTAGGAAACCACCTGCACTCCGGTTTTTTCCAATGCCGCCAGCCATTCCGGCTGAATCGGTCCGGCAAATTGGACGAGGTGCATGCCGTGCGAACTGCCATCACTGACCGCCTGCCGCCGCAAAAGCTGCCCTTCGCTGGTGCTGGTGTCTATGGGGCGGGCATTGAGCAACAGCAGGTTGGATTCATCAGCCAGGGAAACACCCTTTTGATTTTCAATCTGGTGCAGGCTGGCCTCGTCCACTTCAAAAACGGAAAAAGCCCCATAATCAGCCACCAATTTACCTTTTTGGGAAGCTATCAAATTCGCCAGATGCGGGTCCGAAACCTGAATTTTATGACGTGCGCCAGGACTTCGGTAAGCCGTTACCGGAATTGCCGAGGGCACGGTCTGAACCTGAAGCTCTTCAGCTTGGCGCTTTTTCGCGGCCACTTTGTGCAATCCGGGAAAAAGGGTCAACAGGACGCATAACAGTCCCGCAGTAAGAATGGCAATGTTCCAACGCTTGGCAAAAAACACCGGGATTCCTCCTTCGGAAGAAAGTTGTTTTTGAATGATGGGCCAACTGTGTGGGTTTTGGAAAAAGGTGAGAAACCGGCAAGGTACTTGGGTTTCGCCAAAGCTGTCAATTCCAGGTTTGGATTTTCTTTTTTCTCTTTTTCAACCACAAAGGCGCACAGAGGCGCGCAGAGGTTTTCAATTCCTGCGGTTCTCTGTGCGCCTCTGGAGTAAGGAACAAAGTCTTGCCTGCCGAAAAACCAGGGTTTTGTGGTATCGTGCCGCCAGCTTCACCCAATTTTCCCACTTTTTGACTGGTACGATGCAGCTTTTTTTACCTGTTTATGTTGAAGAACTGCCCTCCAAAGGGGGCAATCCGGGAATGACCAAAACCCGGCTGTTGTTTTTTCCGGAACTGGAAGCAACGGACCAGAGCCTGCAGCGAGCGTTGCTCAAACTGACCAAAGCGGTACGCAAAGCCCTTGAATCAGCAGCTTCCGTGGAACGGCACGAAAAACTGGCCCGCCTCTGTTTTGCACCTCATTTTTCCGACCAGTCGCTCAAATTCACGATTCAGATTTCCAACCGGAACTTCACCTGCAAATATTTGATGGTGACGGTGGAGGTGGCGGGGCGGCGGGTGGTTTTTTCACCAAGTGTGCCGGAAGTCTGGTTTGACCTGGAGCGCGGTGAGCCGTTGGCGGAACGGGCTGCTGAGGTGTATACGGCTCATTTCCGGAAAATCGAGAAAGAGGACGGTGAGCTCTATGAAACTCCCGACTGTTTTTCCTATGAAGGCAAGGCGTGGTGTACTGAACTGAACCTGTTTTATGCACCGCCCATGGGATTGCCGCCCAAGCCCAAGAATATTTTTGCCCTCCTGGCCAGCACCGAAAAAATGAACGGAGCCGAGGAACTGCGCCGGGTCGGACGCTGCCTGGACGACCTCTATCCGGACGAATTGGAACGGACCATGTTCCGGGAACGGGAAAGCGAAGCCCTGATGCGCGCCCTGACCAGCAAAGAACGGCGTCCGGTGCTCGTGGTAGGGCCGCGTCTGGCCGGGAAAACAGCCCTCATTCACGAGTTTGTGGCCCGGATGAACGAACGGCGCAGACCCGAAGCCGGGGCCAAGCGCAACACCTGGTTGGTGGCCCCGCAACGTTTGATTTCGGGCATGTCCTATGTGGGGCAATGGGAAAACCGGCTACTGGCAATTTTGAAAACCGCCAAAACTTTTCACCACATTCTGTATTTTGACGATGTGCTCGGGCTTTTTCAGGCCGGACAGACCAGCAATTCCCCGTTGAATGTGGCGCAGGTGCTTAAACCCTACATTGAACGCAAAGACATTCGGATTTTGGGGGAAATGACGCCTGAAGCCTTTGGCATTCTCCAGGAAAAGGACCGGGGGCTGGCGGACCTCTTTCAGGTGATTCGCCTGGGCGAAACCTCGGAGGATGAAACCCTGCGCATCCTCATTCACACCCAGCGCAACCTCGAATTTCAACATAAATGCCGGTTCGACCTGGAAGTGCTCCCGACCGTCATAGATTTGGCCCGGCGCTATCGCCGGGATGCGGTGTTTCCCGGCAAGGCAGCGCTCCTGTTGCGCCAATTGGCCAACAAATTCCGTCACCAGAAAATTGTCCGTGGCCTGGTTTTAAGTGAATTCGAAGCCAAAACCGGCATCCGGCTGGTGTTTCTGGATGGCCGCGTTCAACTGACCCGGACTGATGTGCTGACTGCCCTCCGCAATGAAATCATCGGACAGGAGGAAGCGCTCGAAACCCTTGGAGATATTGTCAGCATTGCCAAGGCCCGCCTCAACGACCCCAGCCGTCCGCTGGCCAGTCTGCTTTTTCTCGGACCAACCGGAGTCGGCAAAACCCAGACCGCCAAAGCCCTGGCCCGCTTCCTGTTTGGCGATGCCGAAAAAATGCTGCGCTTTGACATGAATGAATTTGTGTCAGGTTCGGCGGTCGCCCGGCTGGTGGGCACGTTTGACCAGCCCGAAGGACTGCTCACCAGTGCCGTCCGGCGGCAGCCCTTTTCCATTGTGCTGCTCGATGAAATCGAAAAGGCCCATCCGGATGTCTTCAACCTGTTGTTGCAGGTCATGGGCGACGGACGCCTGACCGATGCGCTCGGGCGGACGACCGATTTCACCAACACCATCATTATTTTGACCTCAAATCTGGGCGTCCGGCAGGCCAATACCAAACTGGGATTTCGGGAATCGAAAGAATCCGAAGCCCATACCTATGTCCAGGCTGCCAAGAATTTTTTCAAACCCGAATTCTTTAACCGGCTGGACCGCATCGTTCCCTTTGAACGACTGGACCGGCCTCAGGTCGAGTTGATTGCCCAAGGGCTGATTCAGGAACTGCTGAACCGGGAAGGGTTGGTCCGCCGCCGCTGCATGTTCCAGATTGATGAAGTCGCCATGGAACGGATGGTGGACCAGGGCTTTCATCCCCTGTTGGGTGCCAGAGCCCTGAAACGGAGCCTGGAACGGCATGTGACCGCCCCGTTGGCAACCCAATTGGTTCAACTCGAAAGTCAGGCACCAGCGGTGATAACGCTGTTTCCCGACGGTGACCGGATTTCCGCCCAGGTGCAGCCGTTTCGTCTGGTTGAAACCAACCTTCCGATTATGGCGGCCCAATATGGCTTCCCGCCCGACCAGTTGTTGACCAAAGTGGAACGCCTGCTGGACCAAACCGAAGCCAGCCTGGGCCGCTTTCGTCCCCAGGGAGCCATCAGCACCGACCAGGTGGAGGAAACCCACCTCCGGTATTTCCTGGGAATGGAGCAACTGCAACGCATCCGGCGCATGATTGGCAAAGCCCAGGAATGGCTGGAACGGTCCAAACGCCGAACGCAAACTGCTACCAAGTCCTCCTTCTCCCGCAGCAAACGGAATCTGTTTGCCCATGCAACCCGTCCGGAACACCTGTTGTGGCGTGACCGGCTGAACGAACATCTGTTGACGGATGACTTCCACCGCATTTTGGAACAGTTTGAACGGGAAACCAGCCCCTATGGCCTCAAAGTTGAAGACTATCTGGCCGATATCCTGCGGGAAACCGCCCTTATGCAACTGTTTGTCGAACATTTTGACCAATCCCGCCAACGGGTCCTGGTGCTGTTCCAAAAGAAACAAATGCAGCACACCGCCAACCCACTGATAGCGGTGGTGGCGCGAAAATATCAGAAACTGTTCCAGGAGGAGTTGGGTTTGGAGGTTACAACCCTAGAGAATCCGGCCTGGAATACAAATAGCCGGCGGATTGCCTGGCAATTCGTGGTCGAAGGGCCAACCGCCCTGGCTTTGGCCAGACTGGACGAAGGGACGCACCTCTTTAAGATTGCCCTGGGTGCAATTCAACCAATCCAGATGCGGGTTTTTCCTTTGGAACCCACGGAGGAGGCTCAAACCACCCTGCTCCGGCTGAATGACGAACTGGCCAGCGATTACAATTTGTTACCAGTTCTGCGTCACTATGAACGGGCGGACCGGGTTTATGACATCCGGACCGGTATGCTGACACCGGGGCTGCCGGATGTCAGTGAATTGCGCACCTTTCTGCTTTCGGCCTTGCCTTTGCCTTTTTAATCAAGAGGCAGGCTTCTGATAGGCAAATTCAGCTTCCAGTGATAAATTTTCAGCCTCTGTGTTTTTTATCAACCAGATGGCCTGAAACGACTCCCGACCATGAAGATTTGTCCCCAATGCAGTAACAAATTTGAGGATTCCGTCAATTTTTGCCCGCACGATAAACAGGTGCTGGAACTCGACTTGACCTATCTGGTAGGGACGGTGCTGGATGGACAGTATCAAATCGAGGCGCTCCTGGGTGTGGGCGGGATGGGAGCAGTTTATCGCGCCCGGCATATCCGCCTGGATGACCTGGTAGCCATCAAAATCATTCCCAGCCATCTCACCAGCGACCCGGACCGGTTGCGTCGGTTTGTCCGGGAAGCCCAGGCAGCCCGCCTCTTTCGCCACGAAAACTCGGTAACGGTTTATGATTTGCGGGAAACCAGCGACGGCAAACTCTATATGGTGCTGGAGCATGTCGCAGGCCAAACCCTGGGAAAATTGCTCAAGCAGAAAAAATACTTTTCTCCGATTGAAGCCTTTGAAGTGCTGGAACCGGTCATGAAAGCCCTCCAGGCCGCCCATCAGAAAGGAGTCATTCACCGGGACTTAAAACCCGACAACATCATGGTGGCGGTGGCGGCTGATGGCAAAAAAACAGTGAAACTTCTGGATTTGGGAATCGCCAAAATCCAATCCATGACCGATTTGACTTCCATCACCGTACCAGGGCAAATCCTGGGCACTCCCTATTACATGTCTCCGGAGCAATGGGATGGTGAAACTGATATTGACGGACGGGCTGATATCTACAGCCTGGGAGTCCTGTTCTATGAACTGATTGTCGGCAAACGACCTTTTGAGGGCCGGTCAGTGGAGAGCCTGGCCTCCCAGCATGGGTTTGTGGTGCCCCCCTTGCTTCTGGACAAAGTGCATGGCGTTACCGCTGAATTTTCACAGGTGATTGCCAAAGCCCTGGAAAAGGACCGGCGCAACCGACAGAAGAATATGGCCGAATTCCATGAGTCGTTGCGGGCTGCGCTCTACAACAATCGGTCTGAATCTCTGGCCACACTGGTGGAAGAAGAAAACCAGAGCACTAAAATCCTGACCGCTGAGACTCCCCGCACCCAAGCAGCGGAAAAAACCGAAAATCAGGTGGCTCCGGCCACGCTTGTGGTGGATAATCGAGCGGAAGTGACAGACACGTCACAACATCCCGACACCAAAATCATGCCGCCGCCAAGTCCACCGACTCCGGTCCGCACTGCGGAGGGCAATGGTTGGAAGGTGCTCCTGTTCGGTCTCATCCTGGTTGGCCTGGGTTCCGGCAGTTGGTGGGGCCTGACCCGTTACGTTTTTCCATCGGTTCCGGTTGCCACAAAACCGAATGGCCCGGTGAAACCAGAGCCCCCTCCACTGGTTGAGAAACAGGAGCGGATGCGCGGCTGGCTTGAGGTCCAAGGGAAAAATGGAAAAACCCAACAGGTTGCCGACACTCCCAAACTGACCAGCGGTTCGCAATTACGGATTCATCTGGAATCCCCGACTCCCTGTTATGTGTATCTGGTGGGGCGGGGAAAAACCAATATCCCCACCACGTTTCTGACGACTCATCCCATCCCCGACTCAGGGTTAAAGGATAATCTGCTCAAAGCCGGGAAATCCTGGTTTTTTCCGGCCCAAAACTGGTTGGTGCTGGACGACGGTCCTGGCCCCGAAGTCTATCAGGTGGTGGTGTCCAGCCAGCCAATCACGGGGTTGCCATTTTTGGACCAGCCTTCCTTCAAGCCTCTCAGCAGTGAAGAACAGGCGGCTTTCCGTAAATTTCTTGAGACTGTTCCGAAAGCCACCATTGAAGCCCGGACCGATCAGTTTTTGCCTGGGATTCCAAATAACCTGACCCCCTTTTGGTCAATCCTGTTGGCAAAAGAAACAGCCACAATCATAACAGATTCAAATGCACTCAGAAACTCAACCTTTTCATTTGAAATCACCATTGAACGACCTTCATCCAGCCAGCCCTGAAAGGAGATTAGAATATGAATAAAGCAGGTGTGATGTTCCTGGTTTGCCTTGCTCTCAATTGTTGGACATTTCCGGTCCAGGCTCAGGAAAACGAAGATTTGGTGCGTGGTTCGTTTTTGAGTTCCCGTCCTGCCAAAGCAACCTCGCCTGCCCCGAAAAACACCCCCCGCCCAGGTGCCAAACAGGATCCCAAAACCAAAACTGGAACGGTGAAAAATAATCCACCGGGAGTGGCTGCAACCGAAACTGTCATGGGAATCGGATATACGATTTTTATGCAGGACGCCAATGGCCAACCCATGCGGGTTGATGCTGCACGGGAATTTCGAACCGGAGATGCCATCCGCATCAATGTCGAGCCGAACCAGGATGGCTTTCTCTATATTTTCCACACGGAAAATGATGCCAACCCGCTCCTGCTGTTTCCGGATGCCCGTCTGCAAGGAGGGTCCAATGCCGTGCGGGCACATGTCCCCTATGAAGTTCCTTCCAGCACCGACCCGCAACAGGAACTCCGCTGGTTTGTGTTTGAAGGGACCCAGGCTGTCGAAAAAGTGTATCTCGTGGTCACCCGCCAGCCGCTGACCGGGGTGCCGACCGGTTCCGCCTTGGTTGAATACGCTCAGACCCATCCGGATGCCCCCAATTGGAAACCAACCGAAGACATCTGGTCTTTGGTTCAAACTGATTCCAAAAACCCGGTGGTGGTCAGCAAGTTGAAAAACCTGGGGCAACTGCAAACCAAAATGGAAAAAACCGCGATTACCCGTGCTTTGGGTCTCCCCAAAACCGCTCCCCCGCCGGCGGTTGTCTGTTTGAGCAAGCAGGCTGGGAGCGACCATTTGGTAACCATAGTGGACCTTGCCCACAAGTAATTGTGGACAACGCAGGGAGAAAGAGCCACTTTTTTCCAGGTTCCGGAAAATATTCCGGAGAAATATCCCTTTTCCGGAGCATTTGAACGATTTTTTATTTTCCAGGGCGGGGTTTGGGTGTAAGCTGTAAAAAGCCTTCAAGCGGATTTTCCGAACATAACTAAACATCACAATCCGACGAACCGGGGTAGTAGAGTCACATGCAGGTGAACGCCATTCTGGAAGCGACGCAACAAGGCGATGTTGCGCGAGTAAAGGAGTTACTTCAAACCGACAGGTCTTTGGTGCATTCGCGGGGAGAATTGGGCGAGACGCCACTTCACTGGGCATGGAACCGGGAAATCAACGCTTCCGCCAAGCCCGAAGTCCTGGAAGATGTGGTTGACGAAAAAGGCAGCACCAAATACCGGGAAATTGCCCAACTTCTGTTGGAATACGGAGCTGAGGTCAATTCCCGCGACGATTACGGCAAAACCCCTTTGCATTACGCCGCCTGGAAACGGGAAATCGCCGAATTGCTGGTGTCACACGGAGCGGATATCAATGCACGTGACAATGAAGGCAATTCCCCCCTTCATGTTACCTCCTGGGACAACTGGAGCGACCACCGGGCAGTACCGGAACTGTTGGTTCGGTTTGGGGCCGATGTGAATGCCCGCAACTTGAAAGGCAACACACCGCTGCATGCAGCAGCCTATTGGGATTACCGCAATGTGGTGGAGTTTTTACTTTCCCGTGGAGCGGATATTAACTCCCCGGACAATGATGGTGACACTGCCCTCCACCTCGTTTCTTACAACGGGCACTATGGCTTGGCTCAACTTCTGGTTTCCAGAGGAGCCGATGTCAACACCAAGAACAAACATGGAGATACTCCTTTGCATTGGGTGGCGCGTGGGCGACGGCGAAACATCGCTGAACTCCTGGTCGCACGAGGAGCAGAAATCAATGTAACCAATCTTGAAGGCCAAACTCCATTGCACGAAGCTGCCCGGTGGGGGCGGCATGGAGGGGTGGCCGGATTTTTGATTCACAAAGGTGCAATTATCAATCAAACCGACAGCTATGGGGACACTCCTTTGTTTTTTGCCGCAGGCGGCGGCCACCGCGATGTCGTTGAGACGCTGATTATCCATGGGGCCAACGTCTGTGCGGAAGATGAGGATGGTGAAACCCCTTTGCATTGGGCCGCTTTGGGCGGGCATGTGGAGGTTGCCGAGTTGTTGGTTCTCAACGGAGCGGATTTGTCCGTCAAAAACAAGGATGGGAAGACACCCGTTGATTTGGCCCGCCATAACCGGGTCGTGGCTCTGTTGCATTCATTTGCCACAAGCCATAAATAAACAAAAGCTTTGAAGTACGTGACAAAATGAGAAATACTTAGGCCATTGTCGCGCTTCCCCCACATCCCCATTCAGTTCGTTGGGAAGGACGGGAGGCTCGGCAAATGACCATTTTATCTTTTGAACAGCAGCATGCAGGTTGATCAGTTCTTGCTGGTTCCTGTACCCCCACTGCAACCATTCGGAGGAAAACGCTATGTCCAGACACGAAACTACGTACGGGCCAAACGGAACCGTCAGGTTTCTGTTTTCGGTCTTTATGTTCGTAGCCTCGATCACAGGCGGTTTTGTGTGGTCAGAGTCAGCCTTGGCTGCGACCCCCAGCACGTTGGTTCAACAAAGCAATACACCCCCAGTTTTTACCCCGGCCACTGGAATTACCCTCAAACAGGGTGAACGGAAAACCAATATTGTCATTGGTAAACTGGCTGATACGACGACCGCACTTGACAAAGTGGTCGTCACGCTGACCCGCGTGGTTTCAGCTCCAGCAGGCGTTCCGGAATCCATTGTGGGACTTCCGGTTTCGCTCGCCAACGGGGATGTCATTGCCACTATCGAAGCTACCTGTTTGACCGCCATCGGAACCTATGTGTATGAATTGGTTCCTTCCGATGGCCCTTTATTGGGGAATGCAACCCAACTGTCCGTGGTTGTGACCCGGTCACTGGATATTTCCTTACCAGCCAATACGGCCGTCAACCTCACAACCACCATCAACCCCCAATTCCGGCGGGGCAGCTCCACCAGTGGCCCCCTTGGGCTCAAAGGCGTGGATGCCTGTAATAACGTGGGCTTCCGCTTTACCCGTGATGACAGTACCTATAACAAAAAGCTGAACATCAAGGATGACACCGCCTTTTTTGGAGTGGCAGTGGTTGGTGGCCAATATGTGGTAGTGTTCCAGCCGTTTATTCCCAACCAAATCACCAGCCGCCCGGATGCGGTGGATGTCCTTCCGCAAAATATCAAAACCAATCTGAACTTGATTGGAAACAACGGTCAGGTTATCTCCGGAACCCCCACAGTGCCGGTGACCGCCCGCGTGACCAACGATATTCGGTTGTTTGATAATGCCACACTGCTCAACCGGGGCGGCACCCTATCTATCATTTACCAGTTTTGGGACTCGGACCTGAATGTGGATAACTACACGCTCACGTACTGTCTCTTTGATGCTGGCGGCAATCAGATTGGTCCCAACATTGTCAAAGAAACGAATCGCTTGCGCAATGAAATTCGAAAAAGCCTGAGTGAAAAACGTTTCAATGTCGGCCAAAGTGTCCAGGTCATTCAATCGCTGGTGTCCTCCAGCTTTAAGGATGTCGCTTCAGTCCGGATTTTCCTCTCGGACGGAACCGCCACACCCAGTGTTCTGACCCGGCAACGGACCGCCCTGACCCTGGATGAGCAATCCATTCAAGACAATCTGGTGCGGGAAGACATCCCCACGATTGAACTGCCGCCGTTGAATCTGGACCAGAAAAATCAATAGCTAGGGTTGTGCGTACCAAGCGCACAGCACGTTACGCGGAAGTAGGAGAAGAACGATGATCAAACGTGGATTTTGCAGTATCGCACTCCTGGCCCTGGTATTGATGTCCGTCAGTTTTGCCACCGCTCAGGAAACACAACGCGAAAAAAACCGGAGCGTACAGCCGACCGTAACCGGCGGCACCGGACTCTTTACCGTTTACGACGCCTCGACTCTCAAAAAAGGGGAGTTTAACGCAGGCTTCTTTGTCAACAATTTTGACCGTGACCCTGGGGATATCGATGTGACCCAGGGAATTTTGAATGTTGGGTACGGGGTCACCAGCAAATTTGAAATTTTTGCCTCGACCGTTTTCCGGCAACAGGTGGTTTCCGCCCGACCGGAAGAACTCAAAGGCTTTTTTGACCCCAGTGGCTCCATCATTATTTTGCCGCAACGTTCAACCCCTGGCGGGAATAATGGTTTGAATTTCCCCATTCTGCCCGGCGGTTATTACAATGACTTCCCCTTGTTTGGCCGGAGTGAAGTGCGCACGGCCAATACCACTGTCGGCGGTAAATATCGCTTTACCGACCCAAACAGCCGCTATGGTCTGGCTTTGATTGGCTTTGCCAACATTTCCTCCCATCGGCCTGATTCAGCCTTTGTGGCCAATTATCCGGTCACAAACAACGGATTGATTGACGGGGCCGGGGCCGGGGCTACTGATTTTGGTGTGATTTTGGCACCGGCTTTGCGCTTGGGCCTGGCTACCTTCACGGGCAACATCGGGTATGTCAAGACCGGTGACCCCAAAGTCAGCGGCACAAAAATCGTGGACCGCCGGGACGAACTGATTGCCTCTTTTGGTTTTGACTATGCTTTTAACCCAAGAGTTCAGTTTGTTTCGGAAGTTGCCTCAAAAGTCTTTGTTGGGGGAGGTACCCCCAACCTGAACCCGGTCAACCCGGTTGATTTGACGGTGGGTGCCCGGTTTGTGCCGTTTGGCAAAAACCGGAAACTCTTCTTCAGTGTTGGTGGTGCCTACCGCTACATGCTGACCAATTCAAATGACCGTCGTCCGGATGGATTCAAAGGCGATTACCACGGTTATGTGGCTGACATTGTATTGGGCCTGCGCAAACCTGAAGCGCCACCTGACCCCTGTGCCGGCAATGTTCCGCCGACCATTTCCGTCAGTGCTGACAAGATTTCCGTGGTTGAGAAGAAAGGCGACACAGTTGGTCTGACAGCCACTGCCAAAGACCCGGATGCCCGCGATGCTTCCTTGAATTATTCCTGGTCAGCATCCAGTGGTTCCATCAACGGCAGCGGTGACAAAGTAACCTGGTCGTCAGGCTCATCCGCACCAGGTGATGTGACCATCACCTGCACGGTTTCCGATTCCTGTAGCCATTCGACTTCAGCCTCGACCACCGTGAAGGTTGAAAAAGGAAACACCTGCCCGACCGTGACGGTTTCGGCTGACCCGACCACGATTCAGGAAGGTT
The DNA here is from genome assembly GCA_019695185.1 of Blastocatellia bacterium. Classification (GTDB taxonomy): domain Bacteria; phylum Acidobacteriota; class Blastocatellia; order Chloracidobacteriales; family Chloracidobacteriaceae; genus JAIBAN01. Next base: position 725 of record JAIBAN010000008.1, on the reverse strand, counting down.
CGGACGGTACCTTTACCTTCTCCGCCAATGCGAGCGACCCGGATGGTCAGACACTGACCTATACCTGGACCGCCTCTCGCGGAACGCTGAGTGGTTCCGGTCCGACCGTGACGCTTTCAACCGCCGGTCTGGCTGCCGGCCCGATTACGGTGAGTGTGGTGGTGAGTGACGGAATCTGCACCGGCAGCGATGCCGCCAACAGTTCCGTGACGGTGATGGTGCGTGAACGGCCTCCGGTGCCGCAGGTCTTTACAACTTCCTGCGACGCCACACGGTTCCCGAAACCGGCCTTCAAACGCAACATTTCCCGCATTGACAACCAATGCAAGGCCGAACTTGACCGAGTGGCTGACCGTCTCCGGGGCGATCCAACCGCAACCTGCGTGATTGACGGACACTCCGAAAAAGGCGAACAGGCTGGCACCGCAGTCAAACGCGCTGAAAAAGCCAAGGCCTACCTGCTTGAAAAGGGTATTGACGGAAACCGCATTGAAGTTCGTACCTTCGATGACACCCGTCTGGATGCAAACGGCAACTGCCGCATTGTGATTCATGTGGTTCCAGCCGGTGCAACCAAACCCGAATAAACTTTCAAAAACAAAAAAGACTGGGGCTGTTTTTTGCACAGCCTCCAGTCTCACAACCCAAGCAAAATACAAAACCGCCGCATTTGAGAAAATCAAATGCGGCGGTTTTGTTTGAGGCAGGAAAAAGGGGGTCAGCTT
>JAIBAN010000068.1 GCA_019695185.1 Blastocatellia bacterium | reverse complement strand
TCCGGGCTGCGGTCACCAGCGGGGTGGGCTGGTAAAGGTTTGGCCCTTCGCTCTGGAGCGTCCGCGCCGTGTTCGGCACATATTCACCCTTGAGCATCCGGTTGACCGAAGGTGTCAACGCAATCCGGGGCCCGCCCAGATTGGTAAAGGTGTTGCTTGAGACGGTCACTTCCAGCGTCGGTCCGCCAGCTTCGGGATTGATGGCCGGCACCCCATAGAGATTGGAGGCATCAAGCAACGCATTGGCCACCACGACGCCACCTCTGGTGCAATCGGAAATCGTGTTGTTCGTGATGACCGCTCCGCGCAACTGGCCGACTTCAATCCCAAAGGCGGAATTAAAAATCGTGTTGTTCTGTATGGTGGTCGGCGGCGTCCCTGCCGGAATCGTCGCACCCAAATCGCGGGCCTTGATGCCCGCCAGCGGAAAATTCCCAATGATGTTTCCCGTGATGGTGTCGCCGTAATTGGCCAAAATCCCAATCGCGTAGGAGCCCTCGTCATTCGGCCCCTGCGGGTTGGCGGCGTCTCCCGGAGGCGCGATGTTTTCACCGTTGGCACCAACCCCAATCCGGTTGTTGCGGATGATGTTGTTCAGTCCGGCTTCCGTTCCAAAGAAGTTCAGCCGTCCAATTCCTGCACCACGTGAACCAGCAATAATGTTGTTTTCAACGATGTTGTTCTGGGTACCTGTAATGAGCTGAATGGCAGGAGGGGGTAAGAAGTTATCAGCACCTTCGGCCACCACTGGCAACCGCCTTGTGCCACTTGTGTTAGTACCAATCCGATTGTTCCGAATTGTGTTGTTAGTTGCGTTGGGACTATCGGGTTTATTCAAATTGCCAATAACGCTCAAGTTCAATCGAGTAACTGCCACTACATTATTTTCTATCAAACAATTTGTTGCACCAGGGTCGAGAAATATACCAACTGCCGAGCCACTATAATAATTTTCACCATCAGGGGTTATGTTTACAAAGCTATCTGTAAATCTATTTGCGGTTGAGGATTCAGTTAAATCAAATTGCGCAGAGAATCTTATTGCTCCTGGAATAATCCGACCAGGCAATTTGAATCCTAACCCTCTAATCCAATTTTGATCACCCGAATAAAAAAAGAATGAACAACCATTTACAAATAAGAAATTCCCGATTCTTGTGACACTACTGATCATCTCAGTTGAGTCAATATAAACTTCTGGGCCGTTGGGGTTTGTTTCGCCACCATACTGAGCCTGGGAAAACCCATCAATCAGCAAACTGCTTTTGGTGGAAACCATTGATTCCGTTACTGGAATAACCCAAGTTCCAGTCCGTGCATCAAAATTTGGGTCGTTTCTTTCCAGATGAAACACAACCCGCCGCCCGCCGCCCGCCACCTCTGCTTGTTGCATTGCTGCTTTCAGGCTGCCTGGGCCATCCTGCGCAGCAGATGTCACCACAATTTCCGGTAAAGTCTGGTATTGCACTTCGCTCATGGGGAGAAGTGGCGACTGAGTAGCAACCACATTTGTTTGGAATAATTGTTTTGGTTCTTTTTGCCCTCCCTTTTCAAACCACGCCAACCTTTCGGCAAAGGGGCCGGTCACGCCGTATTGTTGGCATTGAGCCGCAAAAAATTCTTGATCAATAAATTCTGGCAAGTGACCCATCATCTGGAGTTCATGCACCACGTCCACAATATTGAGGATGGGGAATTTTACCGGTTTATCGGTTTGAGCTTTTGTAACTGGTTGGGACTGTAGGTATAAAGCAACAATGGTGATGAACAAAAAGAATATGAATAACCTGAGCCTAAATCCAACGGTCATATAATCCTCAAAAGCAAAAAGGGAGTGCGCTGAATCTCACGCACTCCACAAACACCATTCCCAAAGGTTAGTTTCCGCCAAAAACATAGGTTTTTCCGGGCTGCAACAGCACCATTTTGGTATGCAGCACCCGGATTGAGTTGATATTTGAATTGACAGGGACCTTGCTGCCCCCACCTCCGCTTACTTGGCTTGGAGTTTTGACTGGTCGCCATTGGCCTCGGCGAATCGGGCCATCAACAATAAAACCTGAGTATAAAGAGTTTTCTTTATAACTTTGCAGTAATCCTGAAACACTGGCCCCACCATTGATTGCAGCCACTACTTCTTGTGCAGCAGCAGCATCCTTGAATGTTCCGGGAATTACACCTCCGTTGCAGCCCACCACGTTATAGCCGCCCAGCCCATTCTCCTGGATGGACGCTGTGCAACTGACTGGTTCCTCAATCAGGAAATCGGGTTCGGAAACTGTTGGTTTGGCCAGAATCATAAAGAACTTCATTTCCCCCGTGGCGCTGTAGTTCGGAATATGGAAATACCCGTCTTTGATGGGTGCTCCGGGTGCCGTCCGGAATTTGTCAAAGGTCGTCACCACCCGCGCCGGACGCCACGCCGAGCCATATTCCAACGTGGTGCCGTCCGCTGCAATCGGCGTCTCGAACTTCTGGATATCGTAGGGCACCGTCGCCGTCAGCGAAATCACATAGGGGTAATAGTTGTCCTTCGTGCCAGCGGTGGTCAGTTCCGCTTCCAGTTCCGGATATTTCGCCAAAGGCCGAATCCCGTTGTAAAAAATCGCTATGTTTGCCCGCCCGTAGAGTCCCTGCCAGCCTTCCTTGTTCGTGAAGGTGGAACCCCGCAGTTCCAACTGGTCGTAGCGCGGAAAAATCCGCTGGCAAATCCCGTCAATCGCCGCCACATCCGCCGTCCCGCTCTTGGATTTCCGGTTGAGCAGCGTTTGTCCCACCCCGGTCAGCAAATCCAGGTGGTAGGCCACCGCGAGTTCCAAATCGTGAAACGTCGTCAGCGAGTAGGACATGCACTGAATCTGGTTCTTTTGCAGCCGGTTGGCCTTGAGCGCCAGCAACACCTGCACCGACACCGCCGTCAAAAAGCAGAAAATGGCAAAGGCGAAGAAGAGCGCCAGCGAAAGCGCCGTGCCATGCGTTCCCCGTTCTCCCACCCGGCCTTTGTGGCGCAGAACCCAGCCCCTGGGCTGGCAGCAGATGATTTCAGTGCGGATGATTTCCTGAGTCAGTTTCATAGCTCATTCCTCGAATTACAAAAATAACAGCGAATTCTTTCTTTTGCATCCATTCAACCGGTCTTGCAGTTGACTTCAGGGTGTCGGCGGCGGTACGAAAAACATGCTTCCGGCCTCGACCGTCAGCCGGTTTTTGCGGACTGTCACCAGCACGCTGGCGGTGCCGTTGTCAAACACCTTGGTTTCCGTTTCATATTCCAATCGTTCTCCCGCAGGAGCCGGGTCTTCGTCCACATGCAGCCCGTCTTTGGCCAGCACCACGACTCCCGTCCGTGGTTCAGTCTGTTTGGCGTCGGCAAAGCGGGAGGCCAGTTCCGTCGCGGTTCGGTTGAGCAGCATCGAGTCCACCGCCACCCCCGTGCCTTTGTTGAGCGACAGCATGTAGGCTCCGGCTGCCGTCCCGACAATCAGGATGACACTCATTGCCAACAGCAGCTCCAGCAAGGTTACCCCGCGCTGATTCCGGTTTGGTGGTCGTTTCCGTTTCATCATGTTTTCCTCTCAGTCCTCAGTCCTCAGTCCTCAGTCCTTCAATACACATTATTCGCCATCAGTTGAAAGCTCTTTTGCCCCGGATATTTGACATACAGTTGCGGCGGTGCCGGAACGTGGTGGATGACCACCCCGTAGGACGTGTCCCGTGCTACATCCCGCGCAATGATGATGCCCCATTTTTTATCCACCGTCCGGGCGGTCTGGGCTTCAAAGGTGATTTTGGCATCCGGGCCCAGGACCGGCATCGGGTAGGGCAGTTCCTCCACTTTGACATCCGTTACCAGTTGGACGCCTTCCGGCACCAGCAAATCCTTGACCGCCACGGTTCGGAGGTTTTCTCCGGCCACGCCCTGCCGCGCCAGTGTCCGGGCTTCGGTGGTCTTCTGGTAAATCGTCATCAGCGACCGGTAGGCTTTCAGCCGCTCGCCCCGCGCAAACTCGGTCAGCAGCCCTGCCAGACCTGCCATAATCAAAAACAGCACGGCTGTCACAAAAAGCAGTTCCAGGAAGGAAAAGCCTGCCTGCCGTCGGACCCGGTTATTTCCAGTTTTCAAAGTACACATTGAAGGAAGCCCTTTCATTTTTGTTGGTGGTCGGGTCTGTGATGGCGGTCTCAACGTGAATTCCCAACAGCGTGCTGCCATCGCCAGGAAATTTTTTGACCAGCCCGCTCGTCGTCAGGTAACTGAAGCTCTCTTCGGCGGTCAGCCCCGGCGTCATCGGCACCGTGGACGGCACCTCCCCTGGCGTGATGCCCGGTTTCAGTTTTTCCGAACAGGTTGACAGTTCCTCCCGTTCCACCCCGCCCTTCCCCAGACCATAGCGGACAACCCGTGTCACCGGGACACAAAATGCCTTTGGGTCCACTTCCGTACTCAGGGTGGCAATGTGGTTGCAAGTATCCAGCGGGGAAACCTGTAACACCATCGTCCGGTTCAGATTCAAGGCCCCGTCTTCCTCCGGCGGAAGGTCACTGGCTGTGGCCAGCCGGGGTGCATTCGTCAATTTGAGGAGCACCGGCGGTCCGGTTGGATTCACGGCCATGACGAGGCTGTCCCCAGTCAGCGGCTGCCATTTGGTAAAATCCACCCCACCCAAAACCAGCGTTCCGGTTGCCACCGTTCCGGCAATCAATTCGCCGGCCCCGGTCTGGTCCGTTGCCACGACCGTCAGTTTGTTCCCTTCTTCATCCAGAAACACTGCCGGGCGGGCTTTGCCACTGTCGGCATCCTTGACCACCAGCCGGTTCCCGGTCTGATTGGCCAACCCCATGCCTGCGGTCTGGATGTCCTCAATCAGCAGGCTCCGGTAAAAATCCATGATGAGCGTCAGGTTGTTTTGGCTCATGGTGTTGAGTTGAAATTTGCGGATGCTGCTGTAGCCGGTCATGACCACCAGCGAAAACACCGCCAGCAGTCCCAGGGCCAGCAGAATTTCAATCACCGTCAAGCCCTGCTGGGCCGGGAATTTTCGTTTCCAACCTTGTCTGAAGTGGGTTGTCATCAGTGTGGACCTCCGGCCAGTTTGCCAATCAGTTGAATCAGGGGCAGATAGAGTGCCACCACCAGTCCGCCCACCAGTCCGCTCAGGAAAATGATGGTGACCGGGGTCAACAGGCCCAGCAGCCGCTGCCGGGTCTGGTCCGCATTGTGTTGCAGCAGTTCCGCATAGCGTTCAAGGTTTTCCAGCGAACCGGTTTGCTCAAAGTTCGTCATTTCGGTATAGAAACTTGAGGCCGGACTGAAAATCGGGTCCTGCGTCGCCAGGGCTTTGGCCAGCGTCGAGACATGCCCCATCCGAAAGACATCCGCGCCTTTCTGGGCGGCTTCGCGCAGTTCGCCGTTTGCAATGGCATCCGCCGCCAGTTCGGCGCTCTCGGTTAAAATCGCGCCGGCCCGAATCAGCATAATGAAGGTCGTCAGAAAATTGACCATTTCCAGTTGGGCAATTAGGGTTCCCACCACCGGAATCCGGAGCCAGAGTTTGTCCTCCGTGAAACGCAGATTGCGGTTCCGCTTGCGGGCCACCAGGTAGCCTCCCAGCGGCAACCCAACCAGCAACGCCAGCACAGCCCAATGCCCGACCACAAAATCCGAACAGCCAATCACAAATTCGGTCAGCGGCGGAAACTGTTCATTGGGTCCGAGCAGCCCGGCGTAAATCATCTTGAAGGCCGGCACCACCATCACCATAAACAGCGAAATCACCGTCACCGCCACTGCCAGCACGATGACCGGATAGGAAAGGGCATTGATGATGGCGTCGCGGGTGGCCTGCCGTTGGCGCAGGTTGTCACAGTAGCGGCGCAGCACCGGCGCGTAATCTCCGGTTTTTTCCGCAGCTTTCAGCACCGCTTGCAGATGCTGGTCAAAAATGCCAGGAAACTGTGCAGTGGCCTTACTGAAATCAAACCCGAGGTCGCACATCATGTGGGCCATTTCCCGCATAAACGGCCCGGCTGCCGCCCCAGGCCGCCCGGACAGCATAAAGGCTCGGGAACTGGGGGCGGTTTGTTCCATGAGGTCGTATTTTTTGACCTCATCCCGCACAAAATCGGCAATTCCCACCCCTGCCTCAATATTGGACGCGAGCCGGGTCAGCACCCGCAACAGTTCGGTCAGCGGCAATTCCATCATGACGCGACGTTCATATGCCTCAATGTCCGCTTTGGTGGCACTGGTTTTCTGTGCATTGGGGTAACTTGCCATAGTTCTGTATGATCCTTGTCAGGAAAAAATGAATGCTTCCATTTGGTCAGAGGCAATTCAGGTGCCACAGTGAATTTAATTTGTCAGGACTCATGATTGAATCAGGTCCGGAGCCAGGATTTCCAGGCCAGTTCAGGGTGTGATGGCCAGAGTGACAGCAGCAGGGAAGAATGTGGAGGCAACCAGGGTTCACCATAAAACCAAATCAAAAATTAAATTAAACACAAATTGCATTTACCGTTTACAAGCCAGGTCACCCTTGGATGGTCTGGTGGAGGAGTTGGACCACAGGAACGGGCCAGACGCTCGGAGCCGAGAGCCAACTTTTGCACACGCGGGGAACACACAGGGGACAGCCGGAAACCGGCCCGGTCTTTCAATCAAGTCTGTCATGAAGCTTCAACCAGTCAGTCACAGGGTTACGAAGAATTCCATCTTAAAACAATCCAGGTCGGATGGGAACAATCCTGTTTTGTTTTGCGCATGTTCCCGACTGAATCCGCATTCGGTTCCGGTTTCCTGCTGTGGTAAGGTCTTCCCGATTCCCTGAACCAAATTGTTTTCTTATGAATCCGAAAAACCGAAATATTGTGATTCCCAATTCCCTGGCCGGCAACTCCCAGGGACCGGGCCGGTTGCTGCGGGCAGCCCCAACCCGGAGCAAACTCAAAAACGGCGTTCAAATGGAAACCAGGCCCACCCTGCTTTCCCAAACCATTGGGGCCAAACGGGAAGGGACCGATTATGTATTGAGCGCCAAGGGGCTGTACCTGCAATTGAAAGCCAAAAGCCGGGACGGCAAAACCCTGGCGGCCTCAGCGCGGCTGGCCGGGGAAGCCTTGGCGGACGAATCCCTCTGCCTGTTGACCATGCTGGCTTTTTGCGTGCTTCACGAGGAACTGCCGGATAACCGCCTGGTTGAAACCATCCAGAATCTGACGGACAGCCTCCCGTCCCCGGAAGCTGCCGCCCCGCTGCTGTCCGACCGGGAAGTGGCAGGACTGGCGCGCCAAGGCGTGCTCGCCCTCGCTGAAGGGGCGGAAACCCTGCTTCTGCCGCCTGGAAACTGGAATGCTGCCCGCGTCCTGCTCGGCACAGCGGAGCGGTTGTGGCAGGTCCCCAAGGAAGTTGGCAAACAGATTGGTGTGTTTGCCCTGGAAGACCTCACAGAAGGGAATTTTCACCGGTTTGAGCAGCAAAGGCAGTCGGTCTGCCGCATCGCCAGCCTGGGCCTCACCGCAGCCAACCGGACTCGGCTGTCTCCGCCGCCCAACCTCAAGTGCCATCCAACTTTGATCTACCTGGACTGGATTTCGCTCATGTGGGGGCCGCACCAGCCGCCGCCGGAACTGCGCCCGGAAGGGCTGGGAAGCGCCGACAATCTGCTGGCCCTGGAACGGGCCGGGTTCCTGAAAGCGGCTCTGAACGCTGAAGTCCGGACCGCCCTGGCGGAAACCGCCGCCACGCTGCTGGCCCGCACCGACCGCCCCGTCCCCCGCTATCTGGGCCGCTGGCTGGAAGTCCCGTTCGTGGCGGAGGTGCTGCCTTATTTTCAAACCCTGGGAGTCGGGTTCCTGCGCATGCAGCCGGAAGCCGGGGGTATCTGGGTGGTGCTGCTTGACCGGGAAAAGCGAAGTCTGACCGGGTCGTTCTGGGAACCTGATCCTCAAACCGACCTGCACATGCCGCTTAATTTTTTCCCCTCCGGCTGGGCTTTGGTTCATGCGGTCTGTTCCGCCCTCTGGTACGACCTCTGCCGCGAGAGCGTCCGGATTGAATCCGACCTGCCAGAGCCGCATCCGTCCCCCCTTGCCACCAACAGGAGCGTTCCGCCAACTCCGGCCCCGGTCCGCCTGCCGGTGCCTGGTGTCCTCCGTCAGCCGGAACCAACTCAGTGGGTCACCCCGGAAGAAGCCCGCGCCATCGCCACGGCAGTCACTCAGCATGGCCGTCTCTACCGTCGCCTGCCCGCTGGGTGGGAACAGCGGCGGGACAAGGTGGACTGGCAACAGCGGCAACAACGAGCCACCGCCCGCGCCATTGGATATGGCTGCCTGCCTCCTCCTCCAGGTTTCACGTTTGTTCGTCCCTTTACCCGTCAGGCTGCTGGTGCCGGTCACTCCCAGCCCCGGATGGTCCAAAGTGAAGGGCTTTTCGCGCTGGCACTGGCCTTGCAACAGGCGGAAACCAACAGAACTGGCTCTGATACTCAAGAATGACTTGCTGTTTACTGTTTGAGGTGCTGGTTCTATCCGGAATGCGGTTACGCCTGCACAAATCTCAGTTTGACGACTCCCACCAGGATTTCATCACCGAAAACCAATGCCTGGGGATGACCTCGCCGGAGCCGGGTCAGCACCGTACCGGAAACGATGGTTCCGTTGAGGCTGCCCAAATCTTCAAGGTAATAGGTGCCGGCTGTGACAAAAATCCGGGCATGGCGGCGGGAAATCAAGGTTCCCTTGTCATATTTGGCAAGGTTGATGTCAGGAGTTGAACCGTCCTTGCGGTCCTTGCGGCCCAGCACCACTTCCTGCCGGTCAAGTGGGAAAATCGGTGCCAGCTTTTTTTGAGGTGTGACCAGCACCAGCCGGGCTTTCTGTCCGGCTTCACCGGCCTGGACATTCAAGAGGGTCTGGCTGGGGTCATCCGGAGTGCTGGCCTGGGTCCGGGCCAGCTCGATTTCGGTTGCCAGTTCAACGAAGTGGTTCAAAAGCTCCTTGACGGCAGGCGGAGTGGCCATCCAATCAGCGGGAGTAATTCTGGGGGTCAAGCGGCGATTGTTCATTGGTTATGTCTCCTGATGGAATCGGGTGGAAGGAAGTGGTTTCGGCTACCGTGAACGACGTGGCCGTTTATCCTGGAACTTTTGCTTGCGTTTGATGACTTCCAGCGCATGGTGATTTTTGTAGGTGGTCACCAAAACCCCGTCTTCAATCACCAGGGTGGTTCCAACCAGGTGGGCATACTGGGCGGAAAGCGCGGCAGGCAGGTCGGCGGCGGCCAAAAAGTAAAACTCAGCCCCGGCAGCATGATGAACCCGCCCGAATTCCCACACGATGTCCAAATCGGCTTCGCTCAAGCGGCGCTGGTTCATTCTGGTCCGGGCGTGCTCACTGATGACAAACCGGGTACTCATGTCCGACCTCCTGATTCTGAACAGAAAAACCGTGCGGGTTTCCGGGTGAACTGAAATCAAAACAAAGCTGTTTGCAATGAATTTTAGATAACTTGTTATCTATTGTCAAATAAAAAAACTACTTTGGCGGTATTGAAGGCGGTTTGAGGTCGGTGCGTGCGGCAGGCCGGACCACGTCCCGGTGCATGAGCCAGCGAACGTAATTGGCAAGGGTATGAAGTCTTGGGGAAACGGAGGTGGTGAAATCCTGGTCGGCGGCGAGCCGGTTTTCCACCTGCTGGTGTTCAACCTCATCAAACCGGACGAGCACCACAAAGGGGCGGGCCTTGGGGGTTTGGTCCTTTTTCAGTTCCACCCGGTCCACAACCGGACGACGTTCGAGGGTGGCAGGAAGGCCGAGCAACATCCGCACGCCGTTCTGGGGTGATTGGGGGCAATCAAACAACCGCACGATTTTGAGCAGCCGGTCATACTCTTCCTGGGAGCATCTGAAGGCGAACTGAACCGGGCGGGAATGTTCCTTTTTTGACGAGCTGGTGTTGGAAAAGACGGTTGGTCGGGTCATCAGTTTGACAGTGGGGCAAAGTACATAGGTCGCACGGAAAACCAATCACTTTTCCGCCCCAAAACTATAACGTGCGTTCCAAACTGATGAAACCAAATTTTTCAGGGAAGATTTTAGCGGTACAGAAGAGCTTTAAGGATTGGGCATTCTACGAAGTACAGTAATTGGTTCCACAAGCACTATAAAACACCTGAGTTTGGGTTTTTTGGTGTAGCCTGCCGATTTGTTGTGTGAAACAGGCTGAAAATGGCATTTAAGCCATTTAGAATCAATTACTTGCATCCGATAACAAAACTCACGAATCCAACCAGGGGTTTGCTTTTCCTATCGCCGAAGCAGTCAGGTATTAAAACCCGCGAAGCGGTCCGAAAAAAAGGGGGATTAGGTTTTGCTATCTATGGAAAAGGTGGGCTTTAAGGGAATGGAATCCGCTTGTCGTGATCCCTCGATTTTTGAGCCTTCCTGCGCGCATAGCACCTAACGCAGCATGTATTTGGTTAAATACATGGTTAAAGAGGATAAGGCGATTTTTTAGACAAAAAACCTTTTGAAATGAATAGGTTACAAAAAACTTCTCAGCCTCAGACCTAGTTATTTACTCACTTCTCAGCCTCAGACCTAGTTATTCTCAGCCTCAGACCTAGTTATTTTTTGCACTTCTCAGCCTCAGACCTAGTTATTCTCAGCCTCAGACCTAGTTATTTGGGTGTGAACTTTCGCCTTTTGCCTGTGGAAAACTTAACTTCTCAGCCTCAGAACTAGTTATTTTTACCACTTCTCAGCCTCAGACCTAGTTATTCTCAGCCTCAGACCTAGTTATTCTCAGCCTCAAACCTAGTTATTTTGGAAAATTATCCACAGGCCCAGTTTTTATTTTTTGGCTTGGTTTTCTTATTTTCAAAAATGAGTTTTAGCGTTTTGGAAATAAAACCGGGGGCGGGGAAGGTGGGGGATTTTTCCGTGACCGGTTGGCTTCCATCATTTCCATGTCAAACTCGTAGGTGGTGTAAAGGGTAATTTTGGCGTCTTCCAATTTATTGTGTTTCTTGGTGTCCACAACGGGTTCAACTATGTATTTGTCCACGATGCCTTTTTCCTTCATTTCCTCAAGTGCATCTTTGACTTTTTTCAGATTGTCGCGCAATTGGGGACAGCGAGCTATTCCAAAATCCCGAATCAACGTATTTAACCGAATGGTGTAGCTGTTATCTTTACCGGCTTGGGTATAGTGGTGTGACATGCGCTTGTGAAGCTGGCGAGCGATGACGCTTTTATAAGACCATGCCTTTTCATAATTGAATCGCCGGAAATCCAGTTGTTGAATTGCGCGCGTCACCAACGCGTTGAACCGCACAAAACACTTGGCGTCCTTGCCTTTGATTTTCCAGTCTTCAAACGTGGCAAGGCCCAACGTTTCAAAGATATTTGATTCTAAAACGGAGGTTCCGTCTTCACTGGTTACTATCAACGTCGTGCGTTTGCAGATTTGCAGGGCTTCCTTGATTTCATCGTAACTGTAGGTATGGTTTGCTTGCTTCAATGTCTGCTGTAGCTGGTACAGGGTGAAGACGACTCCGGCCTGGCTGTCCAGAAATTTCCCTTGCCCTTCCGCCACCAATTTTCGTAGCCCATCCTCTACCGCTTCCTCGCGCTGGCCAGGATAGTAATCACGATCCTTGCCGTTCTTTCCCTGAACCCTGGCCGGATTGATGCGAACTTTGTATTTTTTTCCCCGACATTCAAAATCACGCTCTACACTGCGGAGAAATTCACCATTGATGCGTTCGACCTTTCCCCAAAAATACTTGGGGATGAAGTCGTACAGTTCAATCGTGCGGCTATAGGATTTGCTCTCAAGGCCAAGCATTTCAAAAAGGTCAAGCTGCATGGGCTTTTCCTGCTGGTACTCGTCCAGCCGTTTCACATTGTCCACATTGGATGGCGATTGGCGCTGTGGTGTTTTTTTCCGGGTCATCGTTTTGGTTCCCTGGGGTGAGGTGTACCTTTATTTGTAACCGTTCCGTGTGGGTGCGTCCAGTAATGCCTCGTTCCAGTTCTTGCCGGTTTCGGGGTAGTGGGCAGTGAGAGGTTTCCCCTCAATGCCTTCCAGCAGGAACCGCGTGTTAGCTTCGTCCTGGCCGTAGGCAAGGATGATGCCGATTTGGCGTCGGCCATAATGTTCACAACCCAAGTTACAAGCCAAGTTTACGCACGGCTTTCATGGACAGATAGAGGTGAAACTCATCATCAAGCAAAGGGCGAAATCCATATTTCAGATAAAAGGCTTTGGCCTGGGCGCTGAGAGCGTAAACCTCGACCGCGTAAACGCCGAGCTGGTCAGCAACTTTGAGGGACTTTTTCAGGGCGTCCAACAAAAGGAAAGCACCCAGCCCTTGGCCCTTGGCTGTTTTGTCCACGGCCAAGCGCCCCAAATGCGCGACCGGAACCGGATAGCGGGGGAGTTTTTCAGGTAACGCATCAAAGGCCAGCGCGCCACTGGCAAGAGTGTAATAGCCTTGGATTTTTGCAGCTTCTGGTAAAACAGCCACAAAGGTGCGGCCCAGCCCGCGCTCGTCGTTCTGGCGGGCAAACCGCTTGAGGAAATCGTTGAGGCTGTCTTCTTCGCAATCAAACTCATCGCGGTCGTGGTGTTTTCCCAAAGATTCGATCAGGTAGCACACAGTTATTTCCGGGTCTGTTGTTGGTAGTGTTCCGCTGCCTGGCGCAAGGCGTCGTTTGGCTCGCTGTCTTCTTCCAGCAAGGCCAGAAACAAGTCGCGGTCACGGTCGGAAAGCGTGCGGATGCGGTGACGTTCCAGCACTTCATCCGCCGAACGCACCAACGTATGAATGGCGAAATCCGTTAGAGTCAAGCCGGACAGGGTGGCAGCCTGTTCGATTTTCTCCTTGGCAGCGGCAGGCAAGCGCATGTGAAGCCGTGCGATGTCCGTTTCATGGGTGTGATGGGTTGGCATAAAACCCCTCCTCTCTAATTTATTATATTCAGTGGTGAGTCAAATTGCCACATCACTTTAAAATATTATCAAAACTTTACCAGAAACACCGGGCTGTCCTGCGGCCTCGTCGAACGGCGGTCATACAGCCGCGTGGTGGCAATACTGGAATGACCTAAAACCTCCTGCACCTTGGCAATGTCCGCGCCGTGGTCCAGGGCATTGGTCGCCATCGTTGCCCGGAGTGCGTGGGGACGACAGGCTGCCGCGTCAATTCCGACGGCTGCCGCGTACTGTTTTACCAAGTAATAAATAGCCTGAGCGGTGAGGGGTTTGACCTCTTCAGCGTCCCGAATCGGGAGAAACAGCGATGATTTGCGGTCACTTCCATGCCCGGATACGTCCAAATAGGCCGTGATCTTTTCCAAACTGTCAAAATGCACCGGCACATAGCGGATTTTGCCACCTTTGCCGTGAACGCGCAGATGCGTAACCCCACTGCGTGTGTGCAGGTCTTCAATACTCAGGGTGGCAACTTCGGCCCGCCGCAACCCGTGATAGAGCAGCAGGGATAAAATGGCGCGGTCACGCTTGCCTTTCAGTGTGTTCAACGGTGGGGCATTCAAGAGCCTGCGAGCCTCTGCATCGCCGATGGCCGGAGTTTTGCCTTCGTTGGCACCGTCTTTGGGGCGCTGCACCCCGTCCACCGGATTGATGAGCACGGCATTGCGCTCGCAGAGATACCGGAACAGGGCGGAGAGGGCCGACAACTTGCGACGGATGGTGGTTGGGGACAGGTTGCGGGTCTTGAGTGATTGCCGCCAGGCAATCACGTGCGCCCGTGTCACGGTCCGGAACTGTCCAGCCTGGTTGAGCCCAAAAAACGTCATGAAATCCCGGACCGCATCCGCATAGATGCGCTGGGTTCCCAGATTTTCGATATTGCCGAGAAATTCCATTTCCGGGGGAACCTCGGCCAGTTGGTAGAATTCCGGCAGGGAAAAGGCCGGGGGGGCTGAAATCAGCATAGAGTGGTCCTGGTTTGGCGGATCGGGTGGGTTCATACAGCGGATACCTCCAGGTCGTCAGATGGGGTGGCTTCACTTTCGGTATCTTATTTGAAATACTTATGTATGAAAATCCATTTTTTCATACATATACAAATCACAGCATTTTTTCTTTGAATTCAGATTGAAGCAAACGACTTTGGATTTGCAATTTTACAAGGCTATACACTTGTATACTTACAGCCTTATACATTTATAAGCTTATAATTTTACAAACTTATAAAATTGTAAGCCTGTAAGCATATACCATTATCCACCTATACACTTGTAGATAAAACTGGTAATGTATCAAGACTATGCACATTATCAGTTTTGTGACACAAAAGGGCGGGAGCGGAAAAACCACGCTTGTCATTCATTGCGCGGTAGCGGCAATGCAGACCGGGGCGCGAGTGTTGCTGCTGGATTTAGATGAACAGGCGACAGCAGAAGCATGGTATCAGGATCGGGAAAGCAATACGCCGCAACTAATAAAAATTGGAGCGACCGATTTGGAAAAGGCGTTGGAAGCAGCCAATACTAAAAAGTACGATTGGGTGCTCATAGACACACCAGGGCGGGATGAGCCAGGGCAGGCAGCAGCTATCCGACATTCACATCTATGTGTGATTCCTTGCCGGCCATCGCCGGCTGATATGAAGGCGACGCCGACGACAGTGGAAACCATCAAGCGTTTGGGCAAGGCAGCAGCATTTGTGTTGACCCAAACACCTCCGCGTTCCTACCGGATTAAGGAAGCAGAGCAAGGGTTGGGTGTACTCGGAATGGTCTGCCCAATCCATATTGTCATGCGCAATGCCTATCAGGATGCGCAAGGAGCAGGGCTGGGAGTCACGGAATTTGAACCGGAAGGCAAAGCAGCGGCAGAAATCCGCGCTTTGTGGGAATGGATTGGAAACAAAGTAGGAAAAGTGCGTTATGCCAAAGAAACGAACCTCGCTTGACACCCTGTTCATTGCTTCAACCGAACCGGACAACGTACAGTCTCCCTCCACTTTGGTCGTCGAAAGTCTGGAAAACCCACCAATTACGCCCGGAAAAAAGAAGAAACCAATTGTGTACCAGACGCTTTACCTGCCTGTGCAGGTGCATGAACAACTGAGACATTTGGCGTTTGTCGAGCACAAAAAGCTACATGATTATTATCTGGAAGGGATTGACCTGGTATTGAAAAACCGTGGGCTAAAGTCCATTGCCGAATTGACCGGTGAAAAAAAATAACCCCAAGAAGACACTTGGACGCAAAATAGTTTTCAGGTGAATGGCGGTGGGGGGTTTTGCCTCGTGGACTTTTCATGGGTTCATAACGAAGCAGACAAGTTAAGTGTGATTTTGCTTATCAGATGTATAATTATATTTAATTTCAATAACTTATAGGAACCAACAGGTTGTGGTGGGCTGAATACGGCCTGTCTGTCAAAGATTTAGATTACAAAGGAAGCAGGTGTGAAAAAAACCTGATTTCGGTTTATTTGCCCGTAGAAGCGTTTGAATCGCGGAGGGAAGGGTTTCCTATGGCCAAAATACCATCAAATCCGCCTTTGGGTACAAACATTTGATTGACTTGCCGAACAATTGGCGTCAGGAACATTCGGTTTTTTGGATTGGGACAAGCCACCAAACAGCAGCCCAAAACCGGCGAGTGAAAAAAAAGACAACCGAAAAGGGTCACTCTACCAAATACGATTGACACCGTAGGCATCAAGTTTGGCATCAATGCTCACGAACGGCAGGTTTTCAGCCAACGCCTGGGCAACCAGGAGCCGGTCAAAGGGGTCCCGGTGATGGAGTGGAAGGGAAATCAGTTTTGAAAGATGAGCTACCGTCACGTCCAAAATATCTATCCGGTAGGCGGCTGTTTGCTCGGCAATGAAGATTTCAAACGCATCACTCAAGGTCAGCTTGCCGATATTCATTTTGATGGCGATTTCCCACAGGCTGACTTCACTCAACCAAATTTCGGATTCGGCGTCCTGTAAAAGATCAAGGGCAGTCTGGCTTAATTGCGGGTCGCCACTCGTCAGCCAAAGAAAAGTGTGGGTATCAATGACAAACTTCATGGGATGTCGTCGCTGTAGTCTTCGAACGAATCGTTGAAATCAGTCGTCAGGTGAACGCGGCCTTTGGCAAGGCCAGGGGCCGGGCGGGGCGGCTTGGGAGACTCCGGACACGGCGCAGCCAGTGCGGGGAGCATTCTGACAAGCGGCTTCTCATTTTGCATAATCAGGATTTCATCGCCCTGAATGACCTTTTCCAGCAATTCGCTCAAATGCGCCTGGACTTCGGCGATGTCAATTTGTTGCAACATTCCTCTTTCCTCCGGTACTTACCATACAGGATTTCCCTGGCAGGATAAAGAAAAACACTCTTCAATAGCCTTTCAGAGTTTGTTTCATGCACCTCTGACCAGGAGTGCCGCTGAGTGGGGAGCGATACCAAACACATTTACCGGAAAACCTCCGTTAAGGGGAAAGAAGGACTGCGAAAGGGAAGCCAGGAGGGAGGAAAACCACGGAAAAGTTTTGATAGCCGCCATTTGATGAATGGTTTAGGACAAATGGCGTTTCAATTCAGCTTTCGTTGCCATACCCGAGATATGGTGGTTCGATCATGGCAACGATTCGTACTTATGCCGAGCTCGGCATAACGGTGAATCGTTGCCATGACCGTGGTTGGCCCTTGATTTCGCGTCCCTGGCTTTCTTTATACCTGTAATCAATTGAAAAATAAATGTACATACATACAGTTATCGGACACAAAAATAAGAGGAACCGACCAAGCAGGGAAGGGGAGCCAAAAGAATGAACCGCTACATTGCCTATTACCGGGTGAGCACGCAGAAACAGTGACAGTCAGGACTCGGGCTGGAAGCCCAGCGCCGGATTGTCGAAACAACTGCCAAAGCGGGCCAGGTGATTGCCGAATATACCGACATTGAAAGCGGGCGGAAAAACAACCGGCCCGAACTGTTGCAGGCCCTGGCCCATTGCCGGCAGACCGGGGCGACCCTGCTGATTGCCAAACTCGACCGGCTGTCGCACAACGTGGCCTTTATCGCTAACCTGATGGAAGCGGGGGTGGATTTCATCGCCGGTGACATGCCGACCGCCAACAAATTCACGGTCCACATCTTAGCGGCGCTGGCCGAACAGGAACGGGAGATGATTTCCAAACGGACCAGGGAAGCGCTCCGCTCGCTCAAAGAACGAGGTGTTGTTCTGGGCAAACCGGAAAACCTGACACCTGAAGCCAAAGCCAAAGGAACCCAGGCCCGCATCCACAATGCCCGCACCCATGAACATAACCGCAAGGCAGCCGCTATCATCGGCCCCTTACGGGAAAAAGGTTGGAGTTACGGCAAAATCGCTGATGAACTCAACCGGCTCGGCTTTGTGGCGCGGCGGGGAGGGAAATTCAAAGCAATGCAGATCAAACGATTGGCAAGAATTGTGTAAAATGTGATGCTCTCCCATAGTCATCGCATCCCCAAACTCTCAAATTTTTCAAACTTGACTTGTGCCCACCGATCTTCAGGCAAAAGCTTGCGATATGCTTTTAGGAAGGAAGCCGCTTTTCCAAGGTCTCGTAGCTGCTCGTAAATCATGACTAACCGCTTGAGGATTTCAGGGCGCTGAGGCAATTCCCGATTCAGTTTCATTAAAACCTCACAAGCCTCCTGATACCGCCCTTGAACAGCCAGTAATGAAGCGTGTTTCAACTGCAAGGAAGGCTTCTCCCCCTCTACTTTCAAACAATCAAGAATGATTCGTTCTGCTTCCCGGATTTGACGGGTTTCGATTAAAGCATCAAGGTAATACCGAAGGAGTTCAGCAAATAACGGCGACGAGTGATCAAGCTGATCTTGGTTGGATTGAAAAAAATGAATGCACTCAAAGTAACGTTGATCACGAAAGGCGGCTTTTACCATGATCAAAAAGGCTTGCGTATCACGAGTCATTTCAAACTCGGAAAAAGCCACGTTTTCAGCTTGGCTAAAGGCATTTTCACTTAACAGACGAAGTGCCTGCGATGACCAGTCTTCAGTCGGTGTTTGTTTTTTGGGTAAAATCCGGATTGGTTGGTAATCAGTTTGATATTTCCAAGCCTTTTGAAAGGCTGGGAGCATTTCAACCACCGATGCCCAACGCTGGGAAGGACTCACTTCCAGACATCGAAGAATAAATTCTTCGATTGCAGGTGAAACCGAATGGTTGATTTCACGCGGACGGGGGAATGGGCTATGTCTTGCAACCTGGCTGAGTGTGTCATGGGGAAGTCGGTTGGTAACGAGGTGATATAAAAGGACCCCTAAGCTGTATATATCTGCCTGAAAAAAAACGGAGGAATTCCTTTCTTTCACTGCTGAACCAACGATTTCCGGAGCAGAATATAAAATCGTCCCGCCATTTTCTCTGGCTCTGGTGTACATATCCTCTGGGAGCACACTGCAACCGAAATCCGTCAGTTTGAGGTTTTCACCTGAGATCAATATATTGTGAGGTTTGATGTCACCGTGGCACATACCCAAACGGTGAAGATGGTTCACACCTTGAAGAATCAGATGGTAGTACCGAAACAAGCGTTCATAGCTGGCAACCAAACCTTGGTCGCCTCCTTCAAGCAGATGAGCCAAGGTTACGCTCGGGAAGTATTCCATCTCAATGGCATACCACTCCATGCTCGGAGGCACACGCCCCATCCAATAGACTCCGACCACATTTGGGTGACTTGGCTGACCAATCAATCGTGAACCCTCCGCCAAGTCCTCACTCTTGGCTCCTTGTTCCCGTGGAATTTTCACGGCTACAATCATTCCATCAGATAACCGTTGGGCACGCCAAACACTTCCATGAGAACCATCTCCCAGACAGTCAAGCAACTCATACCGGTTACCTAGTCGATTCTCACTATGGGCGAAAATTAGTTGTTTCCTACTCATGGACTCCTCGTTCGAGTACTTGTTCCAACCTCAGCTTGTGATCCCTGTGCTCGTGAAGCACAAACTGAAAGAACATCAATTTTCCAGTTGAAGAACCCGGAATCCGAATTTGCCGCAAGGTTTCAAACCCGGTTGCGAAAAGGTTCAGCAAGTTATGGTGAGGTGGCAGCGTTTTTACACCTTTTGTCCAATACGCCAGGATCAAAACCTTGGGTGTTTGATCAGCCCGTTGTTGAGCAATCAATAAATTTTTGACTTTACCCGCTAATTTTGTTTGATCCCCGGCTCCAGAATAACGTTCAAATTCAATAATGACCGTTGGGTTGTGGGTTTCAGGCTCATACCAAACCGAATCGGATCGGATTTGATCTTCGCTGTACAAAGCTTTGTTTCTAATCGCTGGCGCTTCCGAAATGGCAACAAATCCGAGTTTATGCCCCAATAAGGTCCAGAAGGTAACGCCCAGGCTGTGAACCCAAGTTTCGGTATCCTCAATTCCCCAATCAGTCCAAATGGGGAGCCATTCCTGAATTAACTGCCTGTTTTGCAACTGACTACGGATGGATCCCTGGAGTTGTTGACTATCCACTGAATTGTCCCCAAACACTTAATACTTCGGGTGATTGCCCACCATGCACTAAAGCCTTTGTGCCGATTTTAACAAGCAATGGGGCTGGGATGGAGCGACCACAAATGAGAGCTTCCCCAGTGGAAAGACTCGGCAATTCGTCCAGATCGGCTTTGCTGATCATGTCCGAAGTTCGAGCGATAAATCGCTGGTCATCCGGATTTTTGAGCCGCATGGTGATCAAGGTGTTACATTGTGAAGTCACATCGGGGTCCAGCTTCGAGGGTCGTTGACTCACAATGGCAAATCCAACACCGAATTTTCGTCCTTCACCGGCGATCTTTTTGATGATCCGGTGGCTGACGGCCTGACGACCAGCCGGCGCAAAATTGTGGCCTTCTTCAAAAACCAGAAATGAAGGGCGGATCGGGTCGGTTTTACTTGAGGCAGCCCGAAGTATCTCTGTCCCTAAAAGTGCGGTGATGACTTGTTTTGCCGTATCGCTCAATCCTTGGAGGTCAACAATCACTAAACGGCCACGGCGATCCGAAGGACGACCGATTATTTCGTAAATATCGGTTGGATGTGCCAAGGCTGCCGAGTAAAAACTTTGGGCTTCATTAAGAACTCGGGCCAGCTTCATTGAAGCCACTGCGGCGCTCCTCCCATTCAGAGCGGAAGCCTCGGTAGCAGTAAGTTCTTCCCAAGCTTGTAACTCCGATAATCCATCACCGAGATAGTACCGTAATCGGTTGATGTCGCGTGGTTCAACTTGCTCCTTGAGCCTCCAGTATCGAATTGCCACATCCAAAACACGTTGTTGCGGTTCGGTCAATTCAGGCAGAATTTCGGTGATATCGTCCATCTCAAAATGATCAAATTGCAAAGCCAGTTCCTGGTTTTTCCCGGCATATTTTTGCCGAAAGGAAAGAGCCTGGGGGGTATAAACTTTGATTCCGGCACCGGCAGCTTCTAATTTCCGGAACTGTTCCTGAATTCGATTCAGGGTAGTTTGTTCTCTTTGAGCTTCAGCGTCTTCAAAGTTGGAATTAAATTGGAGTTTTCCTCCTTGAAGCGCCCGCCCATATTCACCATGGGGGTCAAAAACTACGACGGTGCCGTTGTTGAGGGCGACAAGCCGTTCAATCATGCGACCAACTGTGTAGGATTTTCCGGCTCCGGTCATCGCTAAAACCGCCACGTGTTCTGTGACAAGACGGTTTACGTCCAGGTAGACCGGTACGACATTTTCACCCCGTTCATACCCAACCAGGTTTCCGATATGCAGACTGGTTTGTTCGTCAAACTCATAAAATGCGCTGAGGAACTGGAAGTCCACCGTTTCAACTCGTCCCCCTGGATCAAGCGCCCGGCGTGGTATTTTGATCTGTTTGGTAACCGGGTCTTTGTATCCGACAACTTCAAGGGCCGCAGTGACGTGCTCCCCGGTAATTTTTGCTCCCGGCAGCAGTTCCAAATCCGTTACACCCGGCCCCAGCCCGGAGTTATACAACACATTACTGCGGCTCACTTTGGTGATTCGAGCCAATACATCACTGACTGGCTCATCTTCCCGTTCCTGGTGCTGAATCTTGACAAACTCACCCCGCCGACCACCGAAGGAGTGGGATAAAACCATCACTAAGTTATTTGGGTCCCCAGTGTTTCCAACCAATTTTCCCAACACTTGCGGTCTCATGTCGTCTCCTTTGTTTTAGTCAAACTCACCCCAGTTTGAAAGCCAATGATCCTCTATGTCTCTCCGGTTGATTTCCTCGAAAACGCCTTTTTGAAAGAAGTCGAGAAAAGGCTCCAGTGCATTCAATTCCTTGCCTGCAAGTTGAATTGGAATCGGAGGTGACCCTTTGCCGGTATTGATTGTCAGGGCCATCAGTTGGCCAACGACAAAGTTCAAATGAACGCTGTCCCAAAGGGGCTCGTCCCCAATCAATTGCAGAAACAGCGGCGTTGCCACGGGAGAAGTTTTGAAATGCAGGCCAAGCACCCCAAGAGCAGTAACATGATTTGGTTCCATTCGGGGCATTCGAACATTCACCCGATATGCTGCTGTCCGGGTAAAAGCGTTGAGAATTCCCCGCATAAACCGGGCCTCGCCAATACTTGCAACGGCTTCATCCGAAATATTGGCAGCCTGTAACTGAGTGGTATCAATTTTTTCTGATGAGAGAATTTGGCTTCGTCCCAAGCTGGTACGGAGGTCTTCCTGGGCAACATGAATGATGGCGCTGTAGTTTTCCGAGGCCAAGCTGACCAGCTTGCACCCTTCCGGATTCCAAGGAAAAAGCGATGGACGATATTTCTCCCAAAAAGCCGAAATTGCCTGCACTGTCCGCTCATAGTCCGACTTGTAACTCTGGTCGGAAGCATCTTCCCTGGTTGGAACCATGCTTCGATTCAAAAGCAACGGGCAATCCACCACAATCATATCGTGTCGCTCAGGTGAATCAAGCGCCCGTTCCACCAATGCGTAGGCTTGGCGGATGTTGATCAACTGGAGCCGTTTGGCTTGGTCAGTAAATCCAATATCATCAATTTCGCAGATGCTATCCTGACCCACCGTTCCCAGTGCATTATGTTCGACTGACAAATCAATTCGGACTGCCGCTGCTGCAAAAAGGAACCCGCCAATGGTGGGTTTGACTTTGGCACCAGTTGCGATTCCGCTGATGAAGACATTCAGCGGATTGGGGCGCTCGACGGTTCGAACCAATCCTGCTCGAACAAAAACCGGGGCGACATGTTCCAAATCCCGAATTTGCTTCAAAATCCGCCCGACTGTTCCTGGTAGATGAATTTGCGACTGAATGGCCAACGTTTGGGCAATTGGTTGTTTAGGAGAAAACGGCTTCATAATAATGACTCCACAAATCTTGGCTCAATTTGATGTTTTTAAGGAAAACAACGCATTGGCATACGCGGCATAGGGACTTTCTGCCACCACAGCCAAGCCACGTTGAGTGACCACCCCAGCCGCAATCAAACCTTGCCCCTCCAGTTCATCAAAAGCCGATGCCGCAATTTCCATTTCAAGTTGAAAAACCGGTGAAGCAGCAAGAGCGGCGAGGGTTTCCTTTTTTGAAGAAAATGACCCGCTGATTGAATGAAGTAAAAGGGTATAGTGCGCTGGCCGTAATTCGAAGGAGGTTGTAATTTCCGCCTTTGCAACCGGTTTTCCGGCCAATTGATGAAGTTGATGCAGCCATTGAAGAAGCTCTTTTTTACTATCGAGGAAAACCATTGACCACAGCGGTAAACAAGTTACCGCAAAAATTCCGGAAAGCGGATGTTTCCGGAAAAAGCCGGTGTGAACCCGGTTATCCGCCCAGACGCCTTCCACCTCTCTGGCAACTTGCAATTTCCCACATAATTCGTAACGAACCTCTTTCGCCAAGGTGTTTTTCAGCACCGAATCCGGTTGAAGCTGCGCCCCTTCAAAAGGTTTGGCCTCCCAGGAAAGAGGACGCTGACATACTCCGCTGGCAAATGGTGGAACCAGCAAAAGGGTTCGACCTGACTCATGGGTCCAGTGAATCCAATTTTCCTGTTCATTGACTTGAATCTCTTGAAACTCATGTCCAAACGCCAAAACCACACCGGTTTTGTCATTCAATGTTTCGGCAGGAGTGGCTTGGGCGGACTCAAGCAGCATTTTTCCGCGCCGATGTTGAGCCAGTTTCCCCCATGTCCAGATTGGAATATCGCTCATTGCGGGCCTCCCAGTTTGTAGGTTCGTTTGAGAAAACCGCCTTTCACCAAAGCTTCAGATTCACGTTCGGTACCAGTTGGAAAGGGGTCACGACCCAGGTCCAAATCACTGACAATTACCTGCCACCGCGCGAAATCAATTCCAGTCCCGGAAAGAGTTTGATTGCCAGCTTGAACCCACTCCACCCGCCGTTCTTCCAACCTGGCCACTGCGGATTTCAAACTTCCAGCCTGGATGAGTTCCGCCACATCCAGCTCTTTTCTGAGCGGCTGCCCAAGAATTCCCTGTAAGGCATTGAAACTTCGCTCAATTTCTTTGACATCCCCGGCCTCAACCAGTTTTTTGCGATAATCTTTGACATAGTTTTCCACCGTTTGAATATGCCCCCAAAGTACGCCGAGCGCGTTTTTTGCCTCAGTCAATAAGGATGGAACGGCCTGCATCAATGGTTTGAAGTTTCCGAGTTTGGCCGCATTGTCGTTTTCCTTGAACAATCGCTCGACTTCATCTTCGCGGGCATCCTCTAAAATGCCTTCAATGATTTCAGGACGGTTAACCAAGTCTTTAAGATTCAAAGTATCAGGTGGATAGACAAAATCACTTGGGGCGTCTTCCAATTGAACAATCAGATTTGCAATCCGTTGGCGGGCATCCTCCAATTGTGAGTTCATCCCCTCATAGGACTTTTTGAGCGCCAGAAATCCTCGGACAATATCCCCTTCAATATTTTCAAAGGGTGTTTCAGTCTGGCTATGAAGGGTAATTCCGACTTCTCGTGCGAGTTGCGTAAGTTTGTTGGTTGCCTCTGCCACATTCAGGTCTTTAAGCGCGTGCCCCAAGGTTCCCGGTTCCGTGTGTTGTTTCCGTTTAGTGCTTCCATCAAGACTGTCATTGCTCAGAGCACCATCCAAAATGTTGCTGATTTTCTCCAATGACCGGGTAAAAATGGCATACGGGAAATGCGCTACGGTTTCAGATTGGCGCATGTAATCCTGAAGCACTTGAATGCGGGATTTGATCCTTGTTTCCGTATCACGAACTAAATCCACGAACAGTTTTGCCCGCCGAACGCGCTTCCACAATGGCACGGTATCATCTTCAAAATTCAAGGTTTTGAGATTTGCATCGGATTGCAATCGTTCAAATTCGTCTTTGAGATAGACCGCCTCAACCTCGTTTAATAACGAGAGTCTGCATCGGGAAGCCTGAATGAGAAGTGACCGCCGATTTTCGTCATCCAGGGAATTTGGATATTGTGCTTCCTCCAGCGCCACTAATTCCTGATATTTCTGGTTTGCACGGTCCAGGGCGCTCCGGGCAAGTAAGGTCTTGGTTCCGGGGTTCAACTGACCTGAGCTAAACAGGCTCTGGATTCGACCTTCACCAAAAACGGCCTCGATTTTATGAATTATTTTGAGGTATTCGCCATTCAGCCAGTTTTCAGCTTCTGTAATCCCCCTTTTGAGTTCAGCCCGGTCCTTGAATCGGTACAGTCCTTCAGTTGATGCCGGCTCCCGATACGCAAAACCCATCTCACAAATCAAGGCCATCCATTCAGTAAAAATTTCCTTTGGTTTCGCTCCTTCCCAGGTATATCCCCAAAACCACTCACGTTCGGCCAAGTCAAGTTTCCACGCCTTGCCCGTCAGGAGATACATAATCAGTTGGGCCAAAAACTGGGGGAATTCAGGTTCTGCGGTATCATCCAAAGGGTCAAACAACCGTGCTCGTTCGGTATCTTGATACCCTGCTGCCGGTGCGGTTTTAGGAAGCCCCATTTTTTTCAAGATGGCCTGCAACTCTTCCGGATTGACTGGTGATTTTTCATCCAACCGTGAAATATTTTGGGGTGTTTCCGGCTCAATCAATAAACTCCGCCAGGCTTTGAAAACCTTTTCTTTATCTTCATCAGAGAGTTTTCCAGTCGCCCTGAGCGGCCATGCAATGCGTCCCATTTCGTTCAACTGCCGCCGCCACTGGTGCAAATGGTCCATTAACGACCGTAGGAGCGCATTCAACCGGGTGTTGAACGCCCCGGTAAATCCCTGGCCGTCAAAACCAAACCCACTGAACTCTGAGCTTGGGATTCCAATCAGGTGCAGCAGGTATTCCTCGCCAGCCGAAAGCTGATACAACGTCAAATAGGATTTGGCATTTTTGAGAAGTCCCGAAGCGGGAGACTGAAATCTGTCCACTAACACCCGCGAAGTTGTGAAGGCAACTGCCGGTATTCGCCCGTAGCTGTCAAATTGTTGCGTGACGAAGGTACAAAACGATTCAAGCTCGTCCTCATTTTTAACCCAACCCAGAATCAAACGTCCTTTCGGGTTCAGTTTGAGCGCGTCGCAATTGATGAGTCCGCCGGTGGCCCCTTGCCCTTTGGCTGGTGATGCACCCAAGGCGGTCCAACCGCTCACCTTCAGAATTTCAGGGTCATAAGACCAGTTGCTATCCAACAGCCGCATGAGGCCAGTGAGTACCCGACGGATTCGCCCCTCGCTGCTTTCCTGTTTTTTGTCGGCAACGTATTTCTCCAAAGCCGAATTATGTTCCGGTGTCCGGAAAATCAACGTGTTTTGGCTTTGCTTGCGATAGCGCAAGTTGAACCGTCCGAGCATGGGAATACTTGGACCGAGATGGGTTGCCAACGACGGCTCCAGGTTCGATTCCTGAAAAAACTCGCGCCACAAGGCTCGTGCGGCATCCTCCGCAGCCGGATGCGGATAGAGCAGTTGAACCAGTTGAACAAACTCGGTGGCGGAAAGCGGTACCAGAAACACTCGCTTCCCTGGTCCCAGCCTTTCAGTTGCCATTTCGTGAATGGCATAGGTGGCAAGATTTGCCAGAAGTTGTTTCAAATACAGGGGCTGGTCAATTCCCTGGAGGGTCCAAACTTCCCGGTCCCGCACGAAACGGCCTTTTCGCAAGGCATCGCTACAGCGCGACTCCTCCCACTCAACCCGGACATACAGCGCAGCCAACGGTTCGTCGTATTCGTTGCGGGTGGCCGACAGGACTTTGACGGTTTCATGAGGCCAGTCCTTTAGATTTTGCGGCAGTTGACCATAAAGGAGTTTTCGGGCGGCCTGGAGATGGTCCGGCTGCTGGATTTTCAGTTCCTCCACCGCGTTGCGGTCCAGCACATGTTCACGGATGCGGCTGGAGGACCGCAGCATGTCCTCGAAAATTGCCTCGACGGTTGTTTCCTTTGCTTTGTCCTTTTGAGAGACCTGGGTCATGCGCCGGTTTTGTAAAACCGTGTCCACATTGGCCATGATGACGTTGAACCAACCGAAATTTCCCCGGCTCATCATGTAGGCAGCTTCCACCAGTCCCGCCGGATAGGATTCCCGTAATTTTCCGTGGTCGGTCAGGTACTTGACGAAATCGCTTACATCGGCAAAAACGCTTTGGGTCAATTCAACCAGTTCAAAGCGCCGCGCAACGGATTGGATTTCCCGCAATTCATCCCCAATCGCCGGCGAACACAAGGCCACATACCGTAGCCAGGGCAGCTTTTGGCGTGGGTCCTCTTCCTTGATAGCCTTTCCCAAAAGTTTGATGGCACGTCCGTCAAGATGCTTGATTTCGTCGGTTTCCAGGCCGTAGGTAGCGGATTCCGCCACCGTTTCCAATTCGTCGAGCGCGATTAACAGGTATTTGATACCGAATTTTTTTAAGTAATCATAGGCTTGGGTACAGAGCCGGGTCACCAGATTTTCGTCTTCATAGAGACGTTGGTCCGGGTGGCTTTTTGAGAGTTCCAGCGCCTCAGCCAGTTTTTCCTTTTGAAATCCACCCACCAGCAAGCGGTTGTAGGCTTCCTGGGCAATTGCTCCCTGGATGGAGCCGACAAACTCGCCCCGCGCCAGCGGCACCAGCGCCTTGTACATCCCAAAAGCAAACCAGTTATCCACATTGTGGTATTCATTCGCAATCTGGCTATAGCGAATGTAGAGCCCCAGATACTGCTCGCGGTCCGCGTCGTTGTGAAAAATCTGTGCATTGGCCAGCACGCCGTCGTTTCCCCGCAGGTACCAGCCCGGCGACGTGTCGTTGATTTGGCTGATGATTTCGTAGGCCAGTCGTGATTTTCCCACGCCCCATTGGGCAATGATGGCAAACACATGGGCAAAGCGTTCCGACTCGCGGTCAACCGTATGGATAAACTGTTTGAAAGTGTCGAAAAATTCGGATTGGCCCACAATCGGGTGTGCCAACGGATAACCGGAAACCCCGGTTGCCGACCATTCGTGCTGTTTTGGCCCTATCTCCATCTCTTTCACCTCTTTCACAACCCTACGGACACAGCCGTTGTAACCAGTCGTTCCTTGGCCCAGGCATCGCAACAGGCACGGATTTCTGCGGTTACGCGTTCACCCAGGCGATAGAAATATTTACTACCTGTAATCTGGTAACACTGGTCGGAAAACCGTTCGTGAATGACATACCCCGGCTGGCGTAGTCCTCCACCTGGGTCAAATCGCCAGACTTTGGAGCGTTGCAACTGCTCAATCAACGGTGCCAGGCGGGCATCCAGGACGGCCCCGGTCACATTTCGTCCTAATATCACAATCCCCAGCCGCCGACATAAACGGACCAGTAATTCACCCAACGACCCGCACCCCACTTCCTCGCCGGTGGCGGAGGTGACCGCGATTTCAACCCGTGGAGGCTGATGGACCATCGCCACATGCACCCTGTCAATCTCCAGCGCCAGCCGACCGGAAATCCGTTCGGCGGCCCAGGCTTCCTGGGTAAAGGCCACCTGAGCGAGCAAAAAGGCCCACGGGCATCCCAGCACCCACTGCATCGCATTCGTGGAATCCCCGGCCCAGCCGCCCGACAAAGCAGAGGAGGGAGCGGTCCGGCTCACATCTTCGGCCTTTGGCAGCCGCAGCAAGCGACCCGAAATCCAGTTTTGGGACGGGTTCAAGGCATCCACATCAGGCAAGGCCCTCCCCGGTTTCCCTTTTCCGGCTTCCACCAACCGCGACGTGTCACCCAGCACGCGGAGCAACTTCGGTGTGCAAATCGCTTGTTCCGCCGTCGCCCCAAGCAATTCCGCTTCAATTTCCTGGAATCCGGTCGGCTCCAGCCTGGAGTGCGGCAGATTGGCTTCCACCGCCGTTGCCGCTGCTGACAGGGTTGAAACGGCCCGGCACAGGCTTTCCGCATCCCGGCCCTGGCCCAACTCATTCAACCGGGCCGCAATGATTTGAAACCATTTTTCGCGCACGGTCGGGTCGCAGGCGAAAACTGCCGCGACGGTTTCGGCATCGCTCGGGAGGCGCTCCCACAACTCCACCAGCGTCTCTGTTGCGACCGCCCGCTTGCCATCGGCTGAAACCGTCCACAAACCGAGTTCCCGTCCAGCCTGGAGCGGCTGCAAAGCCGTTTCCTCGGTCTCACCCACGCTGAGAAGTTGTTGCAAGGCTCGAATGGTTCCACTGTGAAACGACATAATGCGCCCCTGAATTGGTCAGACAGCGTCTGGCCAATGTTGCCTATAAATCTGTTTGCTTTTCCAGGCGCATCTGAAGTTGTGCCTGTTCCTCGCGCAACCACTGTTTCAATTGCTCCTCGGAGGGAAGCGCCAGTTTGTACCGCGAAACAAAAAGCTGCTGGCTGAGTCCCGCCGTGGCGTAATGGACCTCTTCGGCGTCTTTTTCGGCGCACAAAATCAGCCCGATGGGCGGATTCTCATCCGGAAAGGCAACCTGGTCTTGCAAATAATTGAGGTAAAAATTCATCTGTCCGGCGTCTTCGTGCTGGAACGCGCCCAGTTTGAGGTCAATTGCAAACAGACACCGCAGGCGGCGGTGGAAAAACAGCAAATCCAGGTAGTGATGCCGTCCGCCGACCGTGATTTTGAATTGCCGCTCCATAAAGCAGAAATCGCGGCCCAATTCGAGAATAAAATCCTGCAAATGGTCAATCAGCGCCTGTTCCAGTTCCGATTCGCTGAAAGTCGCCTGCTCAATACCGAGAAACTCCAAAACGTAAGGGTCCCGCAACAGCAACCGGGGCTGCTCCAGCGCCTGCCCTTCGGCGGCCAGCGTCAACACGGCGGCTTTGTCCGGTGACAGCCCCACCCGTTCAAACAGCAGGCTGTTGATTTGCCGTTTCAGGTCGCGTTGCGTCCAGCGGCTTTTGAGGCTTTCCACTTCATAAAACGCCCGTTTGACGGGGTCGTCAATCCGGGCCAGCTCCAGCAGGTGTGACCAGGTCAATTCGCCAATCAAACGCCGGTAATATCCGGCATCCTGCCACGCGAGCGACGGCTGCCCGGCATGTTTGGCTGCGAGTGCCGGAAACCGGAATTCCACCGGCTGACTTTCGGTTGAGACCGGCATAATCCGCAGATTTTCAAATTGGTCAGACACTGTCTGACCAATTCCGGTCAGTGGATAGGCCAGGGCAAACAACCGGCAATATTTCAAATTGGTGGTGGAAAGCCCTTCCAACCCGTTTCGGCTGAAATCATCCGCCAGCGACCGAATCAGCTTCTCTCCGTAAGCCGCCCGGTCTTCGCCGTTTTGCTCAAACTCGAAAATGTACGCGCCAATCAGCCAGTTGCGCACCGTCAAAACCTGATTGATGCTCCGCGCCGTCGCCGTCTGCGCCGCCTCGTGAACCTGCCGGATGGATTCAACCGTTTTCCCGTAATTCATCACGCCTCCACCGGTTCGTCGGTTGGCCTGGCTTCATCCAGCGCCGCATAGAGCGCGTCCAAATCCGCAAACAGCCGAGGCTCTCCCGCCACGTCAAATCCTTTGCGCGTCAACCGCTGCAAAATCGCCCGGTCCGGTCCCCGGTCGCCCCGCGTCAGGGCTTCCTGGGCGTCTTTCAATTCGGTTTCGGTGAGGTTGCCTTCAATGAGGGCTTCGACAAGGAATTTGGCACTGGTTGTAAGTTGTCCCGAAAGCCAAATATAAATCCTTGAAGTTAAAATCTTGTCAGCCAGCACCCCTTCCATTTTGTCATCCAATCGCGGGATCAACACCTTTGAAATGTATGAAAGACTTGTATGCTCGACTGTAGTTTTAACTGCCCATTGATTGAGTTGGTTTTGCCCTTCCTTACGATTTAACCAAAAACAAAGGAGTTCTGGGCGAATTCCTGTTGCCTCAATAATCGCGACCCGTTGATTGATGAATTGAGGTAAATCTGCCTCTATAAAAAACTGCGCCTTAAAGTAACCATCCATCCCAACAACTATTTGCCCAGGCTTTGCTAGATAGGCTTTTTTTCTTGAGGCATATTCACTTGATACAAAGACATCTTGTTCGATCAAGCCATCCAAACCGATGTTGCGGATTCTCACTAGCGGAATGCCTGATGATAAAAATTCAGGTGTCGGAACGGCATCCCCAGAAAATAAAGAAGCAATTTTGTTAAGCTGGCTATATTTAATTTTTTTTATGGATTCAACTTGTTCCAAGAAATGAGTGCGGTAGGGCTGAATATCTAGCCGATCACTTAATTGGGGCATTTTAACTTTGGTAAAAGATCGTACTTGCTCATCAAAAGGAGGAACTAGGTTATCCAGCGTTTCATGAACCTGTTTTTTCAAAATGCCCGCCCGCTCCCGCAGCCGCTCCGCCTGCCGCACTTTGTCGCCGATGTAGGTTTGGGCTGTTTTTGAGAAGGGAGGATACAAGACACTTCGAGTATCATTAACACCCAAATATTGAATGATGCTTCCAAGGGAACGACGTACTAACTGCCTCTTTCCAAATTCGCAAAATAAAAAAGCCGCAAGAAAATCAATATCCGTTTTTCCATTTGGCCTTAACGCAATGATGTGTTGCGTAATATTGGCTTTAGGGATTGAATCTGGCACCTTGCAAATTTTCTCTCCAACGCTGGCTTTCACAATCAGTAAATCTCCAGGCTTCACTTCTGAGGTAGATAGGTTGTGATGAACCTCTGGAGACAGATAGGCCATATCAGCAAAATTGATTTCAAAACTCCCTACGTTTCCGACTCGAAATAATGGAATCCCTGCTTCCAAATAGAGAGAACTTGGAAGTTCTGAACCAAAAGGACCGGCAAAGAATCTGCCTGTATTTCCCAGTAATTCAGAGCCAATTTTTTTCAATTGTTCTTCATCAAGAAGGTACTGAGGATGATAATAGGCTGAATCCAATCGCTTCGTATCTATTAAGGCAGACTTTACTCTTGTTGAATGCACCTTTATTCCCCCCTCCGATACGCCCCGGTGATAATCGCCAAATCATTTGGTACGCCGGTGCTGTAATCCTCGGTGTTGTTTTTCACTGTGTAGCCCAGGGTTTCGGCCACGCCCATAAACACGTCGGTTTGCGGCTGGTCCTGGAACCGTTCCGGCTGGTCGGGCTGCGCCCGGCGTTTTTGCAGATAGAGAATGCTGGTTTTCGCGCCCGTTCCCGCCAGTTTGAAGGTATCGGACGGAAGGCTAATCACGGCTTTGACAATCGCCTTGCCGCCGTGGAACTGGCCGGTGGCTTCGTCTTTTTTGCCCATGATGTATTCCCGCACATAGCGGTCGCCGGAATTGCAAAGCACCCCGTCGGGCAGCACGATAAGCAACCGGCCTCCGGGTTTGAGCATTTGCAGGCAGCGGTCAATAAAGAGCACCGCCGGGTCAATATTGGCCGAAGTCGGTTTCCAGATGCCTTTGCTGTCGGGAGCCGCCCCCATTGCCAGCCCCGAAACCGAAGGTTCGTAGGCCAAGCCTTTTTTATCCGGGCGCGGTTTCAAATCGGAGCGGAATTTCTCCAGAATCACTTCCATGTTGCGTTCAAAGTTTTGCTTGGCGTCGGTCTGGTCCTTGTTGAATTTGGGCGTGCCAAACGGCGGATTGGTGCAGATAAGGTCATAGCCGCCGACTTTCAACTGGTCCGAAAGAAGCGAATTCAGGGTGTAAAAAATCTTGGCCTTGGGTGCGCCCAACAGGGCCATATTGACCCGTGCCAGCGTGACCATCATGGGAGCCGAATCGGCACCGACGAAGCTGTGTTCCAGCATATCCTGAAACAGTTTGTCCCGCCGCACGTCGGGAATCGTGTTGAGGCTGCGGATTTGTTGCAAGGCACGGGCGGTAAACCCCATCGCCACCGTCCCAAACCCGTAGGTGCCGCAGGTCGGGTCGCAAAACCGAAACGAAGGTTTGCCGTCAGCGTCCCGCGCCGTGAGCAATCCCGGTTCCTGCTCCATGATGTCGTGAAAGGCAATCGCCAGCATCGCCTGCTTGACCGGCGCAGGCGTCAGATAGACGCCCAAACCGCCTTTTGATTCGAAGTTGGCCCGCAAAAACACGTCAAACGCCCGCCCCAGGACATCCGCCGAAACATCGGCCAGCGTGCCCGCCGGTTTGACCACCTGTCCGCGATTGTCGGTCACCGGACCGAGTTCCTGAATCAATTCGAGCAGGGTTTCATAGTTGCGCGGCTGCCGGAGCATCAAATGGGTTTGTTCGTCAAAAATGGCATGGTTGGTGCCGGTGTCATCCGTCACCACGTAATCGGGATGCGCTTTGAAATGGTCAAACGCCGCCTGGATTTTGGCGACCGCCTCGGCCTTGTTTTGGCGCACATACTCAGCCGTAAAGACCTCATCCAGCCGATAGGTGTTTTCCTCCAGCGGGAATTCCAGGGCTCTTCCTTCGTGGTGCAAGCGGAAGGATTCGAGAAACAGAATCTTGGCCACTTCCAAAATGATGTCGTTTTTGTTCGACACCCGGTCTTTGACGGTTTGATAGACCTGTTCGTGAAAGGCGTTGAAGCCCTTCATCAGCCGGTCATACATCCGCATGGACCAGCGATAGGTCGGGTCGGCTTTCATCAAATTGTAGTTGCCGATTTCCTGAAGTGTCGGCAACCGGTCAATCTGGTGCGACGGATGCCCCAGGTCAAAGGCCATTTCGTTTTTGCCGTCCGATACCAAGCCAAACAGCGGATACTCATCCTGTCTGGTTTCAGGCGGGGTTTTGTCCCACATGCGCTGCTGCACATAATCCGCGTTGACCTGCCCCCAGGTT
The DNA here is from genome assembly GCA_019695185.1 of Blastocatellia bacterium. Taxonomy (GTDB): domain Bacteria; phylum Acidobacteriota; class Blastocatellia; order Chloracidobacteriales; family Chloracidobacteriaceae; genus JAIBAN01. The sequence continues at coordinate 11,087 of JAIBAN010000068.1, read as the reverse complement.
CCGGGAACCACCGCCAACACAAACACCCGAGGCGAATCAACGCCCTGATACCGGCCCCAGACAATCGCCGGAGCTTCTTCCGCGCCGGAGTCCAGGAGTTGAACCTGGTCAAATTCGTCGGCTTTGAATTTTCGCAAGAGTGTTTCCAAGGTTGTGTTGACGGTTGGCGGAGCCTGCGTTTCAATCAGTTTCGGTTGTTTCATAGTTGAATCCTGTCCCTGCTATTTGCGTAATCGAATCAATCCCGGCCCAAAAACTTCCATCGATTTTGATTTCTTCGCCAAAGCCACGATTTGTTCGGCGCTGGTGATAAAGCGTTCCGGCAACGTGCGCTTGATGTCCATTGGATGAACAGGCTTGCCCTGATGCGCAGCCACTACATGCAGAATGGCTTCCAGGAGTTCTTCCTGCTCCGTCCGCTGACCGGCCCGCACCAGCGGCGGCGTGCTGCCGGTGTCCAGTTCGACGCCTTCAAAACAGCGCAGAAACAACCGGAGTTGCGGTTCCGACCAGTCGCTGCCCGACTCGCGCACGAAGGCCCACACCTCATCCAACGGTTTTGGCCCGTGGCGCAATTGATTGATGACCGTTTCAAAAATTTGAGGCGTCACACATCCATCCTGTCAAAATCCGGTTACCCGTTGAACCAGATTTCAAAAAGCCGCTGGCCTTCCGCCCGCAATTTCTTCCAATCGGCAACCAGTTCCCGTTTGCGGGCGCGATGCTCGCGGAGCCGGTGGTCCCATTTCCGGCGGAGTTCAAACGGAATCGGAGGCACCAAAATTCGATAGTAGCTGCCCGCACTGGCAAACTGTTGCACGCTTCCCTGAGCCAGCATGGAAATTTGTTGTTGAATGGGTGGCGTGGCAAGCACCAAGGCCCACCCGCCAGGGGTTTCCAAAAAGGTGAATCGCTCCCATTGGTCCACCGGATGAATGGTTGCGGTGGGGATATGGTCGGCAAAAACCACTCGCGGATTGGTTACGAGCGTTGAAAGCAAAACCTCATTTGCCTGGAGCGGTTGGCGAAAAACACGAGTCAGTTGTTGGACCGAATGAGTCAATTCCGCCTCATTGAAACCGAATTCATCATCCGCATCCCCCAGGCGAAGAAACGAAATCTTTTTATTGGGAGCAGTTCCCAAACGTGGCTGAGACTGTGGCCCGATGGTGACTTCCGCCAGGGAAACCCAGCCCAATTTACGACGCAACAGATGATGCCAGGCTCCCAGCGCGACGTGTTGCGGCTTGAGTGATTCATCAATGGCCGGAGCCGGGAAAAACGTTCCGTTCCGAAGTTGCGCCTCAAAATCAGACCCCATCCAATCAAATTCCGAAAAATACCCGGCCACGTTTTCGGCCACATCTTCCCGGAGCCGATAGGTAGCCTCGGCAAGACTGGTAATCGCATCAAGACAGTCCCACACCTGAACGGCCAGTTGGCGAATTTCGCCGGGAACCGCCGGAATCCGCAGTTCCTTCAGCTTTCCCACGTTGACTCGTTGATGGACTGTTCCACTGCCGGCGGTCAAATAGGCGATATACGCCTCCTGATTCAAAACCAGGGTTAACCAAAAACCGTCACCCTGATTGAGCCCGCGAACAATCAAACAGTTGGCATCCACCGGGTGACGATGAACGCTCGGCGTAATCCACGTCGCGTAAACGGGCGGCATCCGATTGATGACAATGTCTCCAGGCTGAACGCACCACGACTCTTCAAGTTTGGGAGTTTCCCAATGTTCCGGCCCTGGATGGAGAAGAAATTCGTCCAGGTTAAACTGACGGTACAACGGCACGTCGGGTGGCAACTCATCAGTCGTTATACCGTCGAAAAATATATTCCTGCGCCAGCCTTCAAAACATTTTCCACCCAGTTTCTTCAGACTGACATTTCCCGGTCGGGCCGAAGCCCGATAGACGTTTGCGCCTTCCCCACAAAATAATTCCGGACTCCACATCTCCGCCTGCGCCAATAAATCAGCCGAAACATGATCAAAGGCCGGGCGTTTTTTCTGGGCCATCATCGGATGTAACCTTATGCAACTTCAGACAGGGTGTGTCCGCCTGAAGCATAATATTTGACAGGTCGAGCAACCCAATCGTAACGAACGAAACCTTGTTTCCCACAATTCGGGCAACTTACAAGGTAAGCCACTGCTTCGCACAACTCATCGGGAACCCCAATTGCTGATAAAAGAGTATCCAGCTCCACCCGTTCACCATGGGTTTCCATTGGTTCGCTGTCCTCAATCAAATCACATCCAGAACAGCCCGTAATTCTTTTTCGGACCAATCGAGCATATTGCCCGATCTCCTCTTCACGAAGGGCCAGTGTTTCGTCAGCTTGAATCAGATAAGCACCTCATTTTTGGTTCACTTCATGCGATAATCATACATGCAATATCGCGTTTTCATAATTCAGAACCCTAACACGGTGGCACTGCCCTGTCAATATTTTCTTTTTTGTTAAAAAGTGAAATTACATGTATAAATATAATGTGTTTTTTTATTTATCATGACTTGGGGCGGATCACTTTCGCCAACTCAATAATCTTGTGCCATCAGCCATCCAGTTTTTTCGCAGAAATTGGCGACGAATACACAAAATCCAGCCTGCGTTACCAGCTTCGATCCGTGCCTTCCTCCCATACATCAGCCTCGATAAAACAAAATCGCATGTCGGCTTCACTCTCAATTTCCCGCAATAAATCGTAAACCTGCCGGTCAAGGTCGGCGTCGTCTCGGTAGGAAAACGTCAATTCATACTTGTTCTCCTCCAGCTTTTTCATCCTATGCCATTGCAGGTGAAACCGCTCGATATTCTCCCGCGCCCGCTTTTTGCCACGGACAAACTTGTTGTTGTTTTCCACCCGCAACCGCAATTTCAGGGTGGCCGTTTTCCGCGTGGGGATGTTGGCGGGCAATTCCTGAAGAGCCGTTTCGGGAACAGCGGGCAGGTTCGAATTTTCATCCGGCGGAAACGTTTTTCGACGTTGTCGTCCCTGTGCATTTTGATTTCCACCCTGGCCGCCGCGTCTGCGCACCTGCTGAAGTGGCACTCCCGAATGCCGGTCCACAAGGTCACGAATGAAGGCCGAAAGCGAAACACCATGCGTTTCAGCTTCGGCGTTCAATGCTTCATAGTCTCCGGGCAAGACATAAAAAGTAACGGATTTCAGTCCGGATTTTTTCATGCCGCCATTCTAAAACGAAGAACAGCATTTCGCTCAAAAATCAAAACCTACCTGATTTTGTAATTGTCGTTTTCATTTGGCCGTCGCAGTCCCGCTTTCAAATTTCGAGGTAGGGAGAGCGGAATTCCGCCGCCAGTTTCGCATTTCGGAAAGCTGTTTTGCCCCCCCTGCACCCTGGTTCCGACGAAATTGGCCACTGTATTTTCTTTCGTCCGGTTTCATCCTGCTGCTCAATTGATAGTCTGCAATCATCCCCAAAAATTTGTGGCACACCATTTGATCTAGTCCTTTTCAGGGTTTGGCTCCAGGCTCTTATGGAGTGCCCAAACCCTAATCCAATACCAAACAATCCGTGAAATTGAGGACCATTGGGATATGACCAACCTCCAAACATTCTACCAACCTTTCCGGTTGCGGGGGGTGCAACTGACAATGACGCCGTCAAACGGCGCTCTTTATCAGGCAAAAAAGCATTCGCAACCGATACCGGCAAAGGCCCTCGTTGATTGGGGTATCTATCTTTATCTTCAAATATTTACGAAAATTCCGACTTCACTCCAGCCGGTTCCAGTTTGGTTTTCGAGTTGGGTTTTTAGCAGACATGACGGGCGACATGACAGGCAGCCAACCCATGTCAATGCGCCTGTCCCAAACCTCTTTTGAGTTTCATTTTTCGGTGAGTGTGTCAGGTTTGGCAACTTCGTTGCACGAGGTAAATGGAGTGTAAGCAGCCTGTAAATGTGTAAATGAAGTGTAAGCGAAGATGTAAATTTGGCCGTGATTTATGACCTGACGATGACCACCAACCTGTTTTTTTAGACCCGACCAGAGCGAATTTTTTCAGCCTGGTTCGGAAACACTTACAACCAACCGTCGGCATAGTTCCGGCTTTTCCCCGTTCCAACAAAACGAAAATTAACGTTCTGAACCGACTTTTGATGTGTCATCAGAAGGGCGACAGGGACTTTTTCGACCAGTTGAAGCGGCCACTTTCCATAAATTATTTCTACGGCTATTCAGGCAAAAGATGTCTGAATGCCAAAAATCAATAGCATAGGGAACCGGCAGGTCAGCCCGTTCCCGGCCCTCCGCACTTCGTTTTGGCGGAGTGCGGAGACTGCCAAAATGTACGCAAAGAAATGGTTTGAACAGGACAGATTCGGCTTCACAAACCAAATCCGTCCCGCCGCCAACCAGTCACAACTCAGCCTATGAGGGGATTACCGGTGGGGTTGACCAGCGCCTGGTTCGGATGAACCAGCCTCTGTCACAACACCATCAGAGGGATTTTCGATTGGTTGAGGTGTGATTGCGGAAACCCATTCGGGGGGGCAACCAATGCCCCGCCAAACAATTTTTGCGCGGCACGGATGCCCGCATTCTCACCAACATTTTTGGAATTGAAATCAATTCCAACCGGTTTCCTGCACCGGTTTTCCCAACAGGGGGACAACCCGGAGTCCAAAACGTCGGGATACAAAGCACTGAAAAAATGTGAAAAGACACCAAAACTTTTTGCCTTCACAGCATGTACGCTGAACCCAAATCAATTTTGTTACGGAGCTACGAGTATGAAAGTCAGTAAAGGAACTCTCCTCAAAGTTATTAGAGATGAGTTTGAATTACCAAGCGGAGTTGACCGGATCGAATTCGACAATGATGGGTCCACCAGAGTCAAACTGTTTGGAGATTCGTCAGACATCCTTCACGAAAAAGCCAAAGCGATGCGCGACTTTTTCTATCAAAAACCGCACCTAAACGATGTAGCGAGTGCGCTTATCACACTCGGCGCGACCTATCCGGATGATGACCTGGCTGATGCCATTGTCGCTCTCAACCGGCGCAAACCGAGACCTCACCGTCACTCATCAACCGACGAACCGGACCCGGCTGAAGTCACATTGGACTGAATTGTTTTCCTTGGTTCACGTGGCCACCGGAGTATTTTGGCCGGTTTCAATTTGTATGGCGGGTTCCAATCAACCGGATTCCGCACCATCTGTCCGGGTCAAGCGACCTATCACACCTGCCGGCTCACCAGAGCGCCGTGTGATTCCCAGCGCCGCCGACTGCGCCTTCAACCGGCAATCGAGCACTTGGAATTTGGTGAATTCCATAGACAGTAGAGGGTCATTCCTCCGTCGTTTGTTGAGGCACACGATGAGTCATTAACACTAACCAACGAATTCTTCACCACCTATTTTTAACGTATGCGACAACTAAATTTCGATCTCAAGGAGATGTGCCTGCGGCACCGCGATGGTTCCTACGGCACGCAACATGAACGACTCATCGCCCTCCAGCAAATGGCAGATGACCTTTTTTCTCTCGGATTTCATTGCCTGAGAGCCCATAACCTCAAGCCCAAACACGTTGACGCCCTGGTTTGTCACTGGAAAGAAAATGATCTCAAACCGGGCACGCTCAAAAATCGCATGTCGCATGTGCGTTGGTGGGCAGCCAAAATCGGCAAGGGGAATGTGGTCCTGAAAACCAACGACGAATACAAAATTGAACGGCGTTGTTACATTCCAACCAAGTCCAAGGCGCATACACTTTCGTCCGGACAACTCGATTTGGTAACCGACAATTACACCCTGACGAGCCTGAAACTGCAACAATGGTTCGGATTACGGCGGGAAACCAGCATCAAATTTATCGTGTCGCTCGCGGACCGGGGCCACAAAATTGTTTTGAAACCATCCTGGACCAAAGGGAAAAAAGTCGGTTATGAGGTGGCTGTCCGGCTTCCGGAGCAACGGGCATTGTTGGACGAAGTTCGGAAAATGGTGGGTGAAAAATCTTTGATCCCATCAAAATCCAAATACGTGGATCAGTTGAACCGGTTCAAAGCGCAATGTGAAAAGGCCGGGATCAACAATGTTCACGGATTGCGCCACCATTATATCCAAATGCGCTACGAACAACTCACCGGATGGAAAGCCCCAGTGCTTGGCGGCCCCACGCTTGATCAACTTTCGCCTGAGCAAAAAGACGAGGACCGGAAGGCACGAATCCTGATTGCGAAAGAAATTGGGCACGAGCGGGAGGATGTGACGAACCAATATTTGGGGAAATAAACCCGATGAAACCCAGGTCAAAATTTGGTTTGAAGTTGGCTGTTCGGTCTTTTTCCGAACTTCCGGCACGCTTTTTTCACCTTCTCAAGCTGGGACGAAAGAGGTCTCAAACCGGCACAGCTTGGTTTTGGAAAACGGGAAATTTATCCGCCGGTGAACTGATGACCGGGGTTTCAAGCTTCATAAACGACATTGTCCTGTTGCCATCACCAGCCAGGTATCTGCTGAAAAACTGGGGCCTGCACCAACGGAACTGACAACCAATTCCCGGATCGGGTACTATTGTCCTGGCAATCATCAAGGGCAGAGGGCCTGTGGGTAAAACCCATTTCCTGGCCTTGCGAGTTTTCACGTTTTTCCCTTGAAAGACAGGCGGAGACGACTCCGCCGCAGTGGGTTCGCTGCGAGTGCTTCCATAAAAATGAACCCCTGATTCGGTTCAACGATTTCACCTTCCCAGGATTTCTGGAGCGGAAAACCATGCTTCGTTCATTTCTATGGGTTCTTTTTTGGGGGTTCGCACTGACCTCGTCCGGGTTGGCGCAATGTGAAAAAAACCAGCCTCCATTTCTTCCGATGGAGGGCGGCGGCATCACCATTCAACTCGACCGGCGCACTCCGCTTCCCCAACTTGTCCAAAGGCTTGAATCGAATTGGGAATTGCGTGTCACCGGAAAAGGCTACTGGATTGGTTTTACTGACGACATGTTTTCCATTGCGGCCTACAAGGAAGCGGCGCTTCCCCATTTACAAAGGCTGATGAGTTCAACTCAGTCCGCCCATACCAAACAAGGGGTGGCGCTCACAGCTCACCTGATTGGATTGAATTCCTGCATCAACCGCCGGATGTCCGAACCGTTCAAATCCGAAGCTGCCCGCCGTTTTTTATGCCATTGGTTGAAAGACCAGGACGTGCAAATTCAAATTCTGACACTCCTCATTCGTGACCCGCACCTGACGGATATTCCGTATTTGATTGAACAATTGAAAACCGGAACACCGCACGCCTGGGGTTTTGTCAAAGCTCTCCAACGGTATCCGATTTCTAATAAACCGGTTCACACGGAGTTGCCAAAGGAACTTGGGTTGCTTGAATGTCCTCCCACCAATGCCAAACCTGGAGTCACGGATGAGTATTTGACCTCTATGCTCACCATCATTGACGCCTTGCAAAAAACCGAGGGGGTGAATTTTCAAATCGAGCCCCATCTGGTGGATTCGGATTTCTTTGGGGATATGAAATTTGCATCCAGCTACCCGGTCAAAGGAAGATTTGGCGGGCTGTTAAGTGAAATCACGGCCACCGGGTTTTGCTGGCTGGGTTTGAAACTTGAATATTTCGTTGAAGATCACAAGGTCGTCTTGTGCGGTATGGAAACGGCCCGGCAACGATGGCTTGACTGGTCTGAGGCAAACCCGACAAAGCATTTGGGTTCCCAATCAAAGCTTCTGAATCACTGACAATTGGAGAGATTGACAGCTTCCTTTCCGGACTGAATTTTCCGGATGACCGGTCTCCGGATGGAAGTCTGATATGAGTCAATGCTGAATCCGTAGGAAACCCGCACAATTTCCTGAAACATTTTGGTGCCGTAGGATTTCACTCCGACCAGTGACAACTCCGCATCCCATTCAACTTTTTTATTCATGCCAAACGGTCTTTGGGCCAAGTCAAAAAACATTTTGTCGAAGCCCAACCCTTTTGCGATTTTATTGAATTCCTCTTCATCACCCTGGGAGTAATAGTATGGTTTCAGTTTCCCACCTGGGTCATAAGCCCAAACGTTTTTATTGGCGGCGTCTATTGGTTCGTTCGTCCTGACACATTGAACCCAGCGATAGAGCGGAAAGACAGGTGCCCGGTTTTGGGTTTTGGCACCAAGGTGAATTTTCACCCCACCACCGCCGCCAAAATCAACCTGCCGAAAACCGCCAACCGTCTTAAATTCGTCGCCTCCAAGACCATCCAACAATTCAACCGAGACATCCTGGACCGGAAATCCATTTACAAACCCGGACACCAGGTTTGGAAATACGTTGGTTGTAGTCCCAACGGCTTGATTGACAGTCAGCCCTGTGAGTGTTGCCTCAAACCCGGTCGGGTCCCAATGGTTGACTGGGTCATTGTGGGCATACGTGTATTTGTGAAGACTTGAAGGAAATGGTTTCCGGCCTTCAAAAGGGTCCATCGTAAAAAACCGTCCGGTATTGGGTGACATCATTCGTTCCCGAAGATTATACAACCCGGCTTCAGGTTCATACCGCTGGCCGGCGAACAAATACGGGTTTGGTGTGGTTCCAGTGCGACCAATCAAATTTCCAAAGGCGTCATAATCAAAGGTGTCGGTCACATTACCATTTGCATCAGTCAACGCCCGAACCGAGTTATTTCCATCAGTGATGTAAAAACTGGTTTTCCACTGGCCGTTTACCAACTGCCGTTGTGAAATCGGTCCATAGCCGTGAGTGACGACACGTTGGACCTGCCCGTCTACAATTTCCTCATAAATCTGAGGAAGTCCGTCCGGACCATAGGCTGCCACCAAATATCGGGTTGTTACGCCGTTGACAGTTTTTGAAACGATATTCCCATCACCATCATATCCATAGGTGACCTGGTTGGGGGCGGATTTGATGCGCTTCCGCTTGGAGCGTCCGGCCTTGGCTGTCGTGACCTGGGCCAAAGCAGGTCGGGATGCAGATACACTTGATTGTGAAGAGTGAGAAGCGTTTGGAGTTTTTGCCCCTGCTGGCAATCTTTGGGAAAAAGCCGGACTTACCCCCAGCCACCACATCAACATCCCGCAGGCAGCGGCTGAAAACAAATGAATCGGCAGAGGGTCAGATTTGAGAAATAATGGTTTATAGGCAACCCAGGTTTTACGCCAGACGGTCATCCGAACGGCAATTTCCACACCAACTTCGATTCCGGACACTGTGTTTGGGAGAACAACCTTGAGGGTTTCCACCGATTTTTGGACATTCATTCCGGCCCTCCCTTTACCTCAATGCGGTAAAGTTCTCAGCTATTTGATGGTGACAGACAGTGACTCTCCGCTGCCCAAATTCCCTGCCGCATCGCGGGCGGTCACTTTGACGGTTCCCACTGTCTTCTTGGGAATGCTCGCCGGAACGGTCCAGGTGAACGTCTGGGCATTGCCTGGGAGCCCGGACACAACCGGCGTCGCATCCGCAAAAATCAAATCATGGCTGACCACGCCGATGTTATCGGTGGATTTCCAGGTGATGGTGAGCGTCGGGTCCAGCTTCCGTTTGACCTTTTTGGCCGAGAGCGTGACGTTGGACACCACCGGTTTTTCAGTGTCCGGGGGCGGGGTGTTCGGCTTTTTGACGGTGAACATCCCGGAAGCACCTTGCCCCTGGTTCCCCGCCGCGTCGAACGCCATCACCACGATTTGCGCTTGGGGCACTTCAAGGTTTTCCGGCACATTCCAGGTGAAGGATTGCGCGGTTCCGGCCAGTCCGGAGGCAATGCTGTCAACGGCTCCCGGTCCGGGACGGGCCAGCCATACGTCATGCCGCACCACGCCTACGTTGTCGGATGATTGCCAGACAATTGAAAGCTGCGTTCCGGCTTTGGATTCAATCTGCTGTCCGGCCATTGGAGCCGTCACCGAAACAGTCGGCGGCACCGTGTCGGGCGGAGGTGGGTTGTCCGATTTGATTTCGGTCGGGGCGGAGAGTTCCGAAGTCTGTCGGCTGACCGTCACCAGAGCGGAAACAGTGGTCAGTCCCTGGACGGTGCTGGCTGGCAGCGTCACTGAAAAACCGCCGCCTGCAACCATCACGGCCTGAATCATCCTGCCGTTGCCGTAGAGTTCCAGCATTCCTCCGCCAACCGTTTCACCTGTCACGGTCACCGTCCCGTCAGCGTTTTTCCGGGCTGCGGTCACCAGCGGGGTGGGCTGGTAAAGGTTTGGCCCTTCGCTCTGGAGCGTCCGCGCCGTGTTCGGCACATATTCACCCTTGAGCATCCGGTTGACCGAAGGTGTCAACGCAATCCGAGGGCCGCCCAGATTGGTAAAGGTGTTGCTTGAGACGGTCACTTCCAGCGTCGGTCCGCCAGCTTCGGGATTGATGGCCGGCACCCCATAAAGATGCGAGGCATCAAGCAACGCATTGGCCACGACGACACCACCTCTGGTGCAATCGGAAATCGTGTTGTTCGTGATGACCGCTCCGCGCAACTGGCCGACTTCAATCCCAAAGGCGGAATTAAAAATCGTGTTGTTCTGTATGGTGGTCGGCGGCGTGCCTGCCGGAATGGTCGCGCCCAAATCGCGGGCCTTGATGCCCGCCAGCGGAAAATTCCCGATGATGTTTCCTGTGATGGTGTCGCCGTAATTGGCCAGAATCCCAATCGAGTAGGAGCCTTCGTCATTTGGCCCTTGCGGGTTGGCGGCGTCTCCCGGAGGCGCGATGTTTTCACCGTTGGCACCAACCCCAATCCGGTTGTTGCGGATAATGTTGAAGGAAGGGGCTTCATCCCCAAAATAGTTGAGGCGTCCAACCCCAGTCCCACGAGTTCCGGCAATAACATTATTTTCGACTCTATTGTCACTTGCCCCTGATACAATTTGAATCGAGGGTGCTGGAAGAAAGTTTGGTCCGCCATATGCAAAAATCCTTAATCTTCTCAGCCCGTCCACATTCGTACCAATTTTGTTGTTACGAATCATATTTCCTATCGCATTTTGACTATCTGCTCGACCTCTATTTCCAATTATACTAACACCTAGTCCAGAAACCCCAATTAAATTGTTTTCAACCACATTATTTTGTGTGCCTGC
>JAIBAN010000007.1 GCA_019695185.1 Blastocatellia bacterium | reverse complement strand
CCTTGGATCCACAACGCGAACAAAAAATCGCACCTGCGGCCAAGGAGGCTTGGCAGGAAGTACAGCTTCGTTCCGGTTTTTGAGCCGGGGGTGGCGTATAGGATGAGGCTGCATAGGTCGGGGGGGGCGGATAAGTGGAGCCATAACCGGAACCGGGGTATGGGGCACCACCCGTGGGCGGAGGTGCATAGGCGTTGCACCGGGCAATGAAAGCTTCGACTTTTTCCCAAACGTCCTCACTCAACCGGAATTGATTGATTGCACCGACAATCGGCAGTAGGATCAAAGGTGGCAGGAGGGCATAACCGACCAGACCAACTGCGGCTTTATCAAGCCACTTGCTGTTGCCAACTTCAATGCGGAGTCCGTCCGATTCCCGCATCACTTTCACGGTTAAGGCTGAGGATTGCCCGGTCAGGGTACTCAGTGCCGAATCTTTTTGGGCTTGCAGAATCTGCCCGCTTTGAATAGGAATAATCTGTACTTGATGGCCCTGCATGAGGAAAAACTGACGCAGATCATCCAGCAAAGGTTCAACGGAAACAGAATAGGCGTTTGGAATCCGGTAAAAACGATTTTGCATAAACAGCACAAGTCAAAACAGAGGTTGTCAAACAATGATTGAAGATCAGGCCGCAAGCCAAGTACAGTCTTTAATAAACCTGGTTGGGGAAATTGCCCGCCGGAGCAACTGCGGGGCTGAAAAACGCATTCAAAAACTGCTGAAACTGCAAAACTGATTCAAAATTGAGATTACGGACGGAGCAAAAGATAGCATGAAACACAGGAAAACACACGTTCAACGCTGGGCATTGGCAGGTATCTTGTGGTTGGGAACTTCAGTCCTGGGGGCTGGGACTCCTCTTCCTTTATCACCACCCCTGGCAACTGAAGACTGTCCGGGGATTGCCACTATGGATTGCACCAATGTCCCGGAATTGATTTGCAAGACAGCCTGCAATCAACATCAGTCGCTGGTGATTCGAGACCGCTGCACCTATCAACAGAAGCTGCATATGGAACGATACGAAAAGCCCAAGGAAGCTGGAGGGGCTATGGGCAAAAACCTCCAAAACCGGGATACACGGGTCAAAATCACCTACCGTAAGGATGAAACAGGCGAGTATTTGGCCGAACCAACCGTCATTGAAGACACCGATGACCGAGGCGTTCCCAAAACCAAGGTGGACCCCAAAGCCAATACGGGTTTGGCTTCCCAGGCATTTTTGGATTTGATTTTCTTTCCGTTGCTGCCAGAAAAACTTCCCTATTACGAGTTTGAAAAAGTACCCGGAAAATTTGAAGGGGAAGTTGGATACCGTTTCAAGCCGCGTCCAAATGTGAAAGGGGTGCCTTTGGCTGGAGGAATTGCCTATATCAACGGCCAGACGGGAGCCATGCTGACCCTCCAACTGGATGCCATGTACAACCTGGAGGTGCTGGAAAAACACTTGAAAGATGTTGAATCCATCAATGCCACGGTTGATTACTCGGAATTCAGCGGACGGTTCCGGATGCCCACCCTGGCACGCGGCGAAGGACTTTCCAATGTGACCAAATTCAAAGGAATCTTCAAATTCACATTTGAAGAATCGAAATATACGGCGGCCTTGACGCTGCCACGCTGGGCGGAAATCACGCTGAAAGACACCCCGACCTCCGAAAAATAAAAATTAGGTTGACAATTACACAGGTGGCGAGTAGCATCGCCACCTTTCAGCTATACATAACGGGGCGTGGCTCAGCCTGGTAGAGCGTTCGGTTCGGGACCGAAAGGTCGGAGGTTCAAATCCTCTCGCCCCGACCACATTGCACAGCTTGCGAAAAAGAATCCGAATCGGCGAAAGGGATTTTGGAAGAAGGTGAAAGCCAATATCTTCCCATCCTTTTCGCCTTTCGTGTTTTGTTGAATATGCGAATGGTTGCCCGTCATTTCCAGGTTTACGGTCAGGTGCAGGGAGTTGGTTACCGGTATTTCGCGTTGCGGGCCGCTGCGCAGCACCAAATCAAAGGCTGGGTTCGCAATTTGCCGGATGGTTCGGTTGAAGTCTGGGCCGAGGGAAACACCCGTGCCATGGAATCTTTCAAACTGGAGCTTGCCACCGGGCCGATGTATGCCGAGGTAACTCAGTTGTGTGAGACGGACGTTGAGCCGACCTTGAGGTACGGCACTTTTCGGATTGAACACTAACAAAAAGAGTTTTGCGTTTTGCGTTGTTTGGAATTTTGAGAACGCCTCTCCAACCAAAACTTGCCAACCCTGCTTTCAAGAGAAAGCAGGAACTCAAAACTCGAAACTCAAGACTCAAAGCTCAAAACTGGCTATGAACGATTTGAAAAAAATGATTCGTGAAGTCCCGGATTTTCCCAAACCGGGGATTTTGTTCTATGACATCACCACGCTGCTCAAAAACCCAAAAGGACTGAAAGCTGTCATCAACCGGATGAGCGAAGCATTTGCGGGTGAGAAAATTGACACCGTGATTGGCATTGAAGCGCGTGGCTTTATTTTTGCCCCGGCGCTGGCTTATCACATCGGAGCCGGTTTTGTTCCAGTGCGAAAGCCCAAAAAGCTGCCCCACGAAACGGAAAGCATCAGCTACGATTTGGAATACGGCAGCGATACGCTCGAAATCCACCGGGATGCGATTGGCGAAGGTCATCGGGTGTTGATTGCCGATGACTTGCTGGCTACGGGAGGCACCGCCGCCGCCGTGGTCAAACTGGTTGAACAACTGGGCGGCCAGGTGGTCGGGCTGACATTTGTGATTGAGTTGAATTTTTTGAATGGGCGGGAGAAACTCTCCAACTATCATGTGCATTCCCTCATGCGCTATGATTCTTAAATTCAGGACTGAGGACTGAGGACTGAGGACTGAGTTTTTCACAATACTTTGTAAATCCGGAATGAATGAAGTGCTCACAGTTTTTCAGTCCTCAGTCCTCAGTCCTCAGTCCTCAACAGGCCCTCGGTTCTGGTCCATGTGCTCGCGTAGCTCAGGGGATAGAGCAATCGCCTCCTAAGCGATAGGTCGGCAGTTCGATTCTGCCCGCGAGCACTCTCCCCAACTTTTCCTCCCTTCGTTTTTCAAGTTTTCCCCATGAAATGGCGTATCTACTTGACACTGTCAGCCACCGTCAGGTAGAGACGATGCGTCCATGTGCAGTCCGTTTCATCTGCATTCGCAAATGTTTATGACGGATTGTGCCAATCATCCTGCCCGCACTGAACTCATATTTTGGCTTGAAAGGATTGTATGCGTCTTGCTGTTTTAACCGCTCTTTTGCTCACGGTTGTCACCACCTTGTCACTGACCCGGCCCCAGGCTGCACCCCGACAGGTCAGCCAAAAAACTCCGGACCGCCGCCAACTGGCCGCCGAAATCCGGACCGACCATGAATTGTTTCGCAAGTCTGAACGACAAAATTACGAGGCTTGGCAGGTTTCGCCCACGGAGTCCCAAAATCTGGTGACCGTCCAACCGGCGGACGTGCTGAACTATAAACTGGCTTTGCAGGTGGCACCGGGAACAACCAATTTTATCGGCACGGTTGATATTAAGGCAGCAGCAACCAGCAACAACTTTTCAACTTTTTTGATTGATTTGGACCGTCAGCTCAATGTGGATTCGCTCAAAGTAAGCGGTGTTACCGGGACCACCGGATTTGAACGGAACGGCAATCAGATTTCCGTCCGGTTTGGCAAACCTCTGGCTGCGGGCACCGAGTTTACCGTGACGATTGCCTATAGCGGTTCGCCCCGGTCGTTTTCCAATCTTTCCAATGGTGGCGCTGTCTTTTTCACAACCCATCAAGGCACGCCGATTATTGCCACTTTGAGCGAACCTTATGGTTCTCCGGCTTGGTGGCCGTGCGTTGACAACCCGGCGGACAAGGCTACGGTTCAGATGGCCATTACCGTTCCCGACCCCTATGTGGCAGCCAGCAATGGAACTCTGACGGAAATCCGGGAAGAAGGGAATGGCCGCAAGACCTATCTTTGGGATGAGAAATATCCGATTTCCCCCTATCTGGTTTCTTTGGCTGTAACCAACTATAAGCAGTTTCAGGATACCTACACGGCGTTGGATGGTACAAAAATGCCGCTCACTTATTTTGTCTACCCGGAACATTTTGACATTGCCCAGCAGAAGTTTGCCATCACTCGCAAAGCCATGGAGATTTTTGCCCCGCTGTATGGCGAATATCCGTTCCTCAAAGAAAAATACGGCATGGCTGAATTTCCCTGGGGCGGGGGGATGGAACACCAAACCCTGACTTCATTGGGAGGGGGCATTGTGGCTTCCGGCGGGTCCAGCCAAAGCATTATTGCGCACGAACTGGCCCATCAATGGTGGGGCGACAATGTGACCTGCGGGCGATGGAATGACATTTGGCTCAACGAAGGCTTTGCCACTTATTCTGAAGTGCTCTTTTTCGAAAAAAATCTCAAGGTGCCAGCCGGTGACTTGATGGTGGAAAATTATGATGACGGACGGGCCAATGGAGCCTTGCGCGGAACCGTCATCGCTGAAGATTTAGCCGACCCCTTTGATGACACAAATGCCGTGTATGACAAAGGAGCTTGGGTGCTGCACATGTTACGGGGGCTGATGGGGGATGACAATTTCTTCAAGATGTTGCGCGAATACCGGCAACGTCATGCTTATGGCAATGCCACCACACCCGATTTTCAAAATGTCTGTGAACTGGCGTATGGGGCTCCGTTAGGTGATTTCTTCAATCAATGGGTGTATTCGCAGCTTCGACCGACCTATGCCTTTTCCTATGACAGCAAGCCGGATGGAAACGGGGGATATACCATTTTTGCCCGGATTGACCAAAAACAGACCCATTCCCTGAACGGTGAAAAAGGGGTTTCAACCTATAAAATGCCGCTGTTGTTGACTGTTACCACTGAAGACGGAAAAAAACAGCAGGTGACGGTTTTCAACCGCTTTCGTTCGCAGGTGTTTGCTTTGCAAACCACCGCCCGGCCTCGCAATGTCCAATTTGACGCTGACAGTTTTGTGCTCAAAGAGATGACTCAGGCCACGGGTTCCGTGACCGCCAAGGCATTGAGCATGACAGCCACAGCCAGCACAGTTACCGGCAAAGCACCGCTTCAGGTGGAATTTTCCGGCACTGCCGGCGGGGCCACGCTCCCGGATGCTTCGATGTCCTGGGCAACTGAGAAGAAAGTTTTGGGGCAAGGGGCGAAATTGACCTACACCTTTGACCGTCCCGGCGTGTATGAGGTGACTCTGACCGGGGTCAATAAAAAAGTGGCCTCAACCTCCACGCCGCTCCGCATTACGGTGACAGAGTAGGTTCTGGGTTTTGATGAAGGCTCAGGATATAGCTCATGAAGTCGTTTTTTCTTTGGAAAAGACGGTCTGAGGCATTTTGATGCACAGTCAAAAAGAACTGATTCTAAACCATTTGGACCAGCAGGGCTGGCAGGTGCAGCAGACCAATCCATTTCCACTTGACTGGTGGGCGGCAGAACAACTGGTTTTGTCTTCCAGGTGGTCACCGCCTGGATGTCAGGTATTTTTGACCTTTTTGGTGGACCCTCAAGCCAATCTGCCTACTTCCGTAGGTGCCAATGTTTGGGCTGTGAAAGCAAGTTTACAGCAGCCAACAGCATGGGGAACTGAAGCTGGGGAGTTGACGTTGGCTTTGGGGCGTAGTTGGGAACAACAGCTTTCAACCTTGATTGATTTTCTCAACACATGTCGGCTCCGCCAAACGGCTCAAGGAAAGTGACAAAAGCCTCTATGTCTGCTGAATCATTTTCCCGCGAAGAACTGACCGAACTGATTCGGGATACTGCCGAATACCTCCGGTTTGTTCAGACCCTGGGGGTGACCCACCTGGGTGGAGCGGCTGGTTCCAAGGAACCAGCCGAAGCTGCCATGCCCATCGTATCGGCCCCGTCGCCAACCCTGGTTGTGGCTGAACCTCCGGCGGTACCTAAGACTGTTGCCGAATTAGGGCCTGAAGCTCCTTCGGCTCAACCCTCTCAGACGCCGCCGCAAGTTGAGACGGTTTTGGCAGCGCAGGCTCAACTCCCGACGACCCCGCCTGAAGTAATTGAAACAACCCCAACCCCACCAACCACTATGCCCACACCTTCTGTTGTTTCCATCATTAAGTTGCCGCCCAAAGCTCAAACCAAAGCGGCTGCGCCACAGTTCTCGCTTTTTGACATGCCTGAACCGGAACCCCAGCCAGTGGTTGCTGCTCCGGTAACTGATACCTGTTTGCAGGATATTCGGGACGACATTGGGGATTGCACCCGCTGCAAATTGTCACAGCACCGCAACAAGATTGTGTTTGGGGATGGTTCGCCAAACCCGGAGCTGGTGTTTGTGGGTGAAGGACCCGGTGCCGATGAGGACCGGACGGGTATTCCGTTTGTCGGACAAGCCGGGGAACTGCTCAACAAAATCATTGAAGCCATTGGGATGAAACGGGCTCAGGTTTACATTTGCAACGTTGTCAAATGCCGCCCACCCGGAAACCGGACCCCGGAACGGGATGAAATTGATGCCTGCAATGGTTTTCTGCACC
This sequence comes from Blastocatellia bacterium, assembly GCA_019695185.1. Lineage (GTDB taxonomy): Bacteria > Acidobacteriota > Blastocatellia > Chloracidobacteriales > Chloracidobacteriaceae > JAIBAN01. The sequence continues at coordinate 138,681 of JAIBAN010000007.1, read as the reverse complement.
GGCAACTGGCAGTGCTCAAGCCAAAAATCATCGTGGCGTTGGGCGCTCCGGCAGCTTTTACCTTGCTTGAGGATAACCGGATTGGCTCGATTACGGCCATTCGGGGAAATGTTTATGATTATCACGGTGTTCCGTTGATGGTGACGTTTCACCCAGCCTACCTGTTGCGGGTTCCAGCCAAAAAGCGGGAAGTCTGGGAAGACATGAAAATTGTGCGCGGATTTTTGCGCGGCGAGGTTCGGATGGAGTAAATCCAGTTCAGTCTAGGGAGTCTAGGGAGTCTAGGGAGTCCTGGAAGTCCTGGGAGTCAGGAATTTCATGTCACCTTGTCACCTTGTCACCTTGTCAGGTTTTTGACTCCCAAGACTCCCAGGACTCCCAGGACTCCCAAGACTGTATTTGCATGGACACCGATTTGTTGACCTTAGTCGAGCATCTGCGGCAGGAATTTGAAAGCAAAACCCAACGCTGGATTTCCAAAAACCAGGAAGAAGGTTTGCTTGACGCGGTATTTTGTCGCCGGGGCTGTGTTCATTGCTGCACCTTTGCCGTTCAAACCACCTTGCTTGAGGCATTCCCAATTGCGGCGCAGGTGACTCCGGAAGTTGCCGCACTGCTTGAGAAAAGGGTGGAGCGGTTGGTAGAGTTGGCCGAGTCGGCGCTGGATGTTGATGATTTTGATGAGCGGCACCGCCGGGAACCTGGCTTGTGCGTATTTCTCAATGCAGCCGGGGCCTGCTCCATTTATGAAATTCGCCCGTTTGGTTGTCGCCAGACCATTTCGACCTTGCCGGCCCAATTTTGCGCTCCCGGCGTACCTGTCGGGCTGACCGACAGCGAGGCCGAAACCTATCAGGCGTTTTTGGATTTTTCCCCAATCAGTAACGGAGAGCATCACTTTGCTGCCTCCATCATGGATTGGGGCTCGACTTGTTCCGATATCTTGCTGGAGTTGATGCAGCAGAATTGGGGATTTTCCATCGAAGGCGAGTTGACCGTGCTGGTTTTTTTGCTCCTGGATGCAGATTTTCAGACGGCCTGGACGCACCGGGATATTTCCGGTCTCAAACAATGGGTTCGGTACAAAGGCGTTGGCCACCCGTTTTTATTCACCTTGGAAACCGGTGATTGACCATTGCCTTGTCTCCGGCAGGGGAAAAATGTCATAAATCCAAACCAGCCAAAGCCGGTTTTTTCTGCATTTTTCAAAGGATTGCACCACGATGGATCGCAAAGCATTGGGCAATATTCTGATTGTGATTGCGGTGATTGCCGTCATGGTCGGGTTGAATCTGGTGTTTTACGTAGATAAACGCGAAGACACCGAAACCGAAGACCGGGCGGAACGCTCCACCTATTCCGGGCGCACCTTTGGCTGGCTGGGCTATTACACGTTGCTGGAAGAATCGAATTATCCGGTTTCCCGCTGGCGGCAGCCCTACACCGAGCTTGAAAAACATTCAAACATCAAGGCGTTGTTTATCGTCGCCCCACCTCCACATCTGAATCCGAGTAAGGAGGAAACCAAAGCCCTGTTGAGTTGGGTGGAAAAGGGTGGCACGGCCATCATTGTGGACCGTTCGATTGGGATGACCTGGGGAAAAACCTGGGTCGCAACGGCTGCGCTGCCTCCGCCGAAAACCTTTCAGGACAACAGCCTGCTGCTTTCCAAGACCAAGCCGGAGGAAATCACCCCCTGGCAGCCAGCCGGTTATTTTCAAAAGGTGGACAAGGTGGCCATCAGTGACCGGGCCGCAGGTTTGGTGTGGTATCCGGCACGGGATGAAAAGACAGGAGTGTCTGCCAAGACCGGCCAAAAAAACAAACCCACCCACAAGCCGGATGATTTTGAAGACGAAGAGCGCCCCGAACCGGATGCGAATTTGGAAGAGGACGAGGATAGTTTTTTTGACCCGCAGTCCACTGCGGACACGCCCCTGCCGGTCAATCCGGAATCTGCGAACTCTGCGGTGAATTGGCATCCAACCATGCTTCCTCTGGCAGGACGGGATGAGGCCCCGGTTTTTGCCAGCCTCGTTCATGGAAAAGGCACGGTCCTGTTTTTGGCGGATGAATATATTTTGGCGAACAATGGAATTCGCCAGGCTGATAATGTGGTGTTTGGGTTGAATCTGGCGGATGTGGTGATAGCCGGCAAAGACGCTCCTGCGAGTGACGGTCCACGTCTTTTGTTTGATGAATACCATCACGGATATCGGGATGGGCAGGGGGCAACCTATGTGGGGTTGAGCAACTACTTTCAGGGGACGCTGGTTCCTTTGGCGTTCTGGCAATTGGCGGCAATTGGGTTGGTCGTGGTGTATACGTTTGGCCGCCGGTTTGCCCGCCCCATACCGGTCAAACGCAAAGGCCGGGCGAGCACGCTCGAATATGTTTCAGCCATGGCCCAGATTCAACAGGTGGCCGAAAGCTATGATTTGGCAATCGAAAACGTCTATACCCGGTTTCGCCGGGCGCTTTGTCGTTATGGCGGTGTGCCAACCAATACCAATGCCGAAAAACTGGCGGTGGCGGTGGCCCGGCGGGCACGCCTGAACCCGGATGAAATTCGATTGGTGGTGCGCCGGTCCGAAGAAATTCTGAATGGAAAATCCACTTCTGAGGCTGAAATGGTGCAACTGGCCCGGAAAATGCGCGACCTGGAACATAAGCTGGGAATTGCCAAGGTCATACGGTGAAGCCGGGAACCTTGGACAGCGCTTCAAGAGAGGAACTCGTCCTCCGCAGCAGTAGGCTCTGCTATCATTGAAGGAGCCGGGCTTTGCAAGGCGAGGTGCAGATACAGCAAGGTGTGCAGGATTTGAAAAAAAGGCGAGACCAACGCGCGAAAAATCAAATACACCCAGAAATAAGCTTCATGGGAAAGATTCCAGACCAAGGCCGCCGGGATGATTTCCAGCAACCAATGCACAATGCTCATGCCACACAGCGGGAGCCAGTTTCGCCCACCCAGAATACGGCTTCGGCGGAAGAGTTCGAATCCGGTCGAGGTTCCGAAAAAAGCCGTTTCAGGTAAAAAAGCCCCGGTTGCAACTGTGGCAAAACCCACTGGCCAACAGAGCAGCACTCCGGTTTTTTGATACAGCCGTCCCAGAAATGCGGCCAGGAAAAAGCCGCCGCTGCGGTGGCGTAGACTTTCCACTGCTTGTTTCATGACATTCGGATGCTCTTGCGTAATGGCGGCAAAAGCCCCAATTCCCAAGGTTGTCGCCAGGGACCCGAAAAAGACATCCAAGAGCCAAGCCCAGGCTGCGCCGCCGGCAAAAGGGGAAAAGGCCGGAACCGGCGGAATCGAACCACCCGTTCCAAACCACAGGGAAATCGCCAGCAGTCCGTCAACCACAGCCTGAAGCGAGACAAAAACCCCAAAATTTTCGGAATGGAGCCTCCCAGCCGCGCGAACCAAGCGAAAGAAATCCGTCAACGACAGTTCCGGACGGAAAAAGTCGCTGACGGCATCATCAAACGGAGTGGGCGAACCGGCTTCGGGGGCAGGCTGAATTTGAATCAACCGACTGTCAACCAGGGGCTGACAGCGTCCACAAAGGTTGGTTTCGGGGTCATACAAATCAGACTGATGACAGATTTCGCAGCGGGTGGCAGTGCCTTCCCTGGTAACGTGAAAGGTGGAGCGAGGGTCTTGCGTAACCATCAGATGCCAGGCAGCTAGAGGTCGAAAAGTGTTTTTTGGGCTGTTTCAGCCGGTTGGGGCCGAGGTGGCCTGAATGGTAGTGATTCCGGTTTTTCCGGCAAGAGGCGGGTTTCAGCAGCGGCTCCAACCCAGTTTGTAATCTGGCGGTTGGCCCCACAGTGAAAACACCGGATAGGCCACTGGCCGTATTCGTGCAAGGCCCGCAAACATTCAACGCAGTTTGGTTTGGGAAATGCTTTGGCGTAATCTTTCCACATGGATTTCGGTTTCGGATTCAAGGTTTGAAGTCGGGAGCACGCTTTCAAGTCTGAGTCTCAAAAATTATGTTGTCAGAGTCAAAATGTAAGCCTTGGGGTCTGAGAATCCAAATGAAAATGGGAAAATTCAAAGTTTGCTAAAAGTTTTGGGGTTCCGATTCGAATGGCAATTGGAGTGGGTGCCCATCAGCGCGGCTTCGGAGATGTAAATAGAGCAGAGTGCGAAACGTTTGGAAAACCGGGTTAAAAGGGATTTTGAGGAGAAGGTAAAGAGCAACAATCCAAAAGAGTTCGTCAAAGAATTCGTCTAAATTGTAAACAGAACCGGAATAAAGCTGAATTGTAAAAAATGAAGCATACCAAAGCCCTCCTTTAATCAGCCATTCCAACAGAACCACCAAAAACAATGGTCCTTTGCTCAGAGTTGTCAGCCAGGAACTGGTCAAAAATGAATCCTGTTTGGCCCGTTCAAAGACAACCAACTCATTAACGAGCACCATGAGGGCTTGGAACAAAATGGTCGGCAACGCTGCCAGATAACAGGCAAAGAAAATGAAATACCCGGAACCATTGATTGTGTCAAACAATACGGCTGCGGCGAGCCCGGTAAAGACAAAAATCATGAAAGTGGCAGAGTGAAAACCAAGCCGGACGCTCAAAAGCGCAAGTTGCCGGTTTTTAACGAAATCGAGTGCCTGGACTGCCCCAAGTGAGCTTCTTGCATGGATTTCTCTGGCTACATAGGCAGCAGTGCTGTGGATTCCTCCCTGAAGCAGAAAAATCAACCCTCCAAAAACACATGAAAGGAGCACCGGGAGCCAAGTTCCTGATTTGAGTGCCAGTGACAACAAAAGCGGAATAATAACTGCCAGCAACGCTGAGAAGACGGAAAACAGATTGATTGTAAAAAAAATCCCAGCGTTTTGCAGAACCATCTGGATGGCTTTGCCATACAAACGACAAATTGCCGACAAACCCAGTTGGGGTTGAAATGGGTACGGGCCGGTATTTCTGAGTTCCGGAAAAACTCCTGGCAATGGAGGAATCGGCGAAAGCTCCAACTCGGCCATCGGTTCACTGGCAACCGCCAGTGTTTCAGTCAGTTGCACCACATCAATCGGAGCACAACGACGGCAGAGGTTGGCCACCGGGTCAAACTGGTCATCCTGATGACAGATTTCGCAACGGGTTGGTGTTTTCTCCTGGACAATCTGGAAAGTTCGCTGGTTTTGGCGCTCCATACAACTCAACCATGACCGGCTAATGCAGGCTACCGGTTCTCTCCGGGTTCTGAAGTGGTGAACCGAAAGGCAAACTCAGCACCGATAGCCTGATGGTGCAGATAGAGAAACAACAGGGTTCTGAAGATTTTCCAATAAGGAATCACTACCACCCTGAGTCCAATCATGACAATAAAAAATATGATGGAAGCCTGTGCCAGCAGGCCGTGGAGGCAAATCGGGAAAACCAATGCAGCAAAAAAAGTCAGTGGCCAGGGATGAAAGGCAATAATTGGAATTGCGGTTATCGTTCGGGCCAGCCATTCAACTGAATTCAGGTTGGATAATTGAAGCCGGTTGGTTTCGCCCAGCCAGCGGCTGCGTTCAAACGCTTCGTCGTAGCTGCAACCTTCCATGGCGGCAAGTTCAGCAGCAAACGCCGGATGTGAGTAGGATAATGCCCCAATTGCCAAACCCGCCAATAAAATGCCTGGGATTGCAAGAATCCAAATCCATTCAAGGGTAAACAAAGAGCCAAGCGTCGGGTCTGTTTCCGCAAGGAATTGGACGAGGGGTACCATCAGAAAAGCACCGCTACAAAAACCGCCCCAGCGGGACACCCAACCGCTGATGGCTGCCCAAATGAAGGTCCAACCCCGTTTTCGGATAAAGTCATAGGATTTTCCGGGCAATGGTGTTTCACCGCGAAATCCATCAAAGGCTGCTTTGATGAGGGCACCTCCGGCCAGCATATTCAAAATGACCCAGGCCAGGGCAATGAAGGGCAAGAGCACCCAAAATTGACGAAAAAGTAACGTCAGCCCGGCACAGGGAAGTTCCATCAGGGCCAGAATGGAAAGAAACACGCGGAAGTGCTGCCGATAGAGGTGAAACGCTTCACAGGCGATGCGTCGGAGGTTGGAAACCCTCAAAACCGGACGGAAAAAGTAGGTCAGCCCAATCCCTTCGGTTTTGGTAAATCGTTCTTCCAGTTCAGCTTTCGTGGAAGCCAATTCAATCATTCCAATTGGCGCACAACGGCGACAGAAGTTGGCGATTGGGTCAAACTGGTCGTCCTGATGGCAGATTTCGCAACGGGTCGGCGTTTTTTCCTGGACAATCTGGAAGGTCCGTTGGGGTTGACGTTCCATAAAAAATGACCAACTGAAACCAGTATGAGCTACGGGTTTTCTTCGGGTTCCGAGGTGAACCGGAAAGCAAACTCAGCACCTTCGGCCTGTCGCCGCAGATACAGATACAACAGCGTTTTGAGGGTTCCCCAGAAGGGAAGCCAGAGGGTTTTGAAAAAAACGAACGGTAAAAAAATCCAAAGTTCCTGACCAGCCAGTTTGCCCGGCAGAGCCAAACTGAAAACCATCACCAAGTACGCGAGAAAAAGGGCATTGTGGCCAAAAGAGGTAAACGCCGTCAGCGTTTCCAGCAGCCGGGTACCCCATTCGATGGTGTTGACAACTGATAAAGCCCGCACATTGGTTTCGCCCAGCCAGCGGCTGCGAAAGAGCGCATCATCAAACTCACGGCCTTCCAGGGCGGCAATTTCAGTTACAAAGGCAGCCGTACTGTAGGTTTTCCCTCCCAGCCAGAGTCCTCCGATGAAAGCTAGCACCGCCATCGGCCAGGGGTTTTGGGTGAGAGCTGAAAAAAATGCCCCCACGAAAAAACCAGCAATCGAGCCACCTAAAAAACCAGCCCAGCGGTTGACCTGACCTAACAGTGAAGCGTAAACAAACCTCCAGCCGCGCCGCCGGATAAAGTTGTAGGCCCGGTTGACCGAGACATTTTCCCCTGGAAAAGCGTCCAAGACCGCGCTGGTCAGGGCTCCGCTGGCAATGGTGCCAAGGAGTGTGGCAACCAGGGCGAGCACGATGACAACTCCCGGAAACCCTCTAAGGAGATAGGTCATGACTGCAAGCGGAAATTCCATGAGTGCCACAATCGAGAAAAAGACCGGAAAATTGTGCCGGTAATGGTGGAACGCCTCACGGGCTAAACGACGAAGGGAACGAAGGGAAAGGGTCGGATGGCTGTAGGTCAGTTGACCTGGTGTCCGAAACGCCTGGAAACCTGCCGGGGCAATCATCGCCGGAGAGGCTGCGTCTTCAATCCAGTCCAGGCGGGGAACCAGTTGGCTCTGAATAAGAGGCTGGCAGCGCCCGCAAACTCCGGTTTCAAGATCAAACAGGTCGGATTGATGACAGATTTCACAGCGACTGGCTGTTTTTTCCTGCACAATCCGAAACGTCTGTTTGGGTTCGCTGCTCATGATAAGCCTTGGGAGTCTTGGGAGTCTTGGGAGTCCAAACCCCCTGACAGGGTGACAAGGTGACAAGGTGACAAAGATGCCTTGTGACTCTCAAGACTCCCAAGACTCCCAAGACTTCCAAGACTAATTTCAGCGGGCAATTGCCCCACCGTCCACCACCAGATGGGTTCCGGTGACAAAGGAGGCATGGGCGGAACACAGCCACAAAACGGCTTGTGCCACTTCTTCAGGTTGTCCGATACGGCCCATGGGCTGGCCTTTCAGAATACGTTCTTCAAGGTCGGGAATGACTTCGGTGAACTGATGGAGCATGTCTGTGCTGGTAAAGCCGGGACAGACGGCATTGATGCGAATTTTGTCTTTGGCATGTTCCATGGCGGCACATTTGGTCAGACCCATGACCGCATGTTTGCTGGCAGCATAGGTGCTCATTCCCAGCCCTGTTCCAACCAGTCCGGCAATGGAAGCGGTATTGACAATTGAGCCACCGCCCTGGGCAATCATCTGCGGTATTTCAGCCCGCATACAATTCCAAACGCCACGCACGTTGACATCCATAATCCGATTCCAATTGTCCTCAGTACAAGTAAGGAGTGAGGCCAGGTCTCCGGAAATGCCCGCATTGTTGTGGGCGCAATCCAGTCGGCCAAATTCAGATACAATGTGCTGAACGAGGTTTTGCACGTCAGCCGCCTTGGCCACATCGGCCAAATAAAAGGCTGCTTTCCCACCGGCTTCTTTGATGAGGTGAACGGTTTCCGCGCCGCCATATTCGTTGAGGTCGGCCACTGCCACGACGGCTCCTTCCTGGGCAAATGCCAATGCCGTGGCACGACCAATGCCGGCACTGCCGCCGGTTACCAGAACTACTTTATTTTCAAAGTTTTTTGACATTCCTGAGCTTCCTTTGTAATGGAGGTGTGCGCCCTTGTTGATAAAGGGTGTCGGACAGCAGGCACGATAACACAGCTTGACTGGTCGAGGGGAGTTGTCCGGCAACAGGCGAAAAGCAAAAAAACCAACCGGTGAAGGTTGGTTTTTTGACTGTTTCAGTGCCGGAGGAGAGACTCGAACTCTCACACACTTGCGTGTACCGGATTTTGAGTCCGGCGCGTCTACCGATTCCACCACTCCGGCATATTTATTGTGGAAGGACTGCTTCAAAAGCAGGGCGGCATACTAGCCAAACTTCCCAGCTTCGTCAACCAATTTGTTTTTGGGTTTTTTTGCTTGCTCATGGGCTCCACTTTGGATAACATCGCCGCGTTTCACGTACCAATTCCTTTCTTGTGAAACGCCCAATGCAGTTCGTTCGTCCCTGGGTCAACGCTTTCGCGTCTTTGGTTTGGCTTCCCTGACAGCATTTTCCTGTTGCCTGCCAGACTGCAGACCCACCAAAAATCAGACGAGGTTTTTGTCGCATGAAGACATTCAAGGTCAAAAGCGCCTTGGTTTCCAGCGCTTTGTTGTGTGCCGCCGGCTTTCTGACATCCGGCAGCCTGTTTGCCCAAGCTCCCCAACCGCAACAGTTTGTCCAGCCCGCTACACCCACGGCGCAGCCTGCCGATACAGCCCGGCCCCGCCGGATTGCCGAAAGTGAACCCCAACCCGAAGCAGCCTCCAAGCCAGTGCTGGAAGAGGAAGAGCCAGCCCCGGAACCAGTTCGCCGCCGCTTTACCCTGACCAATGATGATTTTCCGTCAGGTCGCCGGGATGAAGTCAATCCTGCCGGTTCGCCCTTGATGGTGGCCATGCAGCAGGCGATTGATAACAAGCTGGGAGTTCGTTATCGCTATCACGGACAGGATGACAGCGGGTATGACTGCTCCGGCTTTGTGTGGAGTGTCTTTCGGGATGTCGGTATCAATTTCACCCGGTCCAGTGCGGCTGATTACTACTATACCTTCCGCGAGGCCACCCCGGAGGAACGGTCCAAGTTTGGGACACTGATTTTCTTCAACAACCTGGGACACATCGGCATTGTCAAGGATGCCACCCATTTTTATCACGCTTCAACCAAATATGGGATTACCCTGGCCAAGCGGGAAGGGTACTGGGAAAACCGGGTGACCGGCTATCGGACCGTGCTCATGAGTCCTGACATGCCATTACTGGCCCAGGTCCGGACGGCCAACCCCGCCACCAAATACGCCACCCACAATGTGGCGGCAAAGTCCACTCCTCGGAAACATGGTGGTTCACGCTACAGTTTGCACAATAGTACGGCGAAAACTGGAAAAAATCGCCGACATCGGTAAAAAAGTTTTTCCAACACAACGACTCACGCCGCCCTCTGCATCGCACGGCGGCGTTTGCTTTTTTCTCCAAACGTGACCCAGAGAGCTGAGTTTTGAGTATTGCGTTTTGAGTTTCGGGTGATAGTGTCTGAAACTCAAAATGGCTGATTTTCATCAGCCCAAAGTCCGAAGTGGCTATTCACACTCAAAACTCAAAACTCAAAACTTTTCCTTGAGGTGTTTTCTTATGAACAAACGAATGACCCGAGGCCGGAAATTTCAGGTATTTCTGGCTTGTTGGCTGGCGGTAGTTTCGCTCATCGGAAATGGAGCCCTTTTGGCACAACAGGGCGGTGGTCGTCAAAGGCCGACCCAGCCACCCCAATCCTCTTTGGACCGGGAAACCAATGTGATCCGCATTGAGTCGCAAGGTGTCCAAATTGGTTATAACCAGCGGCGGGGGGCGACCAAGGTGGAATTCCGTCGTCCGAGTGACCCCGAATTTGGCAAAATCTCGCCCGCGTTGCCCAACCGGGGCAGTATGAAGGTGGAAACCAAAGGGGGCTACACGGAACTTGATGTATGCAGCAACTGCGAAAAATTTGACTTGCCAGGACCGGCCTCAACTTTTGGTGAAGGGCTCAATACGTACGTGTTGTGGGTGATTACACCAACCGGGCATTATGAAAACGTCGCTGAAATCCTTTTTGAAGACCATTTGGCCGGGGTCGGCAGCGATGAAAAATACGCCGATGTTTCCACCACCCAACCCGTGTTTGCCATGGTGGTAACAGCGGAACCACACTTTGCCGTCCATCAGCCAAGCCGTTTTGTGGCTTTGGTCAGCCGACCCCAAAAAGTGGATGAAAACAACGCCGGATTGCGGGTGGCCGATACAATTTCATTTAATCCTTCTTCAGCCCCGAACAATGTTGACCTGGATATTTTGAACCGGATTCCAACCTGCCCGATTCCGCTTGACCAAACCACTACCGGGAAGGTTCGTCACATGGTTGGAACCATCAACCAGGGACGGGTGGCAATTGCGGCGGCTCAGTCAGCGGTTGACAACATGCGCATTGTGCGTGAAATCGCCCAGGAACGGACTATCCGCGAGGCAGAACTGCTGATAAAAGACCCGCAACATAAACCGATTTATCAACAGATGCAGGAAACACTGGAAACCCGGTTGCGGGTCCCCCTCTATGAAGAAACCCAGGCCCGGTTTTCACTGGAAGACGCCCGCAAGGCGTATGACCGGGCCTTGTTGGGAGCCCAAGGCATCAATCCGAAATCAACCGTGCGGGAACCCATGCTGCCGGTTCATCGGGATGCACGGTTGGCGGTTCAGTCAGCCCAGGCAGCCAAGGATTATGCTGATATTGCAGCTTCCCGGATTGAAATCACCCGTCTGAAAATTCAAATTGAAGCACTCGTCAACCTCAATGATGAACTGGCCCAGGAACTCAGACGGGCCAATGCCACCATTGCCCAATTGCAGGAAGACCTGCGCCGGGCCAACGAGCGGATTCGTCAGTTGGAAGCCCGTGTCAGAGACCTGGAAGGCCAACTTGAAGACTGCAACCGCCGGGTGGCCCAACTGGAACGGGACAATGCCAATCTGCGGGCGGAACTGGACCGGATGTGTCAGGAACTCAAGAAAGTGGTGGGCAACCTGGGTGAAATCGTCCAGGAAGGCAACAATGTGACGGTTCGGTTGAAATCCGACATTTTGTTCCCCGAAGCCGTCTATCTGTTGACGGTGGACCGCGATTTGAACAAAGACGCCCGGCCCCGGCTGGCTCAGTTGGCGCTTTTGCTCCAGATTTTGTACAAGGACGCCAACTTCAAATTCGTCGGACATACTGACACGGTGGATGAATCCGACTACAACCAATGGCTGTCGGAACAACGTGCCCTGGAAGTGATGCACTTCTTTTATGTCCAGCGGTTGCAGTTGATGGACCCGAACGACCCGTTGCGGGATGACTATCAGCGCAAAGTTTCCGCTTCCGAACAATTGCTTGACAACCGGCAATTCCCCGAATGGCTGCCCCAACGCAAGAAAGGCGGCCTGAAGGACAATCGTCGGGCGCAGGACGACCGGGCGGCATTGATGTCACAGTTGAGTGATATTGTGCAGGGAAGAGGTGAAACCCAACCGGCGGTGTCAACGGCGGATAATACCTCCGAAGCGCGCAACCGGCGGGTGGAAATTCAGATTACGCTGCCTCCGCAATCATCCTTGCCGTATTGCAATGGCAGTCGCTAGGAAGCTGATATAAATCACGTCTTCCGGCGGTCGTTCCGAGTTCCGTCATCCGGCGGCCAAAGTGAACCGACACGAGTTGAGTTTTTCGTAAGAAGTGTAGTAAGTAACAAGTCTGGCTACATTGCGCTTCAATCGAAAGCATTCACTCGGTTCACTTCAGCCGCCGGAAGGCGGAACTCAAATTTTTTGGGGAGTTGGTTATGGTTGCATGGTATGGGTCCGGATTGGCCGCCACCTTGGTTGCATTTCAATTTCTGCTGGGCGGGGTGCCGGTTGACAACGGCCCCGGCCCCGCCTCAAAAAATCCGGGAGCCTCGGCCATTACCGAAGAATCTCTGAAAAAACACGTGTATTTTCTGGCTTCCGATGAATTGCAGGGGCGCTTGCCGGGCACGCCGGGAGCCGAAAAGGCCGCCCAATATATTGCCGACAATTTTAAGCGGGCCGGGCTGAAACCCGCCGGAACCAAAGGGTATTTTCAGGAATTTCCCTTTGTCTCAAAAATCAGGCTGGGGCAAAACAATCAACTCAGTTTCAATACCGGCAAGCTGACCGCCCGGCTCCACGAGGATTTCGTGCCGCTTTCGTTTTCTTCCACCGGGAAACTTGAGGGCGACGTGGTGTTTGCCGGTTTTGGCATCAGTGCCGCCGAAGCCATGCAATATGACGATTACGCCGGACTGGATGTCAAAGACAAAATTGTGCTGGTGCTGCCTTTCGGTCCTGCCGGGTCAAATCCCCATTCCAAATTTGCTGAATACCATCCGCTGCGCTACAAGGCGGTTACGGCACAGGCAAAAGGTGCCAAAGGCTTACTGGTGGTTGCTGATGATGAAGTGTTTAAGGATTCCCAGTTGGCCCGGCTTCATTACGACGCCAATTTTGGCGATGCCGGCATGCCGGCTTTGATTGTCAGTCGTCAATTTGCGACGCAACTGTTGAAATCCGGGTCTGACGTCGGTTCGGTCCATCGAACCGGTATCGCTGAACTCGAAAAACACATTGCCACTGGAATGAAGCCTGATTCGTTCACCTTGAAAAATGTACGGGCTGCCATTGAAACCGAAATCATCAAGGAAAAGGAACAGGGCAAAAACGTCGCCGGTTGGCTGGAGGGCAGTGACCCGAAACTGAAAAACGAAGTGGTGGTGATTGGGGCGCACTACGACCATTTGGGGCTGGGCGGCCCCAGTTCGCTGGCACCCAAAGAAGGCGATATTCATAACGGTGCCGACGACAACGCTTCCGGAACTGCCGGAGTGCTGGAACTGGCCAAGGCTTTTGCCGCCGGAGCAAGGCCCAAACGAAGCCTTCTGTTTCTGTCGTTTTCAGCCGAGGAAAAAGGGTTGCTCGGCTCAGCCTATTACACGGACCATCCCGTCAAACCACTGGGCGAAACCGTGGCCATGATAAATATGGATATGATTGGCCGGATGCGCGAAGACAAACTGGTGGTGCAGGGGGTTGGAACTTCGCCCGAATGGAAAAACCTGCTTGAAAAAATCAACGGCGAGGCCAAACTGACCCTTTCCCTAAGTGAAGACGGCTACGGGCCAAGCGACCATTCCTCTTTCTATAAAAAACAGATTCCGGTCCTCTTTTTCTTTACCGGCAATCATGAGGATTACCATCGTCCTTCGGATGATGCCGACAAAATCAATTATCCCGGTGAACGAAAAGTGGTTTCGTTCATTTATCAGGCTGTGTTGAATACGGCAAATCAGGATGTCCGGCCCGCTTATCAAAAGGCCAAGGGAGAAGACCCCGCCAAATCAATGGGAAGTGGTTTCCGGGTTTATCTGGGAACGATTCCCGATTACGCCGCCGAAGTCGAAGGCGTCAAATTTTCGGGTGTCCGGGAAGGCAGCCCGGCAGAAAAGGCCGGAATGCTGGCTGGCGATGTGCTGGTGAAAATTGCCGGGCGGGACATCAAGAATGTCTATGATTACACTTACGCTTTGCAGGAACTGAAGCCAGGCGAGGAAACGGAAATCGTGGTGGTCCGGGGCAAAGAACGCCTGACGCTGAAACTGATACCGGGAAAACGCTAAAAAACAGGGTCTAGGGTCCAGGGTCCAGGGTCTGGAGTGACTGTATTCCAACCGTGAGGAAAGGAGTTCGTTTGCTCCAGGCCCTGGACCCTGGACCCTGGACCCTAGACCCTAAAGGAGTTTTGTCGAGTGAAAACCTATCTCATTACAGGTGGAGCCGGATTTATCGGCAGCAATTTTGTCCGCTACCTGTTTCATACCTACCCTGAAGCCCGCATCATTGTGTTGGATGCGCTGACCTATGCCGGAAATCCGGACAACATCCCGGCGGAAATCAAGGAAAGCCCGCGTTTTGAATTTTGGTACGGGAACGTCAACAATGCCGGGCTGGTCAGCCGTCTGGTCAAGCAAGCCAATGTGGTTGTCCATTTTGCTGCCGAGTCACACGTTGCCCGTTCAATTTTCGACGACCGGATTTTCTTCGAAACCGATGTGCTCGGCACCCAAACCGTGTGCAGCGCCATTTTGGACAGCAATGTCGAGCGGTTTATTCATATTTCAACTTCGGAAGTGTATGGAACGGCGGAAACCAATCCGATGACGGAAGACCATCCGCTCAACCCGCTGACGCCCTATGCCAGTGCCAAAGCCGGTGCTGACCGGTTGGTCTATTCCTATTGGGCGACCTATGATTTGCCGGCGGTGATTGTGCGACCGTTTAACCAGTACGGGCCAAACCAGCATCTGGAAAAAGTGATTCCGCGTTTCATCACAAGCGCTTTGCTGAACGAACCGTTGACGGTTCACGGGGATGGCTCCAGCCGCCGTGACTGGGTGTATGTTGAAGATACCTGTCAGGCTCTCGACCGGTTGCTGACGGCTCCACTGGAGCAGGTGCGCGGGCAGGTCATCAATCTGGGAACCGGCATTTCACTTGATGTTCTGACGATTGCGGAACGGATTTTGAGCGTGATGGACAAGCCGCAATCGCTCATCAGCTACATTGGGGATCGTCCGGGACAGGTCCAGCACCATATTTCGTCCACTGATAAAATCAAACGGCTGGCGGGCTGGGAAGCTGCCACCGATTTCGAAGCCGGTCTGCGCCGAACCATTGCCTGGTACCAGGAAAATGAATCCTGGTGGCGTAAACTGACCTGGATGAAGCATGTTCCCATCAAAACCCGCACGGGTGAGGTTGAATATTACTGAATGTGGTTGGTGGAAAAGCATGAAGTACAGCCTCAAGGCTGTACTTCATGCGGTTTTGTTGTTGATTGGCTTGACAACCGATGTTTGGCCCCGCCCGCCGCAGAACCTGCCCGAACCAACCACCGCAACCGTTGAAAGCCAAATCCGACGGTTGGAAAACCAACCCCGACCAGACGAAACCACAACCCGGTTGCTTGAAATCTACCGCCAAATCCGTGACCAGTTGCAATTGGCTGACCGGTGGTCGGAACAGTCTGCTGTTTATGACGAGAAACTGAAAACCGTTCCGAAGGAATTGGACAAAATTTCGGCTGAACTGGCCAAAGCCCCCGAAGAAATCAAGCCCCAGCCCGGAGCCAGAGCCACGCTGGCCCAAATCACCCAGTCTCTGACGCAGGCCCAAACCGATGTCACCGCCGCCCAAAATCAGGTCAATGAGTTAAGCCGCAGCTACACGGGGCTGGTTGAACGCCACGCTTTGTTGCCGACTCTGTTGTCTGACGCCAAAAAAAGACTGGAGCGGATTAAGACCGAAGCTTCCCCAACCACCGAAGCAAACAAGGATGAAACTGCTTCCGCCAAACGGATGCTGGTGTTTGCCAGTCTGAAAGCGGTTCGAAAAGAAGTGGAAGCTTTGGAAAAGGAGTTGGCCAGTTCGGAGAGCCGGGAAAAGCTGGCGCAGGTCCAGCGCGACCTCGAAACCCGAAAGGTAACTCAACTTGAACAACTGGTGCGCGCGTGGCGTGAAATTCTGGCCGCCAACCGACGCATCGCCGCCCAGGAAACGGTTGACCAGGCGCGGTTGCTGCTGACGGAGGCAGTGGCTGTTCATCCAGGGTTGCAGCGCTTGGGCAACCAAGTGCTGGAAGCCGCCATGCAACGGGTCAGCGGCGACAATTTGCCCGCCAAAATCGAAGAACTTGAGACTGCCGTTGAGCAGATTAAACAGAGCCGTACCAAAATCAATGAAAGTTATGAACGGGTCACAACCAGGGTTGCCAATGTCGGATTGACCAATTCAATCGGACTCTTTCTGTTGCAAAAACGAGCTGAACTGCCCAGCCTGAAACAACACGAGGAGGCAATCGAAGCCCGGCAGGAACTGATTGCCACGGCCCAAAACCAACTTCTGACCATGGAAGAAGAGGCGGACGCTCCTGGTTCGCTCGAAGCTCAGGCCCAGCAGGTTTTGAACCGGCTTGACCCGGTGCCGGAAAAGAGCAAAACCGAAGCTGTGGTAGCCGAAATCCGCCAACTGCTGCTCTTGCAAGACCGGTTGCGAAAAGAATCCGTCACGGACACGACCGTGTTTTTCGAGTCACTGGTCAATCTGGATTCCGAAGAACAGGGGTTAATCAATGACATCAAACGATACACCGAGTTTATTGATGAAAATGTGCTCTGGGTCCGAAGTGTGTCTCCTCTGAAACAGGAAGACTTCCTGGATTCGGTGAAAATCATTGGGTCAATTGTCAAATGGAGGGCATGGCAGGCAGCCTTGGGGGCTTTATGGCAGGGAATCCGGCGGGAACCCTTCATCAATGCTTTTTATGGAGTGGCTTTCATTCTTTTGCTGATTGGACGCGATTCCATCCGAAAAATCAGCCGGAAAAACAGCCAGCGGTTTGCGGCTGACGGCATCATTACCTTTGCTGAAACCCTGACCGCCTTTTTCTTCACGGTCTTGGGGGCGGTTATCTGGCCGGTCACCGTCTGGCTTTTGGGATGGCGGTTGAGCGTGGCCGGGGCTGCCTCTGAAGCGGTAACGGCGGTGGCGACCGGGTTGGGTTCCCTGGTCCTGGTGCTGTTTGTCACCGAATTCACCCGGTTGCTGTGTCAACCCAAAGGACTGGCTGAATTGCATTTCGACTGGTCGGCCATGCGCTGTACGCTCATCCGGCGCGAGGTTTTCAAACTCCACCTGCTGTTTTTGCCAGCTTTTTTTCTGGCCTCGGCACTGGGAATGCGCAATTCCGGCGGGTTGGGCGAGGTGGCGGGCCGGTTGCCGTTCATGTTTGGCATGGTCGTGCTGGCGGTGACTGCCTACCGGGTTTTTCACCCAATTCTGGGTTTATGGGGGACCTGTGTTGAGACGAACACCTGGAGTGTCTGGAGTGGGTGGCTGCGATGTTGGTCAGTGATTCTCTTTCTGGTGGGAATTGCTGTTGCCGCCGGCATGGGGTTTACCTATGCGGCTTGGCAGGTCAGTCAGAAATGTGCTCTGACTTTGGGTTTGTTGTTTGTCTGGGGAGTGCTGCGGGTGCTTTCCCGGCACTGGATGGAAACTCATTCTCCGATTCCGAAAGCCGTTCCCGCTGAACCACTTTCGGCAACGGGTGATGCAACCGTTCCCCCTGCGGTTGAAACCGACCCGCAATGGGAAGCGGTCAATCAGGTCTACCGGCTGGTTCAGTTTGTGTTGCTGTTGGTGCTGGCAGGCAGTTTATGGAGTATCTGGGATGATATTTTTCCGGCCCTGCGCTCGCTGGACCGGGTTGAGCTTTGGCAGCGGGTGGTTGAAGTCAGCGCCACTGTGACCGGGCCGGATGGTATTCAGGCCAAACAAATCATTGAAAAAACGGTTCCCACCACGTTGGCCGACCTGTTGCTGGCACTGGTAATTGGTATTCTAACCGTGTTGACCGTGCAAAATCTGCCGGCGCTCTTTCGTTTCGTGTTGCTCCGGCGGCTGCCCCTTGATTCAGGTGCCCGTTACGCAGCCATTGCCATCACCCGTTATCTGCTGATTGTGGCGGGGCTGGTGGCATCCCTTGGCTACCTTGGGCTGACCTGGTCAAAAGTGCAATGGTTGGCGGCGGCGGTGACGGTCGGGTTGGGGTTTGGGCTCCAGGAAATCTTTGCCAATTTTGTTTCCGGAATCATCATCTTTTTTGAACGCCCGATGCGCATTGGTGACATCGTAACGATTGGCACCACCACCGGGCGGGTGATGCGGATTGGGGCGCGGGCGACCATTATCCGTGATTTTGACCGCAAGGAACTGATTGTTCCCAATAAGTCTTTTATCACCGGACAACTGGTCAACTGGACCCTGACCGACACGGTCAACCGGCTGATTTTGCGGGTCGGAGTGGATTTTGATACGGATACGGCTTTGGTTGAAACCCTGATGTTGCAGGCTGCCACCGAACAACCGGGAGTTTTGCCAGACCCGCAGCCGTTTGTGGTTTTTTACAATTTTGGCGAACACAGCCTGGTGTTTCAGTTATATGTCTATATCAATGACATCGACCTGCTGTTCCCCACCCAGCACGCCATCAATAACCGGATTACCCAGCTCTTTCACGAAAACGGGATTGACCTGGCTTACCCACAGCAGGATATATACATTCAGTCATTTCCCAGCGAGGCCACGCTGGCGGAGCAGGTGCCAAAGCCCAAGGGGGTGAGCCAGGGTAAGCGACCGGGCCACAAGTGAAGACCAACCTTTTTCCGGTCTGTGCACTTGGCAGAAAGGGTCCCGCCAAGTGCCATGGATGTGAACGTGACGGTTGGGGACGAGTCTCAGCCTTGTAAGGTGAGGGAAGTCGTATGAAACAGACACTTCGGGCAATCTGTCTCCTGGTCCATTATTGGTTTCCTATTGGTTTAGGCTGGTCGGTTGCTATGGTGATACAGCGTGCCACTGGATGGCCGTTTTCCCCTGTCGGGTTCTATCTTTTTCTGGTTGGAATCTGGGCGGCTTACAGTTTGGACCGCCTGCTTGACCCACCTGCAATTCCCTATCCAATGTGGCTTCGCTGGACGTTGTGGACTGGTTGTATGATGGCAGTGGGAACCGGTCTGGTGGCGGTCTGGTGGCTGCCAAGGGCAATTTTTCCAATTGTTTGCGTCCTTTCTCTGGTGAGCCTCAGCTATCGCCGACTGAAGCGGTTCCCATTGCTCAAAACTTTGGTAGTCGCGCTGGTTTGGGTCTGGGCGGGCGCGACACTGCCAGTCAGAGGAAGTGAATCCATCCAGTGGAACTGGTGGTGGACCATCCATGCAGTCTGGCCACTTTTGTTTTTAACCATTGCCGGATGTCTGCTCTGTGACTTGAAAGACGAGGTCCGTGACCAACAAACCGGAGTACAAAGCCTCCCGGTTGTACTTGGACAGGTCAAGACAGCCCAGATTGCCACCGGATTGGCTCTGGTGGCTGGGTTGCTGGCTTTTTCCCAAGGTAGATTGGGCGTTTTTTGGAGCAGTCTGCTGTTGGCAGGAATTGCCCAGTTCCCAAAATTCCTCAAGCTCGAAGCCATCGGCCCACTTTTGGTGGATGCGATTCTTGCTTTGCCTGGGATTTTGATTGTGACCCATCTGGTGTAATGAAAATTGGGGGCGGTTCAAGGAAAAAGGGTGAGCGAAACCGGAGTTTCGTTCACCCTCTGCAACTTTGGGACCCAATCAGGTTCCAGTCTGTTACTGTTTAGTGCGCTGCTTCAGCGTAGCGTTCGTGCATGAGCGCCCACTTTTCGGGTGAACGCCACAAGCTCGACAGAATCAGCTCGCGCATGAGCATGAATTCCTTGGGCAGCCGGTCATAGAGTTTTTCAAACAACTCTTCATGGGAAAGGATTTCCTTCTTCCAGATTTCCCGGTCAACCGACATGAGTTCATAGAATTCCTTGCGGCTCATGTTGTCCAGGCCGTCCCATTGCAGGTCGCGGAAACGCGGCATCCAGCCCAGCGGGCTTTCCAACCCGTAGGCGCGGCCATGAACACGGTCCACCACCCACTTCAGGATGCGCATATTTTCGCCAAAGCCCGGCCAGAGGAAGTTGCCGTTGGCGTCCTTACGGAACCAGTTGACGCAGAAAATACGCGGCGGATTCGGAATTTCACGGCCAAATTGCAGCCAATGGTTGAAGTAGTCGCCCATGTGATAGCCGCAGAAGGGAATCATGGCCATGGGGTCGCGGCGGACTTCGCCGATGTTGCCAAATGCGGCGGCAGTCATTTCCGAACCAATGGTGGCGGCGAGATAAACGCCGAAATTCCAGTTGACGGCCTGATAGACGAGCGGAATTGCCGTGGCGCGGCGTCCGCCGAAGATAAACGCACTGACGGGCACGCCCTCCGGATTTTCCCAGTTTTCATCAATCGAAGGACATTGCGAAGCCGGGGCGGTAAAGCGGGCGTTCGGATGCGCAGCTTTGCGACCGCAATCTGGCGTCCAGTCCTTGCCTTGCCAGTCAATCAGGTGGGCCGGGGCTTCATCGGTCAGACCTTCCCACCAGACATCGCCATCATCGGTAAGGGCAACGTTGGTGAAGATGGTGTTTTTGCTGACGGTGGCAATCGCATTCGGATTGGTTTTGCCGGATGTGCCCGGAGCCACGCCAAAGTAACCGGCTTCGGGATTGATGGCATAGAGCCGGCCATCTTCGCCTTTGTTAATCCAGGCGATGTCGTCGCCGACGGTGGTGACTTTCCAGCCTTCGAACCCGGAGGGCGGGACGAGCATGGCAAAGTTGGTTTTGCCGCAGGCGCTCGGAAACGCAGCCGTGACGTAGGTTTTTTCACCTTCCGGTGATTCGACGCCCAAAATCAGCATATGTTCGGCCAGCCAGCCCTGGTCGCGGCCCATCACTGAGGCAATCCGCAACGCAAAGCATTTTTTACCGAGCAGGGCGTTGCCGCCGTAGCCGCTTCCATAGGACCAGATGGCACGTTCTTCGGGAAAATGGACGATGTATTTGAGGTCCCGATTGCAGGGCCAGGAAATATCGGCCTGTCCCGGTTCCAGGGGCATGCCAACCGAATGCAGGCAGGGCACAAATTCGCCATCGCCCAGCATATCCAAGGCTTTGCGGCCCATCCGGGTCATGATTTTCATGTTGACCACAACATAAGGCGAGTCAGAGATTTCCACCCCGATGTGGGACATTTTGGACCCAATCGGTCCCATGCTGAAGGGAATCACGTACATGGTGCGGCCCCGCATCGAACCCGTGAAGAGTTTCGTCAGCGTGGCTTTCATTTCCTTCGGGTCGGCCCAGTTGTTGGTGGGTCCGGCATCCTGTCTGCGATTGCTGCAAATGTAGGTCCGGTCTTCGACGCGGGCCACGTCGCTGGGGTCTGAAAGCGCCAGGTAGCTGTTGGGGCGTTTTTCCGGATTCAGCCGTTTGAATGTCCCGCCCTGAACCATTTGCTCGCACAAACGGTCATATTCCTCTTCCGAGCCATCGCACCAGTACACCTGGTCCGGTTGGCACATCGCCGCAACTTCCTCAACCCACGCCCGAAGCTTTTGATTCGTGACATAGTCCGGAATGAAAACCGATGTTTTCGTTTCTGTTCCAGTCATATTTCCCATAAAAAATTAGTTCCTTTGTAAGAGAAGCGACTTCCACCGGACCGTCCCACTGGTGAGCACCAAAACAGCCGATGGACAATTATGTGTGAAAACAGTTGCCATTGTACGGGAAAGTCAAGTCTCTTTTCCATCTTTTTGAATTGAGAATTGAGAATTGAGAATTGAGAATTGGGTTTGACCTCTTTTGGTCATCCCGTTCATCAACCTGCCTGTAAGAATTGAACAATTCTCAATTCTCAATTCTCAATTCTCAATTCATTTTTGAATTCTTCGAGGAACCGGTTTTTCTCGGTTTCAGGCAGGAACGAATACCGGATGCCGTTGAGCGCCAACTGAAAAAGCTCCTCCCGGCTGAATCCAAAATCCTCAGCCGCGTGGCGATATTCATCCAGCAGGGAACTGCCAAAAAGCGGCGGGTCATCGGAACCAAGCGTGATTTCCACTCCCGCTTCAAAGAGTGTGCGGAGCGGATGTGCGTTGTAGCTTGGGAAAACCCCGGTGCAGAGGTTGCTCGTCGGGCAGATTTCGAGCGGAATCCGGTTTTCAACCAGAAATTCAACCAGTTGCGGGTCTTCAATGCTGCGGACGCCGTGTCCGATGCGCTCGGCTTTGGTTACCTGCAGCGCTTCCCAGACGCTGGCCGGTCCGGCAGCTTCCCCGGCGTGACAGACTGAACGGAGTCCTGCCGCGCGGGCGCGCTCCATGTGGGTTTTGAAAAGCCGGGGCGGAAAATCGGCTTCTGCGCCTCCGATGCCGACCCCGACAATGAACCCCCGTTCGTGACCGGCAATGGCAAAATCAACCACGGCTTCAGCTTCAGGGACAAACTGGCGGCTGATGTCGGTCAGGAAACGGATTTTGACACCGGTTTCCCGTTCACCGTCGCGGATACCGGCTTCCAGCGCCTCAAGCAGGGCTTCCTGGGAAAGCCCCGGTTTGGAAAGATGCATGGTCGGGCTGAAATAGGCTTCCCGGTAACGAATGTTTTGCGCTTTGGCATCAGCCAGAAAGTCCTTGACCAGTGTGTAATAGTCGTCGGGTGTCCGAAGGTAGCCGCAGACCTGCATGAAGATGTCCAGGAAGTGCGGGAAATCCGTGTAGCGGAAATATTCCGGAGCGTCCTCCAGGGTTTCAAAAGGCGGGCGCAAGTGGTTATGTTCAGCCAGTTTGAGTACCGTCGCCGGAGGAATCGAGCCTTCGATGTGGACGTGCAGTTCGGCTTTGGGGAGTTGTTGCAAAAATGCTTCAAGTTCGGGCATGGTGTTGAGTGAAGTTCGAAGTTTGAAGTTCAAATTCCTGATTCTGGAATCAGACAGTTGCAATAAAGATGAAATGTCATTTGGATTTCAAGTGATTTGACAGGTTTCCTTTCCGGTTCAAGGTAGTGTCATGGCCACCATCATCAAACCCCCGGCTCCATTGGTTTTTGATACAACTCAAAAAAGTATTTTTCTGGCTGGCTCAATCGAAATGGGCGTGGCCGTGGACTGGCAGCAAACCGTCACCGCCGCCCTGGCGGACATGGACCTTGTGATTCTCAATCCGCGCCGTGCAGCATGGGATGCTTCGTGGCCGCAATCCATTGATTTTGGTCCGTTTCGGGAGCAGGTTGAATGGGAACTGGAAGCCCAGGAACGGGCCGATGTCATCCTGTTTTATTTTGCCCCTGAGACAAAAGCTCCGATCACACTGCTTGAATTGGGTTTGGCGGCCCGAACCGGCAAAGTTGTGGTTTGTTGTCCGGCGGGCTACTGGCGCAAGGGAAACGTGGATGTGGTCTGCCGGCGGTATGGCCTCCGACAGGTCGAAACCCTGGCTGAACTGATTGTGGTAGTTCGGGAAATGATTCAATAAACTATTGATGTTGAAGGGATTAACGGGAAACGCGAAGATGCGCCGACAATTCTCGGTTGAGCTGGAGTCAGAGTGACGCCTTCAGGCGTGATGTTTTTTATATCTTTGAAAATAAAGAAAAAAATCTCACGCCTGAAGGTGTCACTCTGACTTTTTGTGCTTCAGAGCGCCAAACGGAGAATTGCTGAATTTAGCTGAAAATCGATAGAAACCCCTTCAATTCCTTGAATTTGCATTTTTCCCCCGGTTTGTCCTCGGAAACAGCCGATCAATCACTTCTCTTATCCCATTCAACCCAAAGTTCCTTTTTTTGTTGAGAATTGATATTTTTTTTATTGGTGCAAGTTTCAAAAAAATGGAATTGAAGTTTCATAAAAATAATCGGAAAATCTTAAAATTTTCTTTGTAAAATGTTGATTTTTTTGTAGTTTATTGGTTTTTTCAAGCATTTGTCCGATGTGCCTTATCTGATTTAAGTATTTATTTTTTTAATATTTTTTTCAAAAAAATGTGTATTCAGTTTTTTCTTTTCGTGGAACGTTATTTGCCTGTTTCTTTTTTGGAATTGTTCTTGAGAGTGCTCCCAAAAGAACACCAAAAGGAGAAACATGGATATGACAAGAAAAATATGTTCAGTGATAGGCGTGATTGCCTTGGTTCTTGGGCTGGCATTGAGTGCTGCCGCCCAATCCAGTCGCGGCACGCTGGTCGGGACGGTCAAAGATTCATCCGGTGCGGTGATTTCGGGTGGAACCGTCAAGATTATCAACCAGCAGACGAATGTCACCCGTGAAACAGTCACCCTGGAAAACGGAAATTTCCGCTTTGACGCAGTGGACCCCGGAACCTATAAGGTCGAAGTCGTGGCCTCCGGTTTCCGGCCTGTGTTACAGGAAAACATCATTGTTTCGGCGGGCCAGACGGCCAACACGCCCTTTCAACTTGAAGTCGGCAATGCCGACGGCGAAGTCATTCAAGTCACGGCGGAAAGCACGGTAGCCCTGCAAACGCAGGACGGTGCGCGTTCCAACACGATTGATTCGCGTCAGATTGTGGACCTGCCCACGGGCAGTGCCAGCACCAGCCCGATTGCGCTGGTCTTTACGTTGCCGGGCGTGGTTGTGCCCGGACTCGCCGGAGGCAATGCCCAGGGCGTGGAATTTTCCATCAACGGCGTCCGCAGCCGGGGCAACAGCTTTTTGCTCGACAGCACGGACAACAACGACAGCAACATCACAGGCCAGTCGCTGCGTGCCTTTTTGCGGGACGGCTATCAGGAAGTTTCCGTGTTGGGCGGCAATAACTCCGCTGAATACGGACGGGCTGGCGGCGCAGTCGTCAACCTGGTCACCAAAGGCGGGACCAATCAGTTTCACGGCTCGGTCTATGACCTGATTATTCCGAGTGCGATGACCGCCCTGACCAGCGGGCAAAAAATCAACCAGGGGCTGACCTCGGTGCCGGTCACGATTACCAACCAATATGGTTTTTCGCTGGGTGGCCCGATTATCAAAGACAAGCTGTTTTTCTTCACCTCGCTCCAGTTCTATGATTTCCGGGCTGGTTCGCAGGTCGTAACGGGTATCTTCCCGACGGCGGACGGCGCAGCGTTATTGCGTTCGGTTGTTCCGCAAGGCCGGAGCTCCAACCTGGATACCTACCTGGCAGCCATCGGCAATTTGCGGGGAACCGCCAGTATTCGTCCGATTCAATTGGGTGGCGGGCGTCCCAATATCAATTTTGGGATTGCCACGACAACCTACAGCGCACCGTTTGACGACCGGCAATTTTTGGCACGGGTGGATTATGCCCTGTCAAACAAGGACCTTTTATCTTTCCGCTATGTCTCTCAGGACCAGACTTCCATCAATCAGGTGGCATCGGTTTATGACGGCCAGGGAATTTCGGTCAACGGTGTCAACCGCAATGGGTTGATGACCTACACTCATACGTTTTCGCCGTCGTTGACGAATGAACTGCGCATTGCCTATTCACGGTCAAATGCACCGTTTTTCCCGCAAAGCCCGGCGGCGTTGCAATCTGGTCCGAACGTGACTATTACAGGAGTGACCGGATACGGGTTGGCGGTTGGTTTTCCACAAGACCGGGTGCTCAACAACTATCAGTACCAGGACACCGTCACCTGGACTCGTGGCAATCACTCGATTCGGGCAGGTTTTGACCTGAACCGTCAGTTGGAAAAGATTCTGCTCGGCATTAATGACCGGGGAACTTTGAGCTTTACTTCCAGTGGAAACGATACTCCAAATGATTCCAGCGATGATTTTCCTGCTTTCGGCAACTTCGTGGATGGCTTTTCCGGAACCCAAGGTGGTTTTGCTGCCAAGTCGTTCGGAGTCCCCGTGATATACCCGAAAGGCTTGCAGCAAGCCTATTTCATCAACGACATCTGGCGGCTGAAGCCGAATCTAACGGTAACCGCCGGATTGCGTTATGAAAATTTCGGCACACCGTTCAATTCGATTCCTTTTCCTGCGTTTGCCGGATTCAACGCCCCGCTGAATACTGTGAAGAAGCAAAACCGGGACAACAACAACTTTGCTCCACGCGTGAGTTTTGCCTATACGCCACGGTTTGCCCCAAAATGGTTTGGGAATGACCGGACTGTGATTCGGGGCGGCTACGGTGTCAGCTATGACACCTATTTCAATAACATTCTCTTTAACACGGCGAATTCCTCGCCCAATCTGGTGGGGGTCACCACCTTTGGCAGCACGGCTGGCGGTCGCGGTTTTGCCAATGCCGGCCCGGCCCTCCTGCCGACAACAGCTCCGGCGCTCAATCCGCTGACCGCCGTTACCAGCGTTGACCCGAATCTGCGCAACCCGCTCACGCATACCTGGAACCTGGGAATGCAACGTGAAACGATTGGCGGAGTTTTGGTGGATGTGGCGTATGTCGGAACGCGGGGAACGCGGCTCTTCTTTAACGAAGACCTCAATCCGGGCGTCAATGGGCGGCGCATTTATCCGAATCGTGGGGCGGTGGCGGTGCGTTCCAATGGTGCGGATTCGATCTATCACGCCCTCCAAACCAGGGTTGAACGCGGCTTTAAGAACGGTGTCTTTGCCCGTTACGCGTACACCTATTCCAAGGCCATTGACAACAACTCCGAAGTGTTTGTCACAACCGGTGGCAGCAGCCGTCCGTCAAACCTCTTCAAGCGGAATGACGACCGTAGCGTGGCCTCGTTTGACGCAACTCATCGGCACACTCTTTCCTTCATCTGGGATATTCCCGGACCGAAGAAAGGCTGGTTGGGCCAAGTGGGTGGCGGTTGGACCGTTTCCGGCATTTACAACATTCAGACCGGCGCGGTGGAAACCCCCTATCTCAATGGGTTTGACATCAACCGCGATTTGAATGCGTTCAATGACCGCCCGGCGATTGGCAACGCCAATGCCCCGGCCAACTCGGTGGCGATTCTGGCCAGCCTGTTTGGTTTGGGCAAAGGGTATGTGGATGCCAACGGCGAACCGATTGACCCGAACAATGCCCGGTACATTGTGGACCCGGCCCGGCGGACCAATCTGGTGGGACGTAACTCCATCCGCGCCAATCGGACGAATTTCCTTGATTTCACCATTAACAAGGGGTTCAAGCTGCCATGGGAAGGTCACAAGTTCGAAATCCGGGTGGAACTCTTCAATGCGTTCAATCACCCGAATTACACCTGGGATGCAACCGTCAGCAGCGGCGACGTGTTTGACCCGAACTTCAACAACGTGCGCCTGAATGACGGCGGCAGTCGGAGTGGCCGGATTCAGTTGCGGTACTCCTTCTAAATCCAAAAGAACTGAGGATCGAGGGACTAACCCGTATTCATTCGGCGGGCTGATGTAATCCAGACAGAGAAATGTGCCTGGATTGCGCCAGTCCGCCGAATTGATTCGTTTCGACCCCGAAAAAACAGGCCCTGGGTTTGGCGGGAAATCAATTCGGCAGGCTGGGTGGCGCAGGGATGGATTGTGTCTCCTGTAAAAGGAAACCAGGGTGCTGGCCAACAAAGGTTGTCTGTTCGTTTTTCCGGAAACACTTGGTACCATAACAGGCTCAGGAGGACCGAAGCATATGCGGCTTTTCTCACGTCTGGTTTGTCTGTGGTTTATGACTTTGGCCTGTACGGGAACGGTCTGGGCGCAGGGAGAGGCGTCTCTGGTCCCGCGTCAGGCGTTTTTTGCCGACCCGGATAAAGAACAGGTTCAACTCAGCTCGGACGGCAAGTGGGTGAGTTACCTGGCCCAGGCTGACAACACCATGAAAATCTGGGTCGCCCCCGCCAACGACCCTGCCAAGGCCAGTGTGGTCACCCAACCACAAAGCCCGCCAATCCTGAACTATCGGTGGACCTATCTTCCCGGCCAACTCCTGTACGCGGTTCCGGTTGAACAAGGAGTTCATATCTTTTTGCTGGACCTCGCCAGCGGTGAGGCGCGTGATCTCACCCCGGCCAAGAACGTGGTTGCAGCCATCGAAAAATTCAGCTCTGACCATGTGGATGAGGTGCTGCTGCGCATCCGGGAACCAAACTCTTCCACTCCGTTCTATCGTCGGGTCAACCTGCGCACCGCCGCTGCTGAGGTCATTTTCAAAAATGACCGGAACTTCGAGCGCGTTTTCTTTGATGACGACTGGAAGCCGCGGGTGGCGAAGCTCCCGCAATCGGATACAGGTTACGAGCTGGTGAAACGCAATTCCAATGGGGCCTGGGTTCCTTTAGCAAGTTTCCGGGGAGAAGCGGAAGTGACTGCTTCCCAGCCCATCACTCTCGACAAGACGGGCCGGACACTCTATCTGACCGATAACCGGGGCCGCGACACCGCCGCCTTAATGGCGTTGGACCTGGAAACCGGCAAGGAGACTTTGCTTTTCGGAGACCCCGTCGCCGACATGATGCCAGCCCTGCTCCTGCATCCCAGAACGGGCCGGGTCCAGACGGTGGCATCCTCCTACGGTCGGTTGCGGCGGCATTTCCTGGACCCTTCGGTGATTCCCGATTTTGAGTATTTGCGTACCGTCCAGCGGGGCGACATCGGTCTTCTCTCGCCATCCGGCGGGCGGAGTCTGGACGATCACACCTGGCTGGTTCAGTTCATGGATGGCGGGCCGAAACGCTTTTACCTCTATGACCGGCTGGCCCGGCGCGCCACCTTCCTCTTTACGGAAAATAAAGCGCTTGATGCCTACGCACTGGGTCGTCGGTACCTGGAGGTCATTCCCGCGCGGGACGGAATGGAGTTTCCTGCCGATTTGTACCTGCCGAAACAAGCCGACGCGAATGCCAACGGACGCCCCCGGCAACCGTTGCCCTTGCTGATGTATGTTCATGGCGGTCCCTGGGTGGCCTATCCCTGGAACGACTGGCTCACCAACCGGTTGCTTAACCTGTTGGCGGATCGTGGTTATGCGGTGCTGCGGGTCGAGTTCCGGGGAGTGCATGGATTGGGCCGCACCGTGTATGAGGCAGGGGCAGGTGAGTGGGGTGGCAAAATGCAGGACGATTTGGTTGACGCTGCCGACTGGGCCGTCAAACAGGGAATTGCAACGCGTGGCCGGATTGGCATCTGG
The DNA here is from genome assembly GCA_019695185.1 of Blastocatellia bacterium. GTDB lineage: Bacteria > Acidobacteriota > Blastocatellia > Chloracidobacteriales > Chloracidobacteriaceae > JAIBAN01. The sequence goes on along the minus strand of JAIBAN010000007.1, from coordinate 109,773 downwards.
GGCTGGTCCTATGGTGGTTATGCGACTCTCGCCGCCCTGGCCACATCGGACCGGTTTGCCTGTGGTCTGGTGATGTACGCCCCGACCGAGCTGGACTCATTTATCAATGAAACCATTCCTGACGTTCAACCCTTCTTGCGACAACGTATCGGTGACAACACAACGGATAAAGGTCGCGCCGCGCTGCGGAACCAATCTCCCATCCATTCTGTTGCAGGTTTCAACAAACCGGTCCTGATTGCCCAGGGCGGGAAGGATGAGATTGTGCATCAAGGTCAGGCGGACCGGTTTGTGGAGGCCATGCAAAAACACCGGAAACCGGTCACTTACATACTGTACCCGGAGGAACCGCACGACTTGCGCGAGTCGGAGAATTGGATTTCCCTGTTTGCTGTGGCCGAACAGTTTTTTCAACAGCATCTGGGTGGTCGGGCCGAACCGCTGGGTGCTGACCTCCGTGGCCACCTCGAAGTCCGTGCAGGCAGCGAACTGATTCCCGGTCTTTCGGTCTCGTTGAGCAAGGCGCAGTCCGCCAAACCAAAGGGCACGCCATAAGGAGTCGGTCGGCGAATTTATCCAATCGCAGCCAAGGTAACAGACAACTGACTTCAACCGATTTCATCCTCCGGAGGGCGGTGGCTTTTGTCTGACATGGTTTCAAACGAAACGCTTTAATGTGGCGGAGCCACCCCAAACAGGAACCGGCAGGTTTTGGTGCCGGGCTGCGTGGTTGGCTGCCACGTATAGGAACAACCGGCGGTTGAGCCGTTGGCATAGGTGTAGGTGGTTGATTCCTTATGGCTGAAGGAAAGCACCTTGACTTTGGTGCCGGCCACCTCGCCGCCGAAGTTGCCATTGGTGCCGGGCTTGAGGAAGGTATTCGGTGAGAAATCCACCTCCACGCTGTAGGCCGTGTCTTCCTTGCGCACACTGGTTGTGCCGTTGCCCACATCCTTGCGCTCTTCGGTGTTGACCGTCACAGTCAGTTGCAGCTTCTTTCCGCCATCCAGAATCTGACCGCGATAGGTACCGGTTCCAATCGGGGCGTTAACGGTTGCGGAAAACCCCAGCTTCCCATCCCACCCAATCGAAGGCGCGCCGAAATCTGCGAATTCGCCCGGCTGAGTGGTGGGCGGCAGTCCGGTACAGGCTTCTGTGTAGATTCCGTTAAACGACAACCCGAACGCCAGCAGGTTCGTCCCCTGAATGTCGGAAATCGGGGCTTTCGGCCACTCATGGTCAAATTTGTCCACAATGGTGACCAGATAGTCGCTCAAAACGCCGGTAATGGCAGGGTTGATGAGAGACTGTTCCGTACCACTGGGCGGAAGCGTAATCAGGGCTGGATTGAGTTTGGAGTTGGTTCTGGTGTCATACACGTTGAACCCTTTGATAAACTCAGGCGGAATCAGCCCCGGACCTTTTCCCACACCGGAAAACTCCCAGACCAGCGAACCCTGCCTGACTTCTTTGGCCACGGGCGGCACCAGCAGGTAGTAATTGACTTCGACGGTTCCAGTTGCCGGAGTGCTGTTGAGAATGGCCTGCTCGATTTGGTAGGCGGTCTGCCCTTTGCCGAAATCCTCCACTGTCAGTGTAATGGTGCCCAGTGGTTTGTTTTTGTCGAGCGGGTCTTTGTTTTCATAATCTTTGTCGGTCTTTCCGACAAAATCATAGGTCAGGGATTCCAGCGGAGCCCCGCTGCAACCGGTGGGGTCCAGCACCAGCAGGGCTTTGCTGCTGATTTTGCTGTCAACCGTCAGGTAAACCGAGGTGTGGGGCGGCAAGGGTTTCCGGAGCTTGATAAAGTGAATCAGGTCATTGAAGGAAGCTGCCGGAACCGACAGATACTCAGCGGCATGGTGCAGAACATGAAAGCTCATGGCTCCTTTGATGTCCTGATTGAACCCGGCAGTGCCCTCCGGATGGGTGATGACCTCTTTGACATATTCCGCATAGGCCGCTGCCAGCCCCGTTTGATTGGTTGAGGTCCCGGCAGCCACCTGAAATTCCTGGATGGCCTGGTTGAGGTTGGTCAGGTCAGAGGAGGACTCGCTCCGTTTGCGCAGGGTGACGCCCACAATGTCATAGGTGTAACGGTCCGCCAGCCAGTCCAGAAAATGCGCCACTGCATACATGCTGGCCTCACTGCTGGAGGTCAGCGGCTCGCTGAGATAGTCTCCCAGGCTACCTCCCCGGTCTTTGTAAAAGTCTCGTTTCTGGCTGTCGCCCATTCCGGTGGCCAGCGCGGCATAGTGATTGGCGGATGCCTCGATAAACCAGCGGTTTTGTCGCCCGGAGGTAATCTGTTGAAAGGTGGAGTAAAACTGTCCTTGAAAAACATGGACCAGTTCGTGGGCCGCCACCTCTTTCAAATCGGTACAGCCCGCGATTTTGGTGTTTGAGACGGTCATCGGACCGCCCAACGGACTTTCCCCGGCGTCTCCGCCGGAAACCGGTTTGACATAGACCGGTTGCGGCAGTGACAACGGTTTGAAAGGGGCCTGGGGCAGAGAGAGCAGTTTGGTGTAGGAAGCATTGAGCGTGCTGTCGAGGTCCCGGACATAATTCGTATCGGCTTGGCCCTGAGTTCCGTTGCACCGGGTGCCGCTGTTCCAATCCTTGTCAGACTTGACGCTGTAAGGGGTTTTCGGCTGTACGTCAAAGTAGGAAATCACGAAATTGGAACCCGGTTCGGCATGGAGCAGCATGCTGTTTTGGTCAATTCCATCTGCCTTGAAGTCCTGATAGGCCGTGCTGGAGGTTTGGGTTGGAAGAAACCGTTCAACCCGTGCCGCCCCCTGGTTGACCAGGGTTGCAATCGGAAGCAGAAACGTCAGGGTCAGGCGTTCCCGGCTGGCAACCGGCTGACTGCCTCCCTGGACCCATTGTTTGTTTTTCTCGTCGTAGCATTTGCCTTCGAACCCAAGATGGTTCCAATCGGTGGGAAAGACTTTTTCCACCAGCGGCACTGTGACCATCACGTCACTTGCCACGGGAAACACCCCGTTGTAGGTCAGTCCGAGCCGATAGGTCCACGAAATGGTGCGCACATCGGTGCTTCCTTTTTTCTTCGGAGCTTTGCCGATGCGAGTCAGGCTGACAGTGACGGGAACCGTGCCAAACTCTGGCGGAAGTGTGACCGATGCCCCGTCGTCAGTGGCAATGCTGCCGCCTTCGGCAGGCTGGATGGTGCCACTTCCTTGTTTGTCAGTATCTTTGATGGTGCTGGTGGCACTGTTGAGCGAGCCAATCTGATAGGCCGGGTCCGGAGTCAGTGTCAGGGTAATGGTTCGGTCCGGGTCAATTTTGGCGTTATCCAGCACCAGCACTGAAATCAAACCGCTGGTGGCTTTGGCCGGGAGCGTCAACACTCCGGCCAACGGGACAAAATCCACCCCGCTGACGGCTGAACCGCTGACACTGTAATGAACTTTGACCTCCGTTTCGGAATTTTCCCGGCGCATCACGCCAAACTGGGCCACGCCCATTTCGTAAACCGTTGCCTGCAAGGCAGACAGCAGGATGGTTGGTGGCTGGGCGCTGGCGTGAATCGAAAAATTCTGGTCCGAGGTATCAAACCCGCTGTTTCCGGCTGCATCCAGGGCGGTCACTTTGAGGCGGGCGGTGGTTGTGGGGGAATTGGGAACGGTCCAGTTCCATTGTCGGGTATTGCCATCCAGTCCGGTGACCAGCGGGATGGGAAAACTGCCTCCGCTGTCGAGGGAAAGGGCCAGTTCCTGCCGGACCACGCCAAGATTGTCACTGGCGGTCCAGGTAATCGCAGTAGCCGTGCTGGCCGTGAAGGTTTCACCGCCGTTGGGGGCGGTCACCCGAACCGTGGGGGCCTGGGTATCGCCGCCACTGCCGCCGCCCCGTTTGACCGTTGCCCGCACCATGACATTGGCTTGGGTTCCGTCGGAGAATTGCAACGGACCGCTAAACGTTCCGCCTCCGTCGCGGGAGAAAAATGCCCGATTTTGGGGCGGTCCATTGGTGTCGCAGGCAAACCCGACGCCGTTGTGCGGATTTCCAGCCTGATACCCTACATAGACATCACCGGCTGTGACGGTGACGGAATTCACCGGTACATCAACAAACTCGCCGATTTTGGGAATGACGGCGGGTTGATTCACTACCAGGACAGGATTGGCCGGAGGTTTGCCACTGCCGGTTGGATCCACAAACGCCACCACCCGGACCGAACTTCCCACCGGGCTGGGCTGCCCCTGGAACGAGACCAAAAAGAGCCGCACGGCAGTCAACGTCACCGGATAGGTCCCCGGTGTCAAGCGGTTGACCACGAGCAGGTTGTTTTCCAGCAGTCCTTTGCCGTCGGAAGTCCCGTCATCGGTTTTGAGTTCTTCGGTGTCACCTGTGCCGGGGTCGTTCGTAACCAGTGCCCGCATGAGAATGTTGGCCGGGGTTGCGTCGGAAAATTGCAACGGTCCTTGAAAGGCAGTTCCGTTGTCACTTGAGAAAAACGCCCTGTATTGTTGCGGGCCGTTGGTATCGGCGGAAAAGACCACGCCACGGGCAGGGTTGGGAGCCTGGAACCCCACGTAAAAATCCCCGCTGGAGATGGTGGGGCCGCTGACAGTAAAGTCAAGAAAGGTGCTTGTTTGGCTAATGGTCCCCATTTCATCCACGGCAAAAGCCGGATTGGCAGGGGGCCGGCCTGAGCCACCAGGGTCCGTAAAAACCACCAGCCGGACCCGTTCCCCAAGAGGGGAAGGCAGCGTTTGGAACGCATCCCAGCGAATGCGAATCCGCAGCAGTTTGGCCGGATACGTGCTCGGTGTCAGGCGATTGACCACCAGCAATCCATCTCCGACGGCTCCCCGTTCCACAGTTCCGTCGTCGGTTTTGAGTTCTTGTTCCGCTAGCGGGGAAGGCTGGACCAGGGTTTCCAGGCTGGATGGAGAAACCGGCAGGCCGGGAAGGTGGGGGGCGATACCTTCCTGAAGCGGAATCACTTCCTGAAAAGGTTCGCTTTGCGGCAATGACGCCACTCGTTTGGGCTGGGACAGGAAAAACAACCCCAAAGCCAGGAGCAGGCCCAAAAACAGATAGAAATGGAATAAAAAGAACGACACCCGATGCGTGGACATACAGATTCTCCTTTCGCTGGGCTGGAACTTTGAAAGGAGCAACCTGTATGCCAGAAAAAAGTTTTGGCAGGTCTTTTTTCACCTCAGACTCTATTTGTCGTCGGCGCGCCGCCAGCAATGAAAACAGGCTGAGTCCGCAGTCCTGTTTTCATCTCAGTGATAGCTCAAAAGACCCACCGGGCCGGAAAAATTTCACTCCCGTGGGTGTCATTCACCAATTCCTACACCTATCAAGAATGCTCGTGATGGTGATGGCCGTGACCGTGTTCATGATGGTGGTGATGGTGCCGATGGTCATGGTCATGGTCATGGCTGAGGTCGTGGTGGTTGTGGGAATGCTGCTGGACCCACTTGAAGAGTTCCGGTTTTTTCAGATGGAGCTGCTGCGCGGCCCGCTCGATGTTTTCGTCAACCGTCGTGTAAGGGTCGTAATGAAAATAATTGTGGAGCACGCTGTCGGTCCGGCCAAAGGCCAGACAGCCGGTGTCGCATGAGAAAGGGCCGTGGTTAATCCAGGGCTGGCGATAGAAATAGCCTCCCGTGGGCAGCACGCCAAACTGCATCATCCAGGAATCGCCGTAAATGTGATACCCCTCTTCGGCGCAGTCGTGATAGGAAATATTGTCCTGCCAGAATCCCGGAGCCATCGTGTAGAGAAACGACATGGCCCCGGTATGTTCGTCATAGCGCAGAATCTTGACCAGACAGCCGGGTTCCGTGGCCGGATACAAAACCGTGCCGCCCCAGGGCATATCGTCATAGGCATTGACCTGGACCAGTCGAGCCTCGGCTGGTTTGTCCGCCGATTCGTCGGATTCCTCAAAACTCGGCTCACCATGATTGTAAAAGCACAAGGCTTGTGCGCCTTCCTTGGAATACATCGCCGGCATGGCCACGCCCGGCGGCACCGACCAGTATTGCCCTTTGCGGTACAGTTTCTCTCCGATTTGGATGGACCCGTCCATAATAAACAGTTCCCATTCGGAAAGACTCAGGCCCGGCGGTCGGGTGTACCCGCTGTCAAACTGGACCGTCATGCTGCACGCTCCGGTGTCGTAGTCGAAACTCAGCATCTTGTACTGCATTCCGGAGGGAAAACGGGGCAGGTTGAATTTTTTGAAAGACACGTCCCGGTCAACGAACGGTTCAATATGTCGTCGCGCCATGTGAAATCCTTTCCCGGTTGATGGGTTTGCAAATGGGGTTTCGGTTTCTTACCAGACTGGCCGAATCGGTCTGCGTTTTTTCGGAAGGTCTTCTTTTTTGATTTTCCGCCGAATACCGTTATGGACGGAATATCCGCGCCACGTGATCCGGTCCAGAAAATCTTCGGCCCATTGGTCGCGCTGCTCGGTGAGCGCTTCCATGGCAGCCAGAATTTTTTGAAACCGCTCTTCCTGCTCGGCGGTTTCCTGGGCTTTCCATTCCGCGACCTGTTGTTGTTCCTCAGCCGTGAGCGAGGAGGTCAACTCCGCTTTTTCCGGTACTGTCTCCGCCGGTTCCCAACAATCGCGGAGCGGGTTGTAACGATATTTCGGTTCCTGGGAGGAAGAGTCGGACATGGTGCCTGGCCTCCTGAATGGATTGTTTCGTGTTGGAACAGATGTGAGGATGGTTTGTACAAATCAGGAAATATTGATTGTTATACTAATAGGACAATAAAAAGAGCGCAAGCATTCCGCCCAGAGCGGACGGCATAATAGCTGCCATCCGGGCTCAGTTTGTATGTTTGAACCACCAGGGATCCGGCTCGCGGTTGGTTTTGATGAGCGCGACTTTTTGCCGCAGGAATCGCAGCAGGGAAGCTGCTCCCATGCGGGGGCCGCCGAGTCCGGAAAGTTTGAAGGCTTGTTTTTCGCCTTCGTGCAGCATGGCCGTCAGCGCGGCATCGTTGATGCTGACAGCCCCGACCTCCAATTGCCGGGCAATTTCCAGTGCCTCCGGCTGTGAACCGAAAACCGCGCCGCTCAACCCGTATTGGCTGTCATTGGCGAGTGCGATGCCTTCCTCCAAGGTGCGAAACGGCATGAGCGGGATGATGGGGCCGAAGGTTTCTTCGGTCATGATTTTCATCGAGTGATTGACCCCGGTGAGCACCGTAGGCCGACACCAGTACCCGCCGCCGTGCTGCTCGATGGTTCCGCCGCAATGAATGGTCGCTCCCTTGGCACGGGCATCCTGGAGGTGTTCTTCAATCACATCCGCCTGTTTTTCGAAAATCAGCGGCCCGATTTCACCGTCGTCAGGCAGCGGATACGCCAGGGTTAGTTGCCTGGCTTTGGTCACGACTTTGTGCGTGAATTCCGTCAAAACGGATTCCTGCACATAGACCCGTTCGATGGAGAGGCAGGATTGTCCCGCATTGACCACCGAACCCCAGACAATGGCCGAAGAAGCCAGCTCCAAATCGGCGCTTTCCAGCACCAGCGCCGGGTCTTTACCGCCCAGTTCCAGAAAGGCCGGAATGAAATGGCGGGCGGCAGCTTCGCCAACCTTGCGCCCGGTTACCACACTGCCGGTGAAACAAACCAAGTCAACCAGGCCAACCAGTTCGGCTCCGGTTTCACCGGTTCCGGCGACCAGTTGGAGCACCTGCGCCAGTTCCGGCACTGCCGCAATGGTCTGGGTCAGCGGAATCAAAAAGCGCGGAGTGATTTCGCTCGGTTTGATGAGCGTGGCGCAACCGGCCAGCAAGGCCGGTATCGCATCAATCAAAGCCAGCAACAAGGGAAAGTTCCAAGGGCTGATAATGCCTGCCAGCGGATAACAGCGCGGCATTTTTTGGAACGCCAGAAACGGAATCGAGGCTGGCTGAATGCCTGATTCAACCAGAATTTCCGGAGCCTGGCGGCACCAGCGGTCAATCGTCTGAAGGACTGCCTGAAATTCCAGTTGGGATTCAATCAATCTGCCGGTGTCAGTGGTGAGTGCCACCACAATGGGGGCTTCCTGTTCAATGAGAACCTGTTTCCACGCTTGCAGCACCTCAATCCGGTGGGCCAGCCCGGCCTGTTCCCAGGAAGTTTGGGCTTGGCGTGCCTGTTTTGCCAATTGCCGAAGCTCATTGGGCAACGGCGGACCAAAAAAATAGTCAAGCTCGCCCGTGCGCGGATTGCGGACCCGTACTTGATTCATATTTTGAAAACTCCGGAAGTTGTCAGTTTCTCAATGACTTGTTGTTGTATGTTGCGGAAATGGGAACGGTTGGTGGTGCCTGCCTCCATCGAATTGGGGGGATAGAAACTGAAAGCTCCGTAGCTCTCGGCGTACAGTTCAAACCGTTGCCGGGAAAGCAGATTGGCCATGCCGGGACGCTGCCGGTAACGGCGCAGCGCCGCCAGGTCAATTTCGGCAAAAGCCACCAGAGATTCGCCTTGACCGGCTTCACTTAACACCAAACCACGATAATCAATGATTTTGGAGCCTCCGTCCGTCGAGGATACCGGAATGTCCGTGCCGCTGATACCCGCCGAATTGGCCGAAACCACAAAGGCCAGATTTTCCACGGCACGGGCAATTTTGGTGACTTCCTTGGCGGACCGCTCGTCTCCGGCAATATCGGAAGTTGAGTGAACAAAGATTTCCGCGCCCCGCATGGCCAGACACCGGGCAATTTCGGGAAACAGGATTTCTTCCGAAGCAATCGCCGCCAGATTGCCGATTTCGGTTTGGGCAACCGGAAAGACGCCTTCCCACCCGTAGCGGTCCAGATAGCGGTTCCAGACATCGTGCGGCGTTGGCGCAAACATTGAATTCAAGCGCCGATAGCGTAACACCATGTCTCCTGCCGGACTCAAAATAAAGGAAGTCTGGAAATAGAGCGCCGGAAAATGGGGGTCGGTTTCATAGGCATTGCCAGCCAGGAAAATCCGGTTGTCCTGGGCAATCCGCCCCAGCGCTTCATATTCGGGGCCGTTCATGTCAAGGCAGGCTTTGGTCATCCAAGCGGGAATGGTTTCGCCCAGGGGAAAGCCGGTCAAAAAATACTCCGGCAGCACGACCAGCCGGACATCGCTTCCGATGAAAGCCAGCGAGGCCGCAATTTGCCGGGCCAGTCGTTCAATCGTCTGGTGGATGACGGCAAAGGCTTCGGCCCGGTGGGCGGCCCGGTTGACGGCCACACAGTGCGCTTGCAGAGCCAGCGCCCGGTAAGCGGTGAGATTGGTGAAGGAATCCATATTTTTTTTGAAACCGCGAAAGACGCGAAAAACACCAAAAAAAGGGATTTGAAAAATTTTCGCGTGTTTCGCGGTTAAAACAAAAAAGACAAAAATCTATTCGAGCAGGGTCCAGGAATATCCGTCCGGTGCGACAAATGAAAAACTCTTTTCGCCAAATTCATTGGTGAACACATTGGTGACATCTTTTGCAGCACTGGCTTTGACTTTGGTCTGGAACTGTTCAATCCCGCGCACCCGATAGGTGTAAAGTGACGGCCCCAGCACGCCGGGCCGTGAATCAGGCAGTTTGTTCGGCAGGCGGACATCGGGCGGAAACCGGACGATTTTCAACCGGCCCGAACGGGCCTTTTGCATATCGGTTTTGGAGGAACGCGGGTCGTCAAAATCGGTTGTCACGTAGCGTTCACCTGGTTGCAGTTCAAACACATTCCGGGCCGAAAGACTCTCGTAGGTGCTTTCGTTGTCATCCCGGACGCGCAGCAATCCCAGTACCTGGTCGTAAAAATTGAGTGCTTCCTTGTCGCATTGCACCACCATGCCGAAATGCGTGATTTGACTGGAACGAAAATGGGAGGATTCGTTCACCTTGCCATAGAGTGGCAAACTGTATTCAAACCGCTGGAACATGACCTGTCGGGCCAGCGGCTGAATCATGGCCATCTCGCGGACACAGGGGGATTCCTCCAGAAACGGCACGCTCTTTTTGGAAGTCGGATAAATCACCGCTTTCTGCGGCGGTACCAGATAGATGGGCATTCCGGCTGCCTGAGCGTCTTCGGCGTGGTTTTGCAGGTTATACACGTCGTCGGTGAGCATTGCTCCCCAGCGGTTGCCCACCACTTTCATGTGGCTCAGGCCCAGGCCCGCCCCGATTGGTTTCTCCCAGGCCATCAGGCGAATCAGCCCGTGGTCGGCCTGCTGATGATAGAGCCGGATGGAACGCACTCTGGAGTTGACACCATAGAGTTTGGCGGCGTCTTCGGCTGACAACTCACCCTGTTTGCCCATGCGATACCCGAACTGCTCCCAATATTGCACTGCCGCAAGCAGGTCGCTGGTGCCGATGACCATTTCATACACCCCGCCGATGGCAGGCGTTTCCTGAGCCTCTGCGTGAAACAAACCGGTTGCCAGCATCAAACCGAAAAAGCCAAGAAAGACCACCCACAGTCGTTGTTTCATAAATTTCTTTCAGTTCGATTTTCCGTCGCTCCCAAAATATTCACGATAGGCGCAAATTTGTTCGCCCCGGACTTCAAATGCCACCGCCACCCGGTTTTGGTATGGCTCGGTTCCAAAGAGCAGCCCTTCGTCCCGAAATTCAAAAATCACGGTCGAACCGCTACCCGTCACCCGGTCAAGTTGGGCAAACAGGCCCTTGGGGTAAACTGTTTGTGAAACATAGGTGAAAAACTCGATGGCCCGTTCTTTCCCGATGTTCAGCCCCTGATATTTCCCGATTGGAAACCAAAAGGTGAAATCGTCTGTGAGCATGGCAAAAAAGCTGTTCCACGTACCGGTGGCCAATCCCTGTTTGAAATGGTCAAATGCCTGTTGGGCCACCTCACGTGGTTGGGGAAGGCTGGTTTTCGGTGGTCGCGGCGTGAAAAACGAGAGGTTCAGCACTTCATAGGCTACGTCCCGGTAACTGGTTTTGCATTCCAGATAGCGCGGGTCCGCCAAAAACGCCTCAGCCCGTTCCAGGCTGGGAAAGCGGAGCATTCCATTGACCGGCCAGACGGCAGTGGCAAATCGGCTTTCACATCCTTCACCCACCGCGAAAACCTCAACTCCAAATTCCGCCATGAGCGGCTGGATGCCTGCCAGATATTGGGCATACACCGATTCGGAGCCGGGTTTCAGGCGTCCTTGAATGACGAATAAAACAGGTTTGAGTTCATTCATGCTTCCCGTTTTCCTGCCGTTGTTTCATTTCTTCCAGATAAACGCTCCAGGAGGTGGCGTTCGGTTTGGCGGGGTCCACTTTGTCGGGTGCCGTCAGATAGGCCGGATATTTTTCCTGGGTCATTTTCCTGATTTTTTCCGGCAGGGCATCAAATGACTCGTAGCGTTTGCTCAGGCAGTGATAGACCAGCAATCCTTCGTGCTTGTCCATTTTCATCCAGGGGAGCCAGGGGCCAACCCGTGTCCAACTGTTCATGATGTCCAGCGCCTTGTCGTCGCGCCGGGCGGCTTTCGGTACATAGAAATCAAACATTTCCGCCGACGTGTAATTTTTATCCCAGCCCGGCAGCGGGTAAAACGGAAAGATGTCAAAGCTCCAGACATAGAAATCCTTCCATTCCTGCGGGTCGCCAAATTCACCGAACTCGCGTTTGCCGTCCATGCTGACCGCCAGATATTTGCCGTCTTTAACCCGGACCCGGCTGTTCACCGGGTCGTTATGGATTTGAAAGACCTCGTTTTTTTCCTTGGTAAAGGGGTTGCTCCATTCGCTGATGATGTCGCCGGTGCGCAGGTCGGTGTAAAAGAGCAGTTCGCGTGTCGCCATAAAGTAGCCATCGTTTTCGGGCGTCGTCACCCGGCGGCGGATATTGAACCCCTCCAGACCAAACAACGGAGCAGGCCGTTTGCCGGGAATAAAGGAATAGACCGTGCCGGTGATATAGAAAACACAGTCCTTGCCATCCGGACGGGTCTGGGCATCACAAATCAATTGTCCCAGGCTTTTCTCGACGGTTTTTTTGTTTTTCTGTTTCGGGCCTGCCCAATCAGGCGCGGTAAAAGCCGATAACAGAGAGATGGCAACCAATAACAGAATTCGAAGTTTCATTCTTGCACTCCCCAGTATTGTGATTTCACGTTCAGGACTCCCCAGACTCCCCAGACCTATAAAAACGCCGGCCCGGCTTTGGCCAATTGTCCCGGCAGTTTTTTCCCCATGCTTGCTTCAAGCCAAGTGACGGTGGAAATCAACTGCTCCAGGCTGGTTCCGGTTTCAATTCTCATTTCGTTGAGCATGTGGGCCGTGTCTTCGGTGGCAATATTGCCTGTGGCACGCGGTGCAAAAGGACATCCTCCAAGTCCGCCCAGGGACGTGTCAAAGCGGTTGACGCCAGCCTGCAACGCAGCCACAACATTCGCGTACCCTGTGCTCCGGGTGTTGTGGAAATGAACTCCAACGGGTACCGAAAGCCGGGCGACGGCTTCCTGGAGCAGCCGATACACGGTGGTGGGAACGGCCATTCCCGTCGTGTCGGCAAAAAAGATTTCCGTTGCGCCCGCCTGTTCCAAGCCTTCGGCGAGGCGGAGCGGTTGTTCCACTGCGACCCGGCCTTCGTAGGGGCAGCCCCACGAGGCTGCGATAATCCCGACACAGTTCACCCCGGCAGCTTTTCCACGGGCGAAGACCTGGGCAAATTCAGCTTGGGTTTCCTCAATGGACTGGTTGAAATTCTTGCGATGAAAGGTTTGACTGGCTGTCAGAACCAGCCGGACCTTGCGCAGTCCGGCGGCCACCGCCCGCTCAAATCCTTTTTCATTGGGAACCAGGGCTATTATTTCAACTTCCGGAGGCAGTTCCGGCAAAATTGTCTGGATGACTTCGGCTGCATCCTGCATCTGCGGAACCCGTTTCGGATGCACGAACGAGGTGGCTTCAATTTCACGAATGCCAGCCCTAACAGCGCGGCGAATCATTTCGATTTTGGCTGCTGTCGGGAAAAAATCAGGCTCACTTTGCAGCCCGTCACGGGGGCCGACTTCAATCAGATGAGCCGTTTTTGGCAATTCAGCAAAATTACACATGTCCAATTTCCTGCAACGTCCGCCAGTTTGGAAAATCAGGGTTCAGGGTTCAGGGTTCAGGGTTTTCGCATATCAGAAAATTTGAAAACCTGGATGAGGTTTCAATTGTCGATTGTCCATTCAGAAAGCCCTGAACCCTGAACCCGAATCCGGTGTACCTATAGTCCTCAGTCCTCAGTCCTCAGTCCTTTCAGGTATTCCAGTGCTTCAACCAGCGCGACAACATCTCCATATTTGGCATCAATATCAAACAGGTTGGCTTGATGCGGGCCTTCGGCCCGGTCGCCCACGGCTTCGGCCACAACGATAGTGTGAAATCCATTCTGACAACTGTCCACTGCCGTTGCCCGCACACAGCCCGAAGTCGTACAGCCCGCAATCAGCAATGTGTCGCAGCGGGCTGCCGTCAGGGTCGCAGCCAATGCCGTTCCAAAAAACGAACTGGCATATTTCTTGACCCAGACACATTCGCCCGCTTGTGGTTGGAGTCGTTCATCCACGGCAATTTCCGGCGTTCCGTATTTCAAGTGGGCCAGCGAAGGGACTTTTTTAATGAAAACCCCGGCATCGGGAAAGCCTTCTTCATAGGCGACCGTGGTGAAGTGAACCGGAACCCGCTGCTTGCGGGCGGCTTCCAACAGTTGTGCCGCTGCTGCCACCTGGGGCGAAAAATCCGCTCCGAGCGGGCAGGCCGGGTCGGTAAACGCCTTGATAAAATCCACAATCAGCACTGCCGGACGGTTTCCAAAACCGACCCGTTGGGCAAAGCCCCGTTGTTGATAAAAGGTGCGTTGTTCAGTCATAAGGATTTTTTAACTTTTTTTATCCGCGAAGGACGCGAAGAAGCGCGAAGAAAGAAGAAAGCTATGCTTTTCTTGGCGGGTCTTCGCGTCCTTCGCGGATAAAATGAAGACAGAATCAAACTGCACAGACTCCCATTAGGGCCGGCGTTGGGCCAAAGGTGAAGATTTCCACCGGGCCGCGTTGCGCCCGCAGTTCAGCCCGCAGGGTGGTGGTTTGGACTTCGTCAATTTCCAGGGTTTCTTCGTCCAGCACCACCCCATAGTCGGTGCGTGCCCGTTCCCGGCTGACCAGTTGGCGGAGCACATCCTGGCGGACTTCTGCGGGAGCGCGTTCGAGCGGGTCTTTCCAGCCACCGCCGCCTGCGGTTCGGTAGACCAGTTTATCTCCGGCCAAAACCGGAATGTTGCTGATTTTGGAGGGCAGTCGTTCCTGTGTGCCGTCTTTGCGAATCAGAATTTTTTCCGAACAGGCACCGGGCAAACCACCCAAAATGCCCCAGGGTTGTGAGCGTTCCCGGTCGTCGTGGATTGAAATCGAGCCATCCACCTCAAACCGATAGACTTTTTCCACGCCGTTCCCGCCCCGGTGCAGGCCCGCGCCGCCGGTGTCAATCCGGCTGCCATAGCTTTCAATCGTCAGCGGGTAATAGGTTTCCAGATATTCGGTCGGGATGTTTTCAAACATCGGCCACCAGGAATGGGCATCCATGCCGTCTCCGATGGGGCGTCCCGGAATGCCGCCGTAGGTGATTTCCATCAAATGGAAAAATTCGCCATCCCGGTCCTCGCCGTTGTAAAGCAAATAGGGCGATGTGCCGTAACCGGCAGCCGTCGAAAGTTCCGGTGCCTGCCGGCCCAACGCTCCGCCCAGCACATCGAACAGCCGGGCCAGCGCATGGGTCCGACAGCCCAGCGCCGCCGGGAATTTCGGTTGCAGGAGCGAGCCTGCGGGTATCCGGACCTCAATCAGCGGATAAAAACCGTCGTTAAACAAAATCTGAGGGTCAAACACCATAATCAGATAGACCCCGATGAACATCTTGAACATTTCCTCATTGAGGAAAAAATTGATGGGTCCCGGTGCTTGCGGGTCGGTCCCGGCCCAGTCGAAAAAGGCTTTGTCGCCTTCGCGCCAGAGCGTCAGTTTCATTTTGTAGGGACCGTTGCCACGTCCGTCATCGTCCACAAAATCTTCAAAGCTGACGGGTGTTTCCGGCAGGTGTTGCTCAATCAAATGGCTCATGGCCCGGTGCGTACGTTCCAGCAGGGCGGTAAACGCCGTCAACATGGTTGCTTTGCCAAACCGGTCGCACAGTTCCCGGATGCGTTTGTCGGCGGTGCGGCAGGCGGCGATAATGGCCATGAGGTCGAAATAATTCATGACCGGCGTGCGGCTGTTGTTCAAAATGATGTCGAGTGCGTCCTGGTTGAGTTTTCCTCCGTCATAGAGCTTGATAGGCGGAATCCGGGTTCCTTCGCCAAAAATTGTGGTGGCGTCGGTGGGCAGGGAGCCTGCCACCGGCCCGCCGATGTCGAGCGTATGACCAAACTGCGAAGCCCAGGCCACCAGTTCCCCCTGGTAAAAAATCGGAATCAGCACCATCCAGTCATTGATGTGGGAAATTGCCCCGCCGCATTTGTAAGGGTCGCTCGTCAAAAACACATCGCCTTCGTTGATGCCCCGCTGCCAGCTTTTGATAAAGCCGGAAATGTAGGAGCCAAATTGCCCGACGACCATGTGACCCTGCGGGTCGCAAATCATCGGGAATCCGTCATGTTGCTCCCGAATGACCGGCGACATGGCCGAACGAAACAACACGGCGTCCATTTCATTGCGGGTATTGCGCAGGGCGTTTTCGATGATGTCGAGCGTGATTTTGTCGAGGTTCATACCTTCAAGCCTTTCACATCTTTTGAAACAAAGAGGATTGGGTCTGTTTCTTTCACCGCAGAGGCGCAGAGGCTTCGCGGAGCAAACAAACTCTCTGCGCCAACTCTGCGGTTCTCAGCGCCTCTGCGGTGAAGGAGAAAACGCATTTCAGTGGGTTCCCACTGAAACCGGACGAATCAAAATGTTCAGGTACGAATCCACTGTTCCCTGATAGCCGGGCAGAATCAGAACCGTTGAATCGCGTTGGGTCACAATCGCCGGACCGGGAATCACATGGCCCGGTTTCAATTGGTCCCGGTCGTAAATCGCGGTTTCGAGGGGCGCACCCCGATACATAATGTAATGTTCATCTTTGAGCCGGGCGGCTGAGGCGTCCGTCCCAGCGGGTTCATGCGAGGTCAGTTCCACCTGCCGGACTTTTCCCAGCGCAATGGCCCGGACATTGACGATTTCAATCGGGGAATCGAGGTTGAATCCGTAATGCTGTTCGTGAATGGTTTTGAATTGCTCAATGATGGCGGCCAGCCCGGTTTCCGAGGTAAACGCATCCGGGGAAATATCCACTGCAAATTCAAAACCTTGCCGGTAGTACCGCATATCCACCTGATGCAACACCTCCTGCTGTTCCGCCGGAATGCGTTCCTCAGCCAGCCAGACGCGAGCCTGTTCCGTCAAATGCTGGAGGGCGGAAATCACTTCGCTGCGGTCCAGCCGGTCCAGGGTTCGGATGAGCGATTGGGAAAACTCGTTTTTGATGTCCGAATGAAGAAATCCAAAGGCCGAAAGCACGCCTGGCATGGGCGGCACAATCACGGGCCAGGCTCCGGCCAGTTCGGCCAGCGCACAGGCATGGAGCGGACCTGCTCCGCCGAACGGCACCAGGGCAAACTGGCGCGGGTCGTACCCTTTCTGCACGGTTACCAGCCGCAGGGCTCCGAACATGTTTTCGTTGACAATATCAATGATGCCCTGAGCCGCTTCATACAGCCCCACGCCCAGCGCTTCCGCAATGGTTTGAACGGCAATGGCCGCCGCCTCGACATCCAATTCCATTTCGCCGCCGAGCAGTTTGGGCGGCAGATAGCCCAACACCACATTGGCATCCGTCACCGTTGGCAACGTGCCGCCCCGACCGTAGGCCGCCGGTCCGGGGTCCGCCCCGGCTGATTGCGGGCCGACCCGTAAGGCACCTGTGAGCGGCACATGGGCAATCGAGCCGCCGCCTGCACCAACTGTGCTGACATCCACCGAAGCCGCTTTGACCGGGTAATAACCGACCCGTGTTTCCCGGACAATGTTGGGGCGACCATCGTAGCTGACCGCGACATCGGTCGAAGTCCCGCCCATGTCAAATGAGAGCACATTGGGATAACCAGCCAGCGTTCCAATATAGGCCGCTGCCACCGCGCCGCCCGAAGGCCCGGAAAGCAGTGTTTTGACCGGGCTTTCCTGCGCTGCCTGAAGTGACATCACGCCACCATCGGACCGCACGATGTTAAATTGTGAGGGAATCCCCTCGATTTCCAGTTTACGCTGAATGCCGTTGAGGTAGACCCGCATTTTAGGTCGCACATAGGAATTCATGACCGTGGTCAGGGTGCGTTCGTATTCGCGGAATTCGGGCAGGATGTCGGTTGAAATCGTGACCGGCAGATAGGGGAACAGTTCATTGGCCAGGGTCGCCACCCGCCGTTCATGGGCTGGATTGGCATAGGCATTGAGGAACGAAATCGTCAGGGCTTCGATACCCTGGACTGCCAGTTCGCGGATGGCGGTGGCGGCTTCTTCTTCGTCAAGCGGAGCCAATTCCCGGCCCCGTGCATCCATGCGGGCGGAAATGCCCCTGGTCAGTTCCAGCGGGGCCATGGGTTCGGGCTTGACCATGATAATCCAGCCGGCGAGTGGGCCGGGGGTCTGCGAACGGGCCACATGCAGAATCTGTTCAAACCCGGCGTTGGTAATCAGCCCGACTTTGGCTCCTTTGCCTTCGAGCACGGCATTGGTGGCCACCGTCGTCCCATGCAGGATGAGATTGATGGAATCTGCCGAAATGCCGGCCTGTCGCACGATTTTTCGGATTCCATCCAACACGCCCACTGATTGGTCCAGCGGAGTTGAAAGCGTTTTGGTCAGGAAAATTTCCCCGTTGCTTTCATTGAACAAAAGCAGGTCGGTAAACGTCCCGCCAACATCAATTCCCAGCCGAAATGACATAAAACCTCACGTTTCTGATGGCTCGGCATGTTTTGGCAAAGGCCGCACAAAGTACATGTTGACCAGAGAGAGAAACGAAAGCGCGACAATGATTTCAAAAGCCGCAACGTAATTGCCGGTTTGCCGCCGGAGCGTTCCGGTAAGGATGATGCCTGCCGCTGCTCCAAGTGTGTCAATAAAGGTCACGGTTCCCAGAATCCGCCCGATTTCACGCGGCCCGAAACATTCCTGCACCATCAATTGAATCATGCTGAAGGTCCCGCCAAATCCCAGCCCAAAGACAACCGTAAAGGAAACCAGTTGCGGCAAGGCTGAGGCGGTCGTGATACCGCTGGCGGAAAAAGTCAGTAAAAACAGGCTGCCTGCCGCCAACAGGGCGGTGGTCAAAATCATGACCGTTCGTTTCGGCTTTTTGTCCGCCAGAAAACCAAACCCAAATTTTCCGCCGACGCTAAAGAAGAAAATCAGACTGAGCAGAAAGGCGGCCTGCTCGTTGGTCATTTTCAAATCCCGTTCCAGATAGAGTTTGAAAAAGCTCTGCATGGCGAGAATGGCGTACCAAATCATGGCCGACCCCAGTGCCAGAAAGTAAAAAACCGGAGTTCTGACGGCTTCGCCCAGAGTCATTCCCGGTAATTGAGGCCGGGTCGAACCGTTTCTCAGGGATTGAGTCGGGGTGCGGCCATCGGGAAACAACCCCATATCGGCTGGCCGGTTGCGAATCACAAAGAGCGTCAGCGGAACTGCCAGCAGCCACACCACGGCGGCTGTCAGCCAGTAACCCCAACGCCAGCCAGAGGTTGAAATCACCCGCGAAATCACGTTCGGCAGCAAGGCCCCGGCAAAGCTTGACCCGGTGACCAAAAGGCCAATGACCGTGCCGCGATAAGTGGAAAACCAGTTTGAAAGCAGCGTGACACTGACAAAGAGTCCGCAGCAGGTGAGGGAAATGGCAAACCCCAGGTGCATCACATAGATGTACCCAACCGAAGGAGCAAATCCGTAAGCCGTCAGGGTTGCGGCCAGCATCAATGCGCCGATACACATCAGCCGCTTGACCCCGTAACGGTCAATTAAAGCTCCGCCAAAAGGGCTCAGGATTCCGGCTGTCACCAGCGTTATGACACCCGCCAGCGGAAGCGCCTGTTCATTGCTGTGAAATTCTTTGATGAGAACCGGGTAATAAACCGGAGGCAACGTCACTGCCGAGCCGTTGGAAAGGAAATAGAGCACCAGTGCCGCGAAAGCGACATACCAGCCATAAAAAAGCGATTCCGGCTTGGCGGCAGGGCTTGCGGGTTTCAAACAGTCCTCTCAGAGCGTGTTTGGGAACTGTGGCGCAATTAAAACAAATCGCGCCACAAATTCAGAATTTCCAAACCCACTGTCAGATGGAAATTCGGTTTTTGAAGTGCGGCAACTAAAAATTCAGGCGACTTTGTGTTCGGCAATCACACAGAGTTTGACGAACACATCATTTTGAAAATACTGCCAGGTCCGCCCGCGATAGGTATCGGTGACAAGCGTGATGATTTCATTCAGCCACCAATCGGGTTTGTCCTTGTATTTGAACGTCAGAATAATGGTCCGGTCTCCTGATTCACGGGCGATGCCCCAGAATTTCTCGTTGTCGTAGGACAAAAAACCGGGTTCCAGTTGACCGGGAAATTCCTTGATTTCCTGGCGACCGTCGTCCCAGGTGTAAATGTTACGCTGCACCCAGGCATTGCCGTCTATTCCGATTTCCAGCCGGCTTTTGTGCCGGTCCAGTAAATTTCCATCCATATCGAAATATGAATAGGTGCCTTCCCACACGCCCAGGTGTTTGGCGAGCACCGGCATGGTTTCGATGTTCAAAGGGGCAGGAGCGGAATTCATGCGATGGAACCTCCACAGGGGGAAATGAAAAAAGATGTTATGATTTCATAACAATAAAATCAATCGGGATTTGAATGACTGACCTTCAGGCAGACCGGAATTGCCCTGATTCATTTTTGAACTGGAAGAGTTCGGCCAAAGGTCGTTTTTCCAAATCGGAAATCCGTTCCGCCAGCAGGTCCGCCTGAGGTTCGTCCCAAACCCGCGAAGCATTGGCCGAAAACTTGATTTTAAGCTCGGAAAAACTGAGCGGGTTTTGCGGACCGCCCCGATTGGCCAGCACTTTCTGTTCGAAATTTTGCCCATCCAGCGTGTGAATGCGCAGCACGGCAGGAAACTGATTCGGAAAAATCCGGTCGCATTCGGGGTCACTGACACAAGTTACTTTGGTTGCCAAATTCAGGTATTTAGGGTCCGAAACCTGCTTGTCGGTAAAATCGCTCAACCACAGTCCCAGACCGCCGCCGCCGCCCAAAAGGGCCGATGCAACGGTGAACGGTCCGCTGAATTGGGCATGGTAGCCGGATTGCGGGTGAATTTTGGCTTCGCGGGGTTCGGCGATTGTGCGCAGGGTCGGTGAGGCAACCGCCAGTTCAATCCGGTCAATCCGGTCAACCTCAAGTCTGGGCCGCAGTTTGAACGCCGCATCAATGCCGGCATGGGTGAAATGGTTGGCAGGATAGGGTTTATAGAAAATTTCCGGAACGCACCAGGATTCGCCCAGATGGTCAATCAGTTCCGCTTCGTGAAAGGTGCCGCCGCAAAAAGCCTGATAAAACCCGAAACGCCCCTCAAAAGCTGAAAGCGGTCCGGTAATACCCGCCCGCGCACATTGGGCCGCAATGATTCCGCCATGTGCCGCCCAGCCACAATGAATTCGTTTGACCGAGCCGCCCGCCCGGTTTCCTTCGATAATGCCGGAACTCATTGAAGCGGCAATGGCCATGGCATGACCGATTCCATCCGCCCCCAGGCCAAAGAGTTTGGCCGCCGCCGCCGCCGCTCCCAGCGTTCCGCAGATGGAGGTGGCGTGCCAGCCCCGTTCAAAAAAAACCGAGTTTCCCAGGTCCCGGTCATAGGCAGCCATGCCGCTCCGGACGCAAACTTCATAGCCGACGGCAGCCGCTGCAATCATGTCCTGACTGGAGGCACCCGCCGCTTCGCCAACCGCCCACACCGCCGGCAGGATGGTGGCGCTTGGATGGAGCACCGAAGGTAAATGCGTGTCGTCAAAATCCAGCGAATGGGCCAGAACTCCGTTGACAAAAGCTGCTCCGGCAGCCGGAAACCGCTGCCCGCACCCAATCACGGTGGCTTCGGGAGGGCCGCCCCAGGCTTTGGCAATTTCCAATGCCATCCGGCTGGTATCAAGGGGTGAAGCCGCCAGACAAAGCCCGTAGGTGTCCAAAATCCGCGCTTTGACGGATTCCACGACTTCCGCCGGAAGTCGGTCAAAGGTTGTCTGGGCTGCAAATTGGCTCAGTTTTTCAAGAGGAGTCATATTTTTTTAGGACTGAGGACTGAGGACTGAGGACTGAGGACAAAACCAGGACTGAGGGCTGAGTGATTGCTCCCATTTTCCAGAAAGAGTTTTACGGTTTCTCAATTTTAATGGATGAATTGCTTTAACCTCAGTCCTCAGTCCTCAGTCCTCAGTCCTGGTTTTGTCCTCAGTCCAGAAGGGTTAGTCCACCACCGCCACCGGGCGAACCGGGATTCCGGTGGCTCCCACCACTTTCAAGGGCAGCAGGATAAAAAGAAATTCGTACACACCGGCTGCGGCCAGCGGCGTCAGGTTCATGCACTCAATGATGAAAATTCCGGACTCAACCAACAGCATCCGGTGGACCGGGAGCAGGGCATGGCCCCTTCCGGGATAAATACATTCGTAGGCAATTGTTTCCGCTCCGGTCATGCGAATCTGTCGCTCAATCAGCCAGGCTGCCGCGCTTTCATCAGGACCGGGCACGCCCTGCTCATGTCCGACAAAGGCTTCGGGATTGTTCCAATGGAGAGGCCAGCCGGAACGAATCAGAACCGTGTCTCCGGCTCGGACCCGGACCTGTTGCCGCGCTTCTGCCGCCGTCAAATCCGCTGCCGTGATGGGGGTTCCAGGGGCGAGCACGTCCACCCCGTGCAATCCGGCAATATCGAGCATGACCCCTCGGCCCAGCGTCAGGGGAATGGTTTCGACGCCGTGGGTGGAAAATCTTCCGCCCCGTTGGGCTGCCTCGGCGTCAACCTCGCAAAACAGCCTGCCTTGATGGGAAACATGGCACAGCGCATCAATATGGGTGCCGGTATGCCCGCCGAGCATCAGCATTTCATTGGAAGCAGAGCCTCCGTCGGCCCGAACCATGTCGCCGTGGCGGCGCATCAAGGCCATTTTGAAACCCGGATGATTGGGCGAAACCGGCATGCCCTGCACCAGGGGATGTGCCAGGTCATACATTTTGGCATTGGCAAGTCGTTCCCACAGAGGGATTTGTTGGTGGTTTTCCATAACAGGTCCTGCGGGTGGTGCTACACCACACCTTTTTTCTGTAACTCCGCCAATGTTTCGGCTGAAAGGCCCAGGCGGTCGCACAAAATGGCTTTGGTGTCTGCTCCTTTGGGTTTCCCAGCCCAGCGAATGCCGCCCGGCGTTTCCGACAGGCGAAACAGCACGTTTTGCATTTTGACAGGGCCCAGTTCCTCGTCTGCGACGGTGGTAATGGTGTCGAGTGCCTGAAATTGCGGGTCCGCAAAAATGTGGCTTACATCGTAAATTGGCGCGACGGCGGCCTCGGCTTTTTCAAACTCGGTCAGCACTTCATCAAGCGAGTGACAGGCAATCCAACTGCCTACCATTTCGTCCAACTCAGCAGCATGTTGGGCCCGCTCGGCTCCGGATTTGAACCAGGGTTCGTCAATCACCTCCGGATGGCCGACCAGCCGCATAACCCGTTCGGCAATCGTCTGCGCCGAAGTGGAAATTGCCACCCAGCGGCCTTCCTGAGTGCGATAAGTGTTGCGCGGGGCATTGTTCACCGAACGGTTGCCGCGCCGTTCCTGTATCACACCCAACTGGTCGTACCAGGTGGGCTGCGGTCCCAGAATGGTCAAAATCGGCTCAATCAAAGCGAGGTCAATCACTTGCCCGCGTCCCGTGGTCTGGCGCGCATGCAAGGCAAACATGACCGCATTGACGACGGTCAGCGCCGCAATGCCGTCAGCCAGGCCAAACGGTGGCAGAGTGGGCGGACCATCCGGCTCACCCGTCATGGCGGCAAACCCGCTCATGGATTCGGCCAGCGTGCCAAACCCCGGACGGTGTTTGTACGGACCCACCTGCCCAAATCCCGTGACGCGGGCGAGCACCAGACGGGGATTCAGTTCCTGAAGTTCAGCCGGACCCAGCCCCCACCGTTCCAGCGTCCCCGGACGGAAATTCTCAATCAGCACATCCGCACGTTTGAGCAGTTCGCGGGCAATTTCCTGACCTTCGGGACAACCGAGATAGAGCGTCAATGCTTTCTTGTTGCGCCCAATCATCTTCCACCACAATGGAACCCCGTTTTTGCGATAGCCATGATTGCGCACCGGGTCACCGTGTTGTGGGTGCTCAATTTTGATAACCTCGGCTCCGTAATCGCCCAGGATGGTTGCCGCCAAGGGCCCGGCAAACAAGGTTGCCGCATCAATGACAAGCAAATCCTGCAATGGGCCTGAAGATGACATGACGGTGTGGCTCCAGTGGGTCCGGTTGTGCTTCGCAGGAAGCAGAAAGCTCCAATCGTTGCGCCGGAACTTGATTGAAACCTGCTGAAAAAGGTTCAACCGGGATTTTGGTGGGGACGGCTGAAGAAGAAAGGATTGTATTATTTCTATAACATTTATATACTCGCTTCTCGCTTCCGTCAATTCCTCTTTTCAAACATAAATTGCTTCTGCTTCGGGCAGAATTTTTTGAGGTCAGCATGTCTCTCCCACCCGAATTTGATTTGTTGGTGAAAAATGTCCGGCTGGTTCGTCCTGGTCAAAAAGAAGTGCCGACCACCGACATTGCCATCAGGAACGGGCGCTTTGCCCGGATTGAACCTGAACTTGCGCCGGAATCCGCCGCAGAGGTGGTTGACGCGCGACATTTGCTGGGATTTCCCGGACTGGTGGATGCGCACATGCACATTGGCATCTATCAGGAACTGGAGGCCGATGCGAGGGCGGAAAGCCGGGCGGCGGCAATGGGAGGTGTAACCACCAGCCTCAATTACATGCGGACCGGGAAGTATTATCTCAACAAGGGCGGTTCCTATCGGGAATTTTTTCCAGAGGTGCTGGCCCGGTCAGCGGGAAATTTTTGGGTGGATTACGGTTATCACCTGGCCCCCATCAGTCACGCCCATATCGGGGAAATGGAATCGCTGTTGACCGAGCATGGGGTTTCGTCCTTTAAGATTTTCATGTTTTACGGCGGGCACGGACTGCATGGCCGGTCGGACGACCAGCGCGGGTTCCTGATGATTGACGAAGAGGACCGCTATGACATGGCGCATTTTGAATTTATCATGCGCGGACTCAAAAAGATGGGGGAGGCACATCCGGCGGCCCGTGACATCATCAGTCTGAGCTTGCACTGCGAGTTGGCCGATATTTTGACCGCCTACACGAAAATCGTGGAACGTGAGGGAAAACTGACAGGATTGCCGGCCTACAGCGCGTCACGGCCTCCGCATTCGGAAGGATTGGCGGTCTGGATTGCCTCTTACTTGGCGAATGAAACCGATTGTCTCAATATCAACCTGCTGCATTTAAGTTCGCGGAAAGCCCTGGAGGCCGCTTTGGTCATGCAGAGCGTTTTTCCCCATATCAATTTTCGTCGTGAAGTAACCGTGGGGCATCTGTTGCTGGATGTGGATGCACCCTGCGGCAATCTGGCCAAAGTCAATCCGCCGATTCGTCCCCGTGCCGATGTGGAGTTTCTGTGGCAAAACATTCTGGACCGCAAGGTGGACTGGATTGTCAGCGACCACGCCTGTTGCGCAAC
Organism: Blastocatellia bacterium; assembly: GCA_019695185.1. GTDB lineage: Bacteria > Acidobacteriota > Blastocatellia > Chloracidobacteriales > Chloracidobacteriaceae > JAIBAN01. The sequence goes on along the minus strand of JAIBAN010000007.1, from coordinate 84,901 downwards.
TGAGAAAAAGCTGGGTGAAGCCAATCCCGCCGACATCTTTTTGGCCAAATCGGGCTTTGGCGGGACGGAATACCTGCTTTCCGGCGTTTTTTCCGAGGGCACCAAACGGGGCCTGTCCCCCAATCACATTGCCGAACTGGTTTCCGCAAATCCGGCCCGCCGCTTTGGTTTATTGACCAAGGGCGATGTCGCGGTTGGTTATGACGCCGACCTGGTGTTGTTTGACCCACAGGAAACATTTGTGGTGCGGGCGGCGGAATCGGAATCCGAACAGGGTTACACGCCTTTTGAAGGGATGGAGCTGACCGGACGGGTGAAGACCACTTTTCTTCGGGGAAGCCGGATTTATGACGAGGGCACCATTGTTGGCCCGGCTTTGGGGCAATATTTACGGCGGCCCTATTCAAAACAGGACTGAGGACTGAGGACTGAGGACTGAGAAATGAAAAACCAAAAACCGAGGGGCTATACCACTTCAAGTTGATGGTTTGGAAAGCCCTCAGTCCTCAATCCTCAGTCCTAAAGAAGTAAGCCCTCAGTCTTGAAGTGATATGACTATTTTCGGAGACCTTAACAATTGTGGTGAACTGCTCACCCGCAATGCCCGCAAGTACGGACGGGAAACCGGAATTGTGGATGGCGACACCCGTCTGACGTGGCAGGCTCTCAACGAACGTGCCAACCGGTTTGTATCAGGGCTCCAAACTTTGGGCGTCAAGTTTGGCGAGCGGGTGTGCTTTCTCAGCAAAAACTGTCACCAATTTGTCGAAGCTCTGTTTGGCTTGGGAAAAATCGGAGTGGCTCCGGTCATGGTCAATTACCGGCTGGCCGAACCCGAAGTTGAATACATAGTCAGGAACAGCGGGGCGTCCGTCATTCTGGTTGGTGCGGAATATGCGCCACTCGCCACCTCAATCGCCCGGCGGGTGGAGCACCTCCGGTTGGTTGTGGTGCTTGGCAACGTCCAAACGGCGGAACCAAAACTGGTTGCTTACGAACAGATTTCAGGGTTGGGAAATCCGGCTGAACCAAGACCGGACCGCCCGGTGGAAACAGATGATTTGGCGCTGCTGCTCTACACGAGCGGCACAACGGGGTTTCCCAAAGGCGCAATCTATAGCCATCACAGCCTGCTGGTGGGCATGTTTGTGCATGTTCATGCCATTGACAGCCGGTATGGCCGCCGGGTGATGCTGCCCAGCCCGCTGTATTCAGCCGCCGGAATTGCCGGGATTTACTGCTCGGTTTATGTCGGGAGCCTGTCGGTTCTCATCAATTTCGAGCCACAACTGGCCTTGGAAACCCTTGTCCGCGAACGCATCACCTTTACCAATCTGGTTCCCACGACCATTCATATGCTGTGCCAGCGGGAGGACATCCGGGAATATGATTTTTCCCACCTGGAAGTCCTGCTCTACGGCGGGGCACCAATGCCCGAACCGGTGTTGCGGAGGGCAGCGGAAATTTTTGGCTGTGATTTTCGCCAGACCTTTGCCGCCACCGAAACCGGCTGCGCCGGGACGGTGCTCGAACCATTTGAACATCGGCTGGCGTTGACCGACCCGGTTTGGGCCGGACGGTTGGCTTCCTGCGGCAGGCCGCAATGCAATGTGGATGTGCGGGTGGTAAACGAGCAGGGAATGGATGTCAAACCGGGGGAAATCGGGGAAATCATCGTCAAAACCGAGGCCAACATGCTGGGGTATTGGAACAACCCGGAAGCCACGGCGGAAACCATCCGGGACGGATACGTCTATATGGCCGACATGGCCACAGTGGATGACGAAGGCTTTATTTTCCTGGTGGACCGTAAAAAAGACCTCATCATCAGCGGGGCGCTCAACATTTATCCGTCGGAAGTGGAACGCATTCTCGCCCAGCATCCGGGTGTGGCCGAATGCGCGGTGATTGGCGTTCCCCACGAAAAATGGGGCGAGGCGGTCAAAGCCGTGGTGGTGCTCAAATCGGGCATGACCGTGACTGAAACGGAACTGATTGCATTTTGTGAGGGGAAAATTGCGGGCTTCAAAAAACCCAAGTCGGTTGATTTGGTTGAACGCCTGCCGCGCAATCCGACCGGCAAGGTTTTGCGGCGTGTTTTGCGTGAGCCTTACTGGACGAGCCACGTCAACAACAATACATAATTTTTCAAGCTTTCCAACCACAGAGGCGCGCAGAGGCGCACAGAGAAAACCTGAAAAATCTGAATTTCCTCTGTGGTGAAAAAAAGGAAAACGGTATGTCTGGTGCCATTGATATTGTGGTCAACCTGTGGACTGCTGAAGTCACAAAAAACTACACGGCCAAACTTGACCAATTTTGGAATTGGGCCAAAGTGTTGGACCAAACCAAAGACGGTATTTCAGTGGATGAAATGCTGCGGCGGATGGATCAAGCCGGAATTGAGCGCGGCTTGCTTGTGGCAACCACCGGCGGGGATGTTGGTTCCGACATTTTTTTCGAAAAGCCCTATACCCTGATTGCCGGAACCATCAATCAATATCCCGACCGATTTCGCGGAATTATGGGCATCAATCCGAGCCGGATTATGCCCTGGCTGGGAAAACTGGAAAAAGCGGTCAAGGAATATGGGTTTGTCGGAGCGCACCTCTATCCGCACTGGTTCAAACGGCCACCCGATGACCGGATGTATTATCCGTTTTATGCCAAATGCGCCGAACTCAAAATCCCGATTCAAATCCAGGTAGGGCATTCAGCCCAGTGGTTTTTGCCAACTGTGGCCAACCCTATGACCCTGGACCAGGTGGCGATTGATTTTCCTGAACTGACCATCATCGGCATCCATATCGGCTATCCCTGGACCGACGAGATGATTGCCGTCGCCTGGAAACATCCGAATGTCTATATCGGCAGCGATGCCCATTCCCCCAAATATTGGGACCCTTCGTTTGTCAAATTCATCAATTCGCGGGGCAGGGAAAAGGTACTGTTTGGTACTGACTTTCCGATTGTGGATTTTGAACGCGCCACCACGGAAATTGCCGCCCATGAATTGCGTCCGGAAGCCTATCGTCTGTTTATGCGCGAAAACGCCATTCGGGTCTATGGATTGCAGGATTGGGTGAGCTGAGAAGTCTTGGGAGTCTTGGGAGTCTTGGGAGTCTTGGGCGTCAGGAAATCTTTGCTACCCTGTTCACCTGTTCACGTCTGGGCTCACTGGAGTTTTAAGCCTGTTTGAGAGGAAATTGTATGTCCGAATTGTCCGATTTTGCCGCCAGCCACTTCCAGGCGGTGATTGAGAAACGGATTGATGAAGTGATTGACCATTATGCCCCTTTGGAAACAACCTATGTGTTTCTCGAAGGGCCGCGCTGGGCCACTCTTGGTCAGACCAATATTGCGGCTGGCTGGAAAGCATTTCTGACTTCAAAGATGACCCTTCTTTCCTGTCAGTGGAAGGAAGCGCCGTTGGAGGAAATCGCCGGGGAGATGGGCTGGATTGGCGGGATTGTTCACATGGAGCTGAAAATCGGCGAACAACCCAAATCATTGGATTTACGGGGCACGTTTGTGGTGCGGCGGTTTGCTGATGGAAAATGGCGGATTGTTCACGAACATTTCTCCCAACCACATCCCGACCCTTATGGTGTCGGCGATTGGCTGCCGGCAGCCTGAGTCTTGGGGGGAGAAAAAAGAGCCGGGCACCAAAACACCCAGAAAGTAGTGCCCGGCTTTCCAATCACTAGCTCATAGGGAGGCTCTTACCCAAGGGTTCGTGCCGCCGCCAAGACTAGCGCCTCAACAAGTTGAAAAGAGGTCAACGGGCAACTCTATGGACGCATCCAGCCGTCCCGCATAGATTCACCCACCATGCACAATAAACTCGTAAGAGGAAAAAGACTTAAAGTGCTAAGTTGGCTATAATGTTATAATAATAATACATTAAAATCAATCTGAAAATATAAAATGAAGCCCAAACCAGGTTGGGAAGGTTTGGTTGGTCGGCGGGTTGCAGAGAGATGTCCCAACTTCAGGACCGAAGATTTTGGGCCAGGAATGTTCCCACACGGGTTTCATACTGCGCCGGGGCAAAGTTGTACAAATCAACATGGGCCGCACCCGTGACTTCCCAGTATTGTTTGGGTTCGGCAGCGGTTTGAAACATGTGCCGGGATTCTGCAATGGTTGTGTGTGCGTCATTGGTTCCGGCAAGAATGAGTTTGGGAACCGTGACATCGTGAAGTTTCCGGAGCGGGCAGAGCGATTCCGGAGCGATTCCCAAACGTGGTTTGAGTTGCAGTGTCAGGCCAGGGGTCAGAATTGCAGCCCAGCTTCCCAATCGCATGGTCAAACGGTTTGAAACGGCGGTTTCAATATCCGGATAGACCATCTCCAGCACAATTGCCTCCACCTCCAGTCTGGGCGAGGCCAGCAAAGCTGCGGCTCCCCCCATCGAAACGCCAATCACGCCGGCTTTTTCGCCAGGAGCTAGTTTCCGAAGCAAGGTGAGTGCCGTTTGGGCGTCCTGACTTTCACGCCAGCCAAACGTGATTTGGTCGCCGGAACTTTCCCCATGGGCCTGAAAATCAAAGAGGAGTACGGCATAACCGGCCTGCTTGAGAAAACGGGCTCGATTGAGCACGGCAAGGCGGGTGGCATGAACTCCATGCAGCAACAAAACCGCTCCCCGTTTGGGCTTTCCAGGCAAAAACCAGCCCTGCAACCGTGCGCCGGATTGACTGTCGAAGGTAAGCGAACGACCTTGCAGGTCAGGCGGAAGTTGCCCGACCACTTTCCGATAGGGAGCATAGAGCAGTGAACCGGCTATCCAGAAACCACCCGGAACCAGCAACAGAAAAACAATTCCGGTCAGGCAGCCGATTCGTTTCCAGTTTTTTAGGGCGAAGCTGAAAGAAGGTTTCATTCCGTTGGAGATTCGATTATGGTGCGACTCTCTCTGACAGAGGCTTTCATCTATTATTCGTTTCTTCCCGGAAATCATCACAGTGAAACAGCAAATACGCACCTATCTGGCCCGTCGCCTGCGCGTGCCGGAAATCCCTTTTGCATTGGAACGCTTAAAGAAACAGGGTTTTGAGCCTCCGGTCATCTTTGATGTCGGAGCTTATCAAGGTGATTTCGCACGGGATTGTCTGCACCACTGGCCCCAGGCTGAAATTGCCTGTTTTGAACCGCAACAACACAAAGTGATTGAGTTGGAGCAATGGGCTGCCACCCGGACCGGGATTCAGGTGTTTCCGGTTTTGCTGGGGGCACAGGAACAGGCTGAGGTCATTTTGCACGAAGCGGAAACCGCTTCCTCCGTGCTCTCCGAGCAACGTGGTCCCCACCACCGGGAAGTTCGTCACCGAATGACCACAATTGATGCGGTGGTGGCGGAACGGTTTTCCCGAAAGCCGCCCCGGTTCCTGAAACTGGATGTGCAAGGGTATGAGATGGAAATCCTGAAAGGTGCGGAACAGACGTTGCCCCAGGTCGAGGTCCTGCTGGCTGAAGTCAACCTGCTCGACATTCACCAGGGCGTTCCGCTGATGGCTGAAATGCTGGGTTGGCTGAACGAACGGGATTTTGTCGCTTTTGACATCTGCGGGCTGACCCGGCGTCCGCTGGATGACGCGCTCTGGCAGGCGGATATGTTGTTTGTTCCGCACAACAGCCCGTTACGGAGTGACAAACGGTGGAACCGTTAGGAAGTAATGAGGACTGAGGACTGAGGACTGAGGACTGAGGTGTACTCAGGAAGTTTCAATTGCGTCCGCAAGCTGAAATGATTTTTTGCAGGCCAGGCTATCCAGATTGATGATGCTTCCCCCTATGGCTTCATCCAGCGCCGTTCACTCTGGCGGTTTTGTTTTTTCTCTTTATGAGAACGGCTGGCGGCTTGGACTTTGTGATACCACCTGGACCCTTGCAAACCTCTGATTCGCCGGTAAACATCAGCATACCGTGGTCGTTTTTCCATCAAAATAAAAGTTCTGACGGTGCCTTTGCCTCCTGGTGTAAAAAATCCGAAGCCGTTTTTGGCCAGAAGCTCCATCACTGCCCATTGTTTCTTGTCGCGGCAGGGTGGGGGTTCAAAATACGCACCCATGTCAATCATCGGTTGCTGACAAGTGGGGCAATTGTGCAATGCGGGGGCGGGAAGTGGCAGGTACTTGAAACACTTGCGGCAATCAAAGCATGTCCAGTGGGTGTAAAAGGTGCGAAGGGGTTTGAACATACCACGAATTTTGCGGGCTGGAGGTTGGACGAACCGAAACTCGTTTATTTGTTGTCCTTGCCTTTTTGTCCATCCACCAGGGTGCGCAGTTCCCGCGAACGACAGGCTTCCGGGTCAATATCAATCCGGTCCACAATACCGACCACGGCAGCTTCGATGGATTGGTCCTGGTCGCCGATGGTCGAACGCGCCGCCTTGCCGTAAGCGCACAGAACGACTTCTCCGACGCCTGCGCCGAGCCGGTCTGCCACCACTACGATGTCGGTGTTGGGTTCTTTATTCAAATTGAGCGGATGGACAATCAGAAAACGCAACCCTTCAAGGTCGGGTGATTTTTGGGTGGACCAGACAGTGCCAACGACTTTGCCAAGAAACATACTTTTTCAGTCTTGGGAGTCTTGGGAGTCTTGGGAGTCCTGGGAGTCAAAATCAGGACTGAGGACTCAGGACTGAGGACTGAGAAATCTTTCTCAATCCTCGACCGGTCTTCGACTCCCAAGACTCCCAGGACTCCCAAGACTCCCAAAACTTCTTAAAAGAGGATTCGTGCCACAAATTGAATGTTCCGGTTGCCGCCGCCGCCCAGGAACGGGTTGCCGATGCCCACATCAGGTGTGGCTGTCAAAGGCAGGAAACCGATTCCGCGACCACTGGCGTCAATCCCGTTAAAGCCGGCATCGGCCAGGAAGCTCGGCAGCAGCGGGTTCGAAAAATTCGGGTGGTTGAAGAGGTTATAGAATTCCGCACGGAATTCAAATTTCACCTTTTCAGTGATGTCGGTCAGCTTGGTGATGGAAAAGTCAAAGTTTTTGTAATTCGGTCCTTTGAGCGAATTCCGTCCCAGCGAACCAAACTGATAGGTACCCGGAATGCAGGCTCCGTCGGCATCCAGTCCGCAGGGAACCTTGAAGGCTGACAGATTCAGGAAACGGTCCGGTGCGCTCGTTCCCGCATAAGGGTCGCCCACCAGTTCCGGACGGACAAAAAACTCGCCCGTGCCGTTGAAATCATCAAAGAAATTGACGTGGAACGGATTGCCGCTGCGGACGGTGAGCAGTCCGCTCACCTGCCAGCCGTTGGCCAGCCGTCTGGTCACCGGACCGGTCACGTTGAATTTCGGTAAAGCATAAACAAACGTCATGACAAACCGGTGGCGGCTGTCAAAGTTCGAATTGCCTTTTTCAAGGTCCGGGCGATAGCTGTTGTCCGGCTGGGTGGCGTTCGGAACGAAGTCCTGGCCGTCGCTTGCATTGTCAATCGAATGGGACCACGTGTAATTGAGCGAGGTGGTCAAACCGTGGAAATCACGTACCGAGAGGTTGCTCTGGAGCGAGTGGTACTGTGAAACGGCGGTTGATTCGAACTGGTTGACATAGAAAAAGGTTCCGCCCGACGGGGCAAACGGGCCATTGTCAAAGGGGCGGCCCGTGTTGACTGCCGGGTTGCCCGGCTGGTTGATGTCACGGTAGCGATAGAGTTTCCGTCCCGTCGAACCAACATAGCCAACCTGCAACACCGTGTTGGTGAAGAATTGATGCTGGAGGTTGAGATTGTAGTTTTGCACATAGGGCGTGCGCAGATTGCGGTCCACGCCAAACACGTCGGAATCACCAAAACCGGAAAAGACCGGTGCGCCTGCCGTCAGCTTATCCGTGGCTGAGAAGGAAAAGAGAATTGGTGATTCGCCAATCGGGTTGTAGGCCGGCCCTGGGTTGAACGTGTTGAAGGGAAGCTGTCCGACAAAGAAATCCTGCGAGAAAATGTCGTTGAACACACCCCAGCCAGCCCGCACGACGGTTCGGCCTTTGCCGGTAACATCCCAGGCCACGCCCAGGCGCGGTGAGAAATTATTGGCGTCGCGGTCATACAACCGTCCGCCGGCAACCAGCCCTTTTTTGGGGTCAAAGTTGCTCAGACGGCCTCGTTCTTCACCCAGCAATCCGAAATAGTCGTAGCGCACGCCGTAATTAAGTGTAATCCGGGGGCGAAACCGGTAGCTGTCCTGAACATAGGCCGAATGTGAGTTTTGGAAGGTTCCCCGCTGTGAATCGCCAAAGGCGCTCCGGCCACCGCTGGGAGTTCCGGCCAGGAAATCCTTGAGTGAAGCAAAATCAATCCGTCCACGGTACCCGGCATCAAAGAAGCCGTTGACGAAAGTCCGACGGAACTCGTAGCCGAATTTCAAATCGTGTTTGCTGAATTTCCAGGAAAAGTTGTCCAGCAACTGATTGTTGGTGGCAATTCGTCCGCGCGGGACGGAGAGAGTTGCACCCAGCGGAGCAATTGCCGAACCAAGCCGGTCGTCGTTCCGGATGCGGATAAAAGGCGACCCGAAATCGCGCGGATTGAGTGCTCCGGTGTTGAGTCCGATGGAACGCGGGTCGAAATCCCGGTCTTCCGCAAAAAAGCCCTGATTGTAACGATTGTAACCGTAGCGCAATTCGTTGACCTTGGTGTTGGAAATCACCTTGAGGTACGAGAGCGAGACAATCTGCACCCGCGTTGGGGTCACCGTGTTGTATCCCGGCAGAACGTTGCCGCCGATAATCGCCAGCGGAAAGCTCTGGTTGCTGTCGCCAAAATAGTAACGGCCTGAAATGGTATCGTTGGCCGTAATCGAGTGGTCCACTTTGGCGATGAAGTTGTCAGAGTCAGCTTTGGCCGGAGTCGTCAGGCTGACGTTGGGCGAAGGGTCAAAAAGCGGGACGCTGATATTTGGAGAGGGCCAGGGATTACGGGCCAGCAATTGCCGGATAATGTCGTTTTTCGGGCCGCCCAGGGCCGCAAGTTCTGCCGGGTCCGGCACCCGTGCCAGACTGTTGAGCCCGACCCGTTCGCGCTGACCCTCATAATTCACAAAGAAGAAGGTCCGGTTTTTGTAAATTGGACCACCCAGGGAAAACCCAAACTGGTTGTTGCGCAGGGCGGTTTGCTGATTTGGCTTGGTGTTGAAAAAGTTGCGGGCGTCAAAATAGTTGTTGCGCAGATGTTCAAACGCCGTGCCGTGAAATTCGTTGGTCCCCGATTTCGTCACGATGTTGACGATGGCACCGGAGTTCCGTCCATATTCAGGGGCGAAATTTGAGAGCACCACCAGTTCCTGAATCGCCTCGACTGGCAAAATCGTGGCCGGCACGCCAAACACACCACCCTGGTTGATGGCCGGCAGGTTGCGGTAGCCATCGTTCATGTCGGTTCCGTCGAGCAAATAGTTGTTGGCCCGTCCGCGATTGCCGTTGGCGCTAAACAGACCGAAGGAGCCGGGTGAGTCTGCCGCACCGCTGGGGTCGCCGGTGGTGCCAGGGCTGACCACCAGCAGTTTTTGATAGTCCCGGCCATTCACCGGCAGGTCGGCAATCTGTTTGTTTTCCAGCACATTTCCCAAAACGGTGCTGGTTGTGTTGACCAGCGGCACAATGCCGGAAACCACCACCACGTCGGATTGGGCGCTCACCTGCAAGGTCACGTCCACCCGCTGCTGGGCGGCAATGGCGACCGAAACCTTTTCCACTTTGGCATTCTGAAACCCGGTTTGTTCAACCCGGACTTCATAGGTTCCAATCGGCAGTTCCGGAACCGTGTAGCTGCCGTCCTCCAGCGTGACGGTATTGCGTTCCAGCCCGGTCGCAGTGTTGGTGACCGTGACTTTGGCCCCGGAAATCACTCCGCCGTTGGCGTCCGAGACGGTTCCCAGAATGGTGCCCCGGTATGTTTGGGCAAACAGTGAGGTGGAAAAAAGCGGAATCACAAGGGTGAGGAAAACAGCGAAAAGGCGCTCCAATGTTCGGGGGGACATACCTTTAACTCCTTTGGTTGTTGTTGTAATTGGGGAGAAATCTTTGGTGCTGTGGTTAGTCGGAGACCGGCGGCGGGCCGGGTTTGGCAAAACGGGCTTCATACGATTCGAGCCGGGCTAAAAGGGCTTCAAGTTCGGTATCGGTGTCAACCTGACGGCTTAATGCGTTGGCTGCATCGGATTGGGCCAATAAAGTACGGCGTTTGATGTCTTTGAGGGTGATGTCCATTTCTTCAACCGTTTGTTTGACGGCTTTCAAATTGTTCTGAACTTTTTTGACCCGGCGGCCCACATCCTTGGCGGCTTCAAACGACATTCGGTTGTCTGCTTTATGTTCGGCATGATGTCGGTCAAGTTTGGCATTGAGGCGGACATGGTTTTCCAACAGTTCGGCACGCACGGCGTCCACCTTTGCATCTACCGCATCAATCCTGGCGAGGAGTTCGGCATGCACGGCGTCCACTTTGGTATCCACAGCGTCAATCTTGACAAGGAGTTCGGTGCGAACCTCGTCAATTGTGACTAAAACCCGTTGTTCGGATTCCTGTACCGCAGTTTGCACAATACCCTTGATTCGTTCTTCAGTTTTCAGTTGGGATTGTTCCAACATTTCCTGGAAAGCCTGAATCAATCCATTGTTTTCACTCATGGCAACTCCATTTCGCCCGATGACCTGTCAGCTTGCCAGAAACTCTGCCAGCAAACGGTGGAAATGATGCACACCGTTTTCTCTTTTGACCGAAAACCGACCTTGTTGATACGTCTGGGAGCGCAGTCCCCGTTGGACAGCCTCGCAAATGGCGATGTCTTCGATTTGCACTTCGTCGGAAAACTCGATGGTCTGTTTGACTTTTTCCTGGACTTCGGACGCTTCAGGATTGTGAAAATACCACTCGAAAATGGTCAAGGTTCGTTCGGGACCAAGTGGCACAATCAAATTGGTCGAATAGTTGTCAGGATACACATTGAGCATCAGGTTTGGAAAGACCCAAAAGTAGAGTGCTTCGTTATTTGCGTCGTTTTCATTGAGTCGGATGCGCTGCGGGTTTTTCACCGGCGAATGCTGGATGGAATAGTAGCGTTTGGTTTCCGTCCGGTAATGGGCGTAATCCAGTTCGCGGTTGAGCGAAGGGTGGACGGTTGGGATGTGATATCCCTCCAGATAATTGTCCACATAGGTTTTCCAATTGCAGTCAATTTCCCAGTCTTTGCGGGCGGCAAGTTTCATGGTCCCAAAATCAAATTTGGCCACCCGGTCGGGAATATCTTCCAGAATGTCCTCCAGCGAAGGTGCTGTCAGGTCACAGTTGACAAAAACAAGCCCTGCCCACTGTGCCACCTGAAACCGGGGCAGGCAGACATCCTGCTTTTGAAAATCGGCCACTCCATCAAATTCAGGGGTTCCAATCAGCCGCCCGTTATGGGCATAGCTCCAACCATGATACCCACAGTGAAAAACCCCACAGTGGCCTGTTCCCGTTGCCACAGGCCCGGCCCGGTGGCGGCAGACATTTGACATGGCCCGCAACTTGTTGTCATTTCCGCGCACCACCAGGACTGGTTCATGGCCAATGGTGGTGGTGAAAAACTGACCGGGCGCGGCAACCTGCTCGACCCGGCCAACCAGTTGCCAGGTCCGGGCCAGCACGTTTTTCATTTCCACCTGAAGCAGATGCGGTTCCCGGTACCATGCGGAGGAAAGGGTGGAGGCATGGGAAAGGCGTTCGTCAATGTCAATGCTGGGTGTTGTCATAAGTTAAAGAGAAAAAGGCGAAAAGAAGCGGCTTCTCTTCGCCTTGAGGTTGAAAATAGGACTGTGGACTGCGGACTGCGGACTGAGTCCATTTTCGTCCGGGGCGGTTTTTTACAGACTCAGGGAAATTGGGTTTGATTGATGAAGCGTCAGGTTTTCAGAATTTTCAAGCCAAATCCGGAAGGGAATGACCTGAAATCCAAAGACCGAACCCGGTTTTTCACTTGTCTGCGTAGCCGGTGAACACGTTTTGTTCGCGGCCCAAATCACGGGCGGCAGGGGTAATGATGGTTTTCTTGTCAGTCAGAATTTTGCGGCCTGCGACCATGGCCCGCCGAACATCATCCTCACAAACAAACTCAACTGCTTTTTCAGCCACTGGTTCTGGAGCCGGCACCGCCGCCGGAGCAGGCTGCGCGACTGGCTGAGGCGGCGCAACGGGTGGCGGTGTCGGCTCAACTTTTTTTGAGGGAGCCGGTCCTTTCGCTTTTCGCTCGGAAAGAAACTGGTCCACCAAGGCGGCGATGGCATTGCGGTCAATCGAGCCGGTGCCGGTTTTCAAGGCCGGCGTAGCCGATGGAATGACCTGATGCACCACTGCCCGTGGGGCCGATTGGCCGACGGAAATAACCGGTGCCGCAACCACGCTGGATTTGACCGGAGGCGGTGCTTTGACCGTCGGACGGGTAACCGGGAAGGTTTCAAAGGCAATCCGTTTGACATCCATCAAGTGGAGCGGGGAAATATTGTCGGAGGTCACGTTGCCGCCCCAACTGCCACAACCGAGGGTCATACTGGGGGAAAGTTCAGTGGAAAACCCGATGGCCCCGTGGGTTGTCGGAGTATTGACCAGAATCCGCGAAGCCGGTTGACGCATCCCGAATTCCCGGATTTTGTCGCGGTCCTGTGAATGAATTCCAACCGAATGTCCGGTTCCGCCATAACGCAGAATCTGGACGCACCGTTCAACGCCGGTTTTGAAATCAGGCACCACGTAATAGGCCAGAATCGGCGAGAGTTTTTCGAGGGAAAGCGGGTAATCACGGCCAACGCCCTCAAGTTGCACCATTAGGGAGCGGGTCCCTTCGGGGACGCTGATGCCAGCCATTTCGGCAATCTTTTTGACTGATTTTCCGACAATTTTGGCATTCAGACCACGGCTTGGCAGCACCACCACTTTGGCCAGTTTTTCGGCATCTTCCTTACCCAAAAAGTAACCACCCTGAGCCTGAAACTGAGCACGGACTTCTGCATCCGAGTGCTGCTCAACCACCACCGCCTGTTCTGAGGCACAGACGGTCCCATTGTCAAAGGTTTTTCCGGCCAGGATATCCGCCACAGCTTTGGGAATATCCGCACTGCGTTCAATCAGCACCGGAACGTTACCGGGTCCCACGCCAAAAGCAGGTTTGCCCGAACTGTAGGCAGCCCGGACCAGCCCCGTTCCGCCGGTAGCCAGGATGACCGCCGTTTTTTCGTGCTTCATCAGGGCTTCGGTGCCGCCCAGGGTCGCAATCGAAAGACAGCCAATGGCTCCAGGCGGGAGTCCGGCGGCTTCGGCTGCCTCCCGCATGAGGCGGGTCGTTTCGGCAATACAACCGGCTGCCGAAGGGTGCGGGCTCATCACCACTCCGTTGCGGGATTTAATGCTGATTAATGCTTTGAAAATCGCAGTCGAGGTCGGATTGGTGGAGGGAATGATGGCACAAACCACGCCACGCGGGTCGGCCACTTCGATGAGGGTCGGAGTTTCCCGAATCACGCCCACGGTGCGCAACGAGCGAAAAAACTCATGGACGTTTTTTCCGGCAAAGGTGTTTTTAATCACTTTGTCGGAAGCAATCCCAAACCCGGTTTCCTGGACGGCCATTTCCGCCAGCCGTTCGGAATGGGCTAACGCCGTGGCGGCCATGGTCTGGACGATGGAATCAATCTTCTCTTGGGAAAACGTTGCCAGCACACTTTGGGCACGGTGCGCAGCTTCAACCAGGTCGCGCGCTTGCTGGATGGAACTCAAATCACGGTCCAATGCCATGAGCGGCCTCCTTCATCTTTAATTGAGAATTGAGAATTGAGAATTGAGAATTCAACCCGATTCGTATTCAGCAGTCCAATCAGAGGCTTTTTTGAATACTTCTGCTGTTTTAATTCTCAATTCTCAATTCTCAATTATTTTTTCCCTTTGCCGTCGTTGAGTTCCTTGGCGTTGCCGCTGTCGAGTGCTTTGGTGAGGCTCCAGCCCTGTTCTTCAAAGACGCGCTCGACTTCCTGGTGCGGGCGGGGAATCACATGGACGCTAATCAGTTCGCCGACCCGGCGGGCAGCAGCGGCACCGGCATCGGTGGCGGCTTTAACGGCTCCGACATCACCCCGCACAAACACCGTCACATAACCGGCACCAATGTATTCCTTGCCGACCAAAACGACGTTGGCGGCTTTCACCATCGCGTCAGCGGCTTCCACTGCCCCGATGAATCCTTTGGTTTCGACCATTCCGAGAGCTTCGTATGACATTGCAGAATCTGCCTCCGAGACAAACCTGTCACCAGGTTGTTGCAAGATATGCACCAAATCTCAAGCACAACAGATCGGGTACAAGAAACTTTGAAGTGCGAAAAATCAGATAAAAACGTTGGATTGTGTTGAAAAATCAGGTGCGCAAAGCTAGCAAAAAATGAAAATACAGTCCAGGGAGTCTTGGGAGTCTTGGGAGTCAAAAACAGGTAACAGGCGACAAGAAAAAAATCCTGTCACTGTTTACTTGTCACTGCATTGCTTCTTCAGACTCCCAGGACTCCCAAGACTGGTTTTTAGTGGTTCTGCATCTGCTGCACCATCGCTTTTTGGGCCGCGTCAACAGCAGTCTTGGTTTCCTGGACGAGTTGGGCGGCTGCCGGTTCGTCCGGAATCTGGCTGTCAAGCGGCACAAACCGGTTGGTGACGGTTAGTTCGCCTTTCGGACCAAAGGAAATCCTCAGTTCGCCCAGGTTTTTGGTTTCGTAATTGCTCATTACGAACTGGGCGTTGCCGAATTTTTCAATTGGGGCCTGAAAGACTTTGGTGTAAGCCGCGATACAGACGTCAATTTCCGGATGATTGCGGCACAGATTTTGTGCCTGGTCAACCGGTAAATAGGCCATGACGACCACCAGGTCCACCTTTTTCCGCAGTTCGGGCAGAACTTCGGTGGCTGTTTTTTCGACTTCACGCCAGACATATCCCTGATTGGCTCCGGGGGCAGGTTCACTGAAACCTGTAATCCCCACCCGCAGTTTTCCTTTGGGAAACCGTGGGCTTTTCAGTTCACGAATGATGTAAGGCGCAATCGGCAGGTGCGTCTTCTGGTCTGCTTCGGGTGTCAGGTTGGCCGACACCAGGGTTTTCAGGGCCGGGAATTCAGCAAAGTTGGCCTTTTGATGTACTTTTTCCAGATACTGGCTCAGGACCGGTAAATCATGGAACGAGATATTGAAGGCATCAAACGGAAACCGGCTGTAAGCCCGGAGGGCGTATGTGTTTTGAACGGCGATGTCCTTGAGCGGCGGATTGGCCATAACCCCCGCATCGTTCAAGCTGTAACCGGCGTTCAATTCAATCACCTGGGTTTGGGCAAAAGTCTTGCGAAAAGCTTGTAAATAACTGACGCGCCGCGCCAGTCCCCCCATGGGATGGGCCCGTCAACCACAGGTATCAATGTTTCCACGTGTCTCGCCGCCATACATGATGGCGAGCGCCGCATTATCGTCCGCACCCAACAATGCTCTCAACGCATCGTTAGGGGCAGACGCTGGGGCTTGCGGTGTCTGGGCAAAGACAGCCAGGGTGTGAACCATGGCCGTGACCAGCAACACGCTCAACCAACGCAATGAAATTGCGCGCATAGGTTTTTCCTTTCCAAAGTATGATGAATGCCCGTTGAAACGAACGGATTGCCGTGACAATACCTGTCCGGTGCGTGTGTGAACCAAAAGAAGCACGGCTGAATGTTGAAATGCAAGGTGAAACCTGAATCAGTCCTCAGTCCTCAGTCCTCAGTCCTGAATTACCTTTGCTCTTTCATATACGGCATGCCAAGTGCCTGGGGTGGATGGGCTTTGCCGACAAACCCAGCCAGGACAAACATGGTCACCACATACGGCACCATCTGGATAAACTGAGTGGGAATCGTGGCCCCACCGAGTGTGGTTCCCTGGAGCCGAATTTGGACGGCATCCGCAAACCCAAAGAGCAGGCAGGCCAGCAGCACCCGCGTTGGAACCCAGTTGCCGAAAATCAAAGCAGCCAGCGCAATGTAGCCCCGTCCGGAAGTCATGTTGCGGGTGTAGAGCGACCCTTGGCCAATCGAGAGATAGAGACCGGCAAGCGCAGCCAGAACCCCTGAGAGCAACACACCGGCATAGCGCATGAAAAGCACATTCACCCCGGCGGTGTCGGCTGCCTGCGGGGTTTCACCCACAGCCCGCAGGCGCAGCCCGAAACTGGTCTTATACAGAATGTAATGGGTCACCGGGACTGCCGCAAAGGCAATCAAAATCGGCAGATTGGGCAATTGCTGGCTTTGGTCCACGGAAGGCGTCGAGCCGGTTGATTCAAACATGGCCCCGGAGAGCAGCGCCGGAACCCCCAGCATTAAAATATTGATGGCGGTTCCCACCACCACCTGGTCTGCCCGGCATTTGATACAGCAAAATGCATGAATGCCCGCCACGGCCACACCTGCCAAAATGGCTGCAATCAAACCTATCCAGGGACTTCCGGTTTTGACCGTCACGGCTGCCGCCGTAAACGCTCCGGCCAGCATAATGCCCTCAAGCGCCATGTTGATGACGCCACTCCGTTCCGAATATAGCCCGCCCAAGGCTGCCAGCAGCAACGGGGTTGAAAGCCGGAGGGTGGATTCAAGCACTGAAAAAACAGGAATGTCAGCCATTATGGTAATCCTCTTGCTGTTTGGGGTTTCGGGTTTCGGGTTTCGGGAATTTCAGATTGAATCCTGGGCGGCGCACCATCAGCAATGAAAACCGGCTCAGTCCTCAGTCCTCAGTCCTCAGTCCTGATTGGTTCTCAGTTCTCAGTCCTCAGTCCTCAGTCTTCAGTCCTGATTGGTTCTCAGTCCTCAGTCCTCAGTTCAGGTCAGACCTTGAAAGACTTCCAGCGCATAGGGGACACGGCCAAACGGAGCACTGACCTGTACGCCCTGCACCAGTGGCCGGACCTCCTGAAGCATTTCCCGTGCAATCATTAACCCTTCGTTTTGCGCGGCTTCCGGCGATTCGGCAGCCCGCATCCGCTTCAGGATTTCGGGCGCAACGGTCACACCGGGGACTTCGTTGCTCAAAAATTCGGCATTGCGATAACTGGTCAGCGGCCAGATTCCGGCAATGACGGGAATTCGGCAGTGCTCAATCCGCTTGAGGAAGTTTTTGAGCACTTTGACATCAAAAATCGGCTGGGTGATGGCGTATTCCGCTCCGGCTGCGACTTTCCACTCGAACCGGCGAATTTCGTAATCCAGGTCAATGGCACCGGGGTTGACTCCGACCCCGATAAAAAATGCCGTCGGCTGGCCAATCGGGTTCCCGCCCAGGTCCATGCCGCCGTTCAGCCGGGACACCATATTCGTCAATCCAATGGAATCAATGTCAAAGACGGCGGTGGCATCCGGGTACGGTCCCATTTTGGGGGGGTCACCCGTAATCAAAAGGATATTGCGCAAGCCCAAGGCGGCGGCTCCGAGCAAATCGGAGTTCATGCCGAGCAGGTTCCGGTCCCGGCAACAATAATGCACCACGGCCTCAATCCCATAACGTTCAATAATCACCGAGGTGGCAATCGCCCCCATCCGCGATTGCGCCCGTGGGCCGTCAGGCACATTGACGGCATCCACTCCGGCCTCCTTGAGGAGCTTGACGCTCTCAATCATTTTCGTGGGGTCACAGCCTTTGGGCGGCACGATCTCAACACTGGTGACAAATTCCCCGGTGGCCACTTTGCGGGCAAACCGGGATTTTTCCGCCTGGGGCACCACTTCGACCTGCGGACCTTCGATTTTGGGAACACTGATGACAGGTTCGACCCGTTTGGAAGGGGACAAGGCCCGGACCGCACCGGCAATCGCCCGAATATGCTCGGGGGTGGTTCCACAACAGCCCCCGATGAATTTGACCCCGGCTTGAATCAGTCGCCGGGCATACTTGGCCATATATTCATCGGAACAGAGATAAATTTTTCTACCTTGAAAATCGCGGGGCAGGCCGGCGTTCGGCTGGGCGCAGAGCTTCCGCTCGGTCAGGGCCGCCACTTGCTCAATGGCTTCAAGCATCGGCTTGGGGCCAATGCTGCAATTGAGGCCAATCACGTCCGCTCCCCACAGGTCGAGGCGGGGCACATAGATTTCCGGACCCGTACCGTAGCCGGTGGAGCCGTCCTCGCCAATGGTCATGGAGGCAATAATCGGCACGTCGGAAAGCTCCCGCACGGCGAGCATGGCCTGTCGGATTTCGCTCAAATCCGTGAATGTTTCCAGAATAATCAGGTCCACACCACCATCCAGCAGTGCTTCGGCCTGTTCTTTGAACAGTGCTTTGGCCTCGTCAAACGAGGTCGGTCCCCAAGGTTCAATCCGGATCCCCAGAGGACCCATCGCACCGGCGACAAAGACATTGGGGCCGACGGCTTCGCGGGCGATTTTGGCCGCTTTGTAGTTGATTTCCTGTAAATGGCTGCCGAACCCATAGGATTCAAGTTTCGGACGATTGGCCCCAAACGTGTTTGTTTCAACAATTTCCGCGCCGGCCTTGACGTATTCGCGGTGAATTTCCATGACCAGTCCCGGACTGGACAGGTTCAACTCGTCATAGCATTTGTTGATATAGACACCTTTGGCATAAAGCATGGTGCCCATGGCTCCGTCAAAGACCCAGATCCGGTCGTCTTGCAATAAGTCGCGGAAAGATTTCATTTGCAATTGCCCATTTGCGATTTGCAATTTGCGATTGCCCGGTTGCCATTTCAATGACGAAAAGCCGTTCCTCAATGAAAAATGGCAAATGGACAGTTGTAAATTGCAAATATCTTATTTTCTTAGGTTTTTGGAAATTGACAGACGTGACGCCGCCATAATTTTGGCGATCTCATTTGCTTCATGTAATAGGGGTTCAACCAGTTTTGGCCTTAAGAGATGTCCTTCGATAATAAGTTCGATCCAAAATGCACTTTCATCTGCTTCCTCTTCAACAATTCCCAGTTTTGCTGCAAATGCAGCTTTTGAACGTCCCAGACATGCAGCCCGATAATTTGCTCCGACAGATGTGCCAGCCCGAACCAATTGTCTTGCAATCGCATTACCATCAATCGAAGGTGGAAGGGCACGGACCAATCGTAGAATTCTCAAGGAAAACAGTTTGGTTCGTTGTTTTAAATCAATTTCATTCATGATTGCCTCCTTCATGGGTGCAAAAATTAAATTTTGCACCAAAGGGGCAAACACTATGCCGGAAAACTCATTTTTTACCATTGCCTGTGTGCCGTTTGTAAAAAAACTTTGTTTTGCTGGCGGAATGTGGTTTTGAAAAAATGGCAAATGGCAAATGGTTATAGTTCTTTTTCGGCGATTTCAATCGCTTTAATCAAGGCCCGGACCTTGTTGACAGTTTCAACAAATTCCTTTTCGGGTTGCGAGGTGGCGGTAATCATCGTGCCAGCCTGCACAAAAGCCCGATTGCCTTTGATAATGACAGTTTTTTCGGAAACGCAGGAATCAATATCGCCCGAATAATCCAGGTACAGCACCGTTCCGCCGTAGAGCCCTCGCCGGGTTGGTTCCAGTTCGTCAATCAGTTTCATCGCCGGGATTTTGGGAATGCCGGTGATATGGCAGGCAGGAAATGCCGCTGCCAAGGCGTCAAACCGGTCATATCCAACCCGCAAAATCCCTTTCAGGGATGAAACCAGATTCATGGAGGCTGCTGAACGCTCAACATTGGTCAGTTTGGTGACTTCGATTGAGCCGTAATCCGCCACTCTTCCCATGTCGTTTCGGGCCACATCAAACATCATAATGTGGTCGGCCATGGCATTTTCATCGGCGGCCAATTCGGCTCCCAGCAATTCGTCCTCAACGTCGGTTTTCCCTCTGGGGCGACCTCCCACAATGGTGCGCGAATCCACCCGTCGACCCGTACAACGCATCAGCAGGTCATGCGAAGAACCCAGAATCACCGTCTCCGGCAGGTTCAGGTAGTACATAAACGGGGCCGGATTAATCATCCGCAACGCCCGGTAAATTTGAAAAGGGTGGCTTGCAATGTTGAATTCAAACCGTTGCGAAAGCATCACCTCCCACACATCGCCGTTGCGGATGGCTGCCTTGGCCTGTTCAACCGCCTGCTGGAATTGGTCTTTGGTCATGCTTGATTTCAGCATGGGGGCTTCGGTGCGGCGTTTCTTTCCGGGAGCTATCGGAGCGGCAGCCAACAGCCTTTCAACCGATTCAATTTCAGCCACGGCCTTCTTATAAACAGCTTCCAGGTTTTCGGTCTGGTCTTCGGTAAAGGCGTTGGCAATGATTTTGAGTTGGTGGGAATGATGGTCAAAGGCGACGACGGTCGAGCAAAACATCATGACACCATCATCAATTGCCAAATCATCCGGATTTTTACAGGGAATCGCCTCAAACCACCGGACGGCATCATAACCCAGAAATCCGACGGCTCCTCCGGCAAAAGGTGGCAGTTCCGGCAGTTGGGCCGGAAGAAAGCGGCCCATATACCGCCGCAACCCCTCAAGCATATTGACCTGCTGGATTTCCGAGATGTCGCCAATCGTGACCTCCATTTGATTCCCCTGACCCTTGGCAATCAAGTGAGGGGCGCATCCAACGTAGGAATAGCGTGCAATTTTTTCATCACCGGAAACCGATTCCAACAAAAAGGAATAGGGGCTTTTTTCAGCCAGTTTCAGATAGACCCCAACCGGCGTTTGCAGGTCCGCCGGGATGGTTTTGGTTACCGGAACGACATTGCTTTGTTCGGCAAGTCGCACAAAGTCCTGAAAATTGGCGGGGAGAAGGTCGGGCATAGCTTTCAAAAAGAGTCTTGGGAGTCTTGGGGGTCTTGGGGGTCTTGGGAGTCTTGAAAGCCTTGGGAGTCTGAAGCAGTGAACCGTGACAGGATTTTTTCTTGTCACTTATCACTTGTCACCTGACTTTGACTCCCAAGACCTCCAAGACTCCCAAGACCCCCAAGACTTATTTCGTTTCCGTCGCTTTTCCAGCGCGGTTTTTGAGTACCTGTAAAATATCGTGAAGCGCAACTTCGCGTTCCACCATCAGGACCAGCAAGTGATAAAACAGATCAGAAATCTCGGCTGACATTTCCTTGCGGGAGCCGTTTTTGGCGGCAATCACCGTTTCGGTGGCTTCTTCCCCAACTTTTTTCAGAATTTTGTCCAGACCGGCATTAAACAGATAGGTGGTGTATGAACCCTCTGGGCGTAATGCCTTGCGTTCTGCAATCAACCGGTAGAGTTGTTCCAACAAAATTCCCAATTCCATGGCACTGACGCTGACCAGTTCGACCCCTGGTTTGGTCAGAGGGGGAGCAACCGCAGGGCTCCCATTGCCAGGGGCAACTGTTGGGGAGGTTTCAACCGGTGCGGCGGTTTCCGGGACCGAATTGTGAAAACAGGAAACGGCTCCCGTATGGCAAGCTGGTCCTCGTGGTTCGACCCGCACGACCAGCGCGTCGCCGTCACAGTCCAATGCAATATCAACCACCCGCATGGTGTTTCCCGAAGTTTTGCCTTTATGCCACAATTCCTGTCGGGAGCGGCTGAAAAAACAGACCTCCCCTAATTGCAGAGTGAGGGCCAGGCTTTCGGCATTCATGTATGCCAGTGTCAGCACCTGCTGGGTGCGACTGTCCTGAACCACGGCTGGAATCAGGCCCTGTTCGTCAAACTTCAATCCCTGAATCATAATCCTGTCAAACGGTTGTGAGATTTGCCTGAAGAGGCTGAACTTGTTGATTTTGAATGGTCTTGCCCATCTGTTAAGTACCACATCGGAACCAGCCGCACAAGCCGGAATGGACAGGACCGAGTAACGGGCCGGGCCCTTGAAGACCAATGATTGACAAATTTCGCCCGCCCCTTATAATAACCGATTTTTGCGTCTCCGCGAGGTGTCCGCGCTTCATTGTTTGCCAATCAAGGCCCTGGCCAGCCTTCGCCACGCACAATCTGTCTGTACTTTTACCTAGAACACGAGGAGAGTTTGTTGTATGCCTAATCCAAAACGACGCCATTCGTCTTCCCGGCGCGGCAAGCGCCGCGCCCATGATGCGCTGGCCACACCAATGATGATTACCTGTTCGAATTGCGGGAATTACGCCCTGCCCCACCGCGCCTGCGGAAAATGCGGTTATTACAAAGGCCGCCAAGTAACAGCGGTTCGCACCACCAGCGAAGAGTAACCACCTCATCCGCTCTGCACATACTCCCCGGCTGCGGGTTCCCACTGTGATGAAATCGGTTTTACGGGAAACGCAGCCTTGGTTTTCCAATCCAAACCGTCCATCACACGTGATTGTTTCGTGAGATTTATGTTGCGAGTTGCCGTTGATGCCTTGGGTGCGGACCGTTCACCCGCAAGTGAGTTGGAAGGCTGTTTACAAGCGGCCCGCGAATTAAATGTCCACATCACCATGGTTGGTCCCGAAGGGCTCCTGGAAAATGCCCTCAAAGACCTGGGCTGGACCTCCGAGCCGATTGAGATTGTCAATGCCACCGAAGTCATTTCGATGAGCGATGACGTGGCACGGGCGGTGCGGCGCAAAAAGGACGCGACCATCCGGGTGGCCATGCAGTTATTGCGCGATGGGCGGGTCGACGCCATGGTCAGCGCCGGGAATACCGGCGCGGTGATGATGTCTGCCGCTTTGCTTTTGGGAACTCTCGAAGGGGTTGAGCGGCCTGCTTTGGCCATGGTTTTGCCGACTGTGACCCGCAATGGCACGGTGTTGCTTGATGTCGGAGCCAATGCGGACTGCAAACCAGCATTTTTGGAACAGTTTGCTGTCATGGGCGGGCTCTATGCCGAAAAAATTCTGGGGCACATCCATCCTCGGGTCGGTTTGCTTTCCATTGGCGAGGAAGATACCAAAGGCAACGAACTGACCCGTGAAACCCATAAACTGCTCAAAGCGGCCACAGGTATCAATTTTACCGGAAATGTGGAAGGTAAAGACCTGTTTACCGGTGATGTGGATGTGGTGGTTTGTGACGGGTTTACCGGAAATGTGGTGCTCAAGACCAGTGAAGGTCTGATTGACGCCATTCAGAAAATGTTGAAAGAAGAGATGATGCGCCGACTGGATACGCAGGCCGGCGCATTTTTGGTACGTCCCGCATTTCAGGCTTTCAAAAAGCGCCTTGATTATGACGAATATGGCGGGGCTCCATTGCTGGGGGCCAAAGGAACCGTCATTATCTGCCACGGACGTTCCAACGGAAAGGCCATTCGCAATGCCATCCGGGTGGCCAAGGAATTTGTCGAACGGGATGTCAATCGTCTGATTGAAACGGAACTGGCAAATATCTATCAACCAACCAAACGTGTGACAGGCGGAAAACAATAGCAGGACTGAGGACTGAGGACTGAGATGCCTTGCTTCTTCATGTCCTTATCCAAGTGGAATTATTTTTCTTGACCCGTCCTCAGTCCTCAGTCCTCAGTCCTTCAAAGGAGTTGCTTATGTATTCGGCAGGAATCACCGGCACCGGCCACATGCTTCCGGAAAAAGTGCTCACCAACGCGGATTTGGAAAGAATGGTGGAAACCTCGGATGACTGGATTGTCAGCCGGACGGGGATTCGGGAGCGTCATATTGCCGCCCCTGGCGAAACCACCTCCTTGATTGCCGCCAGTGCCGGACGCAAGGCCATCGAAGCTGCCGGTCTTTCCGCACTGGACCTGGATTTGATTTTATGTGCCACCGTGTGCCCGGACATGGCCCTTCCTTCGACAGCCTGCTTTATTCAATCCCATCTGGGGGCCAAAAATGCTGCCGCTTTTGATTTGGTTGCCGCATGTTCCGGCTTTTTGTATGCCCTGACCGTGGCCCAAGGCTACATTGCCACCGGTCAGGCCCGGCATGTGCTGGTGATTGGGGCAGAGGAACTTTCCCGTTATGTGGATTACACGGACCGGGCCACCTGCGTGATTTTTGGTGATGGTGCCGGTGCTGCCGTGCTCTCCCAAGTGGAGGAGGGGCGGGGCATCCTCGCCAGTAAAATTCAAAGCGACGGCGACTTGGCTGAATATCTCTACACACCGGGAGGCGGAACGGCTCACCCGACCAGCGAGCAAACCATCCAGGACCGGCTTCACTATATCAAGATGCGGGGAAACGAATTGTTCAAAGTTGCTGTGCGCAACATGACGGAAAGCTCCCGCAACGTCCTGGACCGGCTACAACTCACAGTCAACGATATAGATTTGGTGATTCCGCACCAAGCCAATCAGCGCATTACAGATGCTGTCTCCGACCGTCTGGGCATCCCGGCCGACCGGATTTATGCCAACATCAGCCGCATTGGCAATACTTCTTCAGCCTCAATCCCAATTGCCCTGGATGAATGTGTCCGGGGCGGAAGGATTCACCGGGGAAACCTCCTCATGTTTACGTCTTTTGGAGCCGGTGCCACTTGGGGCAGTATGGTTCTGCGCTGGTAGTTCTGAATTGAGAATCAAGAATTGAAAATTGAGAATTCCCCTCTTTTCAACTAAAGAGCCTTTCAACCCAACCAATTTCTTTTCGGAACACTGTTTTTAATTCTCAATTCTCAATTCTGAAAAAAGCGGCACGCTGCTTGCTCTGTTTGAGCCAAACCCTGAATGGCAGGGATATTCTCAAACTCCCGTTTCCAAACGTAACACATCCATACTGAGAAGGTTCTTCCCAGGTCTGTAATCCTGATTGTTGATCAACGGATTTGACGTGAAGGGAACGGTAGAAGGCAGGACTTTATCTTCATGCTGCAAAACCCATCTCCGCGTACGTTCACGTTCCTTCCAAAAATGTTGTCTGGCTTCCTGTGTCTGGCTTTAGTCGGTTTTTCGCTGGTGACAACCGGCTGTGCTGGCAGCGGACGACTGCCCCAGGAAAGTGACCGGCATCCCGAATTGTTCTACCTGGAACAACAAAAACAGATCCAGATCGAAAAAATTGTGCTGGTTCCCAACCCCAAGCACACCATCTTTGGCCGGATGCTGGATATGTACCTGAAAAACACCTCTGGCAAACCTTTGGTTGTCACGGTTGAACCGGGGACTGTGTTACGTTCGATGGACCGACTCTATACCAGTGTGGTGGTGATGGCCGGAGAAGTCGTACCGTTGGCCCCCAATGAAAGCCGGGCTGTAACCGTTGAAGTCTTTTCCATTGAGTTCAATCTTTTTTCTCCGAGTGCCAAAACTCAATACCGCCTGGGCAACAAAATCGGAGGCGATACGGCCAGTTTTATCAGTTGCTTTGCCAAGCGAAGGCCGGATTACAAAGACCCGACGGAGCTTCCTCCAGGCGTGGTGCAGGTTCCCACCCAGCCGGGTGAACCGGCTACATATATTCTTCCCCCCACCAATGTGGAAAACAAAGGTCCGGAAGACAACAAAAAATACGACCTGATGCCGGTTCAACTGGCAATCTGGCGTCTGACGGAAGGAATTGACCGTGACAAGATTCTCAAGTCAGTTGCGGACAATCCGAAACTCAAGGGCGGGGAATTTAGCCAGAATGTGAAATTGAACAATAATCTTGGCCCTTATGTGCAGCAGTTGTTGAACGACTGTGGACTGGAGAAATACAAGTTCTGAACTTCACTGGCTGTGCAATTGAAGCTTAACGAAGAGGAACAGGCCGCAGGCCCTGTGGCTGTAATCGGATTCCTTACATTTTTTCCAAACCTACCCAAGACACTATGACGAAAACCGCTTTTTTGTTTCCTGGACAGGCTTCGCAATATGTCGGCATGGGCAAAGCCCTGGCTGAAACCTTCCCTGAAGCCCGCGCCGTTTTTGAAGAGGCTGACGACAGCCTCGGTTTTTCCATTTCCGGGCTTTGCTTTGCCGGACCGGAAGCTGATTTGACATTAACGGCCAACACACAGCCGGCGATTTTGACGGTTTCGGTTGCGGTCTACCGGGTTTTGGCCGCACAGGGCCTGAAGCCGGACTTTGTGGCTGGCCATTCGCTGGGCGAGTACAGTGCCCTGGTGGCAGCGGGCGTCCTCTCATTGCAGGAGGCAGTGGTGGCGGTCCGCCGCCGTGGAACCTATATGCAGGAAGCAGTTCCGCCCGGACAGGGAGCCATGGCTGCTGTCCTCAAAGCCGACCTGGAAACCGTTACGGCGGTTTGTGCTGAGGCCGCACAAGGTCAGGTGTGCAGCCCGGCAAATCTGAATTCTCCGGGTCAGATTGTGATTGCCGGTCAGGCAGAAGCCGTCAATCGGGCGTTGCCATTGTTTAAGGCACGCGGGGCACGAGCCATGCTGCTGCCAGTCAGCGCCCCGTTCCATTGTGAGTTAATGAAACCGGCGGAAGTCCGGCTGGCGGCTGACTTACAAAACCTGACCTTTCATGATGCAGTGTTTCCGGTGGTTGCCAACGTCAATGCCCAGATAGTCAGAACTGGTGCCCACATTAGGGAAAACCTGATTGCGCAGGTTTGCTCCCCGGTGCGCTGGACTGATTCCATTCGTGCCTTGGCCCAAGCCGGGGTCACAACCTGTATCGAAGTCGGGCCAAAAACCGTTCTGTGCGGTTTGGTGCGGCAAATTGATGCGCAACTCAAAACCTATAACGTTGAATCGCCGGAAACCCTGGCAGCCTTACCGCAGGACTGAGGACTGAGGACTGAGCCAATTTTGGTTCCCGGTGGTAAGCCGCCGGGGGCATGCTGGCTCGTGTCAAATTTGGTTGTGAACTCAGTCCTCAGTCCTCAGTCCTCAGTCCTGAGAAAAGGGGTTGCGCACAGGCGTGGGGAACGGTAAGGTAGCCCACACTTTTTTTCATTTTTGAGGAGGAAATCACGTTTTTATGTCAGATTTGTCAGTTGAAGAAAGAGTCCGTCAAATTATCGTGGAAGAACTGGGTGTGGACGAAGCCGAAGTGACGGCCAATGCCCGGTTTATTGACGACCTTGGTGCAGATTCACTCGACACGGTCGAACTGGTGATGCGTTTCGAAGAGGATTTCGGAATCGAAATCCCGGATGAAGATGCCGAAAAAATCACCAGTGTGCGTGAAGCTGTGACCTATATTGAACAGCATCTCGGCAAATAACGACCCAACGAGGTGAGACTTGTGAAACATCGCGTCGTCATCACCGGGGTCGGAATGGTTAGCCCTGTGGGTAACACCGCCGAGGAATCCTGGGCGGCGTTGCTCCGGGGGCAAACCGGAATGGACCGCATTACCCACTTTGACCCCAGTGAATATTCCGTCCGGATTGCCGCTGAGGTGAAAAATTTCGACCCTGCCGCGTTTATCGAAAAAAAAGAAATCAAGAAAATGGATCCGTTCATCCACTACGCCGTAGCTGCGGCGCAGGAAGCTCTGGATGCCAGCGGTCTGAAAATCACTGAGGAGAATGCCGAGCGGATTGGTACCTTTGTGGGGTCAGCCCTGGGTGGATTCACCATTATCGAACGGGAACAAACCAAGTTGTTCAATGGTGGACCGGACCGGATTTCTCCGTTTTTCATCCCTTCGTCCATCATCAATCTGGCCACCGGGCAAATTTCCATTCGGTTTGGCAGCAAGGGGCCGAATTCAGCCACAGCCACAGCCTGCGCCTCCGGAGCTCATGCCATTGGCGAGTCTTTTCGTATGATTCGCCGAGGGGAATGCGATGCCGTCATTTGCGGCGGAGCCGAAGCCACCGTGACACCCATGGGAATGGCCGGCTTTGCTTCGATGAAAGCACTTTCCACCCGCAATGATGAACCCCAGCGAGCCAGTCGTCCGTTTGACCGGGGTCGTGATGGATTCGTCATGGGAGAAGGGGCTGGAATTCTGATTCTGGAGTCGCTTGAACATGCTCAGGCCAGGGGTGCCAAAATTTTGGCTGAGGTCGTCGGCTACGGCATGTCAAGTGATGCCTTCCATTTGACTCAACCTTCCGAATCGGCTGACGGGGTGGTGCGGGTGATGAAAAATGCCCTGAAGGATGCGGGGATTGAGCCGCACGAGGTGGGCTATCTCAACGCCCACGGAACCTCCACACCCTTTAACGACAAGCTTGAGTCTCTGGCTGTCCGCAAGGTGTTTGGGGACCATGCCAACACCCTCAAAATCAGCTCGACCAAATCCATGACCGGCCACCTGCTGGGAGCCGCTGGAGCGCTGGAAGCCTGTATTGTGGCACTCACGTTGCGTGACCAGCAGATTGCCCCAACGGTCAATTACGAAGACCCCGACCCGGAATGTGATTTGGATTACACCCCCAACAAAGCATGTCCGGCTGAGGTGACCTACGCTTTGTCGAATTCATTTGGCTTTGGCGGAACCAACGTGTCACTGGCTTTTCGGCGAGCTGAATAAGAAAGGTCTTGGGAGTCCTGAGAGTCTGGGGAGTCTAGGAAATTTTCACCCTGTCACCCTGTCAGATTTTTTGATTCCCAAGACTCCCCAGACTCCCCAGACTCCCCAGACTCTCAAGACTCCCCAGACTCCCAAGACTCATTTCAGTCCTTCTCTTCAACCTCAAACGCCCGGCAAATATCAATTCGGTGGTCCTCCTGATGGGCTGTTTCCCGCAGTTCAATAATCACAGGATGCAGAAACTTATTGACCACGGACCCCAGCAGGAGATGTTTGATGGTTTCTTCCTGTTCGGGCGAAAGCTCTCCCAACTGTCTCCGGTGGCGTTCAAACTCAGCCAATGCCATTTGATTTAACCGCTGTTTGAGCAGGCCAATCAGTGGGCCGATGTCGGCTTGTTTGAAGGAAGTGATGAACTGGGCGGTTTCAGCATCAATGATACCTTCGGCCCGCTGGGCCTCGCGTTGACGCTCCCGCAGGTTGGCCGCTGCTGCGTTTTGCAGGTCATCCACGTCAAACACAAACAGGTTGTCAAAATCCGCCACGATGGGGTCCACGTTGCGTGGGACCGACAAATCCACAAAGAGCATGGTGCGGTTGCGGCGCAGTTCCATGGCTTTGCGGGCGAGCACCGGGTTAATGATGTAATGGGTGGCCCCGGTCGAAACAATCACAATGTCGGCTTCGTGCAGCCGCTCAGGCAGCCGTTCCAGCGCGAATCCCTCGCCATGACCAAGTTCCGAAGCCAGGGCTTCGGCATTTCCCAGTGTGCGGTTGGCCACCAGAATTTTTTTTACCCCTGCGGCCAGCAAATGTTTGGCGGCCAGTTCCGCCATTTCGCCGGCTCCAATCAACAGGGCGGTTTTTTGGCGCAGGTCTTCAAAAATTTTCTTTGAAAGTTCAACTGCCACATAACTCATGGAGACCGCAAAAGAAGCGATACCGGTTTCGGTCCGGACCCGTTTGGCAACTGAAAAGGCACGGGCCAGGAGGCGGTGCAGACAACGCCCCACTGTACCGGCCTTGACTGCTTCGGCATAGGCGTCTTTGACCTGGCCCAGGATTTGCGGTTCTCCGACCACCATGGAATCCAGGCTGGAGGCCACCCGAAAGAGATGACGCACGGCGTGGTGTTCCTCATGCACGTATAAATGAGGAACCACTTCGGTTTGAGGCAGCGAATGATAGGAATGCAGAAAATCGGTCACGATAATCCGGGCTTCCACCGGATTGACTTCCGCCTTGGCCAGCACTTCCACCCGATTGCAGGTCGAAACAATCATGGCTTCTTCAATATGAGTCCGGTTGACCAGATGCTTCAGGGCATCGCTCACAATGGACTGGGGAAAGGCAAGGCGTTCCCGGACTTCAACTGGGGCGGTTTTATGATTGAGGCCAACAAGAATCAAATTCATAACATTTGCCATTTGCGATTTGCGATTTGCGATTTGCCAACTTGTCGGCTGGGGGATGGAGGTTACGGTTTAGCCTTACCCTAAAATGAGGTAACCCGCCAAAATACAGCCAATTCCCAACTTCCGACTAAATGGCAAATCGTAAATGGCAAATCGCAAATGGATTTATTCGAAGTGAAAACCACTGAAATATCCGACTCCGCCCAAACTCACCAGGGTCATGACAAAACCGGCGATGCTGAGGAGTGCGGCCCGTCGTCCGCGCCAACCGGCAGTCAGGCGACAATGGACCATGAACAGATAGACACACCATGTGGCCAAAGCCAGAAACTCTGACGGGTCGCCATGCCAATAAAGACCGTCAATGTGACGGGAACTGACAATTCCGGTAACAATGCCCAAAGTCAGCAAAACGAAACCAATCCCGACTGATTTATAGCTCATGTCATCGCAGGTATCGAGGGAGGGCAATTTGAACCAGAGCGAGCCAAACCGCTTCTGTTTGAGCGAACGTTCCTGGATGATGTACATCAGTCCGGCCAAAAAAGTAATAATGAACGCTCCATAGGCAAAGAGAAACAAGGCAATGTGCAGAAAAAGCAGGGTCGGGCGCTGACCCAGGCGCAAGGCGAAGGGAACGGATTCGCTGGAGGGCAAAAGCAGCCCTGCCAGGGTCAGAATGAAAACCACCGGCATGACAAACGAAACCAATGCCTGAGACCGATACCAATATTTGGTGCCCAGATAGTAAGCCATGACCGACCAGGCAAGAAACGAGCAGACTTCCTGCTGCAGCAAGAGCGGGCACCGTCCGACCTCAATTCCCCGGAGGACGAGGGAACCGGTGTGGGCAAAAAATCCCAAGGCCAGAATCCATTGGGTCGTTTTCCACTCGATGGTCTGTTTGCGAACCAGCATGACCAGGGCCTGAATCAATCCGACGGAATAACAGGCCAGGCTGCCCCATAAAAGCAATTTCATCATGCGAATACCTGCGGGAGGGTCCAGGGTCCAGGGTTCAGGGTTTGGAAAAACTGAAACCTTGAGGTTCTGTAACTTTTTAGTCCCAAAAACTCATCAATCCACACTGCCTGATGCAAAAACCTCAAACCCTGAACCTTAAACCCTGAACCCTGAACCAAAGTTTGCAATAACAGATTTGGCTTGCGCATTGCGGCCAGCGGAACTTCGTTACTATAATGGAGCAGCTTGTCACCCACCAACCACTTTACGCACTTCATTTCCAATTTTACCGGAGTCCGGCCCGGACAGGCCGGAAATGTTGCCCGTGTCGCATTCGTTTTCCGTGAGAGCCAACCTCGGAGGTCACAACACCTATGGGATTGTTTGATAAAGTCCGTGCTGTCAGTCAGCAGATGTCAAGCATGCTGGATGATGCCAAAGTTCGCCGCGAGATAGACCGATTTGAAAAGGAACTGCTTGAAAATCCTGAAAGTGTGTTCGCCATGCAACAGTTGAGCGACCTCTATCAGGAAAACAAACAAAATGACAAGGCGGTTGGGGTTTTGTGCCAGGCTGCCGAGATTCATCGGACACGCAAGGAATATGACCTGGCCCTGGCGTTCTTTCGGAAAGCCGAACGTTTGGGCAACAGCGACCAGCGGTTGCAAATCCTGCGCCAGTTGGTGGATTTGAGCATTCAACTCAAGCGATATGATGATGCCTATCAACGGATGCGGAATGTGCTTGAATTGCTGATTGCCCGGCAGCAGACCGATGCCGCCGCCGGAATGCTGGCCGCTCTGCCTCCACTTGGTCCGAAAGATGCCCAATTTCGCAAGGAACTGGTGGAGATGGTCAATCTCAACCGGGAAGAATGGGCTCAGGGGGCTCGCGGAACCTGGGTCATTGAAGGGGAAACTCCGCAAAATCCGGAAGTTGCCATGCGCGAACGGGAAGAAAAATTCCCCGACCATACGCTTCTGCTGGTGGATGATGAGCCGGGCGTGTTGCAACTGCTGCAGGCTGCGTTCAACCGGCTGGGATGCAAGATTCACACTGCCAACAACGGGGAAGAGGCGTTTGAACTGGCGACGGTCATCAATCCCACGCTGATCATTTCCGACCTGCTCATGCCCAAAATGGACGGAAGCCAG
The DNA here is from genome assembly GCA_019695185.1 of Blastocatellia bacterium. Classification (GTDB taxonomy): domain Bacteria; phylum Acidobacteriota; class Blastocatellia; order Chloracidobacteriales; family Chloracidobacteriaceae; genus JAIBAN01. The sequence continues at coordinate 53,018 of JAIBAN010000007.1, read as the reverse complement.
TTGTTTGCCCAGTTGCGGCGGCATCCAACCTTAAAGAATGTGCCCTTTGTCTGCCTGACTTCACGCGGGCAGGAAATGGAGCGGATTTCAGCGCTTGACCGGGGAGTGGAGGACTATTGGATCAAACCGTTCAGTATTGCCGAACTGACGATTCGGGTCCGCCACCTGCTCAAACGCATCCGCCGCCCGGTGGACATGTCCGGCCAGTTAGCCCAAATTGCCTTGCCCGAACTGCTACAGTTACTGGAAGGAGGCCGGAAAACCGGCATCCTGAGCGTCAAGTATGAGTTGAAAGAGGCAATTCTATACTTTGATGAGGGCAATGTGGTCCATGCCGAACTGGGCGACATTCAGGGGGACATGGTGATTTACAAAATTGTTTATTGGATGGGCGGCGAGTTTGCTTTCCGTTCGGTTCCGGTCACCCGCGAAAAAACCGTGACACTCAACACCCAACAGCTTCTGATGGAGGCATTTCGCCGGTTTGATGAAATCAACCGCGCCAGTGATGAGGATTTTCCCGACAAATCGTTGACCTACATGTGTTCTGATGAGATTGACAAGGCCACCATGGAACTGGAGTTTGTCCCCTATGTCACCCGCATCAAGAAGCTTTTCAACGGACGCCGGACCCTCCAGGAATGTGTGAATGAACTGACGGGCGAGCTTGAAACGGTGGTTCTCATCGGAGAACTCTTCAAACAGGGGTTGTTGGTTCCGGGAGAGGAAATCACGCTGTAACTGCAGCAACAGGACTGAGGACTGAGAACGAAACCTGGTTTTCGACGCTTTTGATGAAAAAATCTTGAGAGCGGAATACAAAATACCGGAGTCTCTGATTTTTGTAGCTGGCTCAGTCCTCAGTCTTCAGTCCTCAGTCCTGGTGTAATATTTTTGGCTTGGCTTGTGCGATTGGGGCTGTGGTATAGTGACCCGGCCTTCACACTCGCAACCAATGCTTTGCATAAGAGGAAATCCAACCAAAGGTTCAAATTTCGCAAGAGGAGAACGTGGCAATGATTACCTGTCCTCGCTGTGGGGCTGAAAACAAGCCAACAGCTACCATGTGTCGGATGTGCGCCACACCGCTTGAAGCTCCTGCAACGCTTATGACACCAGCTTTCGACAATGCGCCGCCGGGAGGCGGTAATGTAGGTCCGGGAGAAGTTTTATGTTCCATTTGTGGAGCGGTCAATGATTCCACTTGGGCGTTTTGCCAACAATGTGGGTCTCCGTTGCATCGTGCGCCTGCTCCTCCTGCGGCACCTCCCAAACCGGCACCGCCGCCCAGTCCCCCCATGGCTCCGCCGATGCCTCCGCCCATGGCCCAACCGATGGCACCGCCGACGGTGATTGCCCAGCCGATGGTGGCACCGCCGACGGTGATTGCCCAGCCGATGGTGGCACCGCCGACGGTGATTGCCCAGCCGATGGTGGCACCGCCGACGGTGATTGCCCAGCCGGTTCCACAACCTCAAGGATTTTCAACCCCGCAGGGTGCTACCCCAGCCATGGGTGCTGTCTCTTGTACCAATTGCGGAAAACAAAACCCCGGTGGCAGCAGTTTTTGTGCTGCCTGCGGAGCGGCCTTGCCAGCCCCTGCCGAATCCACGGTGGTCATGTCGTCCCAGCCGCGCGGGCCGGTGGCACGGCTGCGCCTGATTCAGGAGGGTGGCGGGGAAGGGGAAGTGTATAAACTTGAAACCGATGAGGTAATTGTGGGGCGCAATGCCGGCGACATTCGGTTCCCGCATGACGGGTACATGTCAGGTCGCCATGCCCGCATTGTCCGCAAAGGCGACCAGTTTGTGCTTCACGACGAAAATTCCCGTAATGGAACCTTCAAAAAGATTGATGGTGAAGTCAAACTGAAACCCGGTGATGTCATTCTGATTGGAAAACAGTTGTTTCGGTTTGAAGTACAGTAAATCCAAGGGTTCAGGGTCCAAGGGGGTAGAGGGTTAAGGGGAGTTGTATCTGCAAGGTAAATGTTGACTCAGAATCATTCGTTTCCAGTATACAAAACCCTGAACCCTGAACCCTGAACCCTGAACCCTGAATTCTTTCCTTGGTGAGACGCCCGTGACGATGCCAGCCACACAAGACGGCGTTTGGGTTTCGGTTTCTGCCCGCACCGATGTCGGAATGCGCCGCAGCGGAAACGAAGACAGTTTTTTGGTGGCTGATTTAACAACCGGGCGAATGGGGCTTTCCCCAGAGATGACCCAACATCGCTTGGGGATTCGGGGAACCCTGCTGATTGTCAGTGATGGAATGGGGGGAGCGGCAGCCGGAGAAGTGGCCAGCTCCATGGCGGTGCAGATTGTTCACGAGGAAATGAGCCGCAACTTCGTTCCAGGGGCAGCCGTTCCCACTGTGCTGCGCCAGGCGTCTGACACGGCGAATCAAAAAATCTGGGAAAAATCACAAAAAGATTTAACCGTGCGGGGCCTGGGTGCCACCCTGACCGCAGCCTTTGTGTTGGGAGGCAAACTTTACGTTTCGCAGGTGGGCGATTCACGGGCCTATATCATTCGTCGCCAGCAGATCAAACAGGTTACCGAAGATCAATCCTGGGCCAATGCAATCAAGAAAAGCGGGATTGACCATTCGCATGTTCCCAGCAATGTCATTTTGCAGGCCCTGGGGACGCAACCTTCACTGAATGCGGAAGTCACCAGCATTTTCTTGTGCCGGGGCGATTACCTGCTGCTGTGCAGTGACGGTCTCTCCAATAAAATTCAAGACCAGGAAATGCAGACGGCAGTGGTTGGGGCCGCCGATCTGGATGGGGCTTGCCGGGCGTTGATTGAGCTTGCCAATCAACGGGGTGGGGAAGACAACATTACAGTTGTGCTGGCCCGATTTGACGGCAATCTCTTGCCTCTGCCGGATGAATTGAGTGTAACCGCCACGTTTGCCATTGTTTCCAATGGCGATGAAGGGATGATGGAGCCGGCCGCCTCGGCAACTGGTCCCCTGCATGCCCAGACCGCCATGCTTACGTCCGAAAGCACCCCGCCGCCCACCCAACCCCAGACAGTCCCGTATCCGACATTCCATCCCGCCCGCCCGCCCGGCCCATCGGTTGCTGCGCCTTCAGTACCGGCAGCGGAAACCACCTTGCCCTACGGTCAGCCTCCCGCACAATCATATTCCACTGCCAACCGCTCTTTGCCCTTGGCGGCTGTGATTCCTGCCGTTTTGGTTTTTCTGGTGGCTGGTGCCGGGGTGGTGCTCTTGACCCTGAAATTCACGGCTCCTTCTGAAACAACCGGATACAATCAGGGAGCCACTCCGGCCAATCCCACCACGGGTATGGATGGCACCAAATCCAATGAACGGGACAGTCTGAATGCAACGCTGACGTTGGTGAAGGAGACGCTGGCCGTCGTGGAGCAGGTGTTGTCAAAAAATGACCTGCTCGGAACCGGGAAAGAAGCTCAGACAGCCAGACAAAAGTGCAAGACCTTTGAAACGGAATTGCAGGAGGCACAAACCGAATTGGAAAAACTGGCAGCCGGAAAAGGGAAGCTCTCCGCCCAGGACCGCACCCAGATTGAGAAATGGAAAACGCGGGCCGATGCCATTCAAGAGGAAATCAAAAAAATGACTTCGCTTCAGGGACGGCCCGGAGTCGGCAACTCGCCGGGTTCCGACGCCCCTTCAGAACCGCCGGACAAACTCTCGCCCCACCGACAAAAGTAAAAAATTCAAGATTGGTTTTCCTGTCATTCACACTCTCGCGCACGAACCGATTTGCCTGAAATCACCATTGCCTGCCAACCGGGACAAGATTTGCCTGTCAGGCAGTCGCCCTGACGGGTTTCGCGGTTACAGGCCCCAACCCCCCAAGAGGTTATATGCGATTCGTACAGCAACAAGATGGTTTTGTTCCAGTCATCACCGACACACCGGACCTGCCTTCCATTGATTGGAGTGTACTGGGACAGGAAGCCCCGATTCTGCTTGATACCCCGGTCAATGAACTGCCCCCGGCGGATGTGGTGATTATCACCTGGGCACTTTCGGAATGGGCGGCCATGGAGCAGGTTTTTTGCAACAGTCAGAACACCATGCCTTACAGCGACCAGAACAACAGTTCCTGGCCCGGATGGTACCCGTACACCAAGTATATGTTACCTTACTGCAGGCCCGATGACCCCTGGACCTGCTGGTGTTTGACCCGTTTGGTTGAAATTCAGGGAAAGCGGGTGCTGCTCATTAAATCGAACACCCATTTGGTATGGCCGGGAGAAATCTATCTGGAAGGCTTTATTGGATTGGTGGTGACATTGGTCCAGCCCAAACTCTTGATTTCAATTGGAACTTCGGGCGGCACCCAGGTGACCGCCCATACGGGAACCACCTACATCGTGAATGGCGGAACACTGTACAATGCTGCGGAGCCGCAGCCGGATTGGCCAACGTACAGGAATGCCTGGGAGCCAAACACCTCAGTCCTTTGGAGTCCGGGTTTTCCCGGTCTGTTGTTTCCGGTTCCCACCACTGAGAGCGATTTGCAGTCCCTTTGTCAACAATTCAATCAGTATTACGGCACCAGCTACACCCTGGACCAATTGAATCCGGGGAACCTGGACATGGCTGACCCGCTGCCTTTGATTGAGAACCTGACCTCGGTGGGCATGTCGCTGCTCACCACCAGCACCTTTATTGTGGGAAACAACGCCGGAAATTTCGCCAGCTTTGCCTGTGTCGAGATGAGCGATGCCATCGTCGGCAAAATCTGCAACAAGGTCAATGTGCCTTTTGGGTTTATCCGGAATTTGTCAAATCCGGCTCAGAATGCCCAGCTTCCGGAGGATGTCCAAAGCAATTGGGGCAACACGCTTTATGAGTCCTATGGGTTTTACACCAGCTTCAACGGGGCACTGGCGGCCTGGGCGGTGACCACTGCGCAATTGGCCGGAGAAGGGTGATTTGATTTGCGATTGTTCGAACAGTCGCCACGGGGTTCATTGTTTTCCAACTGCAAAGCCGGGGCTTTCAACATTCACCCCGGCAGGCAGATTGACCAGCGGGGCGGTCAACACGGTGCTCCAGTCGGTTTCAACCAGGGATTTGGAAAAATCGCTATGCACGGCCCGCCGAATCACTGCCGCCCCGTTTTGGGTGATATGGCTGAAGGTCCAGTATTTTCCACTTTGGCTGTCAAAATAACCACTGGGAATGCCGCCGGTTTGCGTCGAAAGGTCAAGTGTTTTGAGATAGCTGCCCCGCAACTGGGCTGAGGTCCAGACGGAAATACTGGGGCCGTGCGAAATGTAGAGCACATATTGCTTGCCATCAAAAAAAATATCCGGGTCCGAAGCCGACCGGTAGGGACTGCTTCCGCCCAAACTGACCAAGGCCCGGCTGCCGGAATCCAGCGTGAACTGGGCTCCATCGCTGCCGTCCACTTCGGTGGCTGAACCAAAAAATTTCTCGCAACTGCTTTGGGACCCACAGCCAGCCGGGTCACTCCCATTGGGTCCCAAACCGCGCAGAAAAAACAGTACCAGTTTCCCGTTCTCATCCATGGTCAGCGAAGGGTCCACAAAGCCCAGATTATCCAGGCCGGAGACACTGAAGGGGACCGCCTCGTCCTGAATTTTGGTGTCGAGATGATACCGGGCAAGGCGACCTCCGTTTCCGACCGAAAAAATGTAAAGTGTATTCCCCCGCCGGATGACATCGGGCACCGAACCGGCAAACGGTTTCCAGTTGGGCACCGGGCTCCATTTTACCCCATCGGTGCTTTGCGCCAGATAGACCTGATGGTTGCGCGGGTCGCCGCAGTTGGCGGAAGCCGGGTTGCAGGCGTGAAACGACATATAGAAATTCGCGTCCGAACTGGTCGGCGGCGGCGGGTTACCTCCTTCCGGGCCGTATTTGTAGAACATTTTCCAGGTCCCATCCGACAGTCGCACCACAAACGGGTCGGTAATCTGGCCTGGTCCTTCCAGTTGCAGCCGAATGCCCGGTTCCTCCGTCCAGTTCAGCCCGTCGGTGGAAACAAAGCTGTGGAAGGTCCGGTTTCCCCGTTGGTTAAAGGCATAAAGGCGGAACCGCCCGTCATCAAGTTTAACCGGTGCCGTCGTGCCATACCCTTGGACGCTGAGCGGCCCGACATATTTGAAATTCAATCCATCCCGGCTGCTTGCCACAATGGTTTTCAGGTCGGTCAGGGAAAAAACAAACATCAGCCATTCTTTGCGGGCTTTGAAAACGTCCGGGTCAACCAAACCGGGATACTCCAGGTTGCCTTGTTCCTCGGTGAAGGTAACGCCATCGGTGGAAATCGCACTATGCACCGAGTGCAGGTCCTTTTCACCGATTTGCATCTTGGCGGCATAGTAATAGAGCCGAAACCGTCCATCTTTGAGTTGCACAATGCTGGGGTCCACGGCTTTGAATTCGGCCCGGTTGATAATTTTCAGGCCCAGTGGCTTGAAGGTTTTCCCTCCGTCGGTGGATTCGGCGACGTTGGCACCTTCGGGCATGGTTGAGGCATCCACATAATAAATCCGGATTTTTCCGTCTTTTGTGACCGCTGCACAGGGAACCGAGGCTTTTTCAAGTAAAACCACATTGTCTGCCGTCCAGTTGAGCCCGTCTTTACTGGTGGCGCTGTAAACTTTATGGGTGACCGGGCCACCCTGGGGGGGCGGTCCCTGAAGGGGGGCCGGATGTGCCTGCAAAACCCAGGTGGTTCCACCAAACCAGCCAACCATTGCCAAAAACAGAATTCGAATAATGTGCCGCATAACCGTTGTTTCCTTGTAGGAGCAAATTGGGGGATTTGCCAAAAACAACGGACGGGTCGCGGCAAATTGGTCAGGATTTTTTCAAAGTGAGCCTTGTGCCTTTCCGTTCTCTCCGTGCATTGCGCTCCTGCCAGAGCGCCCCAAGCCCTGAAAGGGCGAAATATGGTAGCCAGGGTGTGAAGCAACGCAAAACCCATGGAATGGAGCGCCCCCAACGATTTCGCGCCCTGAAGGGGCGCATATCCCTTGGCAATTGTTGTATTTGGCCTGATGGGTTTGCACATCACCATGTGCCCCTGCCGGAGAAATGTTCGACACCGGGTTCCAGGGGTTTCGCTTCGCTCCACACCCTGGCTTTTGGATTTCGCCCTTTCAGGGCTTTAACCTTGCTACCGTGAAAAGCCTTAATTTGTTGGAGCTGGTTTGAAGGCAGCCCGAAAGGCTTTCAGCGCCGCCGGATGGTAAATGGTTGAATGATGCTCGTCCGGCATTTTTTCGTAATGCCACGCAAGGCCGGCGGGTGCCTCTTTCCCCAAAATCTCCGCCAACCGGTCCGTCGTTTCACGGATTCCTTTTTCATCGCTACTGGCAAAATAGAGGGTTTTCCTGATTTTGGACTGCCCCCGCAGCCGTTCGGCGGCGGTTTTCACCAACTGCTGCCGGTTCCACCACAGGCTGGGGTCAAACGCCAGATAGGTGTCAAACAAATCGGGCTCCAGGAAAAAAGTCTCAACCACAAAGAGTCCGGCCAGGGATTCACCGACGATGGCACTTTCGGCGGTGGTGCGATACCGGGTCTTGACCTGCGGCATCAGTTCTGCGCGGATAAATTTTCGAAAGGCAGCCGCGCCACCAACCCTGGGGGCAATTTTTTTATCTTCCGGGTCTTCGGTGGGACCGGTCATATCCCGTCGCCGCTGGGTGTTTTCAATGCCAACCAACAGAAAAGGCCGCATGGTTCCGTTTCCGACCGAAACCTGCACCAACCCGGCTACATGCAGAAAATCCTCGGCCATGCCGCCGTCCGGCATATAGAGCACCGGCACCCGTGCTTCGGGTGTTTCCTTGTAGCCGGGAGGGAAATAGACGTTGATACGCCGGGTTTCCCCTAAGATTTTGGAATCAATCGTAAAGGTTTCACCCATCACAAGTGGTGTGGTCTGGTTCATAGTTTCTGCGGGTACGTTCAAAAATGGAACCACAAGGCTGAACAACAGAGCCAGCCCAAATTTCCCCATCAGTTTCATGGTCATGTCCTTTTTGTCTCTGCGGTGAATGAAAATCAGGTCACCAAATTCGCTGGTTGTCCGGTTTTGCTCATTTGGCTGTTGCAAGCAAAAGAATTCCGGTAAAGGCCACAATTGCCCCGGCAAGGCGCATTCGGTCAAGTCCTTCCTTGAGAAACAGCCAGCCAGCCAGTGTGGCAAACACAATACTGATTTCGCGGATGGCTCCCGTATAGCTGACCGGGGCGATGGTGAAAGCCACCAGAACCAGTCCATAGGCCAGCAGGCTGAACAACCCAATGGTTGAAAGCTTTACCCGGTTGGTCATCCATTCGCTTTTGATGGCTTGCCAGCCAAACCGCCTGAGCATGAACGGCATGATAAAAAGCGTGGTCAGCCAAAACACCACCACCGTATAGGCCAGCGAACCCGTCAACCGAACGGCCCGCCCATCAATCACTGAGTACAGGGAAATGAAGAGCGCAACCCGGAGCGCGAGCAGCAGGCTCCGCCAGTCGGGGGCTGTTTTTCCTGCTTTGAGCAACGCGCTCGCGCCAATGGTGACAAGCCCAACCACCAGGACAACCAACCCCAAGCCGCCTCGCAGGCTCAGTCGCTCACCCAGAAACAGCACTGACCACAGCGCAATCAAAGCCGGAGCCGCCCCTCGCGCCAACGGGTAAGCCAGCGAAAAATCCGAATTTCCATAGGCGGCTGCCAGCGAAATGAAATAAACCGCTTCAAAAAAGGCACTCAATCCGGCCAATGGCCAGGCCTCCCTGACAAAGGTCCGGTCCACTGCCAGCAACGGCAGGGAGCAGACTGAGCCAATCAGCAAGGCCCACCAGGACGCAATCTGTTTCTGGTTGGTTTGTTTGAGCAACAAATTCCAACTGGTATGAAACAGTGCGGAACCAAGAATCAGCAGGCAAGCGGTCAAGGTCATGGCTGGGCCGGTTTTTTGAAGATGAAATCCCCGTCGCTGTCATCCTGACCGGTATTTCCAGCCGCATCGGTGGCAAGCACCCGCATCCGGACAGTTTTACTTGGGGGGTGGGTGGCCGGAATTTGAAAATCAAACATCCGGACGGTCCCGGCCAGCCCGCTGACAATCACCACGGAGAAGGTTTTTCCACCATCGGTTGAAATTCGAAGCTCCTGGTGTCGGATGCCAACATTGTCCGCTGCCTGCCACACAACGGTAAAGGATTTGCCGGCTTTGAGTTTCTCCCCGCCGTTGGGAGCCAGCAGGCGTACCGTCGGCGCAATGGTATCCGGGGGATGAATTGTGAAATCCGTCTGGGAAATCGCGCTGCCTTCATTTCCCGCCACGTCACGGGCAAGCACCCGGACACGGGTTGTGGCGGAGGTCACGTCACTTGGAATCTGAAAGGAAAAGGCGGTCACATTACCTGCCAGATTGGCCGCAATGGGAAGTGCAAATCGGGCTCCACCATCGGTTGAGAGGTCAAGTTGGTGGGTGGAAACCCCACGATTGTCGGTTGAAGTCCAGGCAATCGCCAGTTTTTGGCCAGCGGTCACCTGCTCGCCTCCATTGGGGACCAGTAAGTGGACGGTGGGCGGCTCCTGGTCGGGTGATTCAAAGGTAGTCACGGAAACCGGGCTGGTGGGAACGGAAAGTCCTCCCGGATTGGAGGCCCGAATCCGATAGAAATAGGTTGTGTCAGATTCCAGCCCATCATCGATAAAGCTGGTGACGGCGGCGGCGGTCCGGCCAGCCGGGACAAAGGAATCCGAAGCGGTCAAACTCCGTTCCACCACAAATCCGGTTTGGTCGTCGCCTCCGGCCTGCCATTGCAAAAAAATCCGGGAATCCGATTGGGCAATTGCTTTCAGCCCCAGCGGAGTTGCCGGTGGGTCAATGATTTGCGCAATGGTCGTCACAAAGGCAAAGGAGCCACCTTCGCGGGGGTAGGGAAGGAGCGGTTTACGCACCGGGAAATTGGAGGAAAAAGAGGTTCCCGCCACCCGGATTGCCTGACGCGCATCAAGAGCCAAGCCGCGCACCGTATCTGCCGCAGTTCCACCCAAATAGGTTGAAAATTCCAGTTTGGAGCCGGTTGGGTTGAGTCTGGCGATGAATCCGTCGGCATTCAAATCCCCCGGCTCGCCTTGCACGGGGTTTTCCACCGGAAAATCACTGGAGGAGGTTTCACCAGCGACAAACACATTGCCGGCTCCATCAATTGCCAGCGCATGGGCACGGTCACTGTTGCTACCTCCCAGATAGGTCGAAAACAAAAGCCGGGAACCGGTCGGGTCAAATTTCGAGACAAACGCATCCGAAGGGCCGGACAAAACCCCCTGCAAAGGATTGAAGGTGGGAAATCTGCCTGATGCGGTTTCACCCGCCAGCAGGATGTTTCCGGCGGTATCAACGGCAATCGCATTGCCGCTGTCGGCCCCCGTCCCGCCGAAATAGCGGGAAAACGCCAACGGAGCACCGGTCGGCGGCAATTTGACCAAAAACGCATCGGTTGCGCCTCCGCCGTAGGGAAAATCAAATGGCTGGGGAGAGGGAAACCCAAAAACCGTAGCGGTGCGACCAGTGACATACGCGTTCCCCAACCGGTCCGTGACGATGCAGGAGGCTGCATCAAATTCATTTCCGCCCAGATAGGTAGAATACACCAGTTCCGTTCCGGCGGCATTCAGCTTGGCCACAAACCCATCGCCCAATTGGCCATATTTGGATTGTGCCGCTTGAACCACCGGGAAGTCCTCCGATTGGGTTTCACCGGCAATCAGCACATTGCCATTTGCATCAAGCGCCAGACTGCGGGCGAGGTCGGACCGTTTTCCGCCCAGAAAGGTGGAAAATTCCAACCGGTCACCGTTGGGGCTCAACTTGGTCACAAACGCATCACCTGTGATTCCATCGGCAAAACCGTTCAGTGCCGGCTGAACCGCTTTTTCCGTCGTGGGAAAATCAAAAGAGATGGCTTCGCCGGCGAGTACGGCCCGGCCCGTGGCATCCACTGCAATTCCGTAACCCGTTTCCGAAAACGAGCCGCCCAGATAGGTCGAATACAGAATCTCCGTTCCCGCAGGGTTGATTTTGGTGACAAACACATCACGTTGACCGCGTTGGGGGGTGGTAAACGTCGTGGGAAAATCAACTGCATCGGTGGTTCCCGTCACATACAGATTGCCTTCGCGGTCTAGTGCCACGGCATTGGCGGCGCTTTGACCGCTTCCGCCCAAAACCGTGGCAAAGGTCACCACCGGGTCAATTACAAGCGGCTGCGACCGGTCATAGGCACCCACTGAAAATCCGACCAGCAAAGAAACGTTTGACGTTTGACGTTTGATGTCTGACGTTTGAGGATTTTGGGGAAAGAGCCGGAACGCACCGGAAACAGACTGTTTTTTTCCATTGATGATTTGGTAGCAAACAGGCTTGGCCTGCCGTATTTCAATTCCACCAATGGTTAGTATCAGGTCGCCGGAGGAGTCAAGCCGGTAGGTCCGCACCTCCGGAATGCGCAGCCGAATCACCGCCGGGTCAATTCCGGGGGCCACCACAAAATCATATTCCAGTTGGTTTTGCTGCCCATAGACCAGAACATCCACCCCGCGATACAGATTGGGATACTGAATCCGGGCGAAGTTCGGCATGTTGCAATGCCATTTTCGGCGGTCGTTTCCCAGAAAATAATGACTGACGGAGGAAGTTTGGGCGGTTCCGATTGGAATGGTTGGGCGGGCAGCCCCGGCAAATTCCAGGCGCAGGCAGGAAGCTGGCTGGTCGTTGGCCGGAGAGGTCCGGATGGAAAAACCGGCAGCGGTTAAAAAAACGGAATGGCTTGAGGTTCGATGGACAAAGGCAGGCTGCTTTCGGTCCGGTGCTGGAACTTCTTCAAACACAGCAGGAAGGCGGGAAAGGGCTAAAGCCGTTGGCGGCACCTGATGATGGCGGGTTTCCCTTACGAAACGATGGTTGGCGGCATTGTCAGCCTGGGGAATGGGAAACAAACCGGGAATCCAGCCGAATGAACCCAAAAGGAGAGGCACCAGGAGTTTGTGCAGGCGAATCATAGGCTCTTCCGCCTGGCCGTCGGCCATAAAAAAACCCAATCGAAAACCGATTGGGTAAAAAAGAATTACAGGGAGAAAAAACTGAAAACCAATGGAGATGAGGGGGGTCGAACCCCTGGCCTCCGCATTGCGAACGCGGCGCTCTGCCAACTGAGCTACATCCCCGAAAAGCGGGATCCGAGATGGATTTTCCTGGAGTGCGCGGATAATAGGAATGGACCTTTACCTTGTCAAGGGCAAACCTCTGGAGCATGACAGGTTTGAAAATTTCCATTCTGATTTTTCAAACTTTTTGGTTGGTTTGTTCTCTGATGGTGCTGTTTGGTAGTGTGAAAATCCAAAACCATTATTCTTGAGGAGCCTCTTTTATGAACAGCACATTTCGTCTGTTGGTCGCCGCTTTCGTTTTGACACTGGTCACCACTTTTGCCCTTCCAGCCTTGGCGCAAAACACACCCAAAGTGGATAAACGGCAGAAAAACCAGCAACAGCGTATCAACCAGGGGGTTCAAAACGGGGAGCTAACCAAGAGAGAAGCCCGCCATTTGGAAAAACATGAGGCCAAACTGCAAGCCAAAGAGACAAAAGCCAAGTCCGACGGAGTTGTGACACCGGAAGAACGCGCCCGCCTGCAAAAGGCTGAAAACCGAAACAGCCGCAAGATTTACAGGCGCAAACACAACAACAATGTGAGAGGCTAAAATCCAGGACTGAGGGGCAATCCAGGACTGAGGACTGAGGACTGAGGACCAATCCAGGACTGAGGACTGAGGACTGAGGACCAATCCAGGACTGAGGACTGAGGACTGAGGACCAATCCAGGACTGAGGACTGAGGACTGAGGACTGAGGAAAAGCATTCCATTACATGCACCGATTCCTTGAGTTCGAAAAACTCAGTCCTCAGTCCTCAGTCCTGTTGGTTGGTCCTCAGTCCTGTTGGTTGGTCCTCAGTCCTGTTGGTTGGTCCTCAGTCCTGAAGTAAATCCCTCAACGCCTGCCCCAGCTTGGGAAACTTGAATTTGTAGCCCGCTTTTTCAACTGCCAGCGGAAGGACCTTCTGACTATCCAGAACAACGCTGGCAGCCTCACCCAGCAATAACTCGATGGCAAAGCCGGGAACAAAAAAGAAAGTCGGGCGGTGCAGCACCTGCCCCAGTTCGGTTGCAAATTCATTCATGCGCACCGGGTTGGGGGTCACGGCATTGAGCGGGCCGGAAACCTGCGGATTGCCCAGCGCATACTGAATGAGTCCGACCACATCGTCCACATGGATCCAGGACATCCATTGCGTCCCTGACCCAAGCGGTCCTCCCAGGCCGAGCTTGAACGGCGGCAGCATTTTTTCCAGCGCGCCGCCGCCAATTCCCAACACAATGCCAATTCGGAGCCAGACCAACCGCACTCCCGCCGAAGTAACCGGAAGTGCTGCCTGTTCCCAGGCACGGCAGACCTCGCCCAAAAAATCCGAAGCTGCCGGACTGGTTTCGTCAAAGGCGGTTTCTTCATTTTTGGGGTAATAGCCGATAGCCGAAGCCGCAATAAAGGCTTGAGGTCGCGTTTGGGCCTGTTCAATGGCTTCCACCAGACGGTTGGTGGTTTCGACCCGGCTGGCGCGAATCTGCTCTTTTTGTTCAGTGGACCAGCGCTTCCCAACCACACTTTCACCCGCCAGGTTGATGACCGCCTGACAGCCGTCCACTTCCTTTTGCCACTCGCCTGAGCGGGTTGAATCACCTGCAATCCAGCGAACCGCGCCTTCGGGCTTGCGAGTCGAGCGGGATAAGGCAATGATGTCGTATCCTTGTGCAGTCAAAGCTTTGAGCAGGTAGCCGCCTACAAACCCGGAGGCTCCGGTGACAAAAACCCGTGGTCTGATGGACATTGAAGACCTCTTCAATTATTTACGATTTGGCATGTGCGATTTGCCATCGGATTCGGATGGGATTTTCCCTTTGCTCATCTGGGAACGTTGTCATTTCCCTTGGCCCGGAAGTCAACATCGCAAATGAAAAATCGCAAATCGCAAATGGAAAATGGCAAATGGATACAGTTGATAAAATGGATACCACTTCCGAGCGCGACAATATAAAGCAATATATTATTCTCAAGCACGCCCTTCTGGCGGGATTGACGCCATTAATTCCGATTCCGCTGGTGGATGATTGGGTGAAAGCCTATCTGCTCCGGCGGCAAGTGCGGAAACTGGCGGCCTTCCACAATGTGGAACTTGATCCGGAAATCATCAAAACCCTGGCTGATGAGCCTGAAACCGGTTGTCTGACCGGCTGTCTGGCTTCGGTTCTGGTGCTGCCGTTGAAACTGATCTTTCGCAAGGTTTTTGTGGTTCTTGAGTGGAAGCGTGCGGTTGACACCCTCAGCCGGGTCTATCATCGCGGGTATCTGCTTGAGTGTGCATTGGATGAAAGCTGGTATACTCCGCAAGGGGCGTTTTCGGCGGCGGAATTGCGCACGGCGATTGATACGGTTTGTACCAAGGTCAAAACCGACCCGATTGAACATGCCTTGGCTGCCACGTTTCGCAAATCCAAAGACCTTGTGACGGCGGCAGTGGGAGCTTTGTATGGGCGATTGCGCAAAATCGTCAACCCCACCGAAGCCAAGGTCACCTCGGAACTGGAGTTGCTGCAAATTCAGGATGAGCCTGAAATCAAAAGCCTGGTTGAGCGGTTTCAGCAAGCCTTGCAAAAAATTCCCAAGGAGCATTTTCTGAAAATCCGTCAATTGTTGGCAAATGAACTGGCTGCCCGCCGGGCACTCCAAAAGTAAGCGTCTTTTTGGTGGACAATGAAAGGCTGGCAAGAGACAATAACAAAAAGTAAAATCTGGGTTCACCAGATCACATACCACTCACTATTTTCCATTCACTCAAATCTTCACAGGCGCTTGACTCCAGGATGAAGGTTGATAGCAGCAGACACATGAGGACACTCTTGCGTGGCTCAAAACGATAGACCCCTTTTCCAATCAAAGCCGGAAATCAGCGATGTCCCGACAGAGTTTCCGACCAGTTTGCCTTCGGCCAAAGGGAACGAGGAAAAACTGGTTGGGAAAACTGTCCAGGGCCGTTACATGATTGAATCCGAACTCGGAAGGGGCGGAATCGGTGTGGTGTATCTGGCCCATGACACACAAGTGCATAACCGTCCGGTGGTGATTAAGGTCCTGCTTTCCAACCCAAGTGAAAATGATTGGGTGGCCCGCAAATTTCATCATGAAAGCGAGGCTCTTTCCCGGATTGACCATCCGGGTGTCGTCAAGGTGTTGGACCGGGGGCAGTTGGAAAACGGTAAACCGTTTCTGGTGATGGAGTTTGTCAAAGGGACAACCTTGCGGACCTGTATTCCGCCAACCGGAATGGAGTTTCCTGAGGTGGCCCGCATTGTGCGACAACTGGGCGACATACTGACTGCGGTTCACAAGGAAGGAATCTTTCACCGTGACCTGAAGCCTGAAAACATCATGCTGCAAACTTTAAGCGGGGGGCATGAGCAGGCCAAATTGATTGATTTCGGAATTGCCAAAATTGAGGAACCCCGTTCAGCCGAAAAAAGCTCGGCGGTCCTGCTGGCCGGAACCTTGTCCTATATGGCTCCGGAACAGATTGAGCGGGGGCAGACCTCTGCGGCCAGCGATATTTTTGCCTTGGGCGTCATCGTCTATGAAATGATTACCGGACGGCGGCCGTTTGACTCAAATTCCGAGTATCAGGTTTCGGCGGCGATTGAAATCCTGAAAAAACACCAAACCGGGATTACGGTTCCGCCGCGTTCCGTCCGTCCGGAAATTCCTGACGTGGCTCAGACTTATCTTGCCCAGGCCCTGCATTACGACCCTCAGAAACGCCCGAAAACCGCTGAGGAATTTGCTGATAACTTTGCCCGCTACATTTTGCAGCCTGTGATGCTCAGGCAGCCGGAACCAATGCCTGACAATATTCAGACCATGGAGACGATGGTGAGCGGCCAGGTGGTGGTAACTTCACCCGAAGAAATTCGCCTGACCGATTCCCCCCGTCCCGCGACCAACGAAGAGGAAGCATCCCCGCCAACCAAGGTCGGACCCAAGCAAAGACCGGTCCAGGAGAAAGCGCCCCCGACGGTGGTTGACTCGGCAAAATCGGAAATGCCTGCAACGGTTTTGCCGCGACCCTCCAAATCATTAGGACCGATGCTGGGTATCGGAGCGGCTGCGGTGGTGGTGATACTGGGTGTGGTTGGTTTTTTGTTTTGGCCGAAAGGCACGCCTCCGGAACCACCGTCCAAACCGCCGGTCGTCACTCCGGTTGCCACACATCGGTTAAGTTATTGGATGACCGTGCAAAAAGACCCAGCCAAATATCCCGACAGCAAGCCCTTCCGGCTGCCCGGAGAGGTTATTTTTTCACCCGGCGACCGGGTTTGGCTTTCGTTGGAAAACGGAGAGGATGGATACCTCTATATCATTAACGAAGGCCCGCAGGGTTCCACTGGACTCCCGGATTATCTGGTGCTCTTTCCAAAAAGCTCGGTGAATGGCGGGTCGGCTCTGGTGGGTGGCAAACAGGAAATCAGAATCCCAGGCCAGAATCCGTTTGTTTTTGATCAGGAGGAAGGGGTTGAAAAGCTTTGGTTTATCTGGTCCAAACAGAGCATTCCCCAGCTTGAAGCCATCAAAACCGTGGCTAATCCCGAAGAAAAAGGAGTGGTCAGCAAGCCTGACCAGATTCAGACTCTGCGCGACCTGCTGGTAAAATACGGGGCTTCCAAGCCGACGGTTGAAAAAAACGACGACCAGAAGCTGACACTCATTACCAGCCAAACGGATCCTTTCGTCAATCTGGTCAAACTGGAACATCACTGAAAAAACAGGACTGAGGGCTGAGGACGCAATCCAGGACTGAGGGCTGAGGACTGAGGACTGAGTTTTTCAAAGACCGTACCTGAAGCAAATTTGCCGAACTTGACTTGTTCCTGCTCGGCCCTCAGTCCTCAGTCCTCAGTCCTCAGTCCTCAGTCTTTTTGGGTTGTTTTCTTCTCAAAATTCAAAAAATCGAGTAGAGTCTGTCCTAACAAGAAAACAAATATTCAGACTGACGCATCCGTCACGCCGAACCCTTCAGATTCACGCCATTATTCACTGACCAATTTGAACGGAGAACGTATGTACCACCAATTTTCTCGGCTTGGAAACCGATGGTTGGCGTTGTTGTGCGCCATTGCCTTGTCGGGCGGGATGCTCATGGTGACGGCGGCTTTTCCTCCTCAGCAGGAGGATCAGGAACGCCGGATTTGGGATTCCGAATTTCTGCAAAAAAGACCGACTGCAAAAACCAGCCCTGCCCAAAGCTCAAACAAAACAATTAAGTATAAACGTGTCAGCCCGGCCCCGACGGCCAAAAACGCTGATGGAGCTGCCATTAATGTCGGGGTGACGGTCTGGCGGCTGCGTCCGGCCACAACGTCTGATGACCAGGCCACCCGGATTCTGGAACGGGAGGACGACAACAGCTCAAACAATGAATGGATGCCGGAACGGATTGACGCACAGACGCCGTTGGTTGAAGGGCAGCGGGTCCGGTTCTCGGTTGAGGTGCCCCGTTCGGGTTATCTGTATGTGGTTGACCGGGAACAATATGCTGACGGCACCTATGGAGACCCCTACCTGATTTTCCCCGTCCAGCGGGCACGGGGTCTGGAAAACAACCGGGTGCAGGCCGGATCCACCATCGAAGTGCCCGCCCAGGAAGACAAGCATCCCTACTTTTTAGTGAAACGGAGTCGGCCTGATCAAGTCAGCGATGTGCTGACCTTGATTGTGTCGCCTGAGCCGTTGGCTGACATCACAATTGGCCGCAAAATTCTGAAACTGTCGGTGGATCAATTTTCGCTGTGGGAAAAACAGTGGGGCACCCAGGTGGAAATTCATGAACTGGTTGACGGTGCCGGAAAGACCTACACCCGCGAAGAAAAGGCTGCCGGAGCCCGGACCCGCGACCTGACCCAAAACGACCCGTTGCCGCAAACCATCTATCGGGTTTCCACCAAACCCAAAAACCCGGTCATGGTGGATGTGCCGCTCAAGATTGGAAAATAAAAGTTCTGAGTTCCGCCTTCAGGCGGCAGTTTTGAGTTCCGCCTTCAGGCGGCCTACTTCAAGGAAACAAGCCAATCAGCCTGAAGGCTGTATTCCAAACTGCCGCCTGAAGGCGGAACTCAAAACTAATACCCAACCGCTTTTCCAAAATTCCTCGGATCAGACGCCCCCAGCCGCATGCCGGTTTCGGGTTCAATCATGATGCCCTGGGCATCTCCCATATTTTCCGGCTTTTCCCGCCAATGATGGCCGCGTGCTTCCAAAGCCCGGACCACATCCAGACTGAATCCCTTCGGTTCCCGCCGGATTTCATCAGGCAGCCATTGATGATGAATCCGAGGCGCGTCAATCGCCTCCTGAATATTCATTTTGAAATCAAGCACGTTGACAATCACCTGAAACACCGTGTTGATGATGGTCGGACCACCCGGACTGCCAATCGCCAGCACCACCTTGCCGTCTTTCAGCACAATGGTTGGGGTCATGGAGGAAAGCGGACGTTTGTGCGGGGCAATGGCATTGGCTTTGCCCTGAATCAGGTCGTAATCGTTGGGGGCGTTTTCCTTGGCGGCAAAATCGTCCATTTCATTGTTGAGCAGAAACCCGGCTCCGGCCACCGTGACGCCGCTGCCAAAGGCCCCATTGAGCGTGTAGGTGTTCGAGACCACATTGCCGTCCTTGTCAATAATGGTGAAATGCGTGGTTTCCTGCGATTCATAGGGAACCGGATTGCCAAAGAGGACGGTTTTGCTGGTTGAGGCCCGCTTGAGGTCAATGGAAGCAGCCCGCTCCTGGGCATATTTCTTGGAAATCAGTCCTGCCACCGGTACCTTGACAAAATCCGGGTCGCCCGGAAATTCCGCCCGGTCGGCAAAGGCCCGGCGCATAATTTCGGCCATCAAATGGAGGAATTCCGAGGACCCGGCCTGGGCTGGGTCCGGTTTGTGCAACTCCAGCATGTTGAGCATTTCGAGCAGGGCAATCCCGCCGGAACTGGGTGGTGGCATGGTGATGAGGTCGTATCCGCGATAGGTGCCGCGCAACGGTTCGCGTTCCACCGGTTGGTAGTTTTTCAGGTCTTCGAGCGTAATCAGCCCGCCGCCGCGTTTGACTTCCGCAACCAGCAGTTGGGCGGTTTTTCCTTCGTAAAACTCACGTGGCCCCTGGTCCCGCAGACGGGTCAGGGTGGCGGCCAGTTCCGGTTGCCGGAAAATTTCCCCTTCTTGCAGAAATCTTCCATTTCCCAGATAAATCCGTTTGGTTTCAGGAAATCGTTCCAACAGCTTCTGTTCCCGTCGCAGAGAGGTCATCAGTCCGTAGCCCACGGGGAACCCCTCAGCCGCCACCCGGCGCGCCGGTTCAACCAAATCAGCCCATTTCCGGGTGCCGAATTTTTTCAGCGCAAGGTCCATTCCTGCCACTGTTCCCGGCACGCCCACGGCCAGATGGCCAATCGAAGAGAGTTTGGGAATGACATTCCCCTGGGCGTCCTGATACATGGTGGCGCGGGCTTGGGCCGGAGCGGTTTCACGGTAATCAAGGGCGGTGGTCCGCCCATCGGCCATGCGAACGAGCATAAACCCGCCGCCACCCAGATTTCCGGCGGAAGGGTAGGTCACGGCAAGGGCCAGGGAGACGGCAATCGCGGCATCCACGGCGTTCCCGCCGCGTTTGAGCACATCCCCCCCGATTTGGGAGGCAATTTCGCTGGTTGATGCCACCATTCCATGCCGGGCACGAACCGGATGGGGTGAGGCTGGAACCGCCGCAACAGAACGGGAACCGGTAAAACCAGGAAACGGGCCGGAAACTCCCAGGGTGGTGGCCAGGAGGGCACAAACCAGCAACCGCCAGAAAAAGCGAATAGGTGTCATAGTGATGCGGTGTGTTATCCAAAAATGAAGAATGGGATTTCAGGAAAGAGGGGCTGATTATGAGGATGGCAACCCAAATTTGCAAAGCCTGCTGACCGGTTTCCCGGCGGTTTCCTGGAACAAACTCAAAACACCGGAACTGCCTCGGCTTGCAACCGGGCAGAGGGCTGTATAAGATTGCGTTTTCTCAACTGCCTGATTCATAAACTGCACGCCGTTCGTTTCAAATTCAAGACCAGAGTGATTTTGAGCATTCATATTCAATGGTTTTACAAGAACAGCAGATAGCCGCCCAGATTGTCGAAATCGGACGACGCCTTTACGAGCGCGGTTACATTGTTGCGGGTGACGGAAATGTGAGCGCACGCACATCGGATGGCAACGTATTGGTCACCCCGACCGGAATCAACAAGGGTTTTCTCAAACCCGACATGATTGTCAAAACGACGCTCACGGGACAGCATGTGGCCGGGTCACACCGGTCTTCGTCGGAATTGGCCATGCATCTGGCCATTTACGAAGAACGCCCCGACGTGCAGGCCATTGTCCATGCCCATCCGCCGATTGCGACCGGGTTTGCCGCAGCGGGGCTGGCTCTGGACAAGGCTTTTGTTTCGGAAGTCGTGTTGACACTGGGATGTATTCCGCTGGCTCCGTATGGAACACCTTCAACCAGGGAACTCCCTGATGCGTTGCGGTCCCTGTGCCACCGGCACGACGCAATTTTGATGGCCAATCACGGAGCGGTAGCTTCCGGTCCCGACCTGGAAACTGCCTTTAACCGGATGGAAACGATTGAACATTTCGCCCGCATCAGCCTGACGGCCCATGTGCTGGGCGGTGGCAAACCCATTACCGGCCCGATGATTGGAAAATTGATTGAGGTGCGGGAAAAAGCCGGTTTGATGTCGCCGGAAATGCGCTGCCAGGAATGTTCCTACACGGATGAGGTTCCCGGATTGAATTGCCCGACTTCCGTTCCGACCCCGGTTTCCGCCGCAGAAGACGAAACCGTCACACTGACGCGGCGGGAATTGATTGACCTGTTGGACCGTGCTGCCCAACTGGCAGCCAAAGGAAACAGATAAAAAAGGGTCTGACAGCCGGTTTGGAGTTTTTGATTTTTTAATCTGAAAACAGGTCGTGTGAGCGGCCTTTGCATTAAGCCAGGTGTGCATACGCACAGCAGAAAAGAGGATGATTTGTCATGGAAGCACTTGGAATGGTTGAAACCAAAGGATTGATTGCGGTGATTGAAGCCTCGGACGCAATGGTCAAGGCGGCCAATGTGACGCTCGTCGGCTATGAAAAAATCAGTGCCGGTTTTATGACCGCCATTGTCCGTGGTGATGTGGCTGCGGTCAAAGCCGCCACCGATGCCGGAGCCGCCGCTGCCCGCCGGGTCGGGGAACTGGTCAGCGTCCACGTCATTCCGCGCCCGCACCAAAGTGTCAACGAAGCGCTTCCTGTCACCCACGAAAGCCGGGGCAAGAAGAAATAACAGCAGGGTTCAGGGTTCAGGGTTCAGGGTTCAGGGTCTGTACGGGGTTGAATCCAGGCGTTTCAAACTTGCCTTTTCACAACACAACTCACATTTTCAGACAACAACCCTGAACCCTGAACCCTGAACCCTGAACCCTAAAAAGGGGTTTGTATGGTCAAGATCAAAATCTGCGGAATCACCAACTATCAGGACGCGGCTCTGGCTCTTGACCTGGGAGCAGACGCCCTTGGTTTTGTCTTCAACAACAAGAGCACCTCGTACATCGCACCCTCGGATGCCCGCGAGATTGTCAACAAACTCCCTCCGTTTGTGCCGATTGTCGGTGTTTTTTACAACGAGTTTAACCTGGAAGCCGTGCGCAGCATTGCGGAGACGGCCAAGGTTACGGTCCTTCAACTGCATGGAAATGAAAGTCCGCAATATTGTGCGGAGTTCAGCGGGTTTCGCCTGATTAAAACCCTGCGGGTGGCGGAAAGTTTTGATTTCGGCCATATCCGCCAGTTTCCGGTCAGTGCCGTGTTGCTTGAAGGGTACACGGAAGACGGGAGCGCCGGAAAACTCTTTGACTGGCGTATTGCTGCTGCTGCCAAGCAGTATTCTCGGGTGATTTTGTCGGGCGGTCTGACGCCGGAAAATGTCGCGGCTGCCCTTCGCACGGTCAAGCCCTATGCCGTGGATGTGTTGAGCGGGGTTGAAGGAAGCCCCGGACGCAAAGACCGTATCAAAATGCAGTCGTTCATCATGGAAGTTGAGCGCGGGCGGGCTGAAATCCTGCGTTCCTCTACCGGGCGACTGACTCCACTCCCCAACCTGTAATTCGGATTGCCATCATCTTTTGTGATGCCTTTCGGGATGGGAATTTCATGCTCTGAAACAGTGAAATTCCTTGTCCTGGCAGGCATCAGCCCAATTTTCCAGTCTTCTTTGAAAATTCGATTTTTGTTGCGTCCCGTTCACTGCCGCTATACCATCCGCGCGGCAAGAGAGATGTGTTTGTTTTTTGAAGCTTGCTCGGATTGATTGGTGATTGACGGCTGGTGACAGGCGTTCCGGCGTACAACATAGTGGTTCACGCATTCACAGGTGATGCGCAGACACAACCGGGCACTCGGCACCTGACGCAATCCCACAAAAAAGGAGATTTCAATGCGTATCGGTCGTGTTCAGCTTGGCCCAGGGGGAGTCTTACTGATTGTGCTGGTGATGGCCGGGTTGGTCTATGTCGGAGTGAAACAGGCAGGAATTTTGGAGAAATTCAATCCGCCCAAGGATGACGGAAAATCCTATGTTCCTCCTCCCCGTGAAGACCCGAGTAAAGTTTCGGTCGGAGAACTTCCACCTTCCAAGGTCAAGGCTCCGGAAAAAACCTCGGACAATCCGGAAGTGGTGATTGGTATCTGGACCTGGCAAACGGCCAGCGGTTTGATTGATGCGGTGGGTGGCCCTGGCAAATCGGGCGACCATGCGAGCAGTTGCCTCTGTCAGGCAGGCATCACCAACACCTCGCTGGTGGTTGAAAACGACACTTCCAAACAGATTGCAGCCCTGGCAACCGGGAAAATGCAGCTTGTCACCACCACCGGTGACCAGGCGGCAGTGGATATTTCCTCTGCCAACAAGGAATTGCGCGGCAACAAAGCCAAAGTTATCTGGAGCGGGGGCTATTCGTTTGGGGAAGACTGCCTGATGGGGCCGGAATCATGGAAAAAGGATCCCCAACTGGCACGCGGGGCCGTGGTGGTGACGGCGGTTCCTTATTGCGACTGGAACGTGACCGTGGACTGGGCGGCGGACAACCAGATTCCCGTCAATCCGGATGAAGCGGTCTACGACCCGGACGCCATCAATTTCGTCAACGCCAGCGACCATATCGAAGCCGCCCAGAAATTTGTCACCAACGCCAAAGTCAGTTTGCGCAACCGGAAAACCGGAGCCACCGAACCGGTTGAAATCAATGCCGTGGCCACCTGGACGCCGGGCGACGTGATGGCTTTTGAAGGCCGCCGCAACGTGAATTACAAAGGCAAATCGGAAAAGCTGCAAAAAATCGTTTCGACGAAAGAATACAGCTACATGATGCCGAATATTCTCTTTGGCAATACCGAATGGCTGAACAAACACCGCGACTATGTGAAAACGCTGCTGCGCTGTATGGCCCGTTCCAATGAAAGCATCAAAACCGACCCCGATTATTTCAAAAACCGGGTGGCGGCTTTGAATGCAGTCATTTTCAATGTGGAAAGCCGGGGGCCGACCTTCTGGAACGACTATTTCACCGGGAAAACCCAGGATGGGGTTCCGTTGGGCGGGTCACGCGTGAACAACATTGCCGAGGTGCGCCACCTCTTTGGCCTGGACAGCAACACCTCGATTGAACGCAGCATTTACGGCATTACCTATCTGGACCATGCCAAGCGGTTGCAAAAAGTGATGCCGCTCCGGCTGGAAAATTACACGCCCGTGGCGGAAACCGTGGATTTGAGCTTTATCGAGAACATCACGGACGAAAAAGCCTCCACCCAGGTGTATCAACCGCAATTCCAAAGCGGCGGAAACCAGGGAACCGTGGTCCAGGCCAATTACCAAATCAACTTTGATTCCGGTTCGGCCAACATCAAACCTTCGGAGGAAGCCGTCCTGCGGGAGATTTACAACCTGCTGGTCCGTGCCACCGACACAAAAATCATCATTGAAGGCCACACCGACAATACCGGCGATGACGGAACCAACCTGAAATTGTCAAAGGACCGGGCCAACTCAGTTTGGCAATGGCTCAAGGCTCAGGATACAAGCAAAGTCAACGTCAATGATGCACGTCTGGTGGGCGTTGAAGGATACGGCTCCTATCGCCCGCTCCCTGGGAACCAGAATCGGGATGACAAGGAAAAGGCTGCCAACCGGCGGGTCGTGATTATTCTGAAGTAGTTCCATTTGCGATTTGCGGTTTGCCATACCACGTCTGAACATTGGCAAATCGCAAATGGCAAATCGCAAATGAACAATGGCACATGAAATTTTCCGGGTTTTTGGCAATGTCAGAAATCTGACCCGAATCTATCTGGCGGTAATGTGGACGGGGGCTTTTTTTCTCCTCTGGGTTTTCAGCCCAATCAAGGCGTTGCCTTATCCAAGCGAAGTCTGGCATGCCGTGGGGGAGATGTGGAACAAATACGCTCTGGGCTACCATGTGTTGACCACCATCAAGCTGAATGTGGTGGGGTTGGTGTATTCGACCGTTCTTTCGCTGGTGATTTCCTACCTGAGCGTGGTTCCGTTGGTGCAGCCGGTCAATAAATTCGTTCAGATTCTGCGCTACATTCCAATTATTGGGTTCAACCTGATTTTTCTGGCCTTTTTCCCGATTGGCTGGGCGCTCAAGGTTGCCATGCTGACAGCCGGGATGTCGTTTTTCCTGGTCACCAGCATGACCGGGGTGATTCAGGAAATCCCCCAAATGCGGTTTGAACTGGCGAAAGTGCTGGGGTACAACGACTGGCAGGTGTTTTATACGGTGGTGATGCGCCCAACCTTGCCGCACATGCTGGATATGGTGGCTCAAAATGCGGCGATTGGCTGGGTCATGATTGCCTCGATTGAATCGTTTAACCGGACGGAAGGCGGTATCGGCAGCCAGATTGCCATTGCCACCGATTTGTCGCGGGTTTACGCCTATCTCTTTATCATTGGCATCATCGCCCTGGTTGAAGATTTCCTGTTTGTGCTTTTGAAACGGATATTGTTCCCCTACAGCCTGATTGCGGAAAGAGGGTGAATTGAGAATTGAGAATTGAGAATTGAGAATGAAACCCCAAAGCTGCTGTGGAACCGGTTTTTAATCAGTATCGAGATTACGCCTTGTCAGCAATTCTCAATTCTCAATTCTCAATTCTCAATTCTCAATGATTAAGCTATGACAAACGACATGCCCTGTGTTTCAGGGCCTTTGGCGGAAAAACCGGAAATCCTGGGAGCCCTGCTCACGGTTGAAAATGTCGGCAAGTCTTTTCAACTGGAGGACGGTGCGCTGTTTCCGGTGCTGAAAGGATGCTCGTTTCAGATTCACGACCTGAAAGGCAAGCCGCAAATCATCAGCTTGCTGGGACCGTCGGGAGTAGGGAAAACAACGCTCCTGCGGATGTTGGCCGGGCTGGATGCGCCTTCTGAGGGGACGATTCTGATTACCGATGGGACGCCCGACCAGATGCGACCGGTACGGGTGGGAGACATCGGGGTGGTTTTTCAAAAATATCCTTTGTTCGAAGACCTCAAGGTGATTGAAAATCTGATCGAGCCACCCGTCCGGCGTGGGATGCTGACGCGTTCGGTGGCGCGGGAAAAAGCCGAACGGTACTTGCAGGATTTTGACTTGATGTCCCATGCGTTGGCTTGGCCCCGCCAGCTTTCAGGCGGGCAGCGGCAGCGGGTTGCCATTTTGCAACAGTTGATGCTGGAACGCTATTTCATCATTCTGGATGAGCCGTTTTCGGGACTGGACCCGGTGAGCATCAACAATGCCATCAGTCTGCTTTCAAAAATCGCACATCAGCATGAATACAACACCTTTATCATCATCACCCACGATGTCACGTCTGCCCTGATTATCTCTGACCACGTTTATTTGATTGGGCGGGACCGGGATGAAAGCGGGGAACCCATTCCTGGCGCACGGGTCCAAAAGGAATATGACATGATTGCAGAAGGACTGGCCTATCGGCCTGACGTCGAGGATTTGCCCCGGTTTGCCGAGATTCGCAAGGAAATCAAACTGGTTGAGTTTCCCAAACTCTGAATGCCGTCTGGCAGTTCAGGAGGCTTAATTTTTTCATTGATGACAAGGAGTTCCGGAATGAGTCAAATTAATCAGCAAGTACATGGAAAATTCAAGGTGTTTGCGGGAAAGCTGGAAGCTGACCGCACGATTGGCCCCCTGGCCGGGGAAATCGCCAAATTTGCCGCTGATGCCAAGATTGCTGCCAAAAGTATTGGCGTGGAATATTTGGAATCAGCCCAACGCTTGATTATCACCATCGGTTACCGTGATGACGAGCCGGGGTATCCGGTGGCGGTTCACTGCACTTCACTGGGCACAGTCACTGATGTGGACACCAATGACTTTTCCAAATTGGAGCAGGCCATGGCAGATGCCGCCGCCCAAATCCACAATATCATTTGCCATGAATTGTATGTGACGGAAGACCATGAATTTCTGATGGTTTTTCTGACCCATGCCGCCTAGATCAATTTAGAGTTCAGGGTTCAGGATTCAGGGGCTTTTGAATGGACAATGGGCGATGGACAATTAAATCCCATCCAAAATTTCAAATGTCCTGGTATTCAAAAACCCTGAACCCTGAACCCTGAACCCCAGACCTTGGTTTTATGCCTGAAGACGACATCAATTACGTCAAAGAAGTGCTGCAAAGCGAACTCAATCTTGCTTTTATCGGCGTGATGCTGTTTTTGACCCTGATTGGCAATTGGGCCTGCCTTCCGTTTTTGCTGGCTGGGGAGATTGCCTGTCTGTTCATTGCCCAGAATACAAGGGTGCAGCGCATCATCCGGTCCCGCAAGAACAAAGACCAAAAACTGGAAATCCAGGAAGCCGAAACCACCATCATTCGGGCTTTGCCCCAAAACTATCAGTTTGATTTTCAGTCGTTGCGGTCGCTTTGTGAAGAAATCGAACGGCGGTCAGCCGAATTGGACGGGTCAGGCAGCAACATCATGTTGAGCGGGTTGACTGAAAAACTTTCGTCATTCCGTTATGAGTACGCCCGGATGCTGCGCGCTCACCACCTGCTTTCAACCCGCAATTACCGGAATATTCAAAATGCGCTGACGAATGAGATTTCCAAAGCGGAAAAGGCAATTGAGCGGGAAGAGTCACCTCAGGTCAAACAGGCGCTGACCCAGAATCTGAACATTCTCAAACAGCGCTCCGCACGGATTCGCCGCCTGGACGAACTGGTACGACTGTTGGAAGCCCGTTTGCAGGTCATCAAAAATTCCCTCAGTCTGATTCAGGATGAAGTGTATTCCATGACCGATGTGGCTGGAATTTCCGGGCTGGTTGACAATCTGTTGCTGAATTTGAGCGTGAGCGATGAATTCCGGGCGGCTTATGAGGATGTTTTGAGCGTCGGTTCCAATATGTCAACCCTTTCAACCATTGAGGGGATGACCTTGGAACCGGAAATGAGCCAGGAAGCCCCTCCGGCACAACAGGCTGACCCCCGCATTCCGCCCCGTGAGCAGATTCGACGAATCAAATAGAACTGTCTTTCCGGGGAAAAACCATGAAAGCCGCCTGAAGGCGGAACTCCAAACAGCCGCCTGAAGGCGGAACTCAGAACTAAAAAAAGGACGCTATGCCAGACCCGAAGCAACCGCCCAAACCACGCAGCACCGAAGAAATCCTCCGCGAAATGGAAGCCATGTCAAAAGGCGTGGGAGCCAAACAACCACCGCCCGGACCAGCCAAACCGGTTCAGAAAGAGGAAGGTGCCTTGAAATCCCTGTTGGGGTTCTTTATCAAGATTGACCCGGCGGACGAACCGGCCCCACCTGCCAAACCGGTGGCTCCACCTCCGGCTCCGGCCAAGCCGGCAGCTTCAGCCGCCGCGCCTCCGCAGGTGCCTCCGGTTGCGAAACTTCCAACCCCGGACATTCCGGTTCCGCGTCCGGCTCCGCGCGTGGGCGATTTGGTTGCAAACGAACCGTTGCCCAAATTTTCAGCACCCGAAAAAGCGGCAGACGACCTGTCCCAAAAACCGTTTCCGGAAATCTATCAGGATGCCGGAGTGTCGGAACATAATTGCGACGTGGATGAACTGGAACGCTTGTTGAACAACCCAACGGTGGCCAATCAGCCCATGAGCATCAAGGTGGTGGCGGTCAATCTGGCCCTGTCAGCCAAAGGAATTGGGCCGGATGTCCCGATTGCCGATGCCATGCGACGCGACCGGGCATTGGATGCCTACCAGGACATGTTGTTTGAACGGGCCCGTACCACCGAGCAACGCAATCAGGCCAAAATCCAACAGTTGCAACAGGAAGTTGAGGAATACCTGAAACGCAAACAGGCTGAAATTGAAACCCTGCGGATGGAAACCAACGATGTCAAACGGCAATCGGATGAATTTGCCATCCGCCGCGAAGTGGAAGAGAAACGAATGGCCAACCTGATTAGCCCTTTCCTGCAAGGCAAACCCAATCCGGTGACGGTCGGCAACCAGCCGGGTGAACCCAAACCGGAATAAACTCAGGACTGAGGACTGAGGACTGAGTTGGTTTTCATCCGTGGCTGTGTGCCATTGGTTCATCAAGACTGCGGTAAAAAATATGACAGCGCCAAAAAATTCACTGGTACAAAGATTTTTGCTCTCGGTCGGTTTGTTTGTCTGTATCAGTTTCGGTTCTGAAGCTGTCCAGGGGCAAACCACCCGTTCCGTTTCAGCCAATTCCGAGCCCTTTGACCAGATTGTGGCTACTGTCAACGGAGAGGTCGTTACCCAAAGCGACCTCATCTGGCTTTTGGTCTGCGACCCCAAGGCCACGGTTTCACAGGTCGAAACAAGCGAACTCCAGCGGATCCTCAACAGTAAAGTGGACCAGTTGCTGCTGTCGCAGGAAGCCCGCCGTCTGCCCACCCTCAGTATTTCCCCTGCCGAAGTCAAAACCGCCGAACGCAATATCATTGCCCGGTTTCCGTCGGAAATGCTTTTTCGCCAGCGCATGGAAAGCGTTGGCATGACGGCCACCGTCCTCAATCAGATTGCCGGCGAAATGGTGAAACTGGAGAAGTACACGGACTTTCGTTTCCGGTCGTTTGTGATTGTGACGGATGACGAAATCAATACGTTCTATCGTGACATTGTGCGTCCGCGCGCCCAAGCCCAAAACGTGGTCCTGCCGGAAGCGCCCAGCGAAGAAGAACGCAAAAAGATCGAGCGAATTTTGCTGGAAAAACGGGTCAACGAAGAAATGGACCGGGCGCTGGATACGGCCCGGTCCCGTGCTGAAATCGTTCCCCTGGCTCCTTATGCCAAATTTCTGGGAAACAACCGGCCCTAATTCCGTTTGGCGGCGGCTGCTTTCAGGTTTTCGTTAAACTGCGCTTCGTAGCTCCGAATGGTTTCCAGCCCTTTGGGGTCGTCCTTGAACTTTGTCCGCAAAGAGGAAAATACCTCCTGCCCCTGCGGGTGAGCCACTTTGGTTAAAAGCAGCAGGTTATTGAACATCCCGCTGAGATCGTTTTCCTCCACGGCTTTGGCAAGGTGCTTTTGGAGAAGCGGACCTGCTGCCTCGCCGTTTCCCAAGGCAACCAGGGTATTTACCGCAATCACCCGCACATCCCAGACCGGCGGAGTCGGCAGCCGCCAGCGCAGCAAGCGTCCGTCAGCCAATGCTTTCAAGGCAATGTCGCTCCCGCGTGGATCCCCCAGTTGTTGCAGGCCGCTCAGAGCGCTCATCAGGCTTTGGTTTTTCCACGAAGGCCGGTTGACCAGTTTGGCCAGCGCTTCAAATGCCTGGGGGCTTTTGCTCCTGCCCAGAGCAATCGCGGCTGCATTGACTACCCGGTCGCTGGGGTCGTTGAAAAAGCTGCAATACAGGTCAGCATATTGCGGGTTCTGGGTGAGGCCCAGGAAATTCAAGGCGGCGGCCCGGTTCCATGAAGTTTCATGCCGGATGAGGTGGTGCAGCATGGCCAGGGTTTCCGCATCCAGCATGGCCGGTTGGGAGTTGGGAGGCGGGGCCAGCAGGTTTTGCAATTGTTGCAGGGCGGCCAGCCGCAAGCGCCAATAGGCCGGGCTTTGAATCAGGTTGCGCAATTCGGCACAAATCCGGTTTTTGTCTGTTGCTGCAAGGTCGGGTTTCTGCGCCTGGGCGACCAGTTCGTCCAGTGCCCAACGGCGACCCAGTACATCCCGGTCATGGCGAACCTGGTACAAAAGCTCATCCAGCGTTTTCTCAAATTTGATTTCTTTGATCCAGGTGCTTTCAAAATCGAAATTGACCAGTTTCGGCGATTGGGTTGCCGGCCAGGAGAAAACATTCTCAGCCTTGGGTTCCAGCCAAACAGGCTCAATTCGTCCGTCAATTTCGACTTCAACTTTTCCTGCGAAATACTGGGTTTGCGGAAAAACCGCCGCCGGGTCAACCGTTTGGACCTGTTTAACCGTGAGGGTCAGGCGCTGGGCGGCGGGGTCATAGGCTTTGGTCACGGAAAAAACAGGATGTCCCATTTTGTAGAGCCACTGGTCAAAGAACCAATCCAACGGCTCGCCGCTGACGGCTTCCACCGATTTGCGGAAATCCTCGGTTGAAACCAACTGCCCCCCATGGGTTTTGACATAGTGCCGAATCGCTTTCCCCCAGATTTCATCTCCCAGATGCTTGCGCAGCATATGCAGAACTGCCGCCCCCCGCACGTAAGGGTAGTTGTCAGCGGCAAACCCCTCCGCGTTTTCATAGTTCCGGGTGACCACCGGATGCCGCAGTCCGGCGTTCCAGTCGCTGAGATACGTGCTGTGGTCCGCGCGAAGCTGCCATAAGAGAAACTCGTCATGGCCGTTTTTTGATTCGTTGAAAAGGCCGTCAAAGTAATGAGCAAAGCCCCGGTTCAGCCAGACATGGCTCCAGTCGGAACAGTTCAAGTAATTGCCAAACCATTGATGGGCAAGGGTTTCAGCTTCCAATCCGTCCCACAGATAGAGAAAATCGGCATGGGTCCGGTCATCGTCAATCATATTTTCGGTTTGCGTGGAAAACATGTGATTGGCCGTTCCCCAGGGCAGGTCCTGGGCTGAAACCTGGGCATAGCTGGGGTAAGGATATTTGACGCCGGTGGTCTGCGAAAAGAACCGAAGCATTTCAGGAAGGCGGGCCACCGTGGCTTTGACTGCTTCCACCTCTCCGGGATAGGCGAAATTATGCAATTCAATCCCATCGCAGACCTGTTGTACGTCAACATATTCGCCCACCACCAAAGCCGTCAGATGATTGGGATAAGGGGTTTCGGTCTTCCAGTGAAAGGTTCGGGTTCCATCTCCGTTGTCTTTGGTTTTCAACAACATGCCGTTGGAAATAACGGACAATGGTTTGGCTACTGTGGCGGTCAGTTCAGTTGTGCGCACGTCGTTGGGGGCGTCGAAACCGGGAAACCAGTAGCGGTTGCCCTCCGGGTCGCCCATTGACCAGATTTCGCGCGGGCGGGTCTGGTCGTTGGAGGTCGGCTCAAAAAAACGGAGTCCTTTGCCGGTGCTGCCGCTCAGATTGTCAGGGTCGGTGTGGTTGACCCAATTGGTCCGGTAGGCAATTTTGACCGTGACCGCTTCGCCAGCCCGATATTCCCGCCCAAGCCTGATACGGAGGTTCTCGTTTTTATCACCTCCGTCATAGTCAAAGGAGAGCGGTGCGCCGTGCCCGGAGGTCACCGCCGTGATGGTGAAATACGCTGCATCGAGCGCAATCCGGTCAGTGGCCGCCAAGGGAACCAGGGTGATGACAGCCGTTCCGTGGGCTTGCTTGCGGGGCCAGTCAAATCGCAAATCAAGCGCCAGGTGCTGCACGTCAAATTTGCGTGGGCGCGCCCAATTGACGGGCGGCAGGCGGGGAGCCGGTTGATTGTCCCGATTCCAGCCGGGCGGAGCGGTTCCTCCCCAGCCGGCTGTTGGGTGCAGGGTCATCTGTAAAAGAAGAAACAAAGCCGGTACAAACCGGGGCCGGAAGGTTCCTTTGGACATGACTGGTTACCTTTCTGTTGCGGTTGCCTCAAGGGCGGCCTGACCGATCAAGGGAATGTATTTTTCCTCAATGATTTTCAGGTGATAGGCTTGATGTCCCAGGATCGAAAACCCGTAAGCCAGCGCCGACATGCGATTGCCGTTGATGGTCAGAAAGCGCTGCATGGCATCTGCGTCAAACGAAGCAAACAGCCGTTCGGTGGTTTGCCGCACCAGATGCAATTCATCCACCAGGCTGGACAGGCTTCGGTCCCTGGGATTGACGTTGGCTGCAAACAAAGCTTCGTCAAAACCGGGCAGGGCGGTCTGGTCGTTGCGTCCAATGCGCAAAGCCCGGTATGCCAACACCCGTTCAGCATCAATCAAATGCTGGAAGATGTCTTTGACGGTCCATTTACCGCTGGCATAGGCACGGTCTCCGACTTGAGTGAGCTGGTCCAGGTTCAGTTGTTCCAGCGCAAGCCGGGATTGACTGAAGGCCTCGAAGAGTTCGAGGTCGGCGATGCAGTTGATGTATATATCGAAATAGCAGGGCGGCTGGTTGATGTCTGATTTTTTCATGTGAGAGAACTCCTTTGTTCACTTGCGGTTGCAGTTTCGGAAAGCGGTTCCGTACAGGGGGCGGCTGAACCGTCGTGATGCCACGAAGCCTGCCAGTACCGTTCAAAATCGGGTTGGTCCGCTTTTTTCAGGATGTGTTCGATCCACATCGCCCGTTCAAAATGGATAACCTCCATTTCCCAGACACAGGACATGAACCCTTCTCTGGGTAAAACCTGAAACTCGGTGGGAGCGGTCAAGGCGGTGAAAAAAGTCCGGCTGTACAGAATCCCACCTTCAACCCACCAGTTGAGCAGCGTCCAAATCCCGTCAATTCCTTCGTGGACAATCAAAAAAGCGGTTTCGTAGTTTTCAAACCCCAAGGTACGGGACTGTTCCAACCATGCGGGCAGGGCGCTGAGAGCGGCCTGCATGGTGGTTCCAAAGGCAAACCGGGTTTGCCGGGTAATGGTATAAATTTTTATTTTCCAGTTGTTTACGGTTAAAAACCGAACCAGGGTGATTTTGCGGGGCTGATAGTGGTTCATCAGTCGGCACCTTTCCGGAGGGCCGGGCGCAGCACGGCCTTCGCTTGGGGAGAAGCGGGTTTCCTGTTTTCGATTGAGGCGGCAGGGAGCTATGAAACGACTATTTTCCGATAGGCTTTGGGTGTGATTCCGAGGAATTCCTTAAAGCACCGGATGAAGTGACTTTGGTCGGCAAAACCGCAATGGGCGGCGATCTCGGTCAATGAAACCTTTTGGTTGCGTAACAGCGGGAGCGCTTTTTCAACCCGGATCATGCGCAGGTATTCGCCAAACGTGCAGCGAAAATAGCGGGGGAAATCACGGGAAAGGTGAGCGGAATGAAGGTCCAGTTGGTGGGAAAGCTCCTTGAGCGAAAGGGTTTGATCAAAATTTTCATGCAGCATTTCGTCAATCCTGGCAACCCAGCCGGGTTTTCCGGCCACTCTGCCGGAGGTCACCCCGCGCATGGTTTCCCAGGCTTGCAGCAGCAACGTATCAATGGTGAGCGCTGAAACGGGGTCACATCGTTTGGTTTCACGGTATATTTGATGAAAAAGCAGCTTGAGTTTCGGATTCAGGAGCTTGGTGCTGGCAGGCAGGCCATCCGGGTCAATTTCAAACCGGCGGCACCAGTCGGTGGAAAATTCGATCTGAAAATGGCGTGACGTACCGCTTTCCTTGACGCTCGAATGCGGCTCGTGATGGTTGTGAAAAACCAGCGCATCAGCCGTGAAATCAATGGTTCCCCGTTGGTTGACCTCCCGGCAGTTGCCTGTCATGACCAGTGAGAAATACGGATTCCGGTGGTAATGCCAATCTATGAACCGGTAGCTGTATTCGGTTTCAGTGGCAACCACTCCGTCAAACTGTTGTGTGTTCAGGGTTCTTCCCTGAAACTGGCCAATGTGGGAGTCGCTCATGACGTTTGTTTCCTTCACCCAAACGAGTTCCGGTGTTTGTGCCTGGGAATTTTTCAGGTTTTTCGATCTTAGCTGGTTCCCCACGCCAAAAATAGAATAACTTTAACGTTGCCGGGAACTTTCCCTTCACCATAATTTCACAAGAATTGCCGGATACGGTAAGGCGGTTGTTTCCCGCGAGCCGGTTTGGCTGACGCACTACATTTCCCTCGATTCTCCTTTTCCCTGGCTATGTGCCTGCTGAAACTGATCTTCCGGTTGTTGGTAAGTTTGACAACGGGCTGCTGCCTGCTGGCTGGAAGTGTTTCCGGTGGGACCAAGCAACCGGCTTCCGGCAATCCCCAAACCAGCGCGGCAAACTCCGGGCAAACTCCGGACACCAGGCTGTACCCGCAAGGCAGTTTATGGTTTCACCGGTTTGACGATACGATGTTTTTGCCCCAGAACTACATTCAGAGCCTTACGTTCGACAACCATCACCGATTATGGGCGGGAACTCAGGAAGGCGTTGCCGTCTATAACGGACACGTCTGGAAATCCCTGTCGCTGCCCAACCGCCGCGAATCCAATTATGTGAATGCTGGTGTGTGCGACTCTGACGGAAATCTCTGGTTTGCCAGCAATGCCGGATTGCACCGGTTGTCTCCTTCAGGTGAATGGGCCACGTTTCAGAAGGCAACCGGTCAACTGCTTAGTGACGAGATTTCCAGCCTGTTGTTGACGGGAACCGGCCTGCAAACCACGCTCTGGGTGGGCACTGCGGCTGGGTTGGGGCGACTGCGTCACGGTGCCTGGACTTGGTTTACTCCGCAAAACTCCGGTTTGCCCGGAGATATCATCACGTGTCTGGCCGCCTCACGGACCCCAGGGGCGGATGAAATTTGGGTTGGCACTCAAAAAGGCGTGGCCTGGTTCCAAAACGACCGGTGGCAGAGCTTTTCGACCGTGACCACGCCGCTTCCTTCCAATATGATTTCAGCTTTGTGGGTGACTGAAGCGGAAGCCACCCGGACCATCTGGGTCGGAACCCTGGAGAGCGGGATGGCCCGCTTGCACCAGGAAAAGGCAACCGGCGAAAGCACATGGGAAGTCCTGACTATGGGGAATTCCTCCTTGCCGAATAATCATGTTTCTTCTTTTGCCGAGACCCGTGTGGGCGGTCTGGTGGAAACCTGGGTCGGGACCGCCGGCGGTTTATTGTGCTGGAGCAAGGGAGCCTGGACCAGCTACACAAAAGCGAATACCCCGACGCTCAATGCGCCGGTGCGTTGTTTGCAGTCAAACGTTGCCAATCAGAACAATATTTTGTGGATTGGGACCGGAAAAGGCTTGTTGCGGTATCAGTCCGGTTTGTGGGAAACCGTCAACCAGGAAAATTCTCCGCTCGGCGACAATGAAGTGTTTCTCATCAAGGAGACCGGACCGCCTGAAACCCCTGAAATGTGGTTTGGGACTGAATATTCCGGCCTCAGCCATTTCAAAAACGGGGTCTGGGAAACCTTTACGACCAAAAATTCCGGATTGCCCAATGACAGCATGAACGACCTGCTCTGTGTCAATGAGCCCAAGGGGCAGACCAGTTATTGGGTGGCCACCGAAAACGGGCTGGGAATTCTGACCGGAAAGAGCTGGAAAGTTCTGACGCCGGAGAATTCCCCTTTGCCCAACGCCCAAATTCTGCGCCTGGCGAAAATTACCGTGGGGGAAATGACCGGCATTGCCGTTGGAACCCGTGGCGGGCTGGCTTTTTATCAAAACGGAAAGTGGGACACCTACACCCGCCGCAATTCCGGCCTGCCGGATGATTCCATTTATGCTTTGCAGGAATCCTGGGCCGATGGGGAATGGTCACTGTGGATTGGCACCCGGAACGGCCTGGCCCGGCATACGCGCAATCGGTGGGAGACCTATCACATTTCCAATTCATCTCTTCCCAACAATTGGGTTAATTGTTTGCACGAATCCACTTACAACGGAAAACCCTATCTGTGGGTCGGAACCGACTTTGGGTTGGCACGGATTGATTTGACTGCTCCCGCCACACCGTGGCTGGTGTTGTCGGATACCACAAATCCGGCCTTGCCCAACAATATGGTGTTGAATCTGACCGAGGACCGGCAGGGACGGTTGTATGTCGGAACCAACCAGGGGGTGACGCAGCTTCGGTTTGCTGCGGGCACTGAAAACCCCATTGGGGCTTACACGTTTACCACACAGGACGGGTTGCCCAGCAGTTCCACCTCACATTGGGGCAGCGCCTGTGACGGGCGCGGCAGGATTTGGGTCGGAACGTCGGATGGGGCTGCCTGTTTA
Source organism: Blastocatellia bacterium (assembly GCA_019695185.1). Taxonomy (GTDB): domain Bacteria; phylum Acidobacteriota; class Blastocatellia; order Chloracidobacteriales; family Chloracidobacteriaceae; genus JAIBAN01. The sequence continues at coordinate 16,448 of JAIBAN010000007.1, read as the reverse complement.
TCACCGGTGGATGAGGTTCCAACGTTGCAAGCCGACCTTTTCATTGAGCGGGTGCTGGTCAACGGAGCCCCGGTTTCAGCCACTCAAACGTTTTTTGACCTGCCCTCTGACCAGAACACGATTGTGGTGGAATATGCGTTTCCCTATTTTTTTCGGGAAGCCAGTACCCGGTTTGAAACCCAGCTTGAAGGGTTGCAGCCAACGGTGGAATGGACCCACGCGGCAACCCAAAAATACACTGGTCTTTCTGCCGGGGTTTATACCTTTTGGGTCCGGGCGCACAATGTTTATGGCCAGCCAACCGCCACGCGCCGGGTTACCTTTCGGATTCGGCGGGCTCCCTGGGTCTCGTGGTGGGCGATTGTCGGGTATATCAGCCTGAGTGGCTGGGGTTTGTACTTCTTTTTTCAAGCCCGGATGAAATCGTTTCGCCAGCGTAACCGGCTGCTCGAGGAAAAAGTCCGGGAACGTACCCGCAAGCTGGCTGAGTCGGAAAAACTGCTGGTGGAAAAAGCAACTCAATTGGAGAAACTGGTCCAGGAACTCCGTTTGTCGGAACAGGAGGCGCAGTCTTCGCGGGCTGAGGCCGAACAGGCTAACCGGGCCAAGAGTGAATTCCTGGCCAATATGAGCCATGAGCTCCGGACACCGCTCAGTGCCGTCATCGGCATGACCAGTGTGCTGCACATGACGGACTTGAATGCTGAACAGGCTGACGCGGCTCAAACCATCAAAACAGCGGGGGAATCGCTGCTTTCAGTCATCAACGATATTCTCGATTTTTCCAAGATCGAAGCTGGCATGATGGAGCTTGAGAAAACCCCGTTTTCGCTCAAGGAACTGGCTGAGGAGGTGGTGAGCCTGTTTTCCATTCAAGTGCAGCAAAAAAATCTGACGTTATTGGCACATGTCGGACCAACTGTGCCCGATGCGATTCTGGGTGACAGTCAGCGGATTCGGCAAATCCTGCTCAATTTGATGGGGAATGCGGTCAAATTTACGGCCACGGGAAAAATTGTGGTTTCGGTGGCCGCAACCACAACCGGCACCTCCGCAGTCGGGCTTGAAATTGCAGTGGCAGATACAGGGATTGGCATCTCTCCGCAGGCGCTTGAGCGGTTGTTCAAGCCTTTCAGTCAGGGGGATTCCTCCATGACCCGCAAATATGGGGGGACCGGACTGGGGCTGACCATCAGTCGCCGGCTGGCGGAAAAAATGGGAGGCACACTGGAAGTGAAAAGCAGCGAGGGGCAGGGCTCCACCTTTTACTTTCGCTTTCAAGCCGAATGGTTTGACCCGCACCCGGCCAAGTCTGGTTCACCGGTTTCCATTGCAATAAAACCAAACACAGCTCTGGTTTCACCTCTGAAAATCCTTTTGGCGGAAGACCACCCGGTCAATCAAAAGGTGACGAGCCTGATGCTGCGCAAGCTGGGATATCAGGCCGACATTGTAAATAATGGGCTGGAAGTGCTGGAGTTTGTCCAGCGGCATCGTTATGACTTGATTTTGATGGACCTGCAAATGCCCGAAATGGATGGAGTCGAAGCCACCCGCCGGATTCGGGCAAACGAATCGGAGCGGGGATACCGTCCCCACATTGTCGCCCTGACGGCAAGTGTGTTGGCTGAGGACCGGGAAAACTTTTTTGCTGCCGGCATAGATGATTTTTTGGGAAAGCCGGTCAAATATGAAACCCTGAGCCAGCTACTCGACGCCTTGTCAGCCCTGCATAAATCCCATACCCAGTAAAACCAGGGTGACCAGACTGAGCAGCAGAACCATGCCGGCGGGCATGAATTTCCCGGTTTTTTTGAGGCGGATTCCAAAGAAAACTGTCAGCAGCAAGGTTAGCACCAAGGCTGCCACCATGCCGAAAAAGCGTTGCTGAAAGGTCAGGAAACCGCTTCCAATGAGAGCCAGGCCAAAAGCGGCACCGGCAATCAGGGAAGGCATGCTTTTTTTGCTGACATAACCCATCACGCCGCCAAGCAGCACCAAAATACCGTAACAAATCGTCCAGTAAGCAAGAAACATAAGAGTTCAGGAAAGACAATCAAAACATTTGCGATTTGCGATTTGCGATTTGCCAGTGTTTGAAGGGACAAATCAGTTTTCACGTTGGCAATCAGATTTTTGTTTCAGGAAAAAAATTCACACTGAACCCTGTCCGTTTGCAAATGGCAAATCGCAAATGAAAACATCCAATATTTTTGAGGCTGGGCAAACTATGGTATGCTGGCGGCGCATTTGTCCAGACAAAGTTCCTTCACATCAGGCTGCTACAGCTATTTTGGACGAAATTCAAATCCCTTCACTTTGTCGGCATGCGTCGTTGATTTCACGATTTTCCAGAAATGGGACCTATAGGCGTGACAAACCTCCAACGAGAAGACGAAATTCTCGACTCAACCAATGAGTCCGAATCACCCGCCGAGGCCATTGCGGTCACTTCACCGGAGCCTGATTTGCTGGTGCGGCGCTCTGACGAACATATCACCCATTTTGACCGTCAGCGGATTATTGACGCTCTTATCCGCGAGACGGGCATGAGCGTTGAACTGGCAGGTCAAATCAGCCTTGAGATTCAGGCGATGGTCCGCAAATCGGGAGTTTCCCGGTTGAGTTCCTCGCTGATTCGCAGTCTGGTTGATGCCAAATTGATTGAGCATGGACTGGAAAAGGAATTTCGCGCCCATTCACGCCTGGGAGTACCACTCTATGACGTGGACCGGGTGATACATCAGGCTCGCCGCGAAACCTCAGTGTATGCTCTGGGGCCGGAAGGAACCAGCCTGTTGCTGGCTGAGGCCATCAAGCGCGAATATGCCATTTTGTCGGTCTTTTCAGACCCGGTGGCCAAGGCCCATCTGGTAGGCGACATTTACATTCAGGACCTGGGCGCAGTGGACCGGCCCTATTCGATTACCCAAAGCCTGGACACCATCAAACGCTACGGGTTTACCACGCCGCACCGGTTTGCCAACTGGCGTCCGGCGAAACATCCCGAAGTGCTGGTGGCCCACCTCGTCAAATTTTCCGCTGCCCTGCAAAGTTACACCAGCGGGCCGGTTGAGTGGGATGCGGTCAATTACTGTCTGGCTCCGTATGTTGAAGCACTGGACCCCAAGGAAATTCAACAACTGGCACAAAGTCTCATTTTTGAGCTTTCCTCACCCTCGCTGGCACGCGGGGGCCAGATGTTGACCTGCACACTCCATTTGGACTGGGATGTACCAGCGTATCTCAAAGACCGGATTGCCATCGGACCGGGCGGTGAGCCAACCGGCAAACCATACCGGGACTATACCGAACCGGCCCGCACGCTGTTGCGGGCGATTTTTGAAGCCTATTTGGAAGGTGACGGCCAGCAGGTGCCCTTTACCGGAGCCCGCCCGGTTCTGCATATCACGCATCATTTTTCGGAAAGTCCGGGCTACAAAGGGTTGTTGGACCTGGTGAGTCAAGTGGCCACCGGGCGGGGCGGGGTCCATTTTGTTTTTGACCGGGATGAATCCACCAGTTTTTACCGGCGCTATGGCCTGCCGTTGGAAGGGTCGCTGGCCAAGGCGGAAAGCACGGAATGGTGTACGGCGGTTTTCCAGGCGGTGTCGCTGAATTTACCCCGTGCTGCCTATCGCGCCGGAGCAACCAACCACTTGGCCATTTTTGAGGAACTGACCCGGTTGATGGATGTCGCTGCCCAGGCGCATCTGGAAAAACGGATTTTTATCGAAAAACTGATGGCCCTGGGGGAACAAGGTCCGTTGGCACTGCTCGCCATGCGGCGGCACGGAAGTCCGTTTCTTCGGTTAAGCCGCACCATTCACTGGATTTGTCCAATCGGGCTCAATGAACTGGTGGCAGCCGTGACCGGACATCAATTGCATGAATCTGCCGAAGCACGGGATTTTGGCAGCAAAGTCATCAATCACCTGGCAGGAGAAGCCGCCCGGTTGACTTCCCGGCACAAAACCCGCTTTGTACTGGCCGAATCAGCCGCCGAGGGGCCGCCCTTTCGCCTTGCCAAAACCGATTTGCAGTTCTTTTCGGAAGAATCCGCTGGAGTTTTACAGGGAAACCGACAAACCGGGGAAGTCTATTACACCAACGGTATCAAACTCAGTTCTGCCGCCAGGGTTTCCGCGTTGGAGCGGGTCCGGGTCGAGGGCGAACTGCAAGGGCAACACCTGTTCAATGCCGGGAGCGACATCCGCATGGGGAAAGAACCAGCCTCGGCTGGCAGTGTCTCAGTTTTTATTTCCCGTGCTTTTTACCAATCCCAAACCATTGGGTTATTGTTCTCGCCGGAATTCACCATTTGCTTGAGCTGCAAGGCTGTTACCCACGGATTGAGTCAGTCGTGTGAAGCCTGTGGTTCAACTCAGGTGGATGGTATCGCTCAGGCTGCCGACCGCTACAGCCGGACTTCCGGGTGGTCACGCAGCATGCTCACCGAACTTGCCGCCCGCAATCGGGAAAGTCTCACAGACTAGGCCAGACTGAGGACACAATCCAGGACTGAGGACTGAGGACTGAGGACTGAGGGTCGAGCAGGAACAAGCCAGGTTTGGCAAGTTTGCTTCCGCTATGGCCTTTGAAAAACTCAGTCCTCAGTCCTCAGTCCTCAGTCCTTCTTTTGGGTTAGTTCATGACAAGCTGAACCTTGAGTGCCTGTGAGTCCTGGGCTGCGGCAAAGGCCAAAAGGGCGTCAGTGAAAGAAAATTCAGCACTGACAAGAGAATCAACTTCAATTCGACCGGTGGAAAACAAATCCAGCGCAGCTTCCATTTTTCCGCAACGGGAACCGACCAGCGTAACTTCGGGGACCACGATTTTCTGGGGCACAAGGTTCCAGGCTTCGTGAAAGGTGGATTTGAGAATTACGATTCCGCAGGGGGAAACCAAATCAAGGGCCAGGGAAATGCCGGCGTTGCGTCCCGTTGCCTCAATGACAGCATCAACCGAGCGCCGGAGCGCAAGGTCGGTTTCCACTTCCGTCAGCAAGCTGGTCCGGATCCCGGCGGCTTTTGCCAAAGCCAGTTTGGCCGGGTGCCTCCCCACTAAAGTTGGTTGAAACCCTTGGGCTTGCAACGCGCGTCCAATCAGTTGGGCCAATTTCCCGTCACCCAAAATAAAAATCCGCATTTCAGGTGAGAGCAGGTGGTGGTCAAGGACATGACAGGCTGCCGCCAGCGGCTCCAGAAAGACTGCCTGCCGGTCAGTTATCCCATCCGGGACCAGATGCAGATTTCTGATGGGAAGTGACACGAATTCAGCCATGGCCCCATTGCGTTCCCTGATGCCCAGGACCTGCCGAAACGGACAATGGCGCGGGTCACCCTGGTCACACCGGCGACATGCCCCGCAGCCGATATTGATTTCGCCAACCACACGTTTGCCAATCCAATTGGCATCGGGACAACGCTCGACCGTGCCCACGAATTCGTGGCCCAGCGTCCCGGAATACCCCGCGTAGCCGTGGGTAATGGCAATATCCGTAGCGCAGATTCCAGCGCGGTGAACGCGGATAAGCGCTTCATGCGGAATATCAGGCGGAGACACGTCCACCAGAGTGAGTGCGGGAGGAAGAAATTGTAATGCTCTCATTGGTTTGATTTGTTTTGAATCACAGCAAACGTTGCCAGTGACGGCAGTGGGTGTTTGGAATGCTGTGTTGCGTCATAGTTATACGAAAAATTGAAGATCGAACAAGCCAACTTGGCGGGTTTCCTTTCGGTAAAAAGCATTTTCTTCAGACTTTTTGTTGGCAGGTTTGCTCTATAGGGCCAGACAAACCGGCTCGAATAAACCTCTTGGCACGGGTAAAGACGTTTGTCTTCAGGTGTTTAGAGTGTTTATTCCGATGGATGCCAATACCAGATTTGAAAACAAGAAAATACCAAACAGGAATTGAGGAATCCCATTTATGAAAAAAATATTCAGCGTACCTTCAGTCTTTGGTTTGATGATAATGATTTTGTCGGTCGGTTGGCCAATCTTTTCCCAGGCTCAGGCTGCCCGACGGGCGCGCTTGCAGCAGTCGTTTCAGGGTGACCCTGTGGCTGCCGTTCAGCCGCTTGAACAGGCTTTCAATATCGAAGGCGTCAAGCGAACCGCCTTGATTTATCCCAATGCAAACCCGGCCCCGGAATCCGGGGCTCCCTTGGTTTTCGTCTTTCACGGACATGGCGGAACTGCCAAAAACGCCGCCAAAAAATTCCAGATTCATCTGCTCTGGCCGGAAGCGGTGGTCGTCTATATGCAAGGTATTCCGGGAGTTGAAGGAATTACCGACCCGGACGGCAGTAAAAACGGCTGGCAAAAAGACCCAGGCGAACTGAACGACCGTGATATCAAGTTCTTTGACGCAGCTTTGGCTGGAGTTGAAGCCGGAGCCCGGATTGACCCCAACCGCGTGTTTGTGCTGGGACATTCCAATGGTGGTCGCTTTGCCAATGTGTTATGGCATGAACGGGGTGTGGAAATAGCCGCTGTTTGTTCTGCCTCCGGTCAAGGAGGTGCGCTGATTCCTGAATGTATTCCACGCTCAATCATGATTGTGGCTGGAGAGGAAGACCCCCTGGTTTCCTATCAAAGCCAAACGGCCAGTGTTGTGCTGGCCCGACGGTTGTTGCAAACCAACCCGGACAAAGCCACCAAACAGGGGTATGTGACCTTGGAACCGGGTGCGACAGGGTTGGAACTGGCGACGTATTTGCATCCCGGAGGCCATGAATTTCCCAAACCGGCCTTGAAAGTGGCGGTTGAGTTTTTCAAACGCCAGCATCTGAACTAACCGGAAGGATTTGAGGACACCATCCAGGACTCAGGACTGAGAACTGAGCCTCTTTCATTCCAGGGGGGTGTTGCCAAGCCAGGAAGCCTGACGTGGCAACGTCCGAAAAGAAAAAAATCAGGGCAGGCGGCTCAAGGAAGCAAATTCCGGAAAGCCGCCTGTTTGATTTTATCAACCTTGCTTTGAACGGTTTTGTATTCTGACAGGCAGTTCGGTTTGGGAGACTGGTTTCGGGTTGTGGTATCTTGGCGGATATCTGAACTCTGAATTTTTGGACTTGCGCCCAATTCAATTTTGTTGATGAAAGAAACACTTGTTTGGACTGTCCAGCCGGACCATTTGAATCAATCCACGTTGGAAGCTGCCGGAGCCCTGCTGCGCGCTGGGAAATTGGTCGCCTTTCCGACCGAAACCGTATACGGCTTGGGGGCCAATGCCCTGGATGAGCAGGCAGTGGCAGGAATTTTCAAAGCCAAAGGCCGTCCGGCAACCAATCCTCTGATTGTCCATATCGCTTCATTGGGTCAAGTGTCCGAGGTTGCTTCAATCTGGCCGGAAGCAGCGCAAAAATTGGCCGCCCGCTATTGGCCGGGGCCGTTGACCCTGATTGTGCCCAAGGCCCAGGGCATTCCGTTGGTTGTGACGGCGGGAGGGCCAACCGTGGGAGTCCGGATGCCGGCTCATCCAGTCGCCTTGGCCTTGTTGCAGGCGGCTCAGGTTCCGGTGGCGGCTCCGAGCGCCAACCGGTCAACCGAAATTTCCCCCACCACGGCCCGGCATGTCTTAAAAGGACTGAAAGGGCGGGTTGATTTGGTTGTGGACGGCGGACCGACCCAGGTCGGTATCGAATCCACGGTGCTTGATGTCAGCGGTGAGGTGCCGATTTTATGGCGTGAGGGAATGATTTCCCGCACCGAACTGGAGCAGGTGATTGGGCCGGTGAAAACGCCCGCCGCTGCTCACAACCGGCAGGGACCGGCGGCCTCGCCGGGGCAGGAGCGCAAGCATTATGCTCCCAAGGCTGAAGTTCTGTTACAACCGTTTGGCCAACCGGAAACCATTGCCGAAACCATTCGGGCAATGCTCACAACCGGAATCGCTCCCAGCCAAATTGGGGCATTAACCATTTCGCCGCTCCGGTTCCAAACTCCAGTCGCCATTTACCATGAAACCTTGCCTTTGGAGGCATCCCGTTATGCCGAACGGCTCTATGGAACCTTGCATCATTTGGAAGACCAGGGCGTGACCCATCTGGTGATTGAAGCTGTTCCCGCCGGTTCGCAATGGGATGGCATCCGGGACCGATTGCAACGGGCAGCCGCAAAGTAAGAAGTCTGGGGAGTCTGGGGAGTCTGGGGAGTCCTGGGAGTCAAGGAAATTTGTCGCCTTGTCACCCTGTCAGGGTTTGACCCCCAAGACCCTCAAGACTTCCAAGACTCCCAAGACTTGATTTTCATTATGATTGGACTTTCACACTTAATCGGGCAGGTTTTGGACGGCAAATACCGGATTGAGACCATGCTGGGTCACGGTGGGATGGGAGCCGTGTTTCGTGCCACCCATCTGGGCACGGAACGACCTGTTGCCGTGAAAGTGATTGCTCCGGAATTCATGGCCAATCAGGAGTTTGTCGAGCGGTTCAAGCGCGAAGCTCGTGCCGCCGGGCGGCTGCGTCACCCCAATATCATCAATGTGACCGATTTCGGATTCGGCAATGTGGATGGGGAACGGGTGGCCTACCTCGTGATGGAATACCTTGATGGTCATACGCTGACCCAGGTTTTACGGAAATCCTCGCGGCTGCCACTCGGATTTGTGGTGGATGTGGTCGAGCAAACCTGTCTGGCGATTGAAAAGGCCCATCAACTCGACATTGTGCACCGCGATTTGAAGCCCGACAATATCTGGCTGGAACCGAATGGGCGCGGGGGCTATAACGTCAAGGTGCTCGATTTCGGGATTGCCAAACTCAAAAATCCAAGCCGCGATACCGGCGAAACCCTGAAACCCGGAAAGGTTTTTCTGAGGGCTGACGTTGACACACAGGTTGACACCTTGCATCAGCCGCCGGTTGACACCGGTGCGCCCACCGTGGCTGATGACCCGCGCCGGGAAGACCCCGCAGTGACCTTGCAGGACATCACCGGTGCCATTGCCCCCACCGTGGTTGATGATGGAACCAGGGTGTTGGGTTCGGCTTCCGATTACCAGATGGTTACCCAAACCCTCAGCGGTCAGGGAACCGGCGAAGAAGTCGCCCGCGAAACCCTGGCCGGTGGCCTGACCCGGATTGGAACCGTGATTGGCACACCCACCTATATGTCTCCCGAACAATGCCGGGGGGAAAAAGTTGACGCCCGGTCGGATCTTTACAGTCTGGCGGTGATTGTCTATCAAATGCTGGCCGGAGAGTTGCCTTTTACCGGCGACACATGGCAACTCATCCGGAAACATGGCGAAGAACCACCGCCTCCACTGGCGGAAAAGCGGGCCGACCTGCCCAAGGCGGTGGCGCGCGTCGTGATGTCGGCCCTGGCGAAAAATCCGGATGAGCGGCCTGTTTCCGCCGAAATGTTTGCCATTACGCTCCGCGCCCACAGCGAAGGGGCCGGTGGCCTGTTCAAAAAAGCCCTGACGGTTTACAGCGAGCATTTCTTTACTTTTGTACCGCTGGCTCTGCGCATCTATCTGCCGCTTTTTCTGATTAACACCATCATGCTGTTTGCCCTCTATGCCGTGCCGCGCACATTTTTGCCGGAATGGGTGCTGCCCATCTTGCAGTTGGTGCTGGTGACCGTTTGGGGGGTCTGCGGACTGACCGCCAATGTTTTGAATGCAGCCGCCTGCACCCTGGCCATGGACCATATTCGTACCGGGCGCAGAATCTCCGCCCGGCAGGTGCTCCATCTATTGCAACCGGTGACGGGTCGGCTGTTGGAAACCGAGATTTGGAATACGGTCCGGGTTTTGGGCGGTTTTGCCCGAATGATTGTGCCGGGTCTGGCCGGATATGTGGAGACCGCGCTCTATGCCCCAATTGTGGTACTGGAAGGGAAACATGGTCGGGCGGCACTGGACCGTTCCCGTGAACTCATCAAACCGTTTCGCACGATTGCGGCACTGGTGCAGTTACGCCACTTCAATACCGGCATTGTGCCGGTCTTTGGCTTTCCGACCGCATTTTTATTGGGCGGTTTGGCAGTGGACCTGTTGGGGTTGAATTCACCCATCATTCGGGAGGCGGTGATTGTTTTGGTGGGCGGCGGTCCGACTTTGCTGCTGGCAGCCATCCAGCCAACCCTGGGCGTCAGTCAGGCCATGCTTTATTTCACGGCCAAACAGGCGCATGGGGAAAAACTGCAAGACCATACGGAAACGGAATTTCAACTTGCGGAAACCCTGAAACCAACCACAATGCCTTATACGGTTGGTTTGGCTCTGATGACTGCCAGTCTCCTTTTCATTGGCAGTTGGTTTGCATTTCAAGGCCGGGTAATCAATTTTGCGGCTAAAAACGGCTATAACAATCTGATTCGCAGTTTGCTGGCGGTTGGGGTACCGGTGGATGCGCAGGTGTGGCAATGCCAGGGGGGACGCTGTGGTCATCGCACACCGCTGGTTGAAGCTGTCTGGGCGGGACACCCCGAAACCGTTAGGCTACTGATTGTCCGGGGAGCCAACATTCACTACAGAGACGAATCCGGCCAAACCGTTTGGCAAATTGCTCAGGAAAAAAATCATCCGAAAATCATTGAGGCACTGAAAAAAGCCGAAGTTGAAAAGTAAACGTTCGACAATCCCCGATTAGGCAAGTAGCGTGCTTTGTGGAATCGAATGGTTGGGGTTGAAACCAAAGAGCCTTTGGTTGAAGGGCCAGGTTTTGGCTTTGAGTTTTTCCAGGGGACCTGGACCCAGGGCACTGCTGCTGGCCAGGATGCAGATTTCCTAAATGTAAGAAGTTATGAAACACACACATTTGGCAAAAATCGTATTGGCAACACCTTTCCTGCTGCTGGCGCTGGGATTCACTGGCTTGTTGTGGGCACAGGAGCGGAAATCACCTGAACTATCCCAGCCGCGACCGGGTCGCCTGCCTGCCCCGGTCCCGCCACCCACGGCAGTTCATCCTGCCGATGAACCGGATGAAATGCAGCGCTTCTATCTGCGCAAACGGGTTGGCCGTGGAACCGAACTGCCGCTGGAGAAATATCTGGCTGCGCAACGGCACATGGCCCGGATGCCGGTCTTTTCCAGTCGCCAGGGAAGGCCGGTTGCTGGAAGCGCAGCTCAGGGTGAGGAGCAGTTTCTGGCTGGAATTTCAACCTGGAACCCGCTTGGTCCTGGTAACGTGGGGGGGCGGACCCGGACTCTCGTGATTGACCCGGCAGTTCCTGCGACCATCTATGCCGGAGCTGCGTCCGGCGGGGTATGGAAATCAACCGATAGCGGGGCCACCTGGAACGCCGTCGGGGATATGCTGCCCAATCTGGCGGTCAACGCATTGGTGTTGGACCTGACTTCACCACCCACCGACCGCGTGCTCTATGCCGGAACCGGAGAAGGGTTTCTCAACAGCGATGCCCTTCGGGGGAGCGGGATTTTCAAAAGTGTGAACAGCGGTAAAACCTGGACCCGGCTGGCTGCCACGGCAACCCCGGATTTTTACTACGTCAATGATTTGGTCATCAGTCCCACCAATTCGCAGGTGGTCTATGCCGCCACCCGGACCGGTGTCTGGAAAAGCTCCGACGGAGGGCAGACCTGGGGCCGCACTTTGGCCGCCACCGGGGCCGGTGGTGCAAGCGCGACCATGGTTAATACGCAGAGCGATACCGGGATTTTGGATTTGGCCGTTCGGACCGACACCGCCAAGGATAAAGACACGGTTTTTGCCAGTTCGGGCACCTATGCCTCGGATGGAGTCTATCGGACGACCGACAGCGGCCTGACTTGGGCACGGGTGTTGACGGCTCCTGACATCAGCCGCACCTCGCTGGCAATTGCTCCGAGTGCTCAAAATACCATCTACGCCATGGCGGCGCGGACTTCGAACCGACTGCTCAATGTTTTTCGCAGTACGGACGGCGGGCAAACCTGGGCCCCCCGGATTGAGGGCGCGTTTTCACCCACCCGGCTTGATTTTCTCCTGCTGACCAATCCTTTTCTGGCCAGCTATTCCATCTGCTCGCCCAATGTGTCGGGAGATTTTATCAGCCAGGGCTGGTATGACAACGTGATAGCCGTTTCCCCCAGCGACCCGAACGTGGTTTTTGCCGGTGGAATCGACTTGTTTCGTTCGGATGACGGCGGAGCTTCGTTTGGAATTTGCAGCTACTGGTGGATTGACCCGACGGAAGCTGCGTATGTCCATGCCGACCATCATGTTCTCACGTTTGACCCGCGCTGGAACGGAACCACCAACCAAACCCTGCTGGTTGGAACGGACGGCGGCATTTTCAGGACCACCAAGGGAATGGGGGCCGTGGCTTCCGGCTATGGACGCGGTGTCTGTTTTTACGAGCCGGGCATTCCGCCTGCCATCCCGTGGGCTTCCTTAAATCATGGATATGGAGCCACGCAGTTTTACGGGGGCGCAGTTTTTCCCGGTGGCATGAGTCTGATTGGCGGAACGCAGGACAATGGGGTGGTGATGGGTTCGGCCCGGCAGCCGAACGCCTGGTCCACGCTCCTCACCGGTGACGGTGGGTTTTGCGGTGTGGACGCCACGACTGATGGCGCAACCTATTATGTTTCAAACCAAACCGTTTCACTCTATCGCACGACGGACAGGGGAAAGACTTTTGAATCAGCCATCAAGGGGCTGCGGGATGTGTTTTTGTTTATTGTTCCTTACGCCCTGGATGCGCAAAAACCGAATGTGCTCTGGACGGGGGGGGGTCGCCCATTTCGGACATTGAATCAGGGGACAAGCTGGGAACCGGCCAGCCCGACCGAGTTTCCCGGCGGTCCCGTTTCGGCGGTTGCAATTGCTCCAACCAATAGTGATGTGGTGTATATGGGCACCGTCAACGGCGGTATTTTCCGCACCGTCAATGGCTTGGCTGAGACGCCCACCTGGGGCAGAGGCCAGGGGCTTCCCACCGGCGCATGGTGCAGTTCCATCACGGTGGATCCAAAAAATCCCCTGGTTGCTTATGCGACGTTTTCCAGTTTTGGCTTTGGACATGTGTGGAAAACAACGGATGGCGGTTTGAATTGGGCCAACCTGGACGGAAAAAACAGCACGGCGATTCCGGATATTCCGGTCAACTCGTTTGCCGTGCATCCCACCGTGCCAACGGTTTTGTTTGCCGGTACCGACCTGGGGGTGTTCGTTTCAATTGATGGCGGACAGAACTGGAATGTTGAAAACACCGGGTTTGCCAGTGTTGCGGTGGAGCATCTGGCCTGGGAGCCTACCACCAAACCAAATGTCTTTCCCAATCCGCCGGTTTTGTATGCTTTTACCCACGGGCGCGGCGTCTTTCGCACCGAAGTCAGCCTCAATCCACCCAAACCCCCGTCGCCACTGGTGGCCAATTTGGGTGAGCTTGGGAAAATCAACCTGGGATGGTCGCGCAACCAACCGGAAGTCACCGGTTTTTCACTGGAACGGAAAACTGCCACCGACCAGTTTTTCGAAGTGCTTACGCTCCTACCCGGAACCCAACTCACCTATACCGACACGGTTCAGCCAGGTACCCGGTACGTGTACCGGATGAGGTCGCTGACCGATGGCGGGGCATCGGCTTATTCCAACGAAGCCACGGTGCGCACGGTTGGGGTGGCCCCGCCTTCACAATTACGGGCAATTCCGGTCACCACGACGCAAACCCGGCTGGAATGGCGTGACAACAGCGACAATGAGCAGGGGTTTTTTATCGAACGCAAAGAGGAAGCAACCGGGACATTCCGCCAGGTTGGAGTTGTTGGCCCCAATGCAATTGGATTTTTGGATCAAAAAGTGCAGGAAGGGCTGGTTTATTTTTACCGCGTCCAGGCCACGTCGCTTGATGGGGACTCAACTTTTTCCAATGAGGACAGCCCCACCCCGGCCACGCCGACCAATCTGAAAGCGACGGTTGCTTCGGTTTCGGAAATCAGTCTTTCCTGGGCGGACAACAGTTCCAATGAGATTGCCTATCTGGTTGAGCACAAGCTGGATAACGGGGATTACGGAGTGCTTTCCCGGCTGGGCCCCGACGCAACCCGCTTCCTGCATCGCTATGCCAGTCCGGGGGCGTTGCATACCTATCGCATTCGGGCGGTCAACAGTGTGCTCAGTTCGCGCCCCTCGGCTGAATTTGCCGTCTATTTGGATCCGGTTCCGTTGGTTCCCACGCCACCCACCGAGTTACAAGCCGCAACTGTTGCGGAAAACCGGATTTCATTGCAATGGAAAGATACCAGTGACAACGAGGCTGGCTTCAAGGTGGAGCGCCGGACCAGCGACTTGGTTGATTTCACCTTGCTCAAGACACTGGATGCCAATATCACGAAATTTGAAGATACCGGGCTGGTGGCGGGTACCGCCTATGTCTATCGGGTGCGAGCCGTCAACGGCGGCGGGGAATCGTCCTATTCCAATGATGCAACCGCTGTCACCAAAGGGGTTGCACCCCCCATGAATGTGACTGCCACAGCCGTTTCCGCAACCGAAATGAATGTGACCTGGCGTGACGCCAGTTACAATGAAACCGGTTTTCGGATTGAGCGCCGGCTGGGTTCGGCGGGCACCTTTGCTCTGGTTGGAACTGGAACCGCCAATCAGACTTCGTTTTTGGACAAGGGGTTGCAGCCCAAGACCGGCTATGTCTATCGGGTGCGGGCATTCAATGCGACGGAAGAATCAGTCAATTCCAAAGAGGCCCTGGGCACCACCAAAATCCCGCCCCCCGCTGTCACGAGTCTGACTCCGACCAAAGGCCGGATTGGAACGCTGGTCACGGTCATGGGGACGGATTTGGATGGAGCGCAGGTCATGGTGAGTGGGGTTTCGGTGGGACTTTTTGACGCAACCTCAACCCGTTTGTCATTTTTGATTCCAGCGGTTCCGTTTGGCAATGCAGGCATTGTCATCACGACACCTTCTGGAACGGCTCTTACAAATTTTCAAGTGACCAGGAAGAAATAGCAGATCGGCAGGCTGTGGACTGCGGTTTATGAAACCGGTTGCCTTTTCATCTGCTCCTGGCAAACCCATCGCGCAGTCCTCAGTCTTTGATTGTCAGCCCTTGGTTTTCAGTCCACAAACCCTGTAAAAAGATACTTTCTCTCGTGGCAAAATCCTGCTATTTTGGCGGAGCCCACTCGACTCATAAGGAAAATCAGACACATGGCCGTTGATCAGTTGAAACCAGATACCGTTCTGTCGAACCGTTACCGGGTGGTAAAACGTGTCGGTGGAGGCGGCATGGGAAACGTTTATCTCGTGCAGGATATTCACCTTAATAACCGGCAACGGGCGCTGAAGGAAATGATCAGCTCCTATGCGGACGAAGCCAGCCGAGCCAAGGCAACCCAGGATTTCAGCCGCGAAGCTGAGTTGCTCGCCGGGTTGGAACATCCCTCGATTCCCACCATCTACGATTATTTCGCCAATGATGGCCGTTACTATCTGGTCATGAAATTTGTACCCGGCGGCGATTTGGAAGGGAAGCTTCGCCGCAGTGACGGACCCTTGGGCGAACGACAGGTCACCGAATGGTCCATTCAGTTGTGTGACGTGCTGCATTACCTGCACAGTCAGAATCCGCCGATTATCTATCGTGACTTGAAACCAGCCAATATCATGCTGGATGACAGCATCACGCCGCCCCGCGCGGTGCTGGTTGATTTTGGGATTGCCCGCTTTGTGGCACCGACCGAAAAAGGCGTCACGGCCATTGGGACCATGGGCTATGCGCCGCCGGAGTTGTTTGCCGGAAAGGTCGAACCGCGCTCCGATGTGTATTCACTCGGTGCCACCATGTTTCATTTGTTGACCGGAGCCAATCCGCAGGACAACCCCCTTCTGATTTTTGACTTCAACAAAAATCCGCGTCCCTGTGAGATCAATCCCGGTCTGACACCTGAAATGGACAGCATTCTGTGCCGCACGGTCGAGCATAAGGCTTCCAAACGGTTTACCGCCATTGAGATGAAAACCGCTTTGGAAGAGCACCTCAAGTTCCTTGACAACCCGCGCCCGACCAAAATCACAGCCAAACTGGTGCTGCTGGAACCAACCGGCTATAACATTTCCTTCCCGCTCGAAAAGGAAATCCATCTGGTGGGCCGGATAGACATGCATTCCGGCATCTTCCCCGAAGTGGATTTGACCCCTTATGAAAAGGAAACCAAGGTTTCCCGGCGGCATGCCCAGATTTTACGCAAAGGGAATCAGTTTTACGTGGAGGATTTGGGGAGTGCCAATGGAACCTATACCACTGGCTATGTGAAAATTCCGGCGCGTCAGCCCTACCTGCTGCGCAACGGTGAAGAACTCCACTTTGGCGAAACAAAGCTCAAATTTGTGGTCTCTTAAAAACCAGGACTGAGGACAAAACCAGGACTGAGGACTGAGGACTGAGGACTGAGGACTGAGTGAAATCCAAATGATAACCCTGGTCCGAACTCTCTCTTTGCTTTCCTTAAAGCTCAGTCCTCA
>JAIBAN010000067.1 GCA_019695185.1 Blastocatellia bacterium | reverse complement strand
TTCTCAATTCAAAAAACCCTGAACCCTGAACCCTGAACCCTGAACCCTGAACCCTGAACCCTGAACCCTGAACCCTGAACCCTGAACCCTGAACCCTGAATCCTAAACCCCCAAACCATGTCCACCAACGGCACTTCCAACAATCAGTCGAAGGAATTGCGTGCGGTCGAGGCCCAATCGCGGGATGTAGGGCGCGGTATCGCCCGATTGGACCCGATTGATATTGAAAAATTGGGAGCTGTGACCGGTGACATCCTGGAAATTACCGGGAAACGGCGCACCGTGGCCAAGGTGATGCCGGCCTTCAAAGAGTTTCGCGGGCAACAATTACTCCAAATTGACGGGATTATCCGAGATAATGCCGGGGTTGGAATCAACGAAAAAGTCGTGGTGCAGGTGGCCCAGCCCCAACTGGCGACCATGCTCCAACTGACACCGGTGACACAGGTTTCGCGGCGACCAGGATACCACACCTATATTGGGAAATTGATTGACGGCTTGCCGGTGGTCACCGGCGACCGGATTCGGGCTACCCTGTTTGGTTCTCGGTTTCAGGAATTCAAAGTTCAGAAAACTGAGCCGGAGGGGGTGGTAATTATCCATCCCACCACAGTTTTTACGATTTCAGACCCCAAGTTTCAGGCTGCCGGAGCCGGTGAACGGCAGGCCAAAATCGCCTATGAGGACATCGGAGGACTCAAGCGTGAGGTCGAACGGGTCCGCGAGATGATTGAACTGCCGCTTAAACATCCCATGATTTTTGAGCGGCTGGGTATCGAACCCCCCCGTGGATTATTGCTGGTGGGACCGCCCGGAGTCGGAAAAACCTTGATTGCGCGGGTAATTGCCCAGGAAACCAATGCCCATTTTGTTTCCATGAGCGGCCCTGAAATCCTGCATAAATTTTATGGCGAGTCGGAAGCCCGCCTGCGGCAGATTTTTGAGGATGCGGCCCGCAATCAACCGGCCATCATTTTTATTGACGAAATTGATGCGATTGCACCCCGGCGCGGGTCCGTACCGGGCGAGGTTGAAAAACGCCTGCTGGGGCAGCTTTTAACCTTGATAGACGGTTTGCGGGACCGAGGCCAACTGGTGGTCATCGGAGCCACCAATGCGCCTGGTGCCCTGGACCCGGCCCTGCGTCGTTCGGGCCGGTTTGACCGCGAGGTGCGCCTTGGCATTCCCAGTATTCATGGGCGAAAAGAGATTTTGGAAATTCATTCGCGTGGCATGCCGCTGGCGGAGGATGTCAATCTGGACGCGCTGGCGGCGCTCACGCATGGTTTTGTCGGGGCTGATTTGCACAGCCTGTGCCGTGAAGCTGCCTTGGCAGCTTTGCGCCGGGTCATGTTTACCGACCCTGATCTCAATCTGAATCTGGTTGAGGAAAAGCTCCAGCAGATTCAGGTGGCCATGGAGGATTTTCACCAGGCACTCAAGCTCATCGAGCCTTCGGCGTTGCGCGGCATCACGGTTGAAACGCCGGAAAGCGGCTGGCATCGGGTTGGCGGACTGGCAAAAATCCGGGAAGCGCTGAACCGGTCGGTGCTGTTGCCACTCAAATATCCGGAAGTTTACACCAAACTGGGGGTTCAGATTGCCAGCGGGGTGTTGCTCTACGGCCCGCCGGGGTCTGGCAAGACATTGCTGGTGCGGGCACTTGCAGGAGAAGGTAAAATCCATTTTATTTCGGTGCGCGGACCGGAACTGCTTTCAAAATATATCAATGAATCCGACCGGGTGCTCCATGATATTTTCCGGCAGGCAAAACAGTCTGCACCCTGTATTATCTTTTTTGACGAAGTGGATGCGCTCATGCCTTCGTTTCAGGACGGGCTGACAGTGGGGGCCAGTGTGTCGGACCGGATTTTCGGTCAACTGTTGGCGGAACTTGACGGAGTAGGTGAACTGAAAGGAGTCATGGTTTTGGCTGCCACCAACAAACTGGAACGGATTGATTCAGCCTTACAGCGAGCAGGCCGGTTTGACATCTGTCTGGAAGTTCCCATGCCGGAGGTCCCCGACCTGAAGGAGATTTTTTCCATTCACCTCAATGGACGCCAACTAACGGAAGGCATCTCACTCGATGCCCTGGCTGCCAAAGCCAAGGGGCTGAATGGTGCGGATGTCGAAGCTGCTTGCCGGATTGCCATCGGTCACGCTGTGGAAGTTTGGATCCACCATCGCACGACACATCACAAAGGGAAGGAAAAACACATGTCTGAGCCACACCTCACACAAACGGCGCTGGTCGAGGCCATTGAGTTGGTGCGTCAGATGCGTCGTGTTTAGCCGACAAAAAAATGGGTAACCCACAGAATTTTTTGAATAACCGCTATCGTGTCATTCAATCGCTTGGGGGCGGGGGATACAGCCATACGTTTTTAGCTGAGGACACCCATTTGCCCTCCAACCGGCGCTGTGTCATCAAACAGCTCAAGCCTGTTTCAACCGACCCTGAAACCCATCGGGTCGTACAGGAGCGGTTCCAGCGTGAAGCGGTGATTCTGGAAACCCTGGGCAAGGGCCACGAGCAGATTCCCGAACTGTTTGCCTACTTTACCGAAGGTAACCAGTTTTTTATGGTTGAGGAATGGGTTGAAGGGAAAACCCTTACCCAATTGGTCCGGCAAAACGGACCGTTTACCGAAGCGGCCATCCGCGACCTGTTGGTGAGCATTCTGCCGGTGCTCGATTATGTTCATACCCGGCGTATCATTCACCGCGACATCAAACCCGATAACATCATCATCCGCAACAGTGATGGGAAACCGGTCCTGATTGACTTTGGCGTGGTCAAAGAAGTGATTGACCTGGATTCCCTGGGCAATCCGACCAGTACCATCATGATTGGAACCAAAGGGTTTATGCCGTTGGAACAGGCTGCCGGGAAGCCAGTCTATTCGAGCGACCTCTATGGTCTGGGCATGACCTCGATTTGTCTGCTGGCCGGGCGCACTCCCAAGGATTTGGTGGACCCGGAAACCGGTGAAATGATTTGGCGCTTTTATGCCCGTGGAGTCAGTCCGCAGATGGCAGCCATTCTGGATAAATCCATTGCCCAATTGCCGCGTGACCGGTTTGCCACGGCCCGCGACATGCTTCAGGCACTCTTGAATGAAAGTGAAAAATCATCTGTTTCCTTGCCGGCGCTGGAGCCGAAGATTCCCTTTAGCGGGTCGGATTCAAACCTGCGCTCTTTTTCCTTTCGGGTTGTCAAGGTGGATGAAAGCGGCAATGTGATTGACTCAACCTATGGGCAAGCCAATGCCTATATTGAGGAACTGACCGACAGCGTGCAGTTTGAGATGGTGGAGGTGCCCGGCGGGGCGTTTTTGATGGGCAGCGATGATGTGGAAATTGACCGGGTGCTGGTGGAATACGAGCGTTCGGGCGTGCCCTCGATTGGAGCCTCGAAACAACTCCGCAGTGAAAGCCCACAACATCAAGTGACGGTTTCACCTTTCTTTATCGGAAAATTTCAGGTGACGCAGGCCCAGTGGAAAGCTGTGGCTGCCCTGTCCAAAGTGCGGATTGAACTGAATCCCGACCCTTCCTTTTTCAAAGGAGACTCGCGCCCGGTTGAGCAGGTTTCCTGGGAGGAAGCCCAGGAATTCTGCCTCCGTCTGTCAAAACGGACGGGACGGGATTATCAGTTGCCGAGTGAAGCCCAATGGGAATATGCCTGTCGGGCCGGGACCACCACACCGTTTTCATTTGGTGACACCATTACATCGGATTTAGTCAATTACGAAGCGAATTTCCCCTACGCCAATGCACCCAAAGGACTGGACCGCAAGCAGACCGTTCCCGTCGGTAGCATTGGATTTGCCAACCCCTTTGGGTTGTTTGATATGCACGGCAATGTCTGGGAATGGTGCATGGATGTCTGGCATTTCAATTATGCCCGTGCCCCAATTGACGGAAGCGTCTGGGAAACCGGCGGCGACCCGCAGTTCCGGGTGGTCCGGGGCGGTTCCTGGAACAGTTTCGGGCATTTGTGCCGGTCTGCCCTCCGGTTTCGGAATGTACCGCTCAATCGGTATAACAATCTGGGCTTCCGCGTCATGCACCTGCCTGGCAAAGCCGCCGTCACTGCCAATATTTTCCCGACCCCACTGTTGGGCAGGTTGAGTTGAGTGTGCGCCGGAGGCGGTAAAAATATTGCAATGCTGAAATTGAGGCCAATCTGGAAAGGACTTCCTGGGAAATTTTGGCTATGGGGATGTGTTCTGGCATGCCTGCTGGCCGGATTTCGGATTGGCGGGATGTTGGGACCATCACACCTTCGATGGCTTCTGCCCGTTGGTTTCATTGTCATGATGGCGTTACCGTGGGTTTTTCTGACTGGAGCAGGCCGGCACCAGATTGGTTTGGCATGGCCTGTCTCCAGAGCAACTTACGTTTCCGGATTGATGTTGGGGATTGGAAGCGCGTTTGGCTGTTTTGTCATTGGCTGGGTGTTGTTTGGGAAAAGTTCTGACAATTGGTTTGTCAGCATTGCCAATAATTATCGCCAGACGCTTGATACCACCGGTTTTACTTCGGTCCAACTCCATCTGGTTTTTACGCTCCCAGCCCTGTTTTTCAGTCCTCTGGGGGAGGAACTGTTTTTCAGAGGCTTGTTTCAACAGGCGTTGGAAGAGAGATTTTCAGTTTTGCCCAGTACCGTGGTGGAATGCGGCTTCTTTGGGGTGGTCCATCTTTGTCATCACGGACTGTCACGAAGTGCCAGGGGGTTGGTTTTCCAACCCCTCTCCGGTTTTTTGTGGGTTTGCTTGATGTTTGGAACCGCCTTCTTGTTTGCCACGGTCAAAAAGAAGAGCAACTCACTGGCTCCGGCCATAATCTCCCACGCAGCTTTTAATCTCACCATGAACTTTCTGATTTTTTCCTTTCTTTGGTGAAGTTGGAAGGAGGGTGCGATTCCTTGACGGAACCCTCCTTTCCATTAAGAAATGTACACAATCACTGCTTCATTCTTTTTGGCCGCCGTTTGAAAGAATTTTCTAAGCTGCACATAGTTTTCCACCAAATAATCAAGCGCTTCCGCACCTTCATCCCAGATGCCGGGATAAATGTCATTGGCTGTCAGGTCCGCAGGCTGGAACCGTTGGGCAAAATCCTCTTTGGGGATTGCCTGCAAGGCTTTTGAAACGGCCTGGACTTCATCAACCGTCAGGCCCCGGGCCGGGCCATAACCCACTTCAACTTCGCCAATTGACCGGCCACCCAGCACCACGTTGCAGAGTGGTTCCGGTCCTTCCCATTGGGAACCGGTCAGTAAAAAGTGAATTCCATGCCAGGCTTTATCAATATCAAGGTGGGGAAATAATCCGTCGTCGTAAATCACATTGG
Source organism: Blastocatellia bacterium (assembly GCA_019695185.1). Lineage (GTDB taxonomy): Bacteria > Acidobacteriota > Blastocatellia > Chloracidobacteriales > Chloracidobacteriaceae > JAIBAN01. The sequence continues at coordinate 39,702 of JAIBAN010000067.1, read as the reverse complement.
TGATTTCCTCAGGGTGTTTGAAAAGACCTGTCAGGGTCGGCTGCGGAACGCGAACAAAATTTCCAATCATTGACATAAGCGTGTTCCTTTATCCGTTATCGTCTTCATCGAGTGGGGTTTTATATTTCAGTTGTGAAACCCGGCATGCTTCGGGGTCAATGTCAGTCCGTTCCCCCAGATAAACCGGTTGATACAGTTTGCCCGATGGCTGCTGGGCATAGAGGTAACGAACTTCCACCACTTGGTTGATGTCCGGGATGGAAAAATTAGGCAATATGGTCACATTTCCGGCCTCGACCAAAATACCGTTTTCATTAAAAAGTCCCAAACTGACACTTCGCCGGTGGTTGATTCCAATCACCAGGGCCGAAACTGTTTCTGTGAATTTGAATTTAAGCTGGTCGCCACCCGAAGCCGGACGCCCGCCGGCATAGCGGGCTTGCAACCGTTTGACGACCAGCCCCTCTTTCCCACCGGCTTTGAGCCGGGCCAACAATCCGGTTTTTTCGCTGTGGGAAAGGGCCGTGGGAACGATTTCCACTCCGGTTTCATTCAAATGGACTGCCAGACGTTGAAGCGCTTCCAGTCGAACTGCGTAGGGCTGTTCCCGCAGGTCTTCATCGGCATAATGGAGAATATCAAAAACAAAGAAGGTATCCCCCACCGACTCGCCATCCAAAATGAAGCTGGTTGTGATTCCCGCGAGAGCGGTAGCTACCGAAGCAGGCAGCCCGACAATCAAGCCCTTGCGGTTGATGCCTTCGATTGCTCCGGTTGCCGTGCGGCGGATGAGCAACCGTTTTCCATCAAATTTTTCCTGAAAGCACCATTCCGAACTGTCCAGAAAGGTTTCCAGTTCACTTTCATCAATTGGGTTTAACAATTGGCACTGAACGCCGGAAATCCGCCCTTCGTGTTCAGTGCGAACATAGGGAATTCCATCTTCGCCAGTACTGTAGCCCTTTCCGGTTTTTTCCTTCAAAAGCTGGTCATAGAGGTGTTTGGCTTCTTCATAGGGAACCGGCTGTTGGGTTTTGGTCCCGGTTTTGAGCGTTGTGCCCCGACGGCCAAAAGCAAACTCAACCAGAAACCCTGCCTCTGCCTGTTTGAGTGCAACCTGATAGACTTTGTCCGAACTTCCGTTTTTCAAATAAAGGGTGGAGTGTAGATTTTGCATGGGAACCTCCAGAAGAAGGACTGAGGACTGAGGACTGAGGACTGAGGACTGAGTATATTTTCTCCTGTGGTGGTAAAAGCTGCCAAGCTACGAAATCTGAAATAAAAAACTCAGTCCTCAGTCCTCAGTCCTCAGTCCTGCTTATTTGTTCTTGTTCTGCGTTTTGGCCTGTTCGATGGCAATTTCGCGGATGGCCTGGAAGGAGCTTTCGTTCGATGCGCCTTCGATGGCTTTCACGGCCAAATCCTGGACCTGCTTCATGGCTCCGGCGAGTTGGGCCGCAAGGCGTTCGATTTGCCCGGTTTGTTTGCCGATGGTGGATTCGAGCGACTCAATCCGGAGTTCCGCCAGCCGTTTCCGGCCTTCAACTTCTTTGGCCAGCAAATCAGCCGTGTTTTTGGCCTGGGCACGGGCGATTCCGGCCCCTTCCTCACGGGCTTTTTTGACGGCGGCTTCAAGTTCCTTGGGGAAGCCCTCAACTTTGGCCTTGGCTTCTTCAAACTGTTTTTCCTGCTCGGCGATGGTTTCCTCGCGCTTGGTCCAGGTGGCGGTGACGGCTTCGCGTTGTTCGAGGAGTTCCTGCTCCCGTTGCTGCTTTTGCAATTCGTAGGTTTCTTTTTCGAGGGCTCGTTCCTGTTCCAGCCGGTAACGGTATTCGGCAATGTCGCGGGCCCGGTTCTTGCGGCTTTGGTTGTTGCGTTCGGTTACGCTGGTCGTGTGTTCTTCCAGTTCTTTTTTCCAACCCTGCTGCCGGGCGGTCAAATCGGCCTCGATGGCGGCGCGTTTGGCCTTCAGTTCCTCTTCGAAATCGGTGGCTTTTTGGGAATGTTCCGTCACCAGGTCCGCCAGGGTCGTGTCACTGAGCTGAATTCCATAAAGTTCCGCCAGTTGGGTGCGCTCATTGTTGGTTTTTTCCCGAAGTTCCTCAAGTTGGGAAGCCTCGTCAATCAGTTTGCCGGACAATCCGGAAAGCGCGGTGCCAAAACCAGCCTGAAGGGTTTCGATGTTGGTAATAACTTGTTCAATCGTGGCGGTGGTGGATGGGGCTGGCATAACGGGTTTGGCTCCTCCCTGTGGGGCTGGTGGTTCGATTTTGGCTGGGACGGCGGCTTCAAGGGCGCGTTTTTCCTTCCGCAGTGCTTCCACCTCGGATTTGATTTTCTGGTTTTCCTTGGCTACCTGCTCAAAGGCCTCAAGAATTTCATTTTTGGTACTTTTCGCATTTGGTTCTTTAATGGGCATACGTCACCTCTTTCGGGTTCAGGGTTCAGGGTTCAGGGTCCAGGGTTCGAAATTCAATAAAATTTGGTTGAGTGGTTTAGAAAAATGAGGATTTGGTCAGAAAATCCTCTGTTTTTTCAAAACCCTGAACCCTGAACCCTGAACCCGAAACCCTAGCCAGCTACGGCTTTGGAAGTTCCTTGCACAGCCTTCATGGCCAGTTCCTGCGCCTGTTTCATCACAATCTGTAATTCGGCGGTCAGTTCGGCAATGTGGGCATTGTTGCGTTCGATGGTGGATTCCAGCGACTGGACCCGGACTTCATAGAGCTTTTCAGCCCCAGCCGTTTCCTTTTCGAGCAGGGAGGCTTTGAATTTTTCAGCGTCGTAGGTTTCTTTGATGGCGTCCTCGCGGGCTTTTTTAATGGCCGCTTCGAGTTCGGTGGGGATGGATTCAAGTTTCTGTTTGTATTCTTCAAGTTTTGGCTGCCGTTCAGCCAGCAGGCGTTCCCGTTCGGCCCAGGCTTTTTCCTTTTTCTTGCCAAGTTCCTCGTTTTCCCGTTCGGTTTTGCGTTTACGTTCCACAAACGCATCCAATTCGGCTTGGCGGCGGTGCTCAAGTTCGTAGTTGAATTCCTCTTCGGAAAGTTCCCGTTCTTTTTTCAAATTGTCAGAATACTGTTGGTCGGCGGTTTCAAATTCGGTCTGTTCTTTTTGCCATTGGGCACGGCGTTCAACGGCTTCGCGTTCCAGTTGGTCGCGGCGGTTTTGCGCGTCGGTTTCCAGATTTTTAAGGCGTTCCTGATGTTCCTGTTTGAGAATGTCCAGCGCATCCGCAGCCGTATGAATGTTGCGGAGTTCAATTTCATTTTGCCGTTCAACGGCAATGGCGCGGCGAAGCTGTTCCAGTTTTTCCGATTCGGTGGTGAGTTTGGTAGCCAATTCGTCAAAGGTGGAGCCGAAATCGAGCTGGAGGTCAGCCAGCCCTTTGACGATGGTTTCGACGGTGTATCCGGCGGCGGTTTGGATGATTTCCTGGTCCTTTTGGCGTTGGGCCAGTTCTTCTTTGGTGGCAATGTTGGCCCCCTGCGTGCGGCGGGCTTCGACCAGTTGTGAAAAGGCTTTCACAATCTGATTGCGGTTTTCGAGTGGGTTCTGCGGCATCATCGAAGGTCCTTTCTCATTCAAAATGAGGATGTTACGGCCACGAACCGAATGTTTCCAGGTGGCCGTGCGATGTGCCTATATACAAAATTTGAATCGAAAGGTTTCGAATATTTTCGAATATTTTCGAATATTTTATTCGAAAATGATTTCAGAACGCCAAACAGATGGTCCGCACGCTGAGGACGATAATCAGGAGGGCAACCGCAAACATAAGGGTTCGGCGGGGAATATGCTGGCAAATGAACGCTGCGAAGGGAGCGGCAATGACACCCCCAATCACCAATCCGATGATAATGCGCCCGGTGGTTTGCCATTGCAGCATTCCAATCAGGACGATGAAGGTTCCGGCCTGCACCAGACTGACAAAAAATTCCGCCAGATTGACCGAACCGATGGTATAACGCGGAGAATTTCCCCCGGCAACCAGGGTCGAAGTGACAATCGGCCCCCAACCTCCGCCTCCCACCGAGTCACAAAAACCGCCAATCACAGCCAAAGGAAAAATGCGGGTGACCGGTTTCGAGTTGCTGGTGGAGCGAATGGCTTTTGAGAGTATCGAAAGCCCCAGGAGGAGCAAATACACGGCCACAAAAGGTTTGATGAGTTCCCCCCGCACCGAAGTCAGGATGTAGGCTCCGAGAATGCCGCCAATGGCTCCCGGAATCAGCAGCTTTTTGAAAAGTTCGCGGTCCACATTGCCAAACCGAAGATGGGAAATCCCGGAAACCCCGCTGGTTAAAATTTCGGAGGTATGAACGCCGGCGCTGACTGCCGCCGGAGGAATCCCAAAACTGAGCAGCAGCGTCGTGGTGGTTACGCCGTAGGCCATTCCCAACGCCCCGTCAATGATTTGGGCGATGAATCCGGCTGCGATAAAGAGCAAAATGTGTTTATCCATAAAAAAAGTCTCGGGGGGCTTGGGGGTCTTGGGAGTCTTGGGAGTCTTGGGAGTCTTGAGAGTCTTGGGAGTCAAAGACGGATTGTTATTCCTGACTTCAGACTCCTGACTTTCGGTCTCTGTTTTTCTTGACTCCCAAGGCTCTCAAGACTCCCAAGACCCCCAAGACTAAAAAATGGAGGCCGCCTTTCGGGTAATCGTCGCCAGCAGATTGCGGCGTTCCAGTTCGGCCAGGATTTTGGCTGCGCTCTCAGCTACGGTTTCGCGGTCGGTTTCAACCACCACATCCGGCGACAGCGGGGCTTCGTAGGGGTCCGAAACACCGGTAAATGATTTGATTTCACCGGCCAAAGCCTTTTTGTAGAGCCCTTTGACATCGCGTTCCGTCAGGGCTTCCAGCGAACATTTGGCATAGACTTCGATAAACTCCCCGCCGTCGGCTTCGATGGAGGCACGCACTTCATCCCGGATTTCCCGGTAGGGTGAAATGGCTGCCGTAATCACATTGACGCCGTTGCGGGCAAGCAGGCGGGCTACAAAACCGATGCGGCGGATGTTGGTGTCACGGTCTTCTTTGGAAAATCCGAGCCCTTTGGAAAGGTGGGTGCGAACTTCGTCTCCATCGAGGACCTCGACCCGGATGCCGTGTTTGGCCAGTTCCGGAAGCAGGGCGGTTGTAAGTGTTGTTTTCCCGGCACCGGAGAGACCGGTAAACCAGAGGGTAAATCCTTTTGTGTGTGACATTGTTCTTTCCTTTTAGGTTTTGAGTTCCGCCTTCAGGCGGCAGTTCAGAGTTCCGCCTTCAGGCGGCGGCTTCCTGTTTTCTCAAAAACCAGCCTGAGGCTGCTTTCAAACAGCCGCCTGAAGGCGGAACCCAAAACTGTTATTGGTGCAGCCCGCATTCCGTTTTTTCACGTCCGCGCCAGCGTCCGGCACGGGAGTGTTCGCCGATTTGGACCGGCGAGGTGCAGGGAGTGCAACCGATGGAGGGATAGCCCTGGTTGTGGAGCGGGTTGTAGGGAACGTCATGCTTCAGAATGAAATTCCACACTTCGCGCTCCGTCCAAAAAGCAAGTGGGTTGATTTTAATGAGGCCAAATTTCCGGTCCCATTCTATGACTTTGGTTTCGGCACGGGTCGGAGACTGGTCCCGCCGAATAGCCGTCATCCAGGCATCAAGCTGGCGTAAATGAGCCGTCAGTGGTTCGACTTTCCGCATCCGGCAACAGGCATCCGGGTCCTGTTCCCACAGGTTTTCCAGTGTTGGGAACTGCTGTTTGCGGGTGACACGGGTAAAGGCCACGCCGTATCGGTTTGCCAGTCGGTCCGCCAGTTCATAGGTTTCCGGAAACAGAAACCCCGTATCCAGATAAAAAATCTGGGTTTCGGGGCTGACCTGGGCCAGCAGGTGAACCAAAACACACCCTTCGGCCCCAAACCCGGTGGCGAACGCGACCTGAGTGCCGAAAACTGCGGTTGCCCAGCGAAGCACCGTGGCGGGAGGTGTGTGCTCAAATTCCCGTGCCAGCCGGTCAAGTTCTTCGCGTGGGATGGATAGCGTGGCGGCAGATTGCGAAATGGACATGGACAGTCTCCAGGGAAAGTTTTGAGTTCCGCCTTCAGGCGGCGGTTTGGAGTTCCACCTTCAGGTGGCGGTTTGGAGTTCCGCCTTCAGGCGGCATATTTTTTGAAATTCAAAATGGCCAACCTGAAGGTTGCCCAACTACAGCCGCCTGAAGGCGGAACTCCAAACGGGAACTCCAAACGGGAACTCCAAACGTTAAGCGATGGCCAAAAGGGGGAGGCCGGTTTCGGAGGGCATTTCCTCTGTGCGACAACACTGCTCGAACCACTTGATTCGTTCGCGGAGCGTGACGACATTGCCAATGACAATGACGGCGGGAGCCGTCAGACCGGCTTGTTCAACTTCATGGACGATGGTTGCCAGGGTACCGGTCACGGTCTGCTGCCGGTCGTAACTTCCCCAGCGAATCACAGCCACCGGAGTTGTCGCGGGGCGTCCGGTGGAAATCAGGTTGTGGGTGATGTCAGGCAGTTGGGCCACGCCCATCAGCACCACGATGGTGTCAGCCTGAGCCAGTGCCTGAAGCGATTCGGGCTGGGCCTGGGTTCCGGCGCAGGTGCCGGTGACAACCGCAAACGAGGTGGCCAGTCCCCGATGGGTGACCGGAATTCCGGCATAGGCCGGAACTGCCAGAGCGGAACTGATACCCGGCACGATTTCAAACCGAATGCCCGCTGTGGCCAGGGCTTCGGCCTCTTCTCCGCCGCGTCCGAAGACGAGCGGGTCACCGCCTTTCAGCCGCACGACCCGTTTGTTTTTGCGGGCCAAGACAATCAATTCCTGGTTGATGGCGGTTTGGGAGGTTTGCGCCCCGCCGCCAATTTTCCCCGTGTAGACACATTCGGTTTCAGGTCGGGCCAATTCCAGAATTTCAGGATTGACCAGATAGTCATAGAGCACCACGTCACAGGACTGAAGCAAATCCCGCGCCCGCACGGTCAAAAGCCCAGGGTCGCCGGGACCGGCTCCAACCAGATACACGGTTCCGGGTTGTGCCTGACTGCGCAAGGCAACGTTCCTTTTTCCTTCAGTACATTCCTTGATGCGGGCCAGCGAAGCCTCGACCACTTTTGCATGTCCGGCCAGCGGCTCGGTTATCCGATACTGCACTCCGGGAAAATGGGTGGCGGCTTCAGCCACATCTTTCGGAACATCCCCGCGAATATGGCGACCCGGTGAAAGAAAATAAGGATGCACCGTGATGGAGGTGGCTCCACGGGCAACCAGAGCTGCGAACCCCTGAAAGATGGTCGGTTCGGCAATTTCCAAAAAGGCGGCTTCCACCAGTTGGTATCCGCCCCGGAGCGCGATGTGCCGGGCCACTTCCTGCACGTCACGGTTGGCTTCCGGACGGCGGCTGCCGTGTCCGACCACTAAAATTCCGTGTGTTTCCTGCTGTTTCATAACGTTTGCCGGGGATTGGTGAGAAAACTCAACCTTGCATCCCGCAGTCCTTTTTCAGGCAAGTTGCTCCAGTTCCGCGACTGAATGGCGGGCAATGAAGGCTTGAAAACTTTCTGCCGTACTGTGACGGCGTTCCAGATAGGTAACGGCCAGTTGTTTGGCGTAATCCTTGATGGACTCAGCCGGGATTTTTTTATCCAGTTCGCGCCCAAAGACATGTCCCGTGCCCAGATGTCCGCCCAAAAACACGCGAAAGGCTTCTTTGGGGCCTTCAGCCGTACGAATCAGGTCGCCGACAAAACCGATGTCGCAGACTTGATAATGGGCGCAACTGTTGGGGCAGCCGGTCACGCTGATGCGGAGCGGGGTTGTGAATCCGGGAACTTCGCGTTCCAGGAATTCGACCAGTTCGGCGGCGCGGGCTTTGGTTTCGACCAACGCCAGTTTGCAAAATTGAGTGCCGGTGCAAGCCAGCGTGCCGCTCCGGAAGGACGAAGGATTGGTCTGAAACCCACGCTCCGCCAGTTGGTGTTCCAGCCGGACCACGGCTGGTCCAGGCACATCGAGCACCACAAAATTCTGGGTGGTGGTCAGGCGAATCCGGTTGCTGCCGGCTTCGCGGGCAAAATTGGCAAGGGCAAGCATGTCCGTGCCATGAAACAGCCCACCCTGAACTGCCGCCCCGACATAAAACAGTCCGGGGGTTTTCTGGGCATGGACACCCAAATGCGCCCGGTTGGCCGTGACCGGAACCGGCGGAGCCGCACCCCGCAGCAGGTTCCGTCCCAGGCTGGTTTCAAGCTCGTGGAGGAATTTTTCCGGCCCCCACTCGGCCAGTAGGAATTTCAGCCGGGCCTTGGTCCGGTATTCCCGATTGCCGTAGTCACGGAAAAGTGCGCAGATATGGGCGGCCACTTCTGGAATTTCTTCCGGAGTGAGATGCACACCCAGCCGGTCGGCAAACCGTTCTTTGGCTCCCAGACCGCCGCCCACCCACAAATCAAAGGCAATCGTGCCATCCTCCCGGCGGAGGGCAATCAACCCGATGTCGTTGATTTCATGGTTGGAGCAATGCGCCGCACAGCCCGAAATCGTGATTTTGAACTTGCGCGGCAGGTTCGAAAACTCCCGGTTGTTGAGGAAAAACTGATGGACCTGCTCGACAATCGGTTCGGCATCAATCAGTTCGGCGCGGTCAATCCCGGCCACGGCACAGCCGGTGATGTTGCGGGTGATGTCGCCACAGGCCCCGGAGCTGGTGAGGCCGATACGTTCCAGTTCGGCAAAAATGGCGGGAACGTCTTCAATCCGAATCGAATGAAATTGAATGTCCTGCCGGGTGGTAATGTCGCCGGTATTGTCTCCATACCGGATGGACAGGTTTCCCAAGGCTTCAAGCTGGTCGGGCGTCACTGTTCCGTTCGGGATTTTGACCCGGAGCATAAACAACCCGGCTTCCTTGGGACGTTGGGTATAAAGCCCGTACCAGCGCAGCCGGACCTCAAGGTCATCTTCGGGAATCGCCGCAAAGCCGCCCGGAGCGTAGCGCAGCAAATCCACCAGGGCGTCAAGTCCGTCACGTTCCCGTTTGACCCGTTCGACTTTATGTTCACGCTTGGGCGAAGACATCGAAAAAACTCCAAAAAGAAAAGCTCTCGTGCTAAATCCACACGAGAGCAAACGTCAGCGTGGTTCTTTAGCTGTTTTTAACGTGGAGCAAGTCACCGTAAATCGCCACGTTTTCACACTGGGAAATTGACCGGATGTCAATATAGTGCCCAACATGTACACTATAGTTTCGGTTTTCGTCAATATGTTTTTTCCGGGATTTACGCAATTCTTACAACTGGCTTGAAAAAACAGGGTGGTTGTAAAACTCCGGGAGACGCTATAGTTGCAGGGGGTGCAAAGAGAAGGGCACAATACGGCATTGGTCCCTCCATTTTGTCAACAATTGTACCCAATTGGTGAACATGTATGACCTACCGTTGTTCGGTTTGCGAAGAACTCCACGACGACCTGCCTGACATTTGTTTTGACAAACCCGACCCCTGGTGGGGCATTCCGGCTGAGGAACGGGATGCCCGGATTGAATTGACCGCTGACACCTGCATCATTGACGAAGAGGAATATTTCATCCGGGGCGTGCTTGAAATCCCGATTCTTGGTTACCCGGAATCATTTGGGTTTGGGGTGTGGGTGTCACAAAAACGGGAGAATTTTTACACCTATCTCAAGCACCCGGATTCGGCTGCCATCGGTCCGTTTTTTGGCTGGCTCTGCACGGAAATGTCGTTTTACGAGCCATCCACCTGGCTCCTCAAAACCGAAGCCTATTTTCCCGGCGGCAGCGAACGTCCCCGCATTCGGTTGGAACCGAACGGCCATCCGCTGGCCCTTGACCAGCGGCAGGGAATGACGCTTGCCAAAGCCTGGGAAATCGTCCATTACTACCTTGACCCGCCCCATTAAAACCAAATTCAAGCGGCGGATTACAACAGGAATTTTCACATGAGCGAACCTTCACAAACAATCATCAATGGATTTGTCATGTCTTTCCGGGATTTTTCCGGACGGGTCCACGCTTTGGCCGAACCTTTGACCGAGTTGCAGTTCTGGACCAACCCTTATGGCTACGGGAACAGTTTTGGTCATTTGGTCCTGCACCTGACGGGAAACCTGAATTACTATATCGGAACGCAAATTGCCGGAACCGGGTACGTTCGGGACCGCGAGCGTGAATTTACCGACACCAATCCGCCCGCAAAGGCAGTCGCGCTCAAAAACCTGGATGATGCCATTGCCATGGTCATCCGGACGTTCGAAGCTCAAACCAATGAGTCATGGTCGTTTCCCTACGAAGCCAAGGGAGCAGAGGTCATCACCAACCGGTTTGGCATCCTTCTGCGCTGTACTTCACACTTTCACCATCACCTGGGCCAAATGATTTACCTGAACAAGGAATTTACCAAAGCATCAACCTAAAAATTGATCGGGAAATTTTTGCCTGTTTCGCTCGGATTTATTTATCCGTTTGAGGCATTTTGTTTTCATGAAAAATATTTGGTAATTTGTCCGAAAGGATATTTTTTCAAATAAATTTCCAATCTTTTGAAGCCTCTTCCTCCGGTTCTGGTCAGACTGAGGAAGAGGCTTTGGTTTTTGCTGTTAATTTTGAAAAAGGATATATGTTTCTCAATTAAATGTGTAAAATCCAGGGTATTCCTTTTCAATCAGATTTTCACTAAACAGGAGCTTCGCCCATGATTTTGAGCCATCTTGGTTTTCTGCTGGCCGCCGTTTGTTTGACGGGACCGACCCCTGACTCCAGCTTGTCTGGTTTCCAAACTCAGGAAAAAACTCCGCCAGCAGTTTCGTCCACACCAGCCCCAACTGCCAAAACTGAACAACCTTTGGGCGGTTTTGACGTGCAAAAAGTGGCTGAAGGCGTCTATGCCGTCATTCGGACCGACCCGCCCGGACTGATGTTTGACGCCAATTGCGTCTTTATCATCAATGACGACGACGTGGTGGTGGTGGATTCCAGCATCAGCCCGGCTTCAACCAGGGATGTGCTGGCGGCGCTCCGTAAGCTGACCCCCAAGCCGGTCAAATATGTCATCAATACCCACTGGCACGAAGACCACATTATCGGCAACCAGGTGTACAAAGAGGCTTTTCCGGGAGTGGAATTCATTGCTCAGGCTACGACCCGCGAAGACTTCCCGACAGTTGGCCTTTCCAACCGCAAACAATTGCTGGATGCAATCAACGAAATCAATGAGAATTTGCGCGACATTCTGGCAAAAAACAAAAACTCGCGGGGCGGCCCGCTGACGGATGAACAACGCCTCAGTCTCTCAAATGATGTGCGGTTGCTGGAACGCTATCAGGCCGAAGCGCCGAAATTTCAGGTTATTCTGCCAACCATTACCTTTGACGAAAAACTGACGCTCCAGCGTGGCCGTCGCACGATTGAAGTTCAGTTCCTGGGACGCGCCCATACCCGCGCCGATGTGGTGGTCAGCCTCCCGGCAGACGGAATCGTCATCACCGGAGACTTGGTGGTCTGGCCGGTTCCACTGGTGGGAAGCACGGCTTATCCGTTGGATTTCGGAGCAACCCTCGAAAAACTGCTGGCACTTCACCCGAAAATCATGATTCCAGGCCATGGACCGGTGATGCAGGATGACAGGTATGTGAAATTGCTGGCGGACCTGCTCAAATCGCTCAAGCAGCAGGTCACAGCCGCCGTAGCGCGCGGGGAAACCCTGGAGCAGGTCCGCAAGAGCGTCAAACTGGAGGAATTTCAGCAGCAGATTGTGGGCGATTCAGCCGTGCGTAAATCAATTTTTCAGATGTATTTTATGGGACCGGCCATTGACGGAGCGTTCCGGCAGGCTTTAGAAAAAGAAAAGAAGTAAACCCTGAGTATCACCTTCAGAAAGTTTGGAGTACCGCCTTCAGGCGGCGGTTTGGAGTACCGCCTTTAGGCGGCGGTTTGGAGTACCGCCTTCAGGCGGCTGTCAGAAGATTTTGGAGGTTTCCATGAAACGAATCCTGCTTGCCTTCCTGTGGTGCAGCCTGCTGGGAATCGGGGCACTGCCAAATGATGATTCAACCAAGGTTTTCGCCCAAAACGCCACTGTTGTCACGGCTGCCCAGGTCAACGGGACCTGGCGTTCCGGCAAAAATGAGTTCAAGGTGCTGGCACTGGGAAAAAACCGGCTGAAAGTGGAGTTTTCCGGCGTGTATGAATACAAATCAGCCGGTGGTTTAACGGCCAACACCGGTGAAGGGAAAGGGATCGCCACAATTGAGGGCGATACCGCCATTTTCAAACCGGAAAATACCGAAGACGAGTGCCAAATCACGATGAAATTCACCCAGGGCAAACTGCTTGTCACCCAAAAAAGCAACTGCGGGTTCGGGTTGAATGTGTGGGCCGAAGGGACCTATCGCAAAACCAACAGCCGCAAACCGGTGTTTGAGCAGGATTAACATCGGGTCCGTTTCAACCCCACGTCTCAATTGAGGCTGAATTCAACCGCCGGTCAGGTGAATCCATAGGTTTTGAAATATAGTTGACAAAAGCAAATAAATTATTGACTATTTCAAATATCTTTTTGAAAGCGGGTTTTACGCTATGGAAAACAGTGTTTTGCAACGGAACGCTGACCGGTTGCGGCACTTCAACCGGTTTTACACCCAACGCATCGGAGTTTTGCAGGAAGGCTGGCTGGAGAGTCCGTTTTCACTGACCGAAGTGAGAATTCTGTATGAGATTGCCCATCACCAAAATGTCACCGCCAAAGAATTGACAAAAAACCTCGGTTTGGATGCCGGCTATGTGAGTCGAATTCTGAAAAGTTTCAGAAAACATGACTTGGTGGCGGCGACACCATCCCCGACGGATGGGCGGCAAAGCCATTTGGCCTTAACGGAAAAAGGAATGGAAGCTTTTGCGCCCTTAAACGAACGGGCACAAAAGGAAATGGCCGGGTTGTTGGGGAGTCTTTCCGAAGGCCATCAGGTTCGGTTGATGGAAGCGCTGAAGGCCATCGAAACCATTTTGAATCCTCCCCCGCCTCCGGCAACGCCATACCTGTTGCGCACTCACCAACCGGGGGATATGGGCTGGGTGCTGTACCGCCATGCGGTTTTGTATGCGCAGGAATATGGCTGGGATGAGCGCTTTGAGACGTTGGTCGCTGAAATTGTCACAGATTTTCTGAAAAACTTTGATTCCAAAAAAGAGCGCTGTTGGATGGCGGAAAAAGACGGAGAAATCGTAGGGTCAGTGTTTCTGGTAAAAAAATCGGAAACGGTGGCCAAATTGCGGTTGCTGCTGGTTGAACCGCAAGCACGCGGGCTGGGCATCGGAAAACGGCTGGTCCAGGAATGCACCCGTTTTGCCCGCCAGGCCGGTTATCAAAAAATTACACTCTGGACCAATCAGGTGCTCACCTCTGCCCGCAAGATATATGAGGATGAAGGGTACAAACTGGTCGAAGCCGTGCCTCATGATTTGTTTGGTACCAACATGATTGCCGAAACCTGGGAACTGGACCTCTGATTGAGGTACCATTGGGAACATGCCTGATGGTTTCAGGAACAACCATCTGTATTTCAGGAGAGGTCGAAATTCATGCGGAAAGTTTTGGCAATTGCCTTGGTCTTGTCCGGCTGGCTGACACAGGTCGGCGTAGCCCAGAATTGTCTGTCCTATGAACCTGCTGTGGTCGAAGTCAGCGGCAAAATCCTGCGGAAAACGCTTCCGGGGCCGCCCAATTATGAAAGCGTCAAACGGGGCGACCAGCCTGAAACCGGCTGGTACCTCCATTTGACCAAGCCGATTTGCGTGGATGGCAAAGAAGGCGACGAATTCAATCAGCCAGCCAAAGGGGTGACCGACCTCCAACTGGTTTTTGTCAAACAGGATAAGCCCTATCAGCAATACCGGAAATTCCTGAACCAAAATGTGGTCATCAAAGGAACCCTCTTTGGCGCACAAACCGGTCATCACCATACGCCCGTTTTGTTGGAAGTCGAGGAAATCCGGTAGGAAAACATTTCAAGGAAAGTTGAAAACGTCGTGCGTTACGTGATTGTGGATGTGGAAGCCACCTGCTGGGAGAACAGCAAAGACCGCTCCAGCATGGAAATCATTGAAATCGGAGCCGTTGTACTGGCTTCCAGCCAAGGGCCGGCATTGGCCGAATTTTCGGAATTCATCAAACCTGTGGCCGAACCGCGCCTGAGCGCCTTTTGTACGCAGTTGACTTCTATCACGCAGGAACAGGTTGACGCGGCGGAGTATTTCTGGACTGTGTTCCCCCGTTTTGTCGAATGGATTGGCAGCGAGCCGTTTCGGCTTTGTTCCTGGGGCGGCTACGATTTGAACCAGTTTCGCCAGGATTGCCAGCGGCATAAACTGCAATTGCCCGCCACGTTTGAACCGCACATCAATCTGAAAAAGGAATTTGCCCGGCTTTTCAAAGTAAAACTGTGCGGCATGGCCACCGCGCTCAAAATCGCCCGCCTGCCACTGGAAGGCGTCCACCATCGCGGCCTGGATGATGCCCGCAACATTGCGCGGTTGGCGCAACTGATGTTACCCAGGCTGGAAGCCGAAACGCACGCCAGGACAGGACGCTGATGGGAAACATTTTTTCAAACGACAAAGCCGGTTGTGACATGGCTCTCAGCAACGGTGCCACCATCGTGTTGCTTTCGACCTTGATTCTAAGCGGTTCGGACTTGGCGCAGACCGAGTGGGAACAGGAACTCGTCACCTGGCTGGCCGAACATGACCAGACCATTTACGGCCTGGGCGTGGTTGGGTTTGACCTGGACGAGATAGCCTGGAATCCGGCGGATTTCGAGCAGGAGAAAGCCTTTCTGCTGGCCTTGACGGACCTTGCGCTCCGGCGACACCGGTGGGAGGTGCTCGATTATGACCCGCCCTTTGCCCTCTGCTATTTGACCGATTTCCGCAAGCTGGTGGAGTGCTACACGGCGGAAATGGTTGAGGGGCCGAAGGCATGGGATTGGTTCCAGCCGCCGGAAACGCTTTCCAAATGCCCGTTGCATCAGGTATTTGTTCATGCCAACGGATGTTTGCTCTGTCACGATTGAATCCGGTTGAATCACACAACAGAAGGGAATTTGGTGCATTGGCTCCCGTAGCCAGCTCAATCATTTTATGGAGATACGGCGTGCTTCCGAAGTTGATTTTGAGTCGATCTGGCCGATTTTTCAGGCCGTCATTGCCACTGGCGACACCTATGTTTTTACCCCCGATACCAGCCGGGAAGATGCCTTTGCCTACTGGTTCGGTCCGGGCATTGCCACCTATGTAGCCGAAAACGAAGGGCAAGTGGTTGGCATGTACAAACTGATGCCAAACCAGCGCGACCTCGGAGCGCACGTGGCCACGGCTTCATTTATGACCGCACCGAGCTATCAGGGGCGGGGAGCCGGGAAGGCGATGGGCCTGCATTGCCTGCACGAAGCGCGGAAAGCCGGTTACCTGGCCATTCAGTTCAACATCGTGATTGCCACCAACGAAACCGCCGTCTGGCTCTGGAAAAAGCTGGGCTTTACCATTGTCGGAACGCTGCCCAAGGCGTTTAACCACCGGACGCTGGGCTATGTGGATGCCTATGTCATGTACCGGTTTTTGGATGACATCGAGGTTGAGGAAGGCAAATGAAACAATCCATTGTGCATGTGGCTTTGGTCGTCCGGGATTATGACGAAGCCATTGAATTTTACACCTGCAAGCTGCGTTTCACGCTGGTTGAAGACACCTATCAGCCTGAACAGGATAAACGCTGGGTGGTGGTCGCTCCGCCGGGCTCGACGGGAGCCAACCTGCTGTTGGCCAAGGCCACGACGCCGGAACAGGAAGCCTCCATCGGCAACCAGACCGGCGGACGGGTGTTTTTGTTTCTCAATACGGATGATTTCCGGCGTGACTACGAGGACATGGTGGCCCAGGGAATCCGGTTCGTCCGCGAGCCAAAAACAGAAAGCTACGGTACGGTGGCAGTTTTTGCAGACCTCTATGGAAATCTGTGGGATTTGCTCCAGCTCAAGTCCGGAAATTCCGGTTAGGCCAAAATAAACCAACTGCAAAAAGCAAAAAGGCGTCAAAATTGACGCCTTTTGTGTTTGGAGGGATTATGAGCCGTGCGGGACTCGAACCTGCGACCCACTGGTTAAAAGCCAGTTGCTCTACCGACTGAGCTAACGGCCCGCCACCATTAAGACGTTACCGCCTCAACAGAAGTTGCGAAGCATAGGGGCGAAAGGCGGTTTTGTCAAGTACCTTTTGTTGAACCCCGGCGGTTGCCTGTTTTTCAACGGGGGAAATGGTTTTGCCTGTCCCGTATCTGGGAAAATTGCCCCGGTGTGAGTCCGGTTTCCTGTTTGAAGACCTTGGTAAAGTGGCTTTGGTCGGCAAATCCGGCAGCAAAGGCAATATCACTCAGTGGGCGGGCTCCCTGCAACAACTGATGTTTGGCCCAGGCAATCCGCACCCGGCGCAGATAGACGCCCGGTGTACAGCCAAAGTGAGCCCGAAATGCCCGTGCCAGATAAACCGGGTGGACCTCAGCCGCTGCTGCCAGGTCAGCTACCAGCAAGGGTTCCTCCCAGCGGTCATGGAGCAGGTCACGCACCTGACAGAGCCAACGGGGAATTGGCCGGGTGGGGCGCATGGTTTTTGTTTTGCGTGAAGCCGTGGCCACCAGTTCCAGCGTCAGCCCCTCAAGTGCCAGCCGGGCCGCTTCGTCGCCGATACGCCATTCCTGCATGATTTTCTGCCCGATGGCTTCCAGTTGGGCATCCCGCTGTTGGGAAATGGCTTCGACAACATCGGTAAAGGAACGAAACGTTTCGAGGCGCGAAGCCCCGACTTCGATAATCATGACATGCCCGCCGATGGTGCCAAACTGGTCGCGGTGGTCTTCGCCTGCC
Source organism: Blastocatellia bacterium (assembly GCA_019695185.1). Taxonomy (GTDB): domain Bacteria; phylum Acidobacteriota; class Blastocatellia; order Chloracidobacteriales; family Chloracidobacteriaceae; genus JAIBAN01. The sequence goes on along the minus strand of JAIBAN010000067.1, from coordinate 22,768 downwards.
GGGCGAAAGAGGATGCTCGACTGCATACAGACCTCGGTCCGGCTGCGAAATGATTCGTGAAAACTGCCTTCGAGCAAAAGATTGATGGTGGCTCGTTCGTGGGCATGGCAGGGCAGCACGCAGCCCGGCGCATGAAACGTTTCATGGAAGGTAAAATCAGCCACTGACGCCTGGCGCAGGCAATCCTGCGGATAAATCGGAACCGGCAAGTAAATCTGGCGGGCTGCCCTGTGCTCCATAGGGGTGCTTCCTTTGCACAATCGGCTGGATGGAAAAAATTCAGGCGCAAGAATCGGATAGTCCGATTTCAGGTCTGTTTTTACGATGTGGCGAAGTTGCTTTCGTACCAAGGCGGTTTGAAAGATACAAGACTCTAGCAAGCGCGTCGGGTACCCTTCAACCACTTCATCTCTGTAGTCCATCCGAACCATCTGGAGGAAACCAATGCACGACCTTTTATTACCTGGAACGCACCCTGAGGAATCACTTGACCCAACTGATTGGGATGCCTTTCGCACACTCGGCCATCACATGTTGGACGATATGGTGGACTATCTCTCCACGGTTCGCTCTCGCCGGGTCTGGCAGCCGGTTCCTGCCGAGGTCAAAACCCGGTTGAATGACGAACCGTTGCCCCTGGAGCCAACCGCTGCCGCCACGGTGTATGAAGAGTTCAAGGAAAATGTGCTGCCGTATCCATCCGGCAATATTCATCCCCGGTTTTGGGGCTGGGTGATGGGAACCGGCACGCCGTTGGGAATGCTGGCTGACATGCTTGCAGCAGGAATGAACCCGCATTTGGCCGGGTATGACCAGTCCGCCCACCTGATTGAGAAAAAAGTGATTGCGTGGCTGGGGGAACTGATGGGCATGCCAACGGAAGCAACCGGATTGCTGGTGAGCGGCGGAACCGCTGCCAACCTGATTGGGCTGGCGGTGGCCCGGCAGGTGAAAGCCGGATTTGATGTGCGGGAACGCGGGTTGCAACAGGCTGAAACCCCGCAGTTGGTCTTCTATGGCTCGACTGAAACCCATAGCTGGGCGCAACGGGCAGCGGAATTGCTGGGCCTGGGGAACCAGTCGTTTCACCGGATTCCGGTCAACCGCGATTTTCAGATTGAGATTCCGGCCCTCACAGCCCGCATCAGGGCGGACCGGGCATCGGGGCTGCATCCAATTTGCGTGATTGGCAATGCCGGAACGGTCAACACCGGTGCAACCGACGATTTGGCCGGACTGGCTGCGCTCTGTCAGGGGGAAAACCTCTGGTTTCATGTGGATGGGGCCTTTGGAGCTCTGGCCACGCTCTCTCCGGCGCTCAAACCACAGGTGGCCGGGATGGCACAGGCGGATTCAATCGCTTTTGATTTGCACAAATGGATGTATCTGCCGCATGAAGTCGGCTGTGTGCTGGTTCGTCATCGGGAAGCCCAACAACAGACCTTTTCCATGACGCCGAGTTATCTGGCGGCAATGGAGCGCGGCATTGTGGCGGGAGGACTGCCGCTGGCTGATTTGGGGCTTCAATTAACCCGTGGTTTCCGGGCTTTGAAGGTCTGGATGTCGTTCAAAACCCACGGAATTCATGCTTTCAGCCGGTTGATTGAACAGAATGTACGGCAGGCCCGCCATCTTTGCCAACTGATTGGCGACAGTCAAAACCTGGAGCTGCTCGCTCCGGCCCCGCTCAATGTCGTGTGTTTCCGGTTTTGCGCTCCCGGACTCAGCGAAGCGGAACTGGAAAGTCTCAATAAGGAAATTCTTCTGCGGATTCAGGAAAGCGGTCTGGCCGTGCATTCCAGTACGATACTCAACGGGAAATTCGCGTTGCGGGTGGCCATCACCAACCATCGCAGCCGGTTGCATGATTTTGACCTGCTGACGGAGGCGGTGACGGCCAGCGGGAATGAGTTGTTGCAGGCACGAAACTCTTGAGTTGCCTCCTGCACACACGATTGCTATGGTGAGGGTGGTTGAGTTTTCTGAGATACCCAAAAACTATGGCAACTTCCGATTTTTATATCATGCAGGTGGGGCGGGTGGCCGTGCTGCCGGTGCTGCATTATTCGTTTGAGTTTGCACTGGCTGTGCGGGAGGTCTTCCATCAGCTTCGCCCGGCGGCTGTGGCGGTTGAATATCCGCACGCGGTGCAGGATTTGGTCGTGCAGGCGGTCAACCGTCTGCCGCGCATGTCAGCACTTTCCTATGAACCAGGTACTCCGGGGGAAGACCGTGAACTCATTATTTTCGAGCCGGTGGATGCTTTTGTCGAAGCTTCCCGGCTGGCTTTGGCGGCAGGCATTCCGCTCCGGTGTATGGATACGGCAGTGGTTGGGTATCCGCAGCAGCACGAATTTTTGCCTGATACCTATGCCCTGCGGCACATCGGCCATCGGCGCTATTGCGAACTGTTGTTAGAGCGGCTTGCCAAAACAAAAGCGGTTCCTTTTTTTTCATTCCAGGCACCAGAATCATATCAGCTTGCCGTGCTGGACCAGCTTCGGGAACGAGCAATGGCTTTTCACATTCAGGACCTGGAAGCCGGTCTGGCTGCCTCTGCCGGGCCGGTGCTGGTGGTCTGCGGGCTGAGTCATTTGACCGGCCTTTGTGAAGCCCTCGCCCAACCACAGGCTCAACCCTTGGAAGGCCGTGTCCGGGCGCAGCTTTTCCATCTGGCTCCCGGCTGTCTGAGTGAAATCCTGAGCACCTTTCCTTTTCTCAGCGCAGTCTATGAAACCCAACGGACGGTTGCCGGTTCGCTTGGTGGGGTGGCGACAAGAGACTCGTTGGAAGATTCGCAGGAAGTGGCGCTTGACGATTCCAAAGGGGAAATCCAGGCAGCCTTTGCCGAACTGCGGCTGTCGTTTCAAAAACTACTGAGGAACGAAGCAGATGAACCAAAACCTGAAAACCTGGCTGAAGAACCGGAGCCGGTTCCACCGCGCAAAAAGTTTCAGGTGGTGCAGGGCAGCAAAAACGAATCAGTCGAGGAGGTTGTGCGGCGGGCAGTGGCGCAGACGGCGCAGGAAGGTGACGGCAGTGACCGCTACGATTTGCTCTGCCGCTATCTGTTGTGGGTCAAAACCCATTACGAGACTCAGACCGGCGAGACCATCTCCAATCATCAACTCCGTCTGATTGACCGGTTTGCCCGCAAATATGCAGCGGTCGAAGGATTGCTGCTGCCGGGTTATTACGAATTGCTGGTCGCGGGGCGCGGCTGTGTTTCCAGTCATTTTTGTTACCGGATGTGGGAAATCGGTTCGGCGTACCGGTGGCAGGAAGGTCCCAGCGACCTGCCGGTGATTGAACTGACGCTGGAAGACCTGCATCGGTCTTCGCGGCGGATCCGCATGAATCCGCAACCGCCTTTGCGCCCCCGTCCGAAATCACTCCAGTTTCTCAAAAAGCGTGACAAGGCCAAAAAGGAAAAACTGCCGCAACCGCCGACCAATCCGTTTGCGGTCTGTTCGTTCCCGCCGGAAGACCTGATTATCGAAAACTACGGAAATTTTCTCCGCACCAAAGGGCGGCTGATGGTGAGTGAGGAACGTAAGCGCATCCAGCCGTTTGAAACCTCACTGCTGGATGGCATTGATTTGCGGGAAACCATTCGGAACTGGCACACGGGCAAGATTTACGTGCAGGAATGTCAGACCGTCAAAGGCGGCGTGGATTCCATCGTGGTGATTTTCGATGAGGATGATGCGAAATACACTTACACGATGACATGGTTGGGCGAACATACGCAGGAATCAGACATGGCCTTTTATGCCACTGAGCCCGACGAGCATACCGTTGGACCGGGAATCAAGCGGGCGGTGTACGGCGGGTTTTTGATGACCATGCCGCCGGGTCGTCTGTGGAACGTCTTTCAGGATGCGGCCTATGCTTTTGCGGAAACCTACGCCGAACGGTTGCTGCTGGCCGGGATTGATTACAGCGAAGACCGGTTTGTGCTCTACGCTGCGCCCAATCCACCTCGCCCAATCATGCGCCAGATTGCCGGACGCTATGGAAAACGGATTATCTATGTCCCGCTGTCGCAACTTTCGCCGGTCATGCTGCAAAGGATTCGCACCATGCACATTCTGGCCGGGCATCGGGTGCGGGATTATGCCAAGGATTATATTTGGTGACCTGCTTGAGGACTGAGGACAAACCAAGGACTGAGGGCTGAGTTTCTTGCAGGGAGACTGTGAGATAACGGTTTGGGTTGTATCAATTGCCTGTTATGAACTGCTCTTTGTTTCAGGAGAACTCAGTCCTCAGTCCTCAGTCCTGGAGAAAGTCCTCAGTCCTGGTGTTACATGGCTCTCGGTTTTTGTTACATTCAGTTAAGCTGGATTTAATGTCTCCCACAAAATGACGTAACCTATCGCTCATACTCTTGCCGTTTAATCAAACTGGATCGTTTTTCACCGGCCTGCTCCGAGTGAACACACCCAAATGAATCCAATCAGGCATATTCAGGATTAAACGAGGAGTTATCATGAAATCCCGCCAATCGGCGGCAGTCCTCTGGGCTTGTCTCGCCGTACTCTGTAATTTTCTGTTTCCAGTCCAGGTATTTGCTTTCCAACAACCTTCCAAAAAGAATGCTGTGGCCCCTGCCAAATCGACCGCAGCCAAGCCGGGCAAAGTCGCCGGGCTGGTGGTCAATGTGGCCACGGGCGACCCCATGTCCCAGGCGGTGATTGAGGTGGTGGCCACCGGCCAGACTACGACTTCAGACACCGATGGCAATTTTACTCTGACGCTGGAGGCCGGCACCCACGAATTGAAAATCACCAAATCCGGCTTTCTTGACCAGAAGAAAGAAGTCACAGTCGTGTCGGGTGATGTGATTCCGGTGGATTTTGCGCTGGCGCAACAGGGCCAGGGGGAAATTGTCGAGGTCAACGCATCCGGTTCCGGGAATGAAATTGCATTGCTGGAGGAACGCAAGAGCGGAAACACCGTTGCCGAACTCATCGGACGACAGGAAATCGAGAAATCGAATGCGGGCGATGTGGCCGCAGTGGCCCAGCAATTGCCGGGACTGTCGGTGGTGGACAACAAATTTGTGTATGTGCGGGGGTTGGGTGACCGTTACAGCAACACGGTCATGAACGATTCGGTCATGCCGACGCCGCAGCCTGAACGCCGGGTGGTGCCGCTTGACCAGGTGCCCTCCAGTCTGGTGCAGAACGTCAGGATTTTGAAAACTTTTACCCCCGACCAGCCGGGGGAATTTGCCGGTGGGCTGGTCAAAATTGAAACCCTGGAATTTCCCAATAAATCGTCGCTTTCCTTTTCAACCGGACTGAGCGGCAATACGGAAACCACCAATCAATCTTTTGCCACCTATGCCGGGGACCGGCTCGACTGGCTCGGTTTCGGATTGGGGCGGCGGGGGCTGCCGGCTACCGTACCGGCAGACCGGCAATTGATTCGCGGCAGTTCTCTGATTCCGGGCCTGACTGCCACGGAATTGCAAAACATCGGGCGGAGCTTTGAAAACGTTTGGTCTCCGGTCAAAGACAAAGGGCCGCTGAATTCAAATTTCAGTCTGTCGGGTAGCAGCCAAATCGGAAAACTGGGGCTGGTGGCGTCAGTGACCTATGGGCATGGGGCCCAAAATCTGGACGAAATCCAGAACTATTTCCGGGTTTCGGCTGATTCCGGGGGCAACAAAATTGTGACAGCCGCCAACCGCTACCGCTACAACTCCGGAACGACCAACGCCCGGTTGGGAACGCTGGCCAATGCCGCCTACCGGCTCAATCCAAACAACAAACTGCTCTTCAAGACGTTTTTCAGCAACGATGCTGTCAAGGAGGCCCGGACAGCCACCGGATTTTATGACGACGTTTCGACCGACATCCTGAACCGGCGGTTGCGCTACACCCTGACTCGAACCTCCACCTGGCAACTGGCCGGGGACCATCTGATTTCACAATTGGGCGATACGGTGCTGGCTTGGCGGCTGACCTATTCACGGGCCACACTCAACGACCCTGACCTGCGTGAATCGCTCTATCTGTTTGACCAGACCCAACGAAAATACGTCTATTTCGATACCGGCCAAAGCGGGTTCCGGATGTTCAATGAAATGCGCGAAAACATCCGCGAACCTGCGTTTGACCTCTCGAAGTTTTATTTCAAAGGGGCGTACACGTTAAATCTGAAGGGCGGTTTTTCCTATATCAACCGGGACCGTTTCTTCAATGCCCGCCGTTTCCGGTTTGCCGTGCGGGGACTCAATGGAATTGACAACAGCCAAAGGCCGGAAGACTTCTTTGCCCCGCAAAATATCCGCCCGGACGGGCTGGAAATCACCGAGGTCACGCGCAACACCGACTATTACACGGCTTCCCAGAATTTGCATGCCGGGTATGCCATGGCTGACCTGACGTTTAAGAAAATGCGGGTCATCGGCGGCGTCCGGTTTGAGCATTCCAAGCAGGATGTCCGGACGTTTGAACTCTTTGCCGCCAATCCGAAACCGGTCACGGCCAATCTGGAAAATACAGACACATTGCCGAGCGTGGGAGTTGTGTACAGCCTGAAGCCGGAAATGGCGTTGCGGTTTGGCTACAGCCGAACGGTCAACCGCCCGCAGTTCCGCGAACTCAGCCCCTTTGAATTCACCGATTTGACCGGTGGCCGCTCGACGTTGGGAAATCCAAACCTGAAACGCGGATTGCTTGATAATTTTGATGTCCGTTACGAATGGTTCCAAAAGAACGGCGGTCTGATTTCGGTCAGTTTCTTTACCAAGAACATCAAAAATCCGATTGAAACCGTGGTGGAGCCGACTTCGGTGTTGCGCTCGTCCTATCGGAATGTGGATGGAGCCACCAATCGCGGACTGGAGTTTGAAACCCGCCAGAACCTGGGACGGTACTGGGGCACCCTGACGGGGCTGACGGCAAATGCCAATTACACTTACGTCAATTCAAATGTGGAAATCGGAGACGCGGATTTCCAGGTGCTCACGACCAAAAAACGACCTCTGTACGGCCAGTCAAATCACGTTGTCAATGTGAACCTGGAATATGACTGGACAAAACTGCGGGCGCTCGGACGGTTGGCCTACAACTATACCGGAGCGCGGATTTCGGACGTGGGGTCGTTGGGGATTCCGGACACGTATGAAAAGGGCTACCCCAACCTTGATTTTCTGTTCCAGAAAAAATTCGGCAGCGAAAAACATCCCTGGGAACTCAAGTTTTCAGCGGACAACCTGCTCAACCGGCTGGTCCGGTTCAAAATCGAAGACCAGCCCTTCCGGGCTTTCCGCCGAGGGCGTACGTTTAGCATCGGCGTGAGCTACACGATTTTATAATTGAGCATTGAGCATTAAGCATTGAGAATTGAAGCACCACCACCCCAAGGCTGACCGCGACTCTTTCCATTTTGCCAGGGGAATTCGGGTTTCAATTCTCAACCCTCAATTCTCAATTCTCAATTCTCAATTCTCAATTCTTAATTTTTGGAGAGGGACTCATGAAAAAGGGATTGTTTGCCTACGCACTGCTCATCGGAATGGCAATCACTTTGTGTGCAGTGACCAATTTGGTATCAGGAAAAGCTCTGGCATTTTCCTCCACGCAGGACCAGCCACACCTGCAATCAAGCGACCCGGCGGAAATTGATGACCTGGACGAAGTCGAACCTGGTTTCGAAGTGCTCGCTGCTGCGCAGCAGGGCGGAGTGGTGGAACTCAGCGGGGACATTACCAAAAACACCAAGCTGACTCCCAAAAACCGATATTTGCTCAAGGGCGGGGTTTTTGTCCGGGCGGGGGCAACTCTCAAAATCAAAGCGGGAACCACCATTTTCGGCGGTGCGGGCAGCTTTCTGGTGATTGACCGGGGTGCCAAAATTGACGCCCAAGGCAAGGCGACAAAGCCGATTGTGTTTACCAGCGCCCAAGATGCGGGCAACCGCAAGCGAGCCGACTGGGGCGGCCTGATTATCAATGGTTTTGCCCCCATCAACGTGCCGGGCGGTCAGGCCGACGGTGAAGGGAACACAGGCAAATACGGCGGCACCAATCCGGCAGACGACAGTGGCATTCTGCAATACGTGCGAGTGGAATTTTCCGGCAATCGTATCACCCCGACCAACGAGCTGAATGGGATTGCCTTCCAGGGAGTGGGCAACAAAACCGTGGTGGATTACGTGCAGTCAACCGAATCCGCCGACGACACCATGGAATTTTTCGGCGGCACGGTAAACGTCAAGCATATCGTCCTGTTTGGCGGAATGGATGATGCGTTTGACTGGACCTTTGGCTATTCCGGCAAAGCCCAGTTTGTGTTGGCCATGCAGGATGGCAGTGTGGAATCGGATAACGGGATTGAAGCCGACAATAACGAGGAAAACAATGAACTGCTGCCGCGTTCGAACCCGACGCTTTACAATCTGACACTGATTGGCGACCAGAATGCCCAGGTGGGCAGCACCACGCTCGGAATGCTCCTGCGGCGCGGAACGGCGGCCACCATCCGGAACTTTGTCGTGAGCAATTTCAAAGGGGCGGGCATCCGGGTCCGGGACGACGCCACCATCAACCAGTTGAGCAACGGCGCGCTCAAACTCGAAGGCGGCGTGGTCTTTAGCAACAAGGGCGGTTTTGCCCAATTCCAACGCAACGATGGTTCAGCCGCGACCGATATGTCGTCCAATTTCAAGAGCGTGGCGCAGGCCGACCCAATGTTGACTAACATGAGTCTGACGGCTCCGAACTTCCGCCCGAAGACAGGCTCGCCGGCTCTGGTGGCTGCCAACGTACAGGCCCCGCCAACCGGAGACAGCTTCTTTGAACGGACGACGTTCCTCGGCGGTATTGGTCCGAACGAAGCCGACGACTGGACCAAAGGCTGGGTTTCCTACGTTCGGAAATAACTTCGCGCTTACAAAAAAGCGCCAGCGACCTAAAACAAACCCGGTTGCCTCGCAGGCATCACCGGGGCGGGAAAATACCAATGGTGAGCGGTCGCAACCGGCTGTTCACCATTGGCTGTTCCAGATTGAAAGAATGTCATTCATAAACATCAAACAGACAATCCTGGGTTTGGTCATGCTGGGAACCATTTTGACCCTATCCGGCTGTGCAGGTTCTGAACCCGCCCGCCCGCTGGTTTCCGTCGTCAGCGAACCGACTTCTGCCCCCTCTCCCGCTGAACCAAAACCGCAACTGTTTTCACTGGCTGATTTCCAGCAGCAGGCGATGCTTCCCCCCGGCTCCAAAAACAAGCGGCGGGTGGCACATTTACAACCCGGTTTGGAACCACTGATTGAGGAAATTCTCAAAGCAGTGGCTGCCCATGACGGGCCGACCCTGAAAAAACTGGTCATCAACCACGATGAATTTTGCACTGAACTCTGGCCTGAGTTCCCGGCTAGCAAAACTCCCAACGTGGCCTGCGATTGGGCCTGGGACCATGATGAAATCCGGAGCAATATCAAGCGGGAAACCGTGTTGCGTAAGTACGGCGGGAAAAAATTTACGCTGGTCAAAATCGAGTTCAAGGAAAAGCCGATTGTGTATGACACCTTCCGGGTTTTGATGCAGCCACGGGTGACGCTCAAAGATGAGCAGGGAAAGCTGGAGGAAGTCAGGGATTTATGCGGGCCGATTGTGGATTGTGGGGGGAGGTTCAAACTCTACAGCTACTACAACGGTGACTGAAATGGGTGTGCCCCGTTCAGAGTACCGCCTTCAGGCGGCGGTTTGGAGTTCCTCCTTCAGGCGGCAGTTGAAAGAAGATGGTTGTTTCGATGCTATTCGGGTTTGACAAAAAATCCGGATGGGAGCGAACGGGCGGCTTTCAGTTTGGAATGGGAAAAAAGCCCGGTTTCAGCCACTCCAACCATTAAATAGCCGCCGGGCACCAGTGCCTGCACAATCCGGTTGAGCGTTTGTTGCATGGCCGTATGGTGCATGTGCATGAGCACATTGCTGCACACAATCAAATCGAAAAGTCCGGGCAGGTGCTGCCAGAGTTGCGGGTCATAGAGGTTGGCATGGCGGAATTTGACATTGCGTCGCACCCGCCGGTCCAGTTCCACCTGAGTTCCATCCAATCCATGGTGACCCAGGAAAAATTTTTCCCGGACCGGACTGGCCAAATGTTGCAGTTGGGCCGGATGGTAACGGCCCTGACTGGCCTCCAGCAACGCCCGGCTCCGTAAATCAACCGCCAGAATCTCTACCCGCCAAGTCTCGTTTGCAGGTATCAATTCTTCCAGCAGAATCGCCAGGGAAAAGGGTTCTTCACCTGAAGAACACCCGGCGCTCCAGATTTTGAGTTTGTGGTCCTGGTTGTGCCGTTCCAGGAGTTCAGGCAGAACCATTGCCCGCAAGGCCCGGTATTGCTCCGGTTCCCGAAAGAACGAGGTTTCGCCCAGCGCAATTTCCTCGGCGACTGAATGCAATTCACCGCGGGATTTGGCCGCCATCCGACAGTAAGTGAACTCATCCAGCCCCAGTCGTTGGGATTTATTCGAAACCACGTTCTGCAATACCTGTTTGAGCGCAGGATTGGCCGCCCAGCCGTAAACACTGGAAAGAGCGGTTTCCAAGGTTCGCATGTGTGGATTGGGGAGTTTTTTGACGGCCACAGTGTTCCGAATTGAGAATTGAGAATTGAGAATTGAGAATTGAGAATTGAGCGTTCTGTGCTTTGAAACCTATCCATTTCCATCTGAAATTAGAAATTATCCCTTTCCTATTCTCAATTCTCAATTCTGCGACTTTCCCCCGGTTTTTGCCTTCAGCACAATGTCGGTGATGACCATGTGTTTGTCCACTGCTTTACACATGTCATACAAAGTCAGGGCTGCGACGGAAACGGCGGTCAGGGCTTCCATTTCGACCCCGGTCCGGGCTGCCGTGCGGGCGGTGGCGGAAATCACGGCTGCGTCGTCTTCGAGGGAAATGGTCACATCCACATGTGAAAGTGGCAGACTGTGACAGAGTGGAATCAGCCGGTCGGTTTGTTTGGCGGCCATAATTCCAGCCAGTCGGGCGGCTTCCAGCGGGTCGCCTTTGGGAGTGCGGTGTTCCCGGATGGCAGTAATGGTGGCTGGTGCCATCCGCACCCGCCCAGAGGCAACGGCGGTCCGGTCGGTGACTTCCTTGGCGCTCACATCCACCATTTTGATGCGGCCTGCTTCGTCAAGATGAGAGAACCCCATAGGTAAATTTCCCATTCCTAATTTTAGAAAAGTTACAAAGCAGCGAAAAAGCGGGCCAGTTTGGCTTCATCCAAGTGCCCGTCAGTCCGAACACCGCTGCATAAATCAAGCCCGAAGGGCGTGACGGTTTCAACCGCATGGCGCACGTTTTCCGGGCGAAGCCCGCCGGCCAGAAAAAGCGGCTTGCCAATCTGTTCCCGAATGGCCCGGCTGAGGGACCAGTCATGCGTCCTGCCTGTTCCGCCCAATTCCTTGACGGCCAGCGACTGATTGCCCGAATCAAGCAGAATGCCATCCACTTGCGAAGCCACCTCACGTGCCTCGGTGATTGATTCCGTTCCGGTGACGTGAATGACCTGCACCAGGGAAATTCCCGGCAGTGCCCGGCGCAGGTCGGCATAGGAACCCGTTTCCAACCGGTCGCAAAGTTGAATGGTATTGGCCCGGCAGCGCCGTTGCTGGGCAATAATGGAATCGGCATCCTGCAAACTCGTCAACAAAAAGGAAGCCACGCCGGGCGGCACCAACGCTGCGATTTCCGTAATCAGGTCTTCGGAAATCACCCCCGGACCGCTGGGCATGGCTGACACCAGTCCCAGCGCGGAAGCCCCGTAACGGATGGCCAGCCGTGCCTCTGCAATCGAGCTGATACAACAGATTTTGACCCGTGGTCGGTACATAAAAGGGTTCAGGGTTTGGGGTCTAGGGTCTAGGGGCTAGGGTTTAGGGTTTTCGAATGCCGGTAAAATCGAGGTGTGAGTTGGATTTCAATTCTCAATTCTCAATTAAAAAGACCCTGAACCCTGAACCCTGAATCAATGAAAAATCAGAATTTTGAGGCCGATGGCGATGAGAATGAGCCCGCCCAGCAGTTCGGCCTGTTGTTCAAAATGCTTCCCGAACGTTTTGCCAATATAAACGCCTCCCAGCGAGAGGACAAATGTAATTATTCCAATCACCAGGGCTGGGAACAGAATCGGAACCTTGAGAAATGAAAAACTGAGCCCGACCACCATAGCATCAAGGCTGGTGGCCACGGCCAGGGAAAGGACCATCGGCAGGCTCAGGCTTTTTTTCTCAGACTCCGGGTCGGATTCCGTCTCACGCGATTCCTTAATCATTTTGCCGCCAATCAAGACCAGCATGAGAAAGGCAATCCAATGGGCAAAAGTGCTCAGAAAATCCCGAAACCCAAGCCCCAGCAGCCAGCCCAAGAGCGGCATCAGGGCTTGGAAGGTACCAAAGGCAAAGGGCAGGGTGGCGATTTCACGCCAGGAATCCTGTTTATGAGAGATGGCACAGGAAATTGAAACGGCGACGGCATCCATCGCCAGTCCAAAAGCCAAAAAGAGAATCGTCAGTTCCATCCCGGTTGGTGTAAAGGCTTGTCTGGTTACGGCTTGGCAGGCTTAACCTGAAAATTCGAGTCACTTTCGTCGGCAGCCTGATTACCCGCCTGGTCGGTCACAATCACCCGAATGCGGGCTGTTTTTGTTTTTCCAACGCTGGTTGGCAGCGGCACCGTAGCCGACGTTGCCGAACCGGTCAAGCCAAGTGCCAGCGGAATGCGAAACGACAGGCCGCCATCGGTTGAAAGCCAGATGTCGTGCTGTGCCAACCCAAGGTCGTCGCTGGCGCTCCATTGGATGGAAAGCGGTTTTCCAGCCTTGGCTCTTTCCCCACCGTTGGGTGTGGTGACCTGAACTTTTGGCGCAGTCGAATCCAGAACCAAGGAGAATGGCTGTGATGTCACCATTTTCAGGTTGTTGCTGGTATCAAGCACAACTAATTGAAGCACCACCTGGGAAATTGGAGTATTCAGTTTCGGAATTTTCCACACAACTGATTGGGCATCACCAGAAATCCGTCCCACAAAATCAAAAAAATCCCTGCCTTTGGCATACACATAGTGCTGATAGAGTTTGGTTTCGTCTGAAGATTTCCAGTTGATGGTGATGGTACCACCCAAAGGAAACTTTTCTCCGCCCGCAGGTGACTGGATTTGCGCCACAGGAAAGACATTATCCTCGGATTCATTTGTGATGGAAAATTCCGGCCCCAACAGTGTGGTTTCGTTGAGGCTGCGGTCACGTACCACCAACGTAAACCGCGCTCTGGTGGTGGTAATCTTGGCTGGAAAAAAATAATCGAAAGAAAAAAGGGAGTCAGGGGCAGGCAGTCGATTGTTCAATATGAGGACTGTCTGATAGGTGGTTTTCCCACCATCGAGGGAAAACCGAATCTCCTGGTTATCAACCTGCACATTGTCGGTTGCCCGCCAGCGGATGGTCACCAGGGACTTTGAAATGAATTTATCCCCGTTGGCCGGAGTGAGAAAGGCTGCCTGCGGAGGGGTGGTGTCCTGGGCCACAATGGAAATATTGGAGCGGGAAACAGCCATCGTTGAATGGAAGCCTGAATCAGTGGCGGTCACTGCCACTCGCGCTTTGTTGGAAAAGGGAAGTTCCAATGGCACTTTCCATAAAAACCCGGTGGCGCTGCCGGAAAGTCCGGTGGCAATGGACACCGGGAAGGAAGTTCCTTCATTCAGGGAAAGCGTGATGTCATGCCGGGTAATTTTCCCATCGTCTTTTGATTCCCACGAAATAAGGTACTCCTGCCCGGAAACCAGTTCTCCCCCCTGCGGTGCCAACAACGAGACTGTGGGAGGGCCCGTATCAACCGTTTGCGGCGGGATAAACTGTTGCACCAGAAGGTGGGCATCCAATGCACCCCAGCCGGTAACCGCATCGTATCCGGGACCGGCAGTTTCCCCTGACACCTCCGGATTCCCATTGGTTCCGCTGGTGATATCGAAAAAAACCTTGGGACCATTGGCTGCCTGATTCCTGCCAAGGCGATAGAGTTCCGGATTGAGGCAGCCCAACCGACTCACGTTTTGGGCTTCGAGCAACAGAGCGCAAAAACCGGCCCAACAGGGAGCCGCAAAACTGGTCCCGCTGGCGGCACTCAAGTCTCCGTGAAAAACAAAGGTGTACCCAGGGCTTCCGGCCAGCAGGGCAACATCCGGAACCTGACGAAACGGAGTGTTACCGCCCAGACCTGTCTGGAATTCCGGTCTGGAAAAAACTGTGCTGGTGCCACCACCGCTCCGGCCCCAAGTCGTCTCATTGCCAAATCCGGTTACCATTCCTTCCTGATTGCGCTGAATTTCAAGGTCAGTCCCGCCGACTCCGGTGACAAAAGGCGAAGCTGCCAGCAAATTGACCGAAGGGGTTTTTGAGCCGTCAACCGGAAAACAGCCGGAAATCCCGTCGTTTCCGGCAGCCACAAAAACTGACTGTCCCTGTGTCGCTGCCTGTTCAAACAACGATTTCAGCAGATTGGTTTCAGCTTCACTGAAGCCACGTTCGCAACCGGCATAGCTGATGCTGATGATGGCAGCTTTATTGGGATGATTGACAATGGCTTGAAGCGAGAGATTGATGTCAGGCGCAATCACAACCTGAATCTCCGCATCGCGGGCAATGGCTCCAGCCCATTGACAATCCAAGGCGACTTCAGCTTCTTCAACCCCGTTTCGCACCGGTTGGAGACCAAACGGAAATATCTTAACGGCGCTTTTCAGCGGAAGCCCAAACCGGGTTTGGAACGCTTTTTGGTCAGCTAGGTCAAAGTCGGAACGAGCCACAATGGCAATTGTCCGGTTGGTTCCGTTGCTTCCTGCTGCCAAAAGTCCTTGCGCATTATAGCGACGAACCACTTCGTCGGGGCGGAGGCTGTTAAAATTGGGTTCCTGCTGTGTTCCCGGCTGAGAGAGGGAAAGGGTGGGGTGAAATGGGGAAAAACTATGCAACCCGACAATCCCGGTCACCCAGGGAGCAAGCCGTTCCGGAACCGAAGGGTCTTGGTCCGGCGCGTACCCGGTTTCAGTTCCGATTTGGTATTGCTGAAGTGTGACCTGGAATGCCTGCTCCACCAGGGAGCGCTCACCTGTGACGGTAATTTGGAGTGCGTTGGGCCACGTTTGCACCACCTCGAGCCCGGCATCCGTCAGCCATTGCTGAATTTCCTGGTATTCGTCCGGGGTGCGGCCAAACCGGCGGCCAAACTCCTCTGCCGTGAGCCATTGGTGAAACTGAGGGGAAGTCGGGTCAGCCTGCTCTCGCAACAACTGCGCCAGTTCCTCAACATTCCTAGGTGTCAGCACCACTGTCAGATGTTCTAACTTGGGTGGGACAGGACGCTGGCGGAGGCAAATTGCACTGTTTTGAAGCGTGAGGGGAAGTCCTCCAGCAACCCGCCGGATTGAAGTTGTATGAGAATCAGCCGTCGAAGGCTGAAACAAAAGAATAAAACTGAACCAAAGACAGAACACGAAAAGAAGGCTGCCAAAATTACGCATAGGTCAACAAAGTCTGTTTTTGAGCTTGCAGATTTTCAGCGCTTCCAAAGGGCCTGACCCATTCCTGGAAGGTTAAGGAAGTCGCTCTTGTTGATAAACGCGGAAAGTCAGGCTGGTGATTGGCAGGGATTTTCCGGCTGTCCGAAAAAACAAACCGGGAGAGAAAAATCGAGTGAAAAAACAAAAGCCACCTTCATTGCTGAAGATGGCTTTTGTTTTCGCTTTGTGGCGGAGCCGACGGGACTCGAACCCGCGACCTCCGACGTGACAGGCCGGCGTTCTAACCAACTGAACTACGACTCCACAAAGAACTGTTGCTCACAAGAGTTTACGGTAGATTGTGGTGGGCGATACTGGACTTGAACCAGTGGCCCCCGGTTTGTAAGACCGATGCTCTACCGCTGAGCTAATCGCCCGTCTTGTGAAAGAACCCGCAATATAGACATCGAACTTGGATCTGTCAACAGTTTTTTCAAAAATCACAAAGGAAAGTTGGAACACTTTAACCAAAGGAACGGCCTTGTCGGCCCACTTCAAAGAGCCTGTGGGCAGATATGTTAATCCGGAGGGAATTGTCCAAAAGCTTCAGCTCGCATAAAAGTGAAATCCGTTGTGGTTAAAGAACCATTCCCCCGGCTTCCATTTGAATTAACCGGAAGGACATCTCCTGCCAGCTTTTGGTCAGCCGTGGGAATCACCTGGAACTGAAGAAACGCCCGTTCCAGTGCCAAATCATTGGTATTGTAGTTTTTGCCATCCATCGAAGTGTCCCCGAGCAGTACAAACCGGGGAAACGTTGAACTTGGGTCACCTGGATTGGCGACATTCACCGGGAGGCTTTCCGTTGTCACATCCGGACAGCCCGCCGCCCGAATCGTCAAATAGCCGTTGATGTTACCGGCTCCAGTCCCAGAAGGCGGCACCACCACCCGTATTTGGGTAGTGCTATCAACTGTGACACTGGCTGCCGGAATGAGACGCGGACCGCCAAAAAAGACCTGTGTGCCGGGAACGAAGTTCGTCCCGGTGATGGTAATGGTTTTACCAGGAACGGTAGCAATTGGATAAAACTGTGTGACTGTCGGGCAGGTATCGTTATCCAGAGCAAAAACGCCACCTCTGCCTGCCACGTAAAGAGAGGTTGCCTGTGGAGTGACGGCAATTTCAGTGAGATTGCCGGAATTGAGCCCTCCGGTGGTCAGATAAATCCAGGACAGCCCACGGTCGGTGCTCCGAAAGACGCCGTAGGAGTTTGTGACAAAGAGCGTTCCCGGACTGGCAGGGGCAAGTGACAAACCAAAGACATTGGCTGGAACGCCATTGTTTGTATTGACCCATGTGGCTCCACCGTCGGTACTTTTATAAATTCCGCCATTCCGGAATCCGGCGTACAAGGTGTTGAGTTCGTATGGGTCAACCAGAAATCCTGAACCCGTGCCGGCTCCGGGTAAACCGGGATGAAGCAGGGACCAGTTTCCTCCTCCATCGGTGCTTCCATAAATTTTCCCGCCCCCACTGGCGGCAAAAACACGATTGGGATTGGTTGGGTCAACCCCAATAGCATCAATCAAAAGGTCCGTCAGCCCGGAATTTCTTGGTGTCCAACTGGCTCCGGCATCTGTGCTTTGATAAACGCCGAATTGAGGAACAGTGGCATACGCCAGATTGGGATTTGAGCGGGCAAAAGCAAGGGTTGAAACCAAATTGTTGGGGAGGCCGGTGAGGATGCTCCAGGAGGTACCTCCGTTGGTGGAACGGAAACCCGGTGACCCGCCAGCCAAAACCAGATTGGGATTGGTCGGATGAACGGCAAGAGAAAAAATATTGCTCGGTTGTCCGGTATTGAGTCGGGCCCAGGTTCGTGCTCCATCCGTGCTTTTGACTAAACCGCTGTTCACACCATCCTGGAGGCCGGCATACAGTATGTTGGGGTTGCTTGGATCCAGCGCTACTGCCTGCCCATCCGTGAGGAACAAACCGGTGTTGATAGCCGTCCAGCTCGCTCCGGCATTGGTGGTGCGGAACAGTCCACCGTTTTCCGAGCCTGCAAGCACTTGTTCCTGGCTTGAAGGAGCCAATGCCAGGGCTGGAAACAGGATTTGTGGTAACCCTCCGGTAAGTTGGATCCAGGTGATTCCGGCATCGTTACTTTGATAAACCCCAAAGTCGGTTCCGGCATAAACCTGATTGTGGTTGCCGGGGGTGACTTGAAGATTGAAAACCGCCCCTTCCGGCAGACTCAATTGAACCCAGTTGCCACCTCCATTCACCGTTTTGTAAAGCCCTTGGCTGAAATAACCAACATACAGGGTTCCTGGTGTTTGTGGGTCAATGGCAAGTGAACGGGTGACCCCGGTGGGAAGCCCGTTATTGACCGGGGTCCAGGTGGTACCACCATTCAGGCTTTGATAGACACCCAGAGTGCCACAGGTCACATAGAGAGTCTGGGGATTGGTGGGGGCCAGCACAATCTGGTCGCGGGCTGCAAAATCGGGTAGTCCGCCATTACTCAAGACCCAGCTTGCCGCTGCATCAGTGCTTTGATAAACAGTTCCTCCCAAAATCAGGTAGAGGTTATTTGGATTTTGTGGGTTGATAACCAGGCTTTCAGCCGAGCCGAACCCTAGTCCGGTGGTTGCCGGCACCCAGGAATCGCCTCCATTTACGCTTTTATACAGGTTGAAACCGCCAGGGCGGTCAGATGCAGTCCCAAGATACATGACCGAAGGGTTGGAGGGGGTGATGGCAATGGTCCGAATAAAGAAACTACTTAATCCGGTCGTGCATTCAACCCAATGGGCTCCACTATCTGTGCTGCGAAAGAGGCCTCCAATCCCACCGGCAAACATGATGGCTGGATTGGTCGGATGCACGGCCAATGCTCTTAGGGTTCCGCCATCGGGGCCACCCCGTCGCCAGGTGCCGGTGATGTCCGGTTGAATGGTTAATTGCTGGCCGTTTTGGGCTTGGGTTGGTGGGAGTATGAAAGTTGAAAATCCGAGGATTCCGAAACAAATCAACGTCAATGAAAAGAGGGTATGGGCAGGATATTTGAAAAGACGCATCGTTTGGTACTTTCTCGTGGAGGAATAATCCGGTACAAACCGCATGCCAAAACCTTACTTCAAAAAGAACGACTGATTTTTCAACTTTTCACAAGAAAAACTGGTCGAAAATTGTACTTTGCATGTAAAGGTCAACTAGGTGGTTGACACGCAGCGACCTATTTTGACCTCTACAAAAGTTGTACTGTGCAGGTTTCAAGGGGAATGCAACCGGTTGGGGCAGGAGGACAACCTGGGGCTGTACTCTACGGTTCGTTAATCTGACCGAAGGAATGTGCCCGCAAAAAGGCAAAATCGGTGGAAGTCAGAACCCCATTTCCGCGACTTCCGTTGCCATTGCCAGGAACCACATCCGCCGCCAGCATTTGGTCAGGGGTGGGCGTTGCCTGTAACAACACAAATCCTCGAGTCAACGCCACATCATTGGCATTGTAAAGCCTTCCATCAAGCGTGGGGTCCCCCCACAGAACAAAGCGGGGAAAGGTCGAATTCGGATCCGCCGGGTTGGATATGTTAATGGGCAAGGTTTCTGTCGTCACATCTGAGCAGCCTGCGACCCGAATGGTCAGATAACCATTCACGTTACCGGCGTCACCAGAAGTTGGAGGCACAACCACCCGTATCTGGGTGGCACTGTCCACTGTCACACTGGCTGCCGGAATGAGGCGCGGCCCGCCAAAAAAGACCTGCGTGCCGGGGACAAAATTCGTGCCGGTAATGGTCAGGGTTTTGCCAGGTTCGGAAGAAACAGGATAGAATCGTGTGACAGTTGGGCATACTTGGTCATTCAAAGCAAAGAAACCGCCGTTACCGCCCACAAACACCTGCTGGTTTGGTGTTGCCACAATTGTTTTGGCGTAGTAAATGCTCAATCCTGCAATGGGCAATAAAGTCCAGTTAAGTCCTCCATTCAGACTTCGGAAGACCTGAGTCCCAGCGGTTTCATAAATCACGTCAGGATTGTCTGGGGCAAACGTCAGGCTGTTGGTGTAAGTGAAAGCGGCTGCGCTGACCCAGGACCAGGAGGCTCCCCCATTAATGCTTTTATAGATTCCATTATTGCGAAAACCGATGAAAAGGGTTTCCGGTTGACGAGGGTCAACCAGAATACCTGCTGGTAGTGAAGCGGAAGGGAAGCTTGCCAGCAGGTTCCAATTGGCTCCTCCATCAGTGGACCTGAACATTTTTCCATCGTAAGTTCCGACAAAAACACGGTTGGCGTCATGCGGATCAATGGCAATTCCATCCACCAGTTTCTGGGCTGGCAGCCCCGTATTAGCTGTGGTCCAGGTCGCGCCAGCATTGGTGCTTTTCAGGATACCGACTTGTGGAATGGTCGCAAACACCACATCCGGTGCCGACTTGGCAAAAGCAAATCCGGAAACGGAATAATTGAGATGGGACAAATCCTGCGCCCAGGAAGCTCCTCCATCGGTGGACCGGTAGGTAATTTCCCCCCCTGCCAAAATGAGATTGGGATTAGTGGGATGTATCGCCAGTGAGAAAATGTTATACCGCCCAGGAAGCGTGAGGGTTGCCCAACTTTGACCACCATCTGTGCTTTTGGCTACTCCCCCAGCTCCAGGTGCACCCTTGTAAATTCCAAGGTAAACAATGTTGGGGGTGGTAGGGTCAACCGCCATGGCCTGAACCTGAGGAAGAAACAGTCCCTGATTGGCAACCGCCCAACTATTGCCTGAATTAACGGATTTGTAAAACCCGTAGCCTGAAGTGCCAAGCGCTAACTGTGAAGGGTTTCCTGGGAAAAGTGCACAGGTGGAAATTGCATTTGAGGGGAGGCCGTTATTGAGCGGAATCCAACTGGTGCCACCATTTTCAGTTTTCATCAGCCCGGAGTTAAAGGTGGCTGCATATACCCGGTTGGGGCTTTGGGGGTCCACCATCAAGTCTGTAATGCCCCCTGCTCCCAATCCCGTCTGAGACCAAGTCAAACCGCCATTGGTGCTTTTGGCAACTCCACCATAATAATACCCAAGATACAAAGTGGCTGGATTTACAGGGTCAATTGCTAATGCCCCGTATAAGGTCGCAGTCAGGCCGGTACCGGAGTTGGCCCATGTTGCGCCGCCATTAACACTTTTGTAGACCCCCTGATCATGGCAGGTAACATAGAGAGTCTCAGGGGTCAAAGGATCAATCACCAGACTGGCGTTCAGGGATGTTGAAACAGACATTTGTAATGGTGTGACGTTCCAGTTTGCTGCCCCATCCGTGCTTTTATAAACTCTTTGACCTCCAACCACATAAAGAATGTTCGGATTTTGAGGATGAACTACCAGGTTTTCACAGTTACCAAAAGTAAACCCTTGACTGGCTGCTACCCAGGTAATACCTCCGTCCAAGCTTTTGAAAACCTGTGGTTGAGCGATGTCAAAAACCGTCCCCGCATACATAATCTGTGGATTGGAAGGAGTGAAGGCAAGCGTATTTACCGCAAAGTTGGTCATCCCTGCATCCGACTCGGTCCAGGTAGCTCCCCCATCGGTACTTCGAAAAAGCCCTCCCCTCCCACCAGCGAAAATTATGGATGGATTCGTTGGATGGAACGCCACCACCCCCACAGTCCCTCCTTCCGGGCCACTCCGCCGCCATGTGCCGGAGGTTTCAGGCTGAATTGCCCGAAGGGAACCCTGGAACCCTGGATTGCCTGTCAGCGCCTGGGCCGGCTTGAATACCAACAAGCCGGGTCCGGAGCACAAAAGAAAGGCTCCAATCAGGCTTAAAATAAAAGAGGCAGGATAGTTGAACCGCAACATGCTGAACTCACTTTCTGATTAGGCAAATGCTTCATTTGCTGCCAAACTGAAAAATTGCTTCTCTCAACGTAAGTGATAAAAATCAAAAATCGTTACCGGAAAACCAATGAACTATCAGGAAACACTTTCCTATTTGTATGGGCTGGGAAATGAAGTTCTCGCCATGAAACTGGGCCTGGACCGGATGGAACGGCTTTTGCACGAGTTGGGAAGCCCTCATCAGGCCATTCCTTCGGTGCTGGTGGCTGGGACCAACGGAAAAGGTTCGACCTGTGCCATGCTCGCCGGCATTTTGCAGCAGGGAGGCTTGAAGGTTGGTTTGTATACATCGCCGCATTTGCTCAAAATTGAAGAACGCATTCAAATCAACGGTGAATTGATTCCGGCAGCGGAGTTTGCCGAAACTGTAAGCGTTGTTCACGCGACAATTGAGCGGTTATTGGCCAGCGGGGATTTGCCGGGACGGCCTTCCTTCTTTGAACATGTGACGGCAGCAGCCTTTTGCCATTTCCAACAACAGCAGGCTGACATCCTGGTGTTGGAAGTCGGTCTGGGAGGCCGCCTGGATGCCACCAACGTGGTGAACCCCAAAATTTCCATCATCACCAACATTGACTTTGACCATCAGGAGTATTTAGGCAATACACTAGCCGAAATCGCCGGGGAAAAAGCCGGTATCATCAAGCCCGATGGGCTGGCTTTGATAGCCGGAACCCAGCCAGCCGCAGCCGCCGAAGCACTGACCAAACGGGTGGAACGGCTTGGAGCCCGCTGCACCTGGGTCGAACCTTTGAAGGTTTGCAGTCGAAGTGAAAGCGGGGAAATTCTGGTTGAGCTTGGCGGGAAAACAACTCGTTTGCCGTTTCGCAGTGCTGTCCAGGCGCAAAACGCTGCCCTGGCCGTAGCCGCCGCCCGTCATCTGCTGCCTGCTGGTGAAACAACCGAAACCCACATCCGCCAGGGCCTGGAGCAAACCCGCTGGCAGGGGCGCACCCATTGGATTGCAGGAACTCCGCCGCTCCTGATTGACGGGGCGCATAACCCCGCTGGAGTTGAGTCTCTGGCGGAATGCCTCAAAGCAATGAACCGGCAGCCCGTGACGCTGATTTTTGCGGCGGTCAAAGACAAACCGGCGGCGGAACTGTTGGCTCTGCTTTTTCCCCTGGTGTCACAGGTCGTGGTATGTCCGATTGCCGGGAACCCACGTTCGCAAAGCGTTTCAGAACTGGCCGCCGTTGCTTCCCAAATCTGGCCTTCACCGCAGGTTCACTCGGCAGCTGATTTCGCTGGGGCGCTGGTAAAAGCCCGGAATCTGACGCCTCCTGATGGTTTGACTGTCGTGGCCGGGTCGCTCTATCTGGTCGGGGAAG
>JAIBAN010000006.1 GCA_019695185.1 Blastocatellia bacterium | reverse complement strand
GGTTCAGGGTTCAGGGTTCAGGGTTCAGGGTTCAGGGTTCAGGGTTCAGGGTTCAGGGTTCAGGGTTCAGGGTTCAGGGTTCAGGGTTCAGGGTTCAGGGTTCAGGGTTCAGGGTTCAGGGTTCAGGATTCAGGATTCAGGATTCAGGATTCAGGATTCAGGATTCAGGATTCAGGGGTTTCGAATGCTGGAAAAATTGAAGTTTTTGATTCAGGTGTAATTCTCAATTCTCAATTCTCGGTTCTCCTCCTTATGCGCATCCGTTTTGTTTCAGTTGGAAAAATGAAAGCCAAAGAATACGCCGCCCTGGCCGAGGAATATCAGGGACGGCTGGGGCGGTTTGTTCGCCTGGAGGAAACCACGGTCCGGGAATCCTCCGGGTCACTCGCCAACGATACCCGCCGGGCACAGGAATTTGAGGCAACCTCCCTGCTCGCCGCCATCCCTGAAGACGCTTTCGTGATATTGCTCGAAGTAACCGGGGAAATGGTCAGTTCCGAAGAGTTGGCCGAGCGGATTCGCCGCCGGCAGGACTCAGGCACCAAAACCCTTTGCTTTGTGGTGGGAGGACATTCCGGCGTGGCCGAATCGGTTAAACGCCGGGCCGATTGGCAGTGGTCACTGTCCAAACTGACCTTTACGCATGAAATGGCGCGGGTGCTTTTGGCCGAACAGGTCTATCGGGCCTTTACCATTCTCAATAACTTTCCATATTCAAAATAATTCAGGGTTCAGAGTTGTTGAATTGAGAATTGAGAATTGAAACCTGATTCAATACTTCAGGTTCCGGTTTTCGAAACCCTGAACCCTGAACCCTGAACCCTGAACCCTGAACCCTGAACCCTGAACCCTGTTTTAGCCAACTCGTGCCAGAATGGCTTTGATTTTTTCGGTAATCAGGTCAATGCCAACCAGATTGCTGCCACCCTCCGGAATAATCACATCGGCGTACCGTTTGGAAGGCTCGATAAATTGCAGATGCATGGGCCGCACCGTGGTTAGATATTGGGAAATGATGGAAGCCACCGTTCTGCCCCGCTGATGGACATCCCGGTCAAGCCGGCGAATGAACCGTAAATCCGCATCTGTATCCACAAAAATTTTCAGATTCATCAGCGCCCGCAGTTGCGGACTGGCCAAAAGCAGAATCCCTTCGAGGATTATCACCGGGCGCGGCTCCACGTGAATCACCTCGGTCTTGCGGGAATGTGTCACATAGTCATACACCGGCTGTTCAATACTCTCGCCTTCTTTAAGGGCTTCGATGTGATTGAGCAGCAAGTCCGTATCAAAGGCGTCAGGGTGGTCAAAATTCACCTTGTGCCGCAACTCTAGCGGCATGTCACCCAGGTTTCGGTAATAGGCATCCTGTTGGAGAAAAACGACCTCATCAGGGCCGACTGATTCAATGATTTTGCGGGCTACGGTAGTCTTACCCGACCCGGAGCCGCCGCTAATGCCGACAATCATAAGTAATTTTGGGAATCCTGTTCGTTTTGGATGTTTTGGGTGTTTGGGGAATCCTGGGAGTCTAAACAACTGAAGGCTGGTTCGTCAAAACGAAAAGTGTCGTTGAAAAACCCCTTCGATAACTGGTTTTTACGAAACTGCGTTCATAGGCAACCCGGCAAAATCAGTTCCGTATTTGGTTTCCTGTTCTCGAATCGCCTGTAAGTAGTCATGAATGAGCAGCCCTTTCCCTGGTTTGACCGGAATTAAATGGGCTTCAAAAAACCGATAGGGAATACTCTTTCGAGTGGTTATCGCCCGGAACCGGACCAGTACCTGAATCGGCAAAAAATAAACCCGGTTATGAGCGGCAAACTCAACCAGAAACCCGGCCACAGCCCCGACCGCTGCCGTCCGTTCCAGATAGGCGACCTGATGCGGGTGCAGGTTGTCAAAATCAAGCTGTTCACGGCTGGTGCTTTTGGCGTCGTAATAAATAGCCCGGCCTTGGGGAGCCAGACAACCGCCATAATCCGGTTCGCCCCGTGATTCGGGAACAAACGCCCTGGGGTCGCTCCGATTGGTTTTGAGCAGGCTTTGCAAATCATCCGAACGCACCCGCGCACCGGTTTGGAATCCGGCCAGTGCTTCGACATTGGGCAGGGTCAACCCACGCCGTTTGGTTTCTTTCGGCATGATGTATTTTCCGGGAATGGCCTTGCGGGTGATACAGGCAATGCCGGCTTTTTCATAGGCTTCATTGGTACGGTTGAGCGCTTCCTGAAAGCCGCTGCCGACTTCTGCGCCGCGTTTGCGAGCTGTTTGAACCATATTCTTTAAGGGCTGAGGGCTGAGCTTTTCAAGTCCCCTGCTATGAAATCAAAACCATACTGCTTAAAAAATCAACTTCGGACTCTTCCGACTGTAACATACTTGACCACTCAGTCCTCAGTCCTCAGTCCTGGATTGTTCCTCATCCCTCAGTCCCTTTTCATGAAATCCAAGCCAGAATTTTGCGTCGTCCGGATTCATCCGGCAATCGGCCAAAAGCGGCTCCCAGGTTGTCCCGCATGTGATGGGGTTTGGCGGTGCCGGTCAGGACACAGGTGACAGCCGGATGGGCAATCACATACTTCAAAAAAACCTGCCCCCAACTGGTACAGCCCCATTCCGCTGCCTCAGCAGGCACCTTCCGGTCCCGGACCCGCTCAAATAAGGTGCCGCCTTCCAGCGCCCGGTTGATGAGCACGGCAACTCCTTTTTCAGCGGCCAGCGGGAGCAGACGGGTTTCTGCCTCGCGGGTTAAAACCGAATAATTCAATTGCACGAAATCAACCCGCTCCTCTCGAAGCACGCGTTCCAGTTCCGAATAGGCTGAAACGGTGTAATGAGTAATGCCAATGTAGCGAATCTTTTTTTGTTCTTTCCATTCCCGCAGTGTTTTGAGATGAGTGCGCCAGTCAACCAGATTGTGGATTTGCATCAAATCAACCGAATCAGTTTGCAACAACCTGAGTGATTCTGACATTTGAGCAATGCCTTGAGCAGCCCCCTGAGTCCAGACTTTGGTGGCCAAAAATACCTGCTTGCGCAGGTTGAGGACAGTCGTCAAATCTCCTACAACGGCCTCCGAACGACCATACATCGGCGAGGAATCAATCACCTTAGCCCCGGCTCCGGTCATGGTTTGTAAGACCTCGTTGAGCGGTGACCGTTCAGCCGTGGTCCCGCCCACGTCAAACGTTTGCCAGGTTCCCAGCCCAATCACCGGCAGTTTTTCACCAGTTCCCGGAATCGGGCGGGTACAGATGGCCGAAGCCGGCGGCAAAGGCATTGCAGTACCTCCTTTTTGATATGGAGCAGTTGTGGTTTGGGCCGTACAGCCAGTGACCGAAGGTCCCAAGGCAGCAGCGCCAAGAAGCGAAAGCAGACGACGACGGGATAGTTTCTGGTGAAACATACAAACCTTTCAAAGTTGATTAGGCAGAATTCAAGGGAGTGTTCCGGTATAACGAATGGAAAACCGATTGTGATTTGTGAAAAAGTGCCGCAGCCGCATTTTCTAATCAAAACCAAACCGGTCCACCGCGCACAATCCAAATTCAAGACTCAAAACTCAAAACCTCACTCATGTCTTTCCCCCCTGCGAAACTCAAACTCGGCAAAGGTATCTGGGCACTGGTTGGGAGCGCCTTTTTCTTCAGCATCATGAGTCTGCTGGTCAAATTGGCCGGAAAACGGCTGCCCAGCCAGCATATTGTCGCGGTTCGGGTTCTGATTACCTTTCTGCTCAGTTTGGGAATGCTCCTCAAAGCCCGCATTCCAATTTGGGGAACTCATCGGAAATTATTGTTTTTACGAGGCTTCTTTGGTTTTTTGGGGCTGAACTGTTTTTATTACTCGCTCACCCACCTGCCGTTGGCCGAAGCAACCGTCATTCAGTACATCAATCCGGTCCTGACGGCCCTGCTGGCGGTCTTTTTTCTGGGAGAGCGGTTTGGAACCGGTTTGGTGGCCTCTATCGGACTCAGTCTGGTCGGTGTGGCCTTGATGACCCGCCCTGGGTTTCTGTTTGGCGGATATTCGGCCTCGTTGCCTCCGTCTGCAGTTGGACTAGCCTTGATTGGAGCGGCCTGTAGCGCCTGTGCCTATGTCACTGTGCGGAAATTGAGCCGGTTGGAACACGAACTGGTGATTGTCTTTTATTTTCCTCTTATTTCGCTCCCGGCCTCCCTTCCGACAACCCTGGCTCATGAATTCTGGCCCAACGGGAAAGAGTGGCTGCTCCTGATTGCAATTGGAATTTCGACCCAAATTGCCCAGATTCTCCTGACCCGTGGCATGAAACACATTGAAGCCGGTAAGGCAGTCGCCATCATGTATCTGCAAATCGTCTTTGCCGGATTGTGGGGATTGACAGTTTTACAGGAACCATTAAGCGTTTTTACGATTGCCGGGTCGCTTCTGATTTTGGTCGGAACCATCCTCGCCTCACAGTCCAAAGGGGAAAACTCTTTTTCCCACTAAAACCCCCAGCCAACGGATTTTACACATCCGCCATTGCACATCCTGCGCCATTAGGGTAATGTTCGCAGTTTCTCCCAGACAGCATTACTTTTCTTGTGCTTGCCACTGCTTGGTGACAGGTGACAGGTACTCGGCGAAAGACTTGAAGCCACATGCCAAAATCAGCACAAATACTTGACATAAAAACAGTTAGGTATATGTCTCCCATGGTTGTGACACAAGCGCCGCCAGTGCCTTGACCTTGGTTCCTCGCTCAATCCGGGCAAGCCCTCCGGAGGTTTTCAAGTACGTTATGTTGCGATTGATGGCACAGTACAAACGTTCACAAAATGCCATTTTGTTGGGCATTATTGTGATTTTGGCAATCGGCATGATCATTGCCTACGGCACGCCCGCACGGTCGTTGTTTGCTTCGGCAACTGCCACCGGGAAAGTCGTCGAACCACCGAGCGACACTGAAGTGGTGGCTTCGGTTGATGGCCGCGTAATCACCGTCAAGGAATATGCAGATGGAATCGAGCGCTTTTTGGCCATGTATAAAATGTATGGTCAGAATTCCCCTGATTCACAGCTTCCCAAATCGGTTCGTGACCTGCGTGCCCGTGGAACGGACAAAGAGCTGCTGCGTTCGCTGATTCGGGAAAAAGTGGTCGAAATCGAAGCCGAACGACTGGGCCTGACCGCAACCGATGAAGAAGTCCGGCAGCGGATCCGGGAACAGTTCACCCAGGACGGGAAATGGATTGGGTATGAGAAGTTCCGCCGGCAAATTGAGCGGAGCGGCCAAACTGTCATCGAATACGAAAAATCCCTGCGTGACAGTATCACCGAAGAAAAGTTGAAAAACTTCATCACTGGCGGGATTCAGATTTCCGCTCAGGATATTGAGCAGGATTACAAAAATTCGAATACCAAACTGGACCTCGGTTTTGTCATCATCAACGACGTGGATTTTCTCAAAACCGTGACCCCGCCCACTGATGCTGAAATCCGGGCCTATTTTGACAGCCACAAGGAACTCTTCCGCGTAACGGGTGAACAACGGAAAATCCGGTACCTCTACGTCAATCAGGAAAAAGCCGGGATTACGATTCCGGTTTCCGATGAAGACCTGCGGAAAGAATACAATCCTGATAACCAGATCAAAAATATCCGGGTGCAGGAAATCGTGCTCAATGTGCTGGCGGAAAAAGACGAGCCCACCGTCAAAACCAAAGCGTTGGAATTGATTTCCCGCGCCCGTGGAAACGGTGCCGACAAACCGGGTGAAGACTTTGCCAAACTGGCTCAGGGAAACTCACAGGATACGGCGACGGCCACCAAAGGTGGTGACCTGGGCTTGGTCGAACGAAGCTCGGTCAAGTCGGGAGACGCTCTGGAAGAAGCCTTCAAAATGAAGGTTGGTGAAGTCAGTGAACCGATCCGGCGCGGAAACCAATACTTCATTTTCAAAGTCACGGAACGCAATTCCAAAACCTTTGAAGAAGCCAAAGAAGGGTTGTTGGCTTCAGTGCGCAATCGCTTGTCTTACAAGAAAGCCTCTGAAATTGCAGACAAGGCCGAAGAGCTGTTGGTGAAGTCCCGCGATGTGAACAAAACAGCCGCCGAAGTCGCCAAAATGCTGACCACCAAAGATTCGGTGGTGAACCCGGCAGATGTCATTCGGGAAACGCCCTACTTTGTGCCCGGCGATGAATTGCCCGAAATCGGCAGCAACCCATCCTTTGAAGAAACCACCGGTCTTTTGACACAAAAAGGTGAAGTGGGAACCAAAGTGGGTGTGCGAGGTGGTTTTGCCATTCCGCAACTGGCCGAAAATGTCCGCAAAGGCGGCGACCCGATCTTTGAGGAAGTCAAAGACAAAGCAGCAGAACGTGCCAAAAAGGACAAAATGCTGCAAATGGCTTATGACCAAGCAGTGAAACTGATTGCGGAAGCCAAAACGGCCGATGCGTTGAAAGCCACGGCTGAAAAAATGAGCCTTAAATATCTGGACACCAAAGAAGCCACGATTGCCACTTCCCTGGACGGCAAAACCTATGCCGCAGCCTATCCCAGCGCTGCCAAGCTAAAAGTGGGCGAACTGGTGCCGGTTCCGCTGTATTCAAGCTTTGACAGCAAGTTTATTTCCGTAGCCGTGGTAGGAGTCACCAGCCGGAAGGATGCTGACCTGACGCAACTGGCCAGCCAGACCAAATCCATTGAAGAACGGCTCCGTTCCACCCGTGCCAACAATTTGTTTGACGCCTACGTTGACAACTTTAAGAAACGGATGAAAGACGCCGGACGCTTGAAAGTTGAAAAGGAAGTGGTTGAACGGTTGCTGACCAGCATGGCGGCCAACGAAGCATCCGGCAATCAGTAACCCGTCACCATAGCCAAGGGCAATGAAAAAGCGACGCTAAACCTCTCAAGGTTGGCGTCGCTTTTTGATTTCAGGACTAAAAACACGGCCGAGGTTGCTCAAAAACCCAGGTTTGATTATGTTCCGGTTACTGACCAATTGACCGCACCCAACCAATACCTTTATGCCACACACATTTCCCTATCTTGTCAAACAAACCTGGAGAACCTCGGTTGAGCCGGTTGAAATTCGCGCACCATTCGATCAATCCGTCGTGGGCACCACGTTTCTTGCCTCCGCCAGTGAGATTGATGAAGCCATTTCGGCAGCACAGTCCGGGTTTGCCCACATGAAAGCCCTGCCGGCATTTCGTCGCACGGAACTGCTTCATGGAATCGCCAGCGGAATCAAACAACGGGCCGAGGAAATTGCCCAGGTATTGGCAGCCGAAGCTGGAAAACCCCTCAAAGCTGCCCGGCAGGAGGTTGAACGGTCAACCTTCACTTTTACGACTGCGGCGGAAGAAGCCAAACGAATCGGCGGCGAGATTCTCCCCATGGATGTCGTTCCAACCGGAACCGGACGGATGGGGCTGGTTCGCCGATTCCCGATTGGCCCCATTTCAGCCATCACGCCTTTTAATTTTCCACTCAATCTGGTGGCTCACAAAGTGGCTCCAGCTTTGGCGGCAGGAAATTCCATTCTTGTCAAACCGGCTCCGCAAACCCCATTGACGGCGTTGTTGTTGGGGGAAATCGCCCTCAGCGCCGGTCTGCCGGAGGGTGCGCTCCAAATCATCCCGGCTTCAGTGGAAAATGCCCAGGCGCTGGTCACGGACGAACGAATCAAAATGCTATCCTTTACAGGCAGCGCCACCGTCGGCTGGCAGCTTAAAAACAAAGCCGGGAAGAAAAAAGTGGCACTGGAATTGGGAGGTAATGCCGGAGTGGTCATTCACTCGGATGGTGACCTGGATTTTGCGGCTCTGCGCTGCGTTCAAGGCGGGTTTGGCTATTCCGGCCAAACCTGTATTTCGGTGCAAAGAATATTGGTCCATCGCCCGGCCCGGGAAGCTTTTCTGGAGCGATTTCTGCCCCAAGTCAAACAATTGAAAACCGGAAATCCACTGGATGAAACCACCGATGTCGGTCCGTTGGTCAGTTTGGCAGCGGCAGAGCGAGTGGCAGCCTGGATTCAGGAAGCGGTTGCCGCCGGAGCCTCGCTGCTGACCGGAGGAAGCCGTTCCGGCTCAATGGTGGAACCGACGGTTTTGACCGGTACAAACCCTCGGATGCGAGTCAATTGTGAAGAAGTGTTCGGCCCGGTGGTTGCAGTTGAAGCCTACGATGATTTTGACGAAGCCATCGCCCAACTGAATGATGGCCCTTACGGCCTTCAGGCAGGGATTTTTACAAAAGACCTGCAAAAAGCCTTTCGGGCCCATGAAGTGCTTGAAGTTGGCGGAGTTATGGTGGGAGACGTGCCCACATTCCGGATTGACCATATGCCGTATGGCGGGATTAAAGACTCCGGCTTTGGCCGCGAAGGGCTTCGTTCCGCCATTGAGGAAATGACGGAACCGAAGTTGATGGTGGTGAAAACCTCATAATACAGGGTTCAGGGTTCAGGGTTCAGGGTTCACACTCCAAGCTGTTCCCGACGGAAGCTGCGGCTCATGGTCACTTCTGCACCACTTGATAAAATGACCCGATAGTCGCCGTGAAACAGCGCCTGAAGTTCCTGTACCCGGTCAATATTGACAATTGTCTGGCGATGAATCCGGGTAAACTTCCGTGGATTCAGTTGCGATTCAAAGCGGCCCAGGGTTTCCCGAAGCAAATGGGACTCTTTTCCAACATGAATGCGAACGTAATTTCCCTCTGATTCAACCCAGTCAATATCATCGGTTTTAATAAACAGGATCCGCCCGTCGTTTTTCACCACAACCCGTTGCAAATAATTGGTTTCGGCATTTAGGTCGCCTAGCAGTGCCAGTAACCGTTCTTCCAGTTTTTCAGCCCGTTCCTGTTGAATGAACCGCTTGGCGCGGCGGAGGGCCCGTTCAAACCGCTCCCGGTCAAAGGGTTTCAGAATGTAATCGAGGGCGCTGACTTCAAAAGCCCGGACGGCATAGGCTTCTGAAGCCGTGACAAAAATTACGTGGGGATGGGCTTCTCCGGCAATTGCCTCTAGTGCACTAAACCCGTCCATCCCAGGCATATTCACATCCAGAAAGAGCAAATCCGGCAGGTTTTCCTGCATGGCTTTGACGGCACCATATCCGGTGGCACATTCACCCACCACTTCAATTTCCGGGTCGGCTTTGAGCAACAAACGGATTCCCGCTCGTGTGGCAGGCTCGTTATCAATAATCATTGCACGGATAGCTGTCATATTTTTGAGGACTGAGGACTGAGGACTGAGGACTGAGAGTTGAAAGTCAGGTTGTGACATTCCGATGGCAATTACCGCACAACTGCTTTTAAGCTGCTTAACTCAACCCTCAGCCCTCAACTCTTATTTTTTCTTCACATACATGCCATCAAACGCCACCTGCCAGGTTTTGCCACTATCAGATGACATTTCCCAAAGCTGCCGGACATTGCCATTTTCCAGCTTGGTAAAAGTCAGCCGATGTTGTTGTTTTCCCTGGGCTTTCGAGGTGGTTTCCCCGGTGAGTTGCATTTTCCCGTCTTTGAATTCACCACTCAATTCCAAAACGTTGCCAGTGTTATCCACCCAAGTCTGTTGCCATTGCCCTTTGGGGGCATTGTAAATATTGAAGCTCTTTCCGGTTCCCCCTTTGGCTCCAACCCAGTTTTCCAACAAAACACAATCATCCAAAATCAGTTGGATGTTGTTGGTTCCGACCTGATTCCCATTTGGTCCCATGACATTCCATTCGCCCACCCAAAAATCAAATTCCCGACATTTTGGATTGTCCTTGCAGGGAGTAGGAGCTGCTTTGGGCTGGGCAGCGGTATTGCTGTTTTGTGCCTGCGTTGCAGTAACCGAAGTCAGCATCATGCAACCGGCAATTGACAAAAGCAGGAGCAGCTTTCGCATAAATCTATCGTGCCTCCTTGGAAGGGTTTGAGGGGACCAAGGCCGGTTTGGTGCTGCCCCGGTGGCAGGTATAACAATTGATGACACCGCGTCCGACCTGTTCCTTGATTTGTGTGTTAAACCCGATTTGCAGATTCCACATGGTACGGGCCGTTTTCTTTGCTTCCTTGTCGTCCTTTTCCCAGGCATCGGGCACATGGCAGTGCGTACAACTGACGCCGAGTCCTGGAAGAAACGCTTTTTCCATAACCCGCAGCACCCGCAGGGCAGGTTGTCCTTTAAATAATTGAATATTGCGAAAAACCTCTTCGGCAGGTTTGTTTTCACGTCCGGCGATTTGTTTTTCCAGGGTGGCCAGATAGGTTTTGTCTGAATCAGGTGGCGGGCTGGCGGGAGTTCCAGTGGAAGTTGGCGTTCCAGCAGTCTGAGCACGGTTGACCGAAGCGGTCCACTCAGGTTCAGCCAAGGCCAGGGCTCCCAAAACCAGAAAGACACTCAAGAGAAAGGAAAACCGGCGTGGTTGCATGACGGACCTCCACAACGATTGGAATAAGGAGCGGCTCAGGAATTTGCGTGGTTGAAGAAAAAAGTTTGTAGGGGTAGGATGCCGTCAACCAATGCTTGCTTCGCCTGTCTGAATTGGGAGAGAGTACCCTACCCCTACAACACCACATGTTTGGTGTACAGTAACGTGTGACCTGCACTAAACTAGATGCCTCGCAGCGTACCGGCTGCCCGCCAAAAAGTCTTGAGAGAACCTTGAGAAAAAAATTATAAACTTTTGATGGAGTTTTTAAGATGGCCATCAGCAAGCAAATCAAGCACTTATACGAATTTGAAGATTTCCGCCTGGATGTTACGGACCGGTTCTTATGGCGGGATGGAAAGCTGGTTCCGCTTTCTCCTAAAGTTTTTGATACCCTTTTAGCCCTGGTTGAACATAGCGGACAGATCCTTGAAAAAGAGGAATTGCTTCAAATTGTCTGGCCTGACAGCTTTGTCGAAGAAAGTTCACTGTCCCAAAATATCTTTCAGCTTCGGAAGGCACTGGGTGACAACAACAGCGAACAGCGATTTATTGAGACAATTCCCAAACGAGGGTATCGGTTTGTCGCCGAGGTCCGCGAAGTGCTCGACGGCAGTCTTGACCTGCTGGAGGACCGGGCCATCGAAACCCGCCTGGGGACGGTTGCAACGGCAACCCAGGTGGAAGTCCGTCCTTTTATTGAGCCGACCTTGCAGGAAGGCCATTCCCTGGAAGCCGAGTCTGACTTCCTTCCAGTGACAGTCTCCCCCTCCCTCCCCCCGGCACTTCCTCAGGTTCGGACCGCTGCCCCCAAGGGCTTTTTGTGGAAAAGTCTGGCCATTGGTTTGGGATTGTTGGTTTTTGCGATTGCCGTTGGGGCCGCCCTGCAAAAATTTTCGGGGAAATACCGTCCTGCCTTTCACCTGAATTCTTTCCAGAATATGCAGGTGAGCCGCCTCACAACGAGCGGCAACGCTCTGTTGCCGGCCATGTCGCCGGATGGCAAATATATTACCCATGTCTTTGAAAAAGAAGGACTTCAAAGCTTATGGGTGCGCCAGACGGCAACCCCCAGCAATGTTCAGTTGGTACCGCCTGCCGATGTGATTTATCAGGGAACAGCCTTTTCACAGGATGGCAATTTCATTTATTACCTGACTTATACCAAACCCAAGCGCATGGGTGTGTTGTATCGGATTCCGCTCCTGGGAGGCACACCACAGAAAGTGGTCCAGGATATTGACAGTCCGCCTACGTTTTCACCCGACGGGAAACACATGGCGTTTGTACGGAATTTCCCGAATGACAAGTCTACCAGTCTCATCATCACCGCCCTGGACGGAAGCAATGAGCGAAAACTCATCAACCACCCCTTCGCTCAGGGGCTTTCCTTTGCCGGTCCTTCCTGGTCGCCGGATGGAACCGTGATTGCAATTTCAGCCCGCCTGGGAAACCGCAACGAGGATTTCATGCATGTCCTGGCGGTCAATGCCGAGACTGGTGAGGAAATGCCGCTTACCAAACAGGAATGGACCTGGGTAGGACAGGTTTCCTGGGCAGCAGACGGAAGCGGGGTGCTGGCAGTTGCCTGGAATCAGAATGCCGTCGTTTTTGCCGACCAAATCTGGTTTTTACCCTTCCCTGAAGGTGAAGCCCGGCGGATTACCAATGACCCGAACGGATACACCAGCCTCAGTGCAGCAACCCAAACCGATTCCCTGGTTACGATGCAGTCCTCCCGGTTCGCCCGCATGTGGATTGTACCGCTTGAATCACCTGCAACCGCTAAACAAATCCCAACTGGCTTTAATGAAACGTACAGCGATTTTTTTGGCATGGACTGGACTCCCGATGGCCGTATTGTGTTTGGGTCACATGCTTCAGGGAACTCCGATTTGTGGGTGATGGACCAGAATGGTGGCAATCTGCGCCAGCTCACGACTGATATTCACTCAGACCTGCTTCCGCAGGTCACCGCCGATGGACGCAAGATTCTCTACCTCTCAGCCCAATCGGGCCAGCTTTGTGTCTGGTCCATGAACCTTGATGGCTCCGAGCAAAAGCAAATCACCACGGAAACCGCGCAGGATCCGCCAGCGGTCAGCCCAGACGGAAAATGGGTCTACTTTACGGTGGGCGTTGATAAACCCCGGTTGTGGAGAGCCCCGGTTGACGGAGGGGCGGCTCAACAGGTTTCCGACCTGAACCTCCGCCGCCCGGCATTATCCCCTGACGGAGCAAAAGCTGTTTGCTACTTGCGTGACCCGGCTTCCGGGCAAGTTCGCCTGGGGCTGGTTGACCTTGCAACCAGCCAGCTTGAACGCACCTTGGAGGCTCCGCGCAACCGCCAGTTCCCAGTCTTTTTTGCCCCGGACGGGAACTCCATTTACTTTGTGGACATGGAAAACGGTATAGCCAATATCTACCGCAAAGCGCTTGATGATACACCTCGACAACAAGTGACGAACTTCACCTCCGAAACCATTTTCCGGTTTACCCTCTCCAAAGACGGGAAGTATTTTGCCTGCGAACGCGGCGAAACTGTAAACGATTTGGTTTTGATTCGAGGATTCAAATAATCCCGCATGAAACTTTCGACAAAAATCCAACACATGATGCTTCCGCAGGCGTTGCGCGAAGGAGAATCACTCTACACGCTGCGAAAAGCCGTTCCGGAGGTGACCGAATCGGGCTTTCTGTTGGTCCGTTTTGACGGGCCGCCGGTTTGTCAAACGGGTGTTCAGTATCAAAGGAAAGTTCTCCTGGTCGGATGCACCTGCCCTGCCTTTGGGAATGAATGTTGTGGCCATGTCTGGGCCACGCTGCTTGAAGCCGAACAAAGCAACCTGATTCCTGAAGTCCGGGACCGGGAAATGATTTATCTCGACCTGGACCCCGACTTCAGCTCCAGCGTCACCACCATGATTGATACCCCGTTGCCCAAGGGTTTGGGGAATTTGCTGCCGGAACTCTTTTCCCTTTTCGGAACGCCTCCGGCGAAAGGTCCGTTGGCTGGTTTGTTTCCTCAGCAGAAGGCTGCCAAAGCTTCAGCTCCCGCCCTTCCGCCACCGCCAACCTGGAAAAACCACCTGACAACTGTGAAACAGTCCATGACCAACCAGCCCTTGCATATCGCAATGGAATGGCCGGCTCACCGGGAAATCCTTTACATGCTGGATGTTGCCAAAATCCGGCAGACAGGCATTCCCGCGATTGAGGTGTTTTACCGGGAACGAAAAGCAAACGGAACCTGGGGAAAACCCAAACAGCAAAAATTTGGGGCTGAATATTTTCCCTTCCTGCCGGACCCGGAAGACCGCCAAATCCTGACCTTCCTGCTGGGCAATCAGCACATGAAGTCTTCCCCCTCCAGCTATTACGGAGGTTATGGTCAGTCATCGCTGAGTTTGACGGTTCCGGAACCGGCTTTAGGTGAAGCTTTTCGCATGCTCTGTGCCAGTCGCCGGTTTCATCTGACGGGAACCGGACTGCCCGACTTTTTGGAAACCCCGCTGACCTGGGATGAGGACCAACGCCCCTGGCAGTTTTTTATCAAAATCCGCCTCGTCAAAAGCGCCAAAAACGAATGTCAGATTGAGGGCTGGCTCCGCCGGGGAGAAGCGCAAATGGGACTGGCCAACCCTACGCTGTTGTTGGCCGGCGGCTTTGTGATAACCCACGATACAATTTCCCCATTGGACCACGGCGAAGATTTTTCCTGGGTCAGTCTTTTACGTAAGACCCGTGAAATCCGCCTGCCGGAAGCTGAAGTCAATGCCTTTGTCCAGGAAACGTTGCAACTTCCCTACGTCCCGGCCCTGGAACTGCCTGAAGCCTTTCAATTCAGCGAGAGTCTGACCCCGCCTCAACTCAATCTCGTCGTTCGTAATAAACGAATCCAGTATGAAGTCAAAGACCGGCTTTTTGGCGAAGTGAGTTTTGAATACCCTTCCTGGACCTGCGGTGTGGATGACACATCAGGAGGCTCTTTTGACCCGAAAACCCGCTCATTTCACCGACGGGACCGGCACACCGAGAAAACAGCATTGGACCGTTTGCGCGAAGTCGGGTTTCGCAAACAGGAGTTGTGGGAAAGTCAGAAAAAACGAATTCTCTTTGAGATTGCACCGCAACAACTTTCCCGCGCCATTTTCGCTTTGACCCAGGATGGCTGGAAGGTCGAGGCCGAAGGCAAAATCTATCGTCAGGCCAAATCATTTTCCATTGGGGTGACCTCCGGTGTGGACTGGTTCGAACTCAAGGCCCAAGCTGATTTCGAAGGCCAAAGCGCCAGTTTGCCCGCGCTTTTGGCGGCCCTCCGGCGGGGAGAAAACTTTGTCCGGCTGGATGACGGCACCTTTGGCATGCTGCCCGAAGCATGGCTCAAGAAATACGGCGTGGTGGCTGGTTTGGGTGAAACGGAAGCCGATGTCCTGAAATTCCGCCGTTCCCAGGCCGGCATTCTGGATGCCTTGCTGGCCACGCAACCCGAAGCCACTTGTGACGCCCAGTTTGAACACCTTCGCAACCATTTGCGGGCTTTTGACAAAATCGAAGCCAAATCGGCCCCGCCCGGCTTTGTCGGTACTTTGCGCCACTATCAGGAAGAAGGTTTGGGCTGGATGTGCTTTTTGCAGGAATTCGGCCTCAACGGCTGTCTGGCGGATGATATGGGGCTGGGGAAAACCGTCCAGGTGCTGGCCCTGCTTGAACTGTTGCGGCTCCGCAAGGAAACCGAACCGGACGCCGCCCCCCGCAGTTCGCTGGTCGTGGTTCCGCGTTCTTTGATTTTCAACTGGAAACAGGAGGCAGCCCGCTTTGCCCCCCAATTGAAGGTCCTCAACCATACGGGTGCCGGACGCGACCAGACGATGGAAAACTTTGCCGACTACGATCTGGTGTTGACCACCTACGGCACCATGTTGCGCGACGTGACCCGACTCAAAGATACGGAATTTGACTATGTGATTTTGGATGAAGCCCAGGCCATCAAAAACTCGGCGGCTGAAACCACCAAAGCCGCCCGTTTGCTCAAAAGCCGCCACCGGCTGGCCATGAGCGGCACTCCGGTGGAAAATCATCTGGGTGAATTATGGAGTTTATTTGAATTCCTGAACCCCGGCATGCTTGGCTCGGCAGCGGTTTTTCAGGCGGCAGGAATTGGCACGGCCAATGTGGACGAGGAGTCCCGCCGGGTCCTGGCCAAAGCGCTCCGGCCTTTTATCCTGCGTCGGACCAAACAACAGGTGGCACCGGAACTGCCGCCCAAAGTCGAGCAAACCATTTTCTGCGAGCTGGAAGTCGAGCAACGGCAGCAATACGACGAATTGCGCGAACATTACCGTGCCACCTTACTGAAACAGGTGGACCAGACCGGCCTCAACAAGGCCAAAATGCAAATCCTTGAAGCCTTGCTCCGGCTCCGGCAAGCAGCCTGTCATCCTGGTTTGATTGACAAAAAACAAACCGGCAAAAGCAGCGCCAAACTGGACGCCCTCCTCCCACAACTGCTTGAAGTTCTTGAGGAAAATCACAAAGTGCTGGTGTTTTCCCAATTCACCAGTTTTCTGGCCATTCTCAAAGACCGGCTCAAAAAAGAAAAAATCACCTTTGAATACCTGGACGGCAAAACCCGTGACCGGGAGACCCTGGTTCACCGGTTTCAAACCGACCCGGATTGCAAACTCTTTCTCATCAGCCTCAAAGCCGGAGGATTGGGCTTGAATCTGACCGCCGCCGAGTATGTCTTTTTGCTCGACCCGTGGTGGAATCCGGCGGTTGAAGCCCAGGCGATTGACCGGACCCACCGCATCGGCCAAACCGAACATGTCTTTGCCTACCGGTTGATTACCCGTGACACGGTGGAGGAAAAGGTGTTGGCTCTGCAACAAACCAAACGCGCCCTGGCCGATGCCATCATCAGCGAAGACAACAGCTTGATTCGTGATTTGGGCCGGGAAGACCTGGAACTTTTGCTCTCCTGAAATCGGAAACAGTTCGGAGAGTTCCGCCTTCAGGCAGCGGTTTGGAGTACAGCCTTTAGGCTGTCCGGTTTACAAAAATACCAATCAAGCCGCCTGAAGGCGGAACTCGAAACAGCCGCCTGAAGGCGGAACTCAAAACTTTTCACGTTTCCCTGGATGCCGGTAACTTCCGGTACAAATCAGGTGGATGCCAAAGAGCCCTGGCCAGTTTTTGATGACAAACCGGTCAATTCCCTGGCATAGCCCCGGAGCCAATGAACGCAACGTCCCCCCCAAAGGAAAGTGCCCAACCCCAAAATGTCGGGTGACCGTCACTCCGCAGGTTTCCAAAAGCAATCGGGCTGAAGCAAAATCAAAAAAGCGGACATGCGTCCGGTCCATGATGCCGGTTTCGGCGTAACGGAACCGCCCCCGCAAAAATTCCAATCGTTGCCGCAGATACAGCACGTTAGGCAGTGCCACATAGACCCCGCCCTCCGGGCGCAACAGTAACAGCAATTGTTTCAAAACCTCATCCGGGAAAGGGAAATGTTCCAGGACATGGCTCAAAAGCAATCCGTCAAAACTTCCTGGCTCAAATGGTATGGTCCGGGTCAAATCCGCCACGTGACAGGTAAAGCCCTGTTCCCGGCAAACACGGGCTTCGACTTCGGAAAGTGTGACGCCGACGGCTTCATGCCCAGCTTGGCGCAGCAAGCGAAGGTTACCTCCACCGCCGCAGCCAATATCCAAAATGCGGCTATGCTGCGGGTCCACACATTGAACCAACTCGGTCAAGCCATCATTTTCATACAGCCGTTCGGTATAGATTTGCTCGGTTAAGGATGGGGCGTGGGTTGTCAGAATCACCTGCCAAAGAAGGAAACTGAAGTTGTGCAAGCCAGCTTACGGGTTGAAACCTGGAAGCGCAACCCTGGAATTTCAGAAAACCAACCAGTGATTCTGGGAAAAGCCACCTCAAAAAACTGAAGACCGGGAACGATTCCAATTCCCGGCCTTCAGGTCTCAATCGTTTTTTCTGTTTATTTTAACCGTGCCACCATCGTCGGAATGTCTTCGGGTTTATAGGACGGTGAGGAACATCGTTCACCCGAACAGGCAAACGCAGCAGCGGATTTCAATTCCGGAAATTGCACCTTGGCATTGGGCAAGGCACCTTCTTTGCGGTCGTACCATTCCACCAGTTTGAAGCTGGTTGGAAAAGCAATCGCAGCTTTGAAGAGAGCCTGGGCCTGAGGGTCGTCCTTGGAACCGACAACAGTAATGTGAACCGGCTCATTGGCCAGTTCAAATTCGGCCAGGAGCGGAGTCGCCGTCGGACGCCGGTCGGCTACCTCGGGAGCTGCCACAAACCGCATGGCCTGTTCGGCAGCAGCCTTGTGCGCGTCTTTGCCCATGTAGTGATAGAGCATATTTGCAAATCGCACCATGGCCACGTTTTCATCCCGTTGCGGTTTAGGACGGGCACCTTTACCCGCATATTTCGAAGTGATAAACCCGGCGGCCTTTGGTCCGGCTTCACCATTGGAAAAGTTTTTGATGATAAAGTCAGCGGTTGCATCCGCTTTTTGCAGCCAGTCGCGGTTGGCGGTGACCGTGTAGAGTGCAATCAATGCCTGTCCCATTGAGATGTTGTCACTCATGAAGGGGCCGTACTGGTCAACTTCGTCATGGCGGAATCCGCCTCCCGGAAGGGAACGATTGGCCACAATCCAGTTGGCTGCGGTCACAGCGTCGTCCAGATATTGTTTTTCACCTGTTACGCTGTAAAGGGTTGCCAGCGCCCGAATCACCCAACCGTTTTCACGGGAATACACGTGTTTGTCAATTCGAGGAATACCCAGTTTGCGCCGCTCGGCATCGTTTAGCTTGAAATATGTGTCGCTATGCTCGCCTTGCACCAAGTCGGCGTCCATGCTGGTGTAAAAGGCACCTTCCGGACTGGTCAGAAAGGTCTTCAAAAACCGGCGAATCTCCGTTGCGGTATACAGATAAGCTTGGTCTTTCCAGATGGAATAACCCAGCGCGAAAATCCGCATGTTTTCCGCCTGATGCGACATGATTTTCTCAAAGTGGGGTTCGGTCCAGACCCCGCCGGTCGAATACTGATAGACACCGCCCCAGGCCGGGTCAAGAATGTTCATTTCGCCTTTGAGCGTCAGCCGCGCTCGCTGTTCGGCTTTTTTGTCCCCCTGCCGGGCCAATGCCATCGAATATTCCACACTGTCCCAATCAAGAAACTTATGATTGCCGCGCCCCCAGCTTCCATATTTCCAGTCAAAGTTGCGCACGTAGTCGGCCACCAGTTCCTTGCGGAGTTTGGCATCCAAAATGGCTGATTCGGAAAAGGTTTCCTTGCGGGCAAAGTCTGCCGAAGGTCCCGGCGTAGGGTCGTCAATAAATGCCTGGAGCATCCGTGCCATCGGTTTGGGGGGAATGTAACCGGACTGCAAGGAAATTTCTTTTCCTTTGGAATCAAATAAAATCGTGGCGGGCCAGCCGTAATCTTCGTAGCGGTTTGATAAATCGGGGCGGGAATCCTGGTCCACCCGCACAGCAATATATTTGGATTGAATCAAGCGAATCACATCCGGGTCCTGATAGGTAATCTCATCCATGACGTGACACCAGTGGCACCAAATTGCCTCCAGGTCCAAAATCACCAGCTTGTTTTCCCGTTGGGCCCGTTCAAATAAATCATCAGACCATTTTTCCCAGTGAATCCCCCCCGGTTTGGCTGCATGTTCATCAGTTTTTCCGGCTTGGATTGGCTTTGGCTGTGCCCAACCAACTGCCATTTGGGTCAAAAACAAACAAATCAGCAGCAGCGAATACAATTTTTTCATACAAAGCTCCATCAGCGAATGAAAATTGAAAGACGAATGCCGATCTCACAGCACTTCGGAAGGAGAAAAACCTGGAGAGGAACGGATGACTGTGAAATCGGCAATGTATTTGGCTTTACGGGAGGGGGGGAGGTTTTGGTTTCGTGGTTTGCAAATTTACAGAACTGTAAGCGAAGGCTGAAACCGGGATGAGGCGTGGAAAATTTCGCATCATCCCGGCGGAAAAACTTACCCCTCAGTTCTTCGCCCTTTTAGTATTCCACTTTCTGGAAAATACCTTGCGTAACCCAGGTGTTAAACCATTGGAAAATCTGCTTTTCCATGCCCTTTTTGGATACCCGTGCGGCAGCCTGGTCAATCGCGGTACTGAGTGCAACTCCTGAAACCAATGCGGAAAGGAGTTCATAGGCCGGACGTTCCAAACCCAAGCGCCAAAC
Organism: Blastocatellia bacterium; assembly: GCA_019695185.1. GTDB lineage: Bacteria > Acidobacteriota > Blastocatellia > Chloracidobacteriales > Chloracidobacteriaceae > JAIBAN01. The sequence continues at coordinate 126,212 of JAIBAN010000006.1, read as the reverse complement.
GTCATAGCCCCGGCGATAGACTGCTGTCCATGAATGCTGGCGGCGGGCTTTGGGCCGAGGTGTATTGTCTTTGACTGCCTGAATGTAGTCATTCACTGGATAGTGAAAGGACAAAAGGCGGAATCCGGGCATGGGGTGCATCACGGCACGTTCCCATGCGTCCTCCGGGACGGCCTGAATGGTTTCTACGGCCAAAGGCTGGGCGTTTTCAGCCGCAAATGACTCAACCACAGCCAGTTCGAGCCGCGCCAAATCATGCAGAAACTCACGCCGGGCCAGTTTTTCATCCTGGAGGATAAATTCCGGGAAGTGGTCGCTCAAACGGTCCAGGTTGTAGTTACGGGATGGGAATTTCTGCACGTAGCGTTCAACCAACCGCTCGAAATCGTCTTCGCCCAGGTAATCAACAATGCCGTAAAAATCAATTTTGAGGGCGTCAGTCATCCGCATCAGGTATTGCACCCGATAGATTTCCAACCGGTCAATCGCGGTCAGGTCTTTGGTCGGCAAAATATACTGGGCAGCTTCCTCCACTGATGTGTCAACTGCCCGGCTGGCGTCAGAAAGTGCCTCTTCCTCGGTGCCAAAGTGAACCAGATAGGTTTGCATCCAGCTTTGCATTTTTGCGAGTGCCACACTAGTCGCCATGCGCACCTCCCACTGCCGTTGCCGTCTGGGAGCGGAGTGCCTTGGCTTTCAGCACTTCGGCATGAACCACCGCCAAATCCGGAATATCGTCGTCCCATTCAACCAGGGTTGACCGTCCGCCGCTGAGGGCACAGGAACGGCGATACAGTTCCCACACCTGGTCAATCACATGGTCGTTATGGGTATCAATGATGTGGGTTTCTTTATTGGTATGTCCGGCCAGATGATATTGCACGACCCGGTCATGGGGAATGGCGTCAATGTACAGATTTGGGTCAAAACTGTGGTTGAAGGAACTGACATACACATTGTTGACATCAAACAACAATCCGCAATCAGACTCTTCAGCTAAGCGGGCCAGAAAATCCCATTCCGTCATGGTTGAATTGGCAAATTCGACATAGGACGATGGGTTTTCAATCACCAACGGTCGCTCCAGAATTTCCGAGACAGCTTTGACGCGCTCAATCGTGTAGCGCAGGGTTTCTTCGTTATACGGCATCGGCAGCAGGTCATGCACATTCTGCCCATGCACACCCGTCCAGCACAGGTGGTCTGACACCCAAGGCGAGCGCACCCGCGCCGCCAACTCCTTTAGTTTGCGCAGATATTCAAGGTCCAACGGGTCGGTGCTTCCAATCGAAAGCGAAACCCCATGCATGACAATCGGATACCGTTCGGCAATCTGGTCCAGCACATAAAGCGGACGCCCTTTGGTATCCATAAAATTTTCTGAAATGATTTCAAACCAATCAATCGGCGGGTTGGTTTCAAGAATCTCACCAAAGTGGACCGACCGGAGGCCAATGCCATAACCCAGGTCCGGAAAATTCCAGCGATTCGGCGTCATAACCAAACTTCCTTTTTTGTTCGAAGCCTGCACCCACGAACGGAATCTGCGGTTTTCATTGAAAGAAAGCCACAAACACAACCATTCAGCCCATAAAAAAATAGCCGAGAACCAGGGCGGCAAGCCCCGGTTCCCGACTCATGAAAGCAAAAAAGAAGGAACTAGCCCTTCTTTTCAGCAGCTTTGCATGATGATTTGCCGTCTTTCGACTTGCAGGAAGACTTGCTGTCTTTCGACTTGCAGGAAGCTTTGGCATCGGACTTGCAGCCACCTTTGCCCTTGCAGGTGTTCTTGCCTTTGCAGCCTTTGTCGCCCGACTTGCAACCGCCCTGGCCTTTGCATTCATTCTTTCCTTTGCATTCGTGCTTGGCCGGAGCAGCGGCTTTGGAATCAGTCGTTTTGCAGCCGCCTTTGCCTTTGCAGGAATTCTTGCCTTTGCAACCGCCGTCGCCGGTCTTGCAGCCGCCTTTACCCTTGCATTCGTTATGGCCTTTGCATTCGTTCTTGCCTTTGCAGCTCGACTTGCTCTTGCATTCGGCTTTGCCAGCCGCAAACACTGAAGAACCAGCACCAACCACCATGCCGGCCACTGCGGCACCCATCAAATTGTTGAGAAATTCTCTCCGATTCATAGTTATTCCCCTATGTGTGTAGATTGTGAAAGTGTCGGATGAAGGTTTCCCAAAACCCGCATCCATTGTTTGGTTTCGAAAGTTGTTGTTCCCGACTGCACCTTCTCCTGATGCAACCTGTGGGTTTGAACCGTTTTTGTAGTTCAGGGTGACGAACAACCACCCGTTTCCCCAAGGCAAAGCCTGGTGGAATTCGCTATCTGTGCAAGGTCGAAAAACTTCCTAGCGACCACACAGCAAAAACTTAAAAAGATTGCAAAGATCTAAAAATGGCAACGTCCGCAGACACAAACCCGGAGCAGAAACTGGGTTCAGACATGAAAATGCCCGCTCAGTTCATCATGCTGAAAAAACCTGGTTTGGTACAGGAGGACACGTGATCGTACAACTTTCTGGTATTTGTTTTTGAAGGAATATCGCGCTTGATGCACCAGATACGCATATGCGTTGTTTTTTGGATGCCGCAGTCTATGTGTTTTGCGCATCTTTTTCAAATTTTTTCTTGTAAAACCTGCCTGGCTTATCCTGTCCAAGCCCCCATCAAAGGGGCATGTCTTTGAAAAATCGAGCTTTTCCGTACTGAAGCCAATTTCATTTTTTGATAGTTCGTTTGAGTTATCAGGCTTGTTCAGTTGGACGTGATGCGGCTACAATTCGGCAAGTGCAACTTTTATTTCACCCCCGTCTGAAATAATTTCAATATTCCATGCTGAAACTTCCTCTCCACGGCGGACTTCTGATTGATAAACCGATTGGCATGACCTCGCATGATGTGGTAGCCCGGTTGCGCCACATCCTGCGCAACAAGCGAATCGGCCATACCGGCACACTGGATCCGTTTGCCACCGGGTTGCTGTTGATTTGCCTGGGCCATTGCACCCGCCTGTCACAATTCCTGACCGGCAAGGACAAATCCTATGAAGCCACGATTCGGTTTGGATATGCCACCACCACTCAGGATTACACTGGTTCGCCCATCACTCTGCCCAAAATGCCGGAAGACCTGACCGAGGAACAGGTCCAAACGACCCTGCAAACCTTCCTGGGATTGCAACAACAGATTCCCCCCATGTTTTCGGCCAAAAAACTGGAGGGAATTTCCCTTCATAAGCTGGCGCGGCAGGGACAGGTCGTCTTTCGGGCAGCAGTTCCGATTCAGATTCATTCCCTTGAAATTGTTCCCACCGAAGAAGGGAAACTCCTCCGTAGCGGAGAGCGTGGTTTTCCGGAAGCTCTCGTCAAGGTCTCCTGTTCGGCAGGAACCTATATTCGCACCCTGGCCCATGACTTAGGGGAGAAACTCGGTTGTGGCGCACATTTAACGGCCCTGCGACGGACCCGGATTGGACCGTTTTCGCTTGAACAAGCCGTGACAATTCAACATGTTGCTGATTTGATGGCAATTATGGGAACAGAGGAGTGTATTCTCAAACCGGTTGAGCTATTGCCTGATTGGCCCCGGTTTCAGGTGGATGCGGAAGTGCAATTGAGGTTCCGGTATGGTCAGCCGATTCCGGTACCAGCCGAAACTGATGTTTCCGACCTTTCCCCCAATCAGCCGTTCCTGGCAGTTTGTGACGAGGCAGGGGAACTACTGGGCATTGCGCGCTTTGATGCGGCCCAAGCCGTTGCCCGGCCCCAAGTGGTTTTTGCTGATTAATGAGTGCCCATAGTCAAGGTGGAAGGGTTTTGTTGCGGAGGCAGTTTGGCTTTTTGCAGCCAAAACATTTCAATGGCCTGAATCAATCGGTAAAACTCGTCAAAGTTCATCGGTTTTTTCAGATAACAATTGGCATGTGCCTCATAGCTTTTCCAGATATCAGCTTCATCTTCTGAGGTGGACAGCACCAACACTGGAATCTGTTTGAGGTTGTCGTTTTGTTTGATTTTGACAAGCAATTCGCGGCCATCTTTCCTGGGCAAGTTCAAATCCAGCAGAATCAGGTCAGGGCGAACGGCATGTTGATAGGGTGGTTCCTGATACAAATAGGCACTGGCCTTCAGCCCATCCGTAACATACTCAATTTGGCCCTTGACCTGGGCTTCCCGAAAGGTTTCCTGAATCAGCCGAACATCGCCCAAATTGTCTTCAATCAGTAGAATATGAACATCCTTGGGCATCACCCCTCCTTTGTGTATGGCAGGACGATGGTAAAGCAGGCACCGGAAATATGATCTGAAATATGATCTGAAAGGTCCGTATCCAGGCGATAGGAAAGATTTTCCGCCCAGACCCGGCCTCCATGAGCCAGAATAATTTCCTGGGCCACTGATAAACCGAGCCCCAGCCCACCTTTAGAGCGTTCGGTATCGGCCTGAGTAAACCGGTCAAAGATTTTGGATAACTCCGATGGCGGAATTCCCGGACCATCATCCGCAATCAAAATCCGAATCTCATTGGCATCTGTCGTTACCGAAAGCTGCACCTCATGACTGGCAAACCGCAGGGCATTGGACACAATATTTTCAATCGCCTGTGTCATCCGGTCAGGGTCAACCTGTATCATCAAATCCTCCGGCTTCCAATCCCCAACCACCTGAATCCCTCGCCCCCGGCCAACAATATCAGCTTCAAAAACGATTCTCTTTAAAAGCATAAGCAGTGAAACCAAGTGCCGCTCCAGCACCAGAGTTCCAGCCTCAATCCGGGATACATCAAGCAGGTCCCGAATCAGCCGGTTCATCCGGTCCCCTGATTGAATGGCATCCTTTACAGCCTCATGTTGAAGGGGTGTAATTGCCCCATAAAAACCTGACCCAATCAATTCAAGCACACCAGTTATGACTGCCAGCGGGTTCCGCAAATCATGCGAGACAACGCTGAGAAACTTATCCTTCAAGGCATCCATTTTCCGTAACTCGGAAACCGTCTGAGCCAGTGCCTCTTCAGATTTTTTCCGTTCGATGGCATAGCGGATGGAACGAATCAGCAATTGACTGTTCAATTGATTCTTGACCAGATAGTCCTGCGCTCCCTGTCGGACAGCAGCCACGGCCAGTCCTTCATCATTCAAGGAGGTCATCACCACAATCGGCATCAAAGGGCAACTCAGACACATTTTGGTCACGGTGTCGAGGCCGAATCCATCCGGCAGGGATAAGTCCAACAGGCACACATCACATGGCTCGGAGGCAGCCAATTGCATTGCTTTCTCAAGATAACTTGTATGTCTCATTTTCCAGGGGAAGGAAGTTTCCCACAAATACGACTCAAGCAATCGGACATCACCAGGATTATCCTCCACCAGCAGGATTGAAAGTGGATCCATAGATGAATGCTCCTTTCTGAAAAATAAACCTCTTTTATGAATCAATGGCAGGTAATGAAAAGAAAAAGGTGGTGCCAACCTGGGGTTCGGATTGCACCCAAATCCGACCACCATGACGTTCCACAATACGCTTACAGATAGACAGTCCAATCCCGCTACCGGGGTACTCCGATTTGGTATGCAGGCGCTGAAAAATCACAAAAATCCGCTCAAAAAAGCGGGGCTCAATCCCAATTCCATTGTCTTTCACGCTAAACACCCACTCATTGTCCTGTAGTCTGGCTGATATATGAATGATTGGAACGTCATGGCAAAATCGCAGGGCATTTCCAATCAGGTTCTGAAAAACCAGCACAATCTGGCTGGGGTCAGCCAGGATAGTGGGGAGAGGGGTGAAATGAATGACTGCTTTCCGTTCCTCACAGGCAACTTTCAAATTGGCCAGCGCCTGGTTGAGCGATGTGTTGCAGTCTATTAACTCAAAAGGTTTGGCCTGACTGCCAACCTTTGAAAACATGACCAAATCACTTATCAGTTCCTGGACCCTGGTCGCGCCATCCACCGCAAAATGAATAAACTCATCAGCATCGGCATCCAGTTTTCCTTTATACCGACGGGCCAGTAACTGGGTATAGCTGGCAACCATGCGGAGCGGTTCCTGCAAATCGTGCGAAGCAACATAGGCAAACTGCTGCAAATCGGCATTGGAACGGGCCAGTTCCTGTTTCTGTTTTTCAAGAATGGCCTGGGTTCGTTTATGCTCCTCAATCTCAAGGCGCAGCCGTTGATTGGTTTCGGTCAGCTCCACTGTGCGCTCGGCAACCCGGCGTTCCAGTGACTCATAAGCTTCCTGTAGCTTGAGATTGGTTTGTTTCAGCTCGTATGGACCGGGGAGGGCCAGAGCTTTGGGGATGAGGATCCACAACAGGTGGGCGGTAACCAGTGAAATCCCGGCGGTGGCCAATTTGATAACCCCTTCAACCCGGTAGGTCGGATTCCAAATCACCCACACACTGAGAATATGGGTTGTACCGCAGGAAAAAATAAAAGCCCCGAACAGCACAAACATCCACTTGAAGGCCAAGTCCATTCGTTTCCTGACAAAATACAGCAGGGCAATTGGAATTGAATAATAGGAGAGTGCAATCACCACATCTGAAAGCACATGCAGCCACAGGACTTCAGGTCTCCAGAAGTAACAATGACCATGCGGCATGAAATCCCTGGCAAACAGCTTTTGGAGGAATTCGAGCATAGCCACCCCCATTATTTTGATATTAAAACCAAGTTCGCCCGTGATATTTCAGAAAACTTTTTGCCTGTCTCAGATTCCGAACCAGATATTTCAGCAATAATATAAAGCGACTTTTTTGAAGGTACCGCAGGAGTATGCCGAAACCATTCCAAGCTGACAATACAGGAAAACCCTGACATCAGAGGGGGAAAAAACCGCATGGAAAGCCAGTGAAAGAAAAAAGAAAAACAGAGCCCGCCCTTTCTTCGGGCAGGCTGGTTGGCACTGGAAAAAAGCAGGCGTTTCAGGGTGAATGGATTCAGGCTTCAGCAGCCTCCGGTTCGTGACGATTCCACACCATCACAACCATCAGCCACAGAAAGGCAACCGTCAAAGCGGCACCACCGGTTGCCAGGGCAGTGACTGCTGGACTCAGGTGCCACACATCAAGCGCCCTGCCAATCAAAAAGGTACCGCTGGCCATTGAAAAGGTGAGTAACGCATTTTCAATGGCAAACAATCGTCCGCGCATTTCATCCGGCGAAAGGATTTGCAACAAAGTGGTGCTGACCACCCAGAGCAAGCTGCCGCAGGCGGTAATGAACAGGGTCGCAATGGCCACCTGAGCCAGATTTACAGCCATTCCCCAACCAAAAAAGAACACACTGCGGAAGACAAAGGCCGCCAAAATCAAAATGAGGCTACGGCGCATGGTGGTTTGTTCAAACCGGTTGGTAAAAATCGCGCCGAAAAAGGCCCCCAACCCATGCATTCCATAGAGCAGGCCGACCGAAAATGCTCCGTCATTTCCAACCGGGAAAACCCGTTGTCCATACACCACTTGGAGCAGCCAGACACCACTGGCCGTGATACAAATTCCGCTTTTGACCAGGAGCACTGCAAAAACTCTGGGGTGTTCGCGCAAAAAACGAATCGCCGGCACGAGGCTGCCATCAGAGGTGTGGGATTTATGGGGATTGCGCGCAATCTGACCGACTCCGCTCATTCTTAGAAGCAGCAAAGCTGAACAGAAAAAAGTGGCACCGTCCGCCAGAAAAGCCGTCCGCGGGCTGAACAAACCGGCAATCAATCCGCCCAAGCCGCCACCGATGGCCAGCATCATTGACCACGTGACACCGGTCAGCGCATTGGCTGAAAGTAATTCCTCTCCTTTGGCAATGGTGGGAATGAGCGCTGCCCGTGCCGGTTCGAAAAAGGCAGTGACCGAAAAATGAAGTCCAGCCAGAACATACAGCAGCCACAATTGCCCCGGTTCCTGAATCAGGGCATACCCCAACACAATCACCATCCGCAGCAGGTCTGCCGCAATCATGACATGCCGCCGGTTGAACCGGTCCGCCACGATGCCCGCCATCGGGCCAATCAGCATGAACGGCAGCATCTGAATCACAATCAGCCAGCCGACCGCCTCGGCATTGGGGGTAAAGCGTTTGATGGTCTGGACCAGCGCGACAAAGTTGAGCCAGTCTCCCATTTCGCTGACCACCTGGGCCAGCCAAAGCTGCCGGACGGGTCGGTTGTTTCGAAGTAAATTCCAATACCCTGATTCATTCGAGTGAGCTAATTCATTCATTTTTTTACATGTCGGCAAAGAACCTGCCGTTTGAACGGACGAGTTCCCTCCCCCGCTTTCCAAAAAATACGGAGAGCAAAACGAGAAAAAACCGATGAGCGGAAATGCCGTCTACGCCCATCGGCCCGGTCGGGTTCACCTGGATTTCCGGACTGGATTCCTATTGGATGATTGTCACTTGCAAAATCCGGTCACCCCGTGTGATACGGTCCACAACTTCCATGCCTTTGACCACATTTCCAAAAACCGTGTAGCCTCCGTCCAGGTGCGGTTGCGGTGAATGGCAGACAAAAAACTGGCTGCCACCGGTGTCTTTACCGGAAAGCGCCATGCCAACCGCGCCACGCTGGTACAGATGCTGGTTGATTTCGCACCGAATCTGATAGCCGGGGCCGCCGTTGCCATCTCCGCGCGGGTCGCCGCCCTGAATCACAAAATTGGGCACGACCCGGTGGAAAGTGAGTCCATTGAAGAAGTTTCGTTCCGCCAGTGTGACAAAGCTTTCAACCGTCAACGGAGCATCTTCGGGAAAGAGTTCAATCACAAACTCGCCCTTGGTGGTTTCGACCAGCGCCTGCGGATTGAGGGTTCCAGGCACGGTTGTGATTTTTTGGTAGACCTTGAAATCCCGTTCAACCCGGTTGATGCCAACCCGCGTTTCGTAAGCAGTCGTCTTTTCCGGGTTGAGGGTTTTAAGCAGGTCAGCGGCCTGTCGGCGCACCAGATAGTCATTATCCCGAAAAGCACTGCCCAATACCGTCGCGGTTTCGGTCCGGTTGTATTTGGCCAGGGTTGCCAGAATGGCCAGTTTGGCGTCATTCATCCCGTCTTTTTCAGCAGCGGTAAACGCCATGGAAAGCAGACGGAAGGTGTCGTCACTGGGCGGCGTGTCAGCCAGCAGTTCCGCCGCCGTGGCCCGCACCAGCACATCCTCCGCTTTGAGTTGTGCCCGTAAAATATCCGCCAGTTGTTCCGGTTTGCGTTTGGCAAGCGCCCGCAGAACATCCGGCATGGCTCGCGGGTCAAGTCCGACAAACCGTTTACCTTCAGCAATTTCAATCAGAATCTGAAGCGCTTCAGCCGAAGCCAGTTCGCCCAGGCCGGTGCAAAAACCGGCCACATGCTGCCAGTCTTTGGCAGAAGGTTCTTCGGCAGGTGTGAATTCAAAAAAGCTTTTTGCGTCAATTTGTGCCAGTGCCACCTCGACTTCGGGATTGATGCCAACCCGACCGGTGGGCAACCGACGCAACTGATTGAGAAAGGGAAGCGCCTCTTTTGCTTTCAGGGTTCCCAAAGCTGTCGCCAGTTCGAGCAAAACCGGCAGGCCATCCCCTTGCGCCCGCTCGGCGGCGGGGATTTTGGCAAATACCTTCAATCGTTCATCGGCAACCGCCAGCAAAGAGGTGACAACGCGGCTGTCTCCGCGCCCGCCCAGAGTACGCACCGCACTGACCACCACCCGGCTCTCGGAATCGCCAAGCAGTTTGTTCAGTTCCGTTGTGGGAAGGTCAATTCCTTTGGCAGCAAAAATCCGGGCGGCGGCGGACCGTACCACCGGGTCGGAGTCCTTGAGCGCTTCAGTGAACAGTGAAACGGCAGCCGTTTGGCCAGCAGCTTCAAACTTCGCCGGAACCACGCGGGCCAAGGCAATCGCAGCAGTGCGGCGCACCTCCGGGCTGGATGATTTGAGCAATCCTGCCACCGGTGGAATCCATTGGGCTGCCGGAATCCGCAGCAACGCCGTGATGGTCAGGCGTGCAGCCAGTTCCTCATCGCTCCCCGCTTTGAGGTTCGCTTTGGGTTCCGGCAGATTGGCATTCAGCAATTTTACAAAGTCATCAGTGTTTGTGACTTTTTTGGGATTGGCACGGACGATTTTTCCCAGGGCCTCGGCAATCCGCCCGCGAACCAAAACCGTTTCGCGCGGATTTTTGGAGGATTCCACCAATCGCTCCAGGGCGTCTGCATGTTCCATTTCGCCCACAGCAAACGCAGCCATCGCTCTGACGGTGGGATTTCCATCATCCTGCATCAAATCCAGCAACCGCCCCAGACCTCGCGGGTCACCAATCCGCCCGACCGCCAAAGCCACCCGTCGCCGAATACCGGCATGGCCAAACCGGAAATATTTGGCAAATTCCTCATCGTTGTAATTGCGCTGGTCTTCAAGCTGCACCAGACGGGCAGTGATGCGCTGGGCTGAACTTAACCGGTTCAAAACCGGAGGAGTTTTGGGTTGATGCAGGTCGGGAGGAAGGGGGGTCTGCGCCCTGAGCGGGGCCGTGCCGATTGACAACCACAAGAGAACCGCACTGGCAGACTGCAAGAAAATTCCGGAGGGAAGATGAAAACCTGAAAATCGAAAAACTGATTGCCGCATTGCCGAACTCGCCTTCATACATGATGGTGAGTCGCCACCATATCACAAACGGGTCGGCAATTTTACCCGAAAGACGGATCCTTGGGTGGGAACGCTTTCCACGGTGATTTCCCCTTTGTTCGCCAAAACCAGATGCTTGACGATGGCCAAGCCGAGTCCCGTACCGCCCACTTCCTGCGAACGGGATTTATCCACCCGGTACAGCCGCTCAAAAATGCGAGGCAAATGGTGGGATTCAATCCCAATTCCGGTGTCACGAACGGAAATCACCACCGCTTCGTCCCCTGCGGTGGCGGCTTCGACGGTGACCGAGCCTTGAGGCTGGTTGAATTTGATGGCATTGATGATGAGGTTGACCAGGATTTGCTCCAGGCTTTGAGCGTCGGCCCAGACACAAAGCCCCGGCGGGACGGCATTGGTAAAGGTGATGTGATAGGTGGTCACATCCGCGCTAAACAGCGGCGTCAAGGTTTCGACAAATTTGTGAACCTCGATGTTCGCCGGGTTGATTTGCACTTCCCCGGCCTCGATGGCGGAAAGGTCCGAAATATCCTGCACCAGATTACGCATCCGTTTGGCATGCTTGTTGATGATTTCCAGAAACTCGACATTGTACTCAATGTCATGAATCGCCCCACTCAACAGCGTTTCAACATAAACCAGGATGGAGGTCAGGGGGGTGCGCAGTTCATGCGACAAGTTGGTGAAAAACTCGCGCCGGATCCGCTCCAGCTTCACGATTTGGGTCACGTCAAAAAAGACGCCGATGACGCCGGCCACGCCTTCTTCATGCGAAAACCGGAGGGGCGTCGCGCGGAAACTGTAGTTGCGTTCCTGCCCATTGACGAGTTCGATTTCGCTGTTGAACGAGGTGCCTTCATCCAACACTTTCCGAAATCCCTGATGGATGATTTTGTGCCGGGTGACATCCACCAGCCGCAGCAACCGGCGTGCTCCGCCGGAACGGATTTTGAAAATATCCGCCGCCGCCTGATTGTAAAGCACGACTTGGGTATCGGTATCCAGAACCAGGATACCTTCACGCAAGGACCCCAGCACCGCCTGCAAAAGTGATTCGGAATGTTGTTCGGGAATGAAGCTCATTTTTTTGGAGCCGTCAGCTTTCAGCCGTCAGCTTTCAGCTTTTTTGCTTAAGTTGATGGGGTTTGAACCTGGAAGTTCCGCAGCCGAGGCAGGGCTGAAAGCTGAATGCTGACAGCTCTCAGCTAAAGCGCAACAACCGCCGGTTTTCGGTTTTCGACAAAGCGGTACCCAATTCCCACCGCTGTTTCAATGTAACCCTCCACCCCCAGTTTCTGCCGAAGGCGACGGATATGGACATCAAGCGTCCGGGTTTCACCGTCATAATCAATCCCCCACACCCGGTCAAGCAGGTATTCGCGGGTCAGCACCCGGCCTTTGCTTTGCGCCAGTAATTTGAGGAGGCCAAATTCCTTGCGGGTGAGGTTGATTTCCTGACCGTTGCACCGGACGATGAAATGGGCGTAGTCAATAAAGAGCACGCCGTCGTCAAAAATCGGCGACGCCGTTTCGCTTTCGCTGCGGCGCAAAACCGCATAGACCCTGGCAATCAACTCACGAATGCTGAACGGTTTGGTGATGTAATCGTCTGCTCCCAGGCTGAGCCCGTGTACCTTGTCGGTTTCGTCCATCCGGGCCGTCAGCATAATGATGGGGACGCCTGAAGTCGTCTCCTCCCGGCGCAACCGGCGGCAGATTTCAAACCCATTCATGAGGGGGAGGTTGATGTCCAGGATAATCAGATTCGGCGGATGTTCGAGCACGCTCCGCAGTCCGGTTTCGCCTGTGGTTGCCACCCGGACCTGAAACCCGCCTTCCCGTTCCAGGTTGTAGCGGATGGACTGCGCAATATCCACATCGTCTTCAATGACAACAATATTTTTCTTCATAACAACGACCTTGAAGAAAGCCGGCGAGGTGAGCCTTCCGACTTGGCTAGGGGTGAATTTCCCAGGGTTCTTTCGTGTGTTTGATGATTCGTCCTTCGACGATAAACACAACCTGTTCACAAATATTTGTCACGTAATCGGCAATCCGTTCAAAGTGTTTGACCACAAACAGCAGTTCCACCGACCGCACCACCGCCGATGAGTCCTGGGTCATAAACAGCAGGAGTTCATCAAAAATACGCCCGTAGAGTCGATCAACTTCGGGGTCCCGGCGGATAATTTTGTAAGCTTTGGCCGCATCCCGCTGGGTCAGGGCATCCAGTGACTCAACCAGCATCTGATGCACCAGTTCCGCCATGCGCGGCAGTTCAACATAGGGTTTGAGCTGGGGTTCGTCGTTCAGCTTCAGGGCGTGCCGGGCAATATTGACGGCATGGTCGGCAATCCGCTCGATGATGGGGGCTGTCCGGGCAATTCCGAAAATAAAACGCAAGTCCTCTGAAACAGGGCATTTGTCCCGGAGTAAATCCACACACAACTGGTCAATTTCAGATTCGACGTAATCAATATCGTCGTCGTCAGCAATGACTTGCTGTGCCAATACCGAATCCCGGTGAATCAGTGCTTTGGTGGCTTGCAACAAAGCAGTTTCAGCCTGCCCGCCCAGAATCAAGATTTTATCGCGTAGCCGATCCAAATCCACGTCCATTGAACACTCTTGCCTGAGGTAAATTTGAGGAAGTCCCATAGTGCGATTGTGTTTGGAGTGTAGCAAAGACTGAACCTTTCTGCTCAAGAATCAAAGCGCCTGTGTAAAATGCAAGACTGTAAAAAGACGCTGTTACATCCATGTGACTGTGATGTTGCGCCGATGCAATGGCACCTTTGGTTGTGGAGAGATTCCTCATCCAGTCCAGTGGCATTGCAGGCTCTTCCTTAATTTCGCCGTTCCAAAAAACCAAACAAGACAAATACCATCCCTTGGATCCATCCACTGTTTTGGTTGACCAATCTCTAATCCAGCCTTTAATGTAGGAAGCTCCCGGTCTTGCTTTCCTTTGTAACCATAGGCAATGCCTTAACCACTTGATTATCCATCTGTCTAGCCAGTCTTTTGCTGCCCGCAAATAAAATCACACAAATGACACATACCAGCCAATTCGAACCGACTTTTGCACCTGCCTCCTCCGAGGCTGCCTTCGTTTCAAACTGGTTCCGCAGGCGACGTCCCCAGGACGGTTTAGTGGTTATCTTTTTACTGTCAGGGAGCGCTGGCTTAATGTATGAGGTCGTGTGGACCCACCAGTTTGCCAATATTATTGGCGGAACCACTGAGTCCATGGCGGCAGTCTTTAGTATCTTTTTGATTTGCCTGGCGCTGGGTGGCCACTTGGCAGGAAAAATCCAGCCCTTGCAACGCTATCCGCTATTGACCTATGCAGTTATGGAGTTGGCCATTGGCCTGCTGGGAGCACTCTCTTCTTTGTTTTTGCTGCGATTTGAAGACTTGGCACTCAGTCTGCTGCAACAATCCGACAACACCTTTCTCCGAATCCTGGTACAAATTGGATTTGTAATGGGTTGTATTGGTCCGGCGACAGTGCTTATGGGAGGAACGCTTCCGGTTATCATGGAAGCTGCCAAACGTTGGGTTTTGCCTTCACGGTCGGTCACTCTGCTGTACGGATTAAACACCGCTGGGGCTGCCGTTGGGGCGTTGCTGCCAGGACTGATCCTGGTTCCACGGTTCGGGTTGTCAACGACAGCGCTGACGGCCATGGCGGTCAATTGGGTGGCTGGCGGCTTGGCGTTGCTGTTGTGGATTTGGGACCGAAAGGTGACTGCCACACTTCCGGAAGCAATCAATACTGATCCAATCCACAAACCTGCGGTTCCGCTTGAACGCACATCACTTTCGACAGGCTGGTTTTTGGCTCTTTCAGCCATTTCCGGATTTAACGTCCTGTCACTTGAAATGTGCTGGGGACGACTTTCCCGTTTTGTTTTAGGAAATCGCTCATTGGCCATTTCCGCCTTGCTGTGTGGCGTACTGCTTTTTCTCGGTCTGGCCAGCTTGTGGTGCCGTCCGCTCTTAAAGTATGCCCAGCAAAGGTTTTCTTTCAATCCGGACCGGTGTTTGGCGATCATCCTGGTCAGTTCGGGCTTGTTTCAACTGCTGTTGGCTGCGACGGCAGTCCGGATTGCTGAAGCTCCGCCGACTCTGCCAGGATTGGCGTTAGTGGTTTTCCTGGCGCAACTTGCACTTCCATTCTTCACTGCTGGATTGTTTTTCCCCTGGCTTTTGATGAATTTTCCAACCTTGGACACGGACACGGGCTCCACGGTCGGACGACTCTACGCAGCTAATGTCGTTGGCTCGACTTTGGGCTCAGGGGTGACCACTTTTGTGCTGGTTGAGACAGTCGGCACACTCACAACCTTGAAAATCAACAGTGCCTTGTTCTTTGTGCTTGGGATTGTTCTTTGTCGCCGGTTCTTCACCAATTCGTCAATTTGGATACCAATTGGCGGGGGGTTGATGGTTTGGATGTTGGTGGCTCTGCTTGGCTACCCACGCTACATTCTCCCGCTGCCCCCCAATGAGGAATTACTGGAAGTGACGGAAGACCGCTATGGAATCCAGATTTTATCGCGCGACGCAACCGGCCTTGTCACAGCGACCAACAACAACGTGAGACTGGTAGCCAAGTTTGGTGCGGCCAATACAACCTACGCTCAACATATGCAAGCCGATATTCCCATGCTGCTGGCTGGTGACACAGCCCATTTGCTCAACGTAGGAACCGGCTTTGGCATTACTTCCGGGGCCTTTACATTATGGGGTTCCCATTATCAATCTCTGGTTTCGATTGAAATCCTACCGTTTATGACACGGCACCAACCGGATTTCGCTTCGGAAAATTACGCTTTCTACGAAAAGCCCAAGGTCAGGTTGATAACTGGTGACGGGCGCCGCTGGCTGACAGCCTCCAAAAGCCAATATGACATAATTTCGGTAAACCCGCTTGATCCCCGGCTGCCAGGTTCAGCCAGCCTGTGTACAGTGGATTTCTGGAAACAAGCGAAAGCCAAACTCTCCCCTCACGGTGTCTATACTCAACTGGTCTGGGGACCTCAAACCAAAATGCTGGTTCAAGGATTTTCGCAAGTCTTTCCTAAATTCATGATGGTTCGGTCCTATCAGACCAGCTACGTCCTGATCGGTATGAGCAATGATGCTGCCCCCCTTCCAGAATTTCATTTTGAGCGGCTGACTCCAGAAGTGAGGGCAGCTTATCGTCGCTTTGGAATAGAAGACTGTGAGACGTTTTTTGCAGTCTTGCGAGACGTGGCAATGCGTGACACAGCAGAATGGCTGGAAGAGATCAAGCGCAATCCAGAACCGGTACTTCATTCGAATGATCGTCCAGTTCTGGAATATCTTGTGCATCAGGGATCGTCAGCGTTCCGGACTCCCGACGAAAATTGGTAGCCTCAACCCGTGTACTGCTTTTTATGGAAAAACTTAATGCAACTGTAAGCAAGAATGGTGTGCTGGTGTTTCTGGCAGTCCTTTCAGGAGCCTTTGGCATCAATTACGAGATTCTCTATTACCGCCTGATTACCTCCAGGTTTGGCGATATGCTACACGTACATGCAGCCATTCTGGCAACCTTTTTATTTGGGATTGCCTTTGGAGCGTTGGTGGCTGAGAGGTTTCGCAAGCATCTGTGGTTGATGGAATTTCTGGTTGGAGCCTCTGCGGTAGGCGTGACCTGGTTCTTAAATCTGCTGGAGCAATCAACCGTTTTACAAACCATCGGACAAAGTCGTTCTCTGACAGTTGGGGTCTGCATGGTGCTGGTCGTATTCCCAGCAATCTTGGTTGGACTGAGCATTCCACTGTTTACAAACTATCTGGCCTCCTTGCAAGCAGACTCCTGCGGGAGCTCGTTCCGGTTTATCTATGCGTTCTATAATCTCGGGGCTTTCATCAGCATTTTTACAGTTGAATACATCTTAGTTTGCTCTTTGGGCCATCGGACAACCCTTTATGTGATTGCAGGCGGCAACATGATGCTTGGGTTCCTGCTCTATTTTGGTTTTCCGGAACTCCGGGCAGCAACAATTGGAATCAATAACCAGTCTTCCGTGGCCAAGCACCTTCCCCGGCGGATCACACTTGGACTAATACTTTTAGGACTGGCCAGTTCACTGTTTCAAATGATTTTTTCCCGAACCGCGATGGAAATGTTTTCGCCCGGGCGCGAAATTTTCACACTCACTTTAGGATTTGTTCTGTTGGGATTCCCGCTAGGTTCCTGGGCCCGGCGTTGGCTGGACCTGCCACGGGCGGTTAATTTGGCAGCGATAGCGATTGGAATCAGTTTTTGGTTTTTCCAGGATATTCGGGACCTCTATCTCGGAACCATGTCAGCACTTTCGGGAGAAATCTCGCTTTTTTCTCTGCTTGGGATGCGAGTTATAGTAAAAATGGCATTTTTGGGCTTGCTAGGTCTGATTCCATTTACCTGCTTTGGCTCAATCCTTCCCATTTTGCTCACCAAGCTACAAGCCAGTTCACACCAAGTTGGCCGTGCGATGTTTGCCTGCGGGATTGGAAATTCGCTTGGATATCTGGTTTTTATCCTACTCGTCAACCGATTTCTGAAAGAAGTCGGCCAAGTGTTGACCGTTATTGCCCTGCTCCAAATTGGTTTATTGATTCTCCTCGGTTGGCCGACCTACCGGAAACTCAACCTCATGATTCCGATTACTGCCGTGACTACGCTTTCACTGCTTTGGTCGCTGGCTCCGGGCATCTACTTCCGACATCATTTTCCACCGAACTATCGCTTGGATCCAACCCTCTCGGCTCCTGGCAGCTTACACGTCCAAACGGTGCGGCGGGGAAGTGACAATGCTGGGATTGTACGTTTCGTCAATTTCGACCGTGAGAAAGAAAAGAAGCTTTTTTATCTTGGATTTACCAGTATTACGGCAATTCAGGGAGGGCGGGTCTCCGCGACTGAAGTGCTTTCCGGTGTCCTGCCGGCAGTGGTGGCATCAAAACGTTCACGGGCCTGCGTGTTTGGCATCGGCACCGGCATTACCGCCGGAACGACTGCCTGCTTGTTTGACCATACCGACGCGGTTGAAATCAACGAGGGTGTTATCAATTTGTTGCCCGAATTTGCCGATGCAAATTTTGATCTGGTGCATAACCCGCACGCCCGAGTCATTCATGATGATGCACGGACCTTTTTGCTCAAAGTCGCCCAACCTTATGACGTGATCCTAAATTCGGTTTCAGTTCCGAATATGGAAAGCGCCTCCAAAATTTATACCACCGAGTTTTTTCAACGGGTCAAAAATGCACTAGAACCCAAGGGCGTATATATGACTTGGGTCGGGCTATCAATGAATGATACTGCCTTGCTGGCGGTCATCGGTTCTTTGAAACAAGTGTTCCGCTATTGTTTGGCAACTTATCTGGCACCAGGATATTTCATGTTGAGTTGTTCGGACGCCCCTATCCATCCTCAATCTGTTGCCACCTTGACTTTGCCACCTCATATAGCTCAACCGCTTGCCCAGATTCCCGGCCTGACCTGCCAAGGGACACGGCTGCTTGACAGTCTGCATTTGACCAATAATTTCTTCGGAATGATTGACACCCATGGGTACATCAATACCGATGACCTTCCAATTACGGAGTTTGTCAGTTCAGATCCGAAAATCCCCACTTCCATCTTGTCCAGCTGGTTGTCGGTTTACTCCGACTTTTTAAAGTTCAACATAGTTACAGGGAAACCCTTATCCCCATCTGAAGTAATCGAACGTTGTGCCTGTTTCCAAACCTATGATTTGACCTCTGCCTGTTCCAAAGTCGCGCAACCAACAATGGAGTCCTTGAATCGGAAACTTATTGAGTTGGGTTCTGATGGACTTACTTCCGGGAGTCCTTTTGAGGATAAAAACCTTTTTGAGCGGGTCAACCTATTACGGGCCATGTATCAACTGAGTCCGCGGGACGCTGCATTAAAAAACAGATTACTGGCCGCCTATGGCCATTTGGCAACGGTATATCCTGAAAACAGTCAGACACAGTACGAAAATGCAATCCTACGGCGAGGCATACCAGAGTTGGCGCAGCAAGAAAAACAATTTCGCTACCGGGCGATTGTGCTCGACGCACGATACCGAAATTTTGTTACGGTCCGCTGATCACCTGAAAAAAGCAAAATTGGGTTATTTTGTGCAACCAAACAAGGTGGCAGTATGTGCTTTCTGACCTGCATGTGTGTAATTGGATTGTGTTTGCCCCAAACTGGGCCTCCTCTTCCAACCCGACCAAATACCTTCCAATGGTTGCAAGCGGCAGGTTCAGCACAAAATTCAGTGGACACCCGGACTCCTCCGCCAGATGGATTTATCCGGGAAAACGCCCTGCCCGCCAGCTTCGCGGCCTGGCTCCGCAATCTGCCGCTCAAACAAGGCAGGCCGCCGGTTAAACTCTTTAATGGCCAGGACAAACGGAACCAAACGGCTCATGCCGCCGTGTTTGACATTGATGTGGGTGACATGGATTTACAGCAATGTGCCGATGCCGTGATGCGGTTGCGGGCGGAATACCTCTACAGCCGGGGACTGGCGACGGGAAACAGTTTTCAGGCCCTGCATTTTAACTCAAGTTTAGACAAAACCAGTTTTGAACCTCCAAAATTGGAAGTTCGAAAGAACCAAATTGAAAATTCCAGCCGTGTGATTTAAGCGGCTGTTTTGACTTTTTTCGCCTTTTTCGCCTTTTTTTTGGCTTTGACGATGATCTCAAAGCGTGGTCGCGGCTTGGGTCGCAGCCCGAATGGCCGTCCGGGCGGAATTCCTCGCACTTTGGGAATCCGGGCCGGTGTTCCAACCACGAGCAAAATCCGTCCGAAGTCGCGCTGGACGCGTCCGGGCGTCGGCAATTTCCCCTCCGGCGTCGGTTTTTCCCACGGACGACAGCGATCGCGGGCCACCGGAGCCGCGAGGATCAATTGCCAGTAGGCGAGCATCACCAGCCAACTCCAGCGTTCTTCGCGAGTGGTTTCACCCAGCCGGGCACGGGTCCAACTCAATGAATTTTTGGTGAACTGATGCACCGCTTCAATGCTGAACCGTTTGAGATAAATGCGCCAGAAGGTGGTCCAGTCCTGGTCGGGCGAGCCGGTCCAGGCCAGCCACAACGGACGTTTGAACCGCCGCTGGCCATTGGCTTTGAACAGCTCGATCCGGACGGCGCACAAGTCGAGCTTGGGCCGGGTGGCGACATGCCGGTTTTTCCAAACCGAAATCACAACCCAACTCCCGTCATCTTCCACAACCTGCACCCGGACATCGGGTGTGGGCAAATCGTCCGCCTGATTAAGTTTCAACTTCGGCCCGTGGACCGCGGGCGCTCCGCGCTGTCCCGGTCGGCGCTCCGCTGGCCGCCCAAACAACTTGCGATTCCCTTTCATCCGAATCAACAAGTGGGTGCGGGCATCCGCTTCGTCGAGCACCACTTCCGTCAGATACTCGCTGTCCGCCGTGATGAGCACCTCCATCCTGGCGGTCCGCTTCAACTCCTTAATTTGTGCCGCGCCCACTTTGGTCGGGGTCGTGTCCGTCGCAATCCGTTGACAGTCAACCACCCCAACCCAACTCCCAACCCCATACAACACCCGCCCCAGCTACGAATAGTGATGCCCGATGACTTGTCCATCCGCCCCATGCACCGTCCCCCGGTCCGACACCGTCGGCGCGTGTTTGCGCGGATACGGACTGTGATCAAGTGCGTAAACCGCCGCTCCCTCAATCACCAATTCTCCTTGGCTTTCGGCATATCGCACCAACAACGGCCTCAGTTGGTCAGCTTCCAGTTTGGTCCGCTGCAAGCCTTTGTACACGCTGCTGTAGGTCCGTTCCATATGCGGGCTCAAACTCACTTCCACCGCCGACCGCGCCAACGGACTCGTCGTGATCGCATCTATGATTTCAAAGACCGCGTCTCGCGCACCTTGCAACGTCTGATATATTTCGTCTCGGAACTGGTTCAATTTCTGTTCAGGTTCTTTTTTCATCCCGACAGTTTTGGGCCAGTCTCATTTTTGCGCAACTCTCACGATTTTGTCTAAACTTGAGTTTTAATTTCACCAACGGCTTCCGGGCAGACTATGCAAAATGGGCAGCCGGTTATCGCATTCGGGTCAATGGAAACGACTGTTCCTGGGTCAAAACGGAACAGCTTGATGTCTCTTATCCGACTTTTCGCAAATATTTGAATCAGGTGTTTACCTTTGCCGGAACCTCTTCACTCAGCCGGGAATTGGTTCCGGTTGCGAATATACATGACCTGCATGCCGGAGATGTCTTCATTCAAGGCGGGTTTCCCGGCCACGCGGTGATTGTGGTGGACACGGCAGTCAATCCACGAACCAGACAAAAGGTCTTTCTGCTGGCCCAAAGCTACATGCCGGCACAGGACATTCAACTTTTGCGCAACCCGAACCAAACCGGGCTCAGTCCCTGGTACCCGCTTGAGTTTGGCGAGACCCTGGTAACGCCTGAGTGGACCTTCAAACGAACCGACTTGAAGCGGTTTGGTTGAGCATTTCCCTCAGGCGTGGCTATAATGCGCCTCTTTCCAGCCATCGGCTGGCCGTTTCCCGGTCAGGCCCTTCCATAACTTTCCGCATGACCTCAATCAGCCGATGGTGCATACTGATTGACCTGGAGTTACACGCAATGATTCGCTTTTTCCGCTTTACCCGCAATTGGCTGGCCGCCTTTGCAATTGCCCTGTTACTGGCCGCCTCCATGCCGGAATTTTTCTCTGACGAAGCCTTTGCCCGCCCCCGCAACCGACGGGCCGGGAAAGCCTCAAAAAGTTCCCGCCGGAGTTCCAAAGCCTCCCGCAGTCGCCACAACCGGGGCTCCAAAGCCTCCCGCAGTCGGGCTGGCCGGCATGGACGCCGTGCCTATGGCCGGAAAGCCAGAGGTCGGCACCATCGCGGACGGCATTCCTCCTATGCGGCCCCGGCTGCCCCGCGCACACCGCCCCGGGCACAAATCCCCGAAGAACGGGTTTCAGAAATCCAACAGGCTCTCAAAAAGACCGGGTTTTACCAAGGGGAAGTCACCGGCACCTATGACACTGCCACCCGTGAAGCCATGAGCAGTTATCAACGGGCAAATGGATTGAAAGAAACCGGAATGCCCACGGCACAGGCGTTGATGAAACTGGGCCTGACGAAGAAAACCTCTCCGGCGGGTGATACTTCCGCTCCGGGGGTGACCCCCAATCAACCGGAAAAACCGAATCAATAAAGTCTTGGGAGTCTTGGGAGTCTTGAGAGTCTTGAGAGTCAAAACCAGGTGACAGGTGACAGGTGACAAGTGACAAGACAAAATCCTGTCACTGTTTACTTCTTCAGACTCCCAAGACTCCCAAGACTCCCAAGACTCCCAAGACTCCTGTTTATGAAGATTCACAAACTCGTCATTCCCACCCCGTTTTACGTCGGTCCGGTTAATGTGTATCTGCTGGACCAGGCTCCGCTGACCCTGCTGGATGTCGGCCCCAATACTGAGGAAGCCTGGACGGCCCTCCAACAGGAGTTGAAACGGGTGGGATACGAGGTGACCGACATCCGGCGCATCGTCATTTCCCATGCACATTCAGACCATTTCGGCCTGGCTGGACGGGTACAGGCGGTTTCCGGAGCCCGTGTCTACATCCATGCCTGGGATGCCCCGCGGCTGCTGGGCGATCCCAATTATGCCTGCCATCGGGTGTTGCTGGCCCAGGCCGGAGTCCCGGACAACACGGTTCATCAGTTTGAAAGCTCCTATCTGTCGGTCCGGGAATTTGCCTGCGAACTCACTGATGTGGATATGCTCAAAGACGAAGACGAACTGACGTTTCAACATACGGCCCTACGGGTGCTGCATACGCCGGGACACACCCCCGGCAGTATCTGTCTGTTGCGGGAAAGTTCGCGCCATTTGCTGGCTGCCGACACCCTGCTCAAACATATTTCCCCAAATCCGACGCTGCATGCCGACCCGCATAACGAAGCTAGGCGTTTCCCGGCGCTCAGTGAATACCTGTGTTCCATTGCCCGGTTGCGCGAACTGGCTCCGACACTGATTCAAACCGGGCATGGTGACGACATTACGGACTATCACGAGCATTTTCATACCTATGTGGGCCATAATGAACGACGGCAGCAGAAGGTTTTACAGTATGTCGGTTCCAAACCGGGTGTGACGGCGTGGGAACTGGCGCAGTTTCTTTTTCCGACCGTGCGGGATGTGCATGTTTATCTGGCCGTTTCTGAAGCCCAGGCCAATCTGGATTTAGCCGTGGCTGACGGCAGGCTGCGGGTTGAAAAACGGGGTGCAGCAGATGTATACCGCACGGCTTAAAAGTTTTGAGTTCCGCCTTCAGGCGGCAGTTCGGTTGGCAGCCTTGAGGCTGCTCGAAGAAAAGCGAACGTCAATAGGTAAATGCCGCCGCCTGAAGGCGGAACTCAAAACTGCCGCCTGAAGGCGGAACGAACAACTCAAAACTACTCTTCCTGGAGGTTCTTCCCTGTGGAATTTAAGAAAGTTGGTGTGATTGGTTGTGGTTTGATGGGTTCGGGCATTGCCCAAACCGCCGCAACTGCCGGATTTGAAACGATTGTGGTCGAAGCGGATGAAAAGGCGCTCGACAAAGGATTTGCCGGAATCCAGAAGTCGCTCGAAAAATTTGCCGAAAAAGGCACGATTACGGCTGAAACCAAAGACGCGGCTCTGGGACGCCTGCACAAAAGCATGGACCTGGCAGCCCTGGCTGACTGTGACATTGTGATTGAGGCCATTATCGAAAACCTGGACATCAAGCGCGAACTCTATAAAAAGCTCGATGCCATTTGTAAAACCGAAACGGTTTTCGCCAGCAATACTTCTTCAATTTCCATCACCCAGATGATGACGGCCACCGGAGCCGAACGGCAGCGCCGCTTTGTCGGCCTGCACTTTTTCAATCCGGTGCCGATTATGAAGCTGGTGGAAGTTGTCAAAACTATTTTGACCGACCCTGAAATCTTTGACCACGTGGATGCTTTTGGGAAACAACTGGGCAAAGTCACGGTCAAAACCAGCGACCGGACCGGTTTTATCGTCAACCGGCTGTTGGTGCCTTATATGCTCGATGCCATTCGTGCCCTGGAAGAAGGGGTTGGCACCATCGAAGATATTGACAACGCCATGAAACTGGGCTGCGGCTACCCGATGGGTCCGTTTACATTGACGGATTTTGTGGGTGTGGATACGACTTACTACATTACCCAGGTGATGTATGACGAATTCAAGGAAAAACGGTTCGCCTCGCCGTCGCTCCTGACCCGCATGGTGGCTGCCGGACTTTATGGACGGAAATCCGGACGCGGATTTTACGATTACACGGACCCCAAAAATCCGAAACCGATGAACCTTTTTTAATTGAGAATTGAGAATTGAGAATTGAGAATGAGTTCCAGCTCAAGACACCTTCAAAATCCCTGAATCAAGTCGAAATTGAATAAGAAAATGGAGCATTCTCAATTCTCAATTCTCAATTCCCAATCCCCCGAAGGAAAGTTGTTATGAGCGGAAACCAAAAACGCACGTTCGAGTACCGTATCGGTGATGAAATTTCCTATGCGGGCGGGAGCGGAATGATGTACGGCGAAGTTGTCCGGATTGTTACTTCCGGTGAGGCGGGAGCGGTTGAAATTGAATGGGAAGATGGTCGCCGCGAAATCAAAAAGGTCCGTGACCAGGCCATTCGATTGCTCCGACGACGAGGCGGCGTCAGCGAAGCCGACGAACAACGCGGCCCGCGCGACAAAAAACAGCATGACCGGGACATTTCCGAAGCTTATCGAAGCGATTTGCGGAAGCGGTGAAAACTCAAGGGTTCAGGGTTCAGGGTTCAGGGTTCAGGGTTGATTTTCCTGAAACCTTGCTGGCCCCGAATATTGAAATCAGGAAAATACTTCCATGACGCCCCATGAAACTCCTGACCACCAAACCCTGACCTCTGAACCCTTTCCGATTCCCGTCATCGTCGGCCCCACCTGCTCCGGTAAGAGTGACCTGGGTTTGGCGGTGGCTCATCATTTCGATGGAGAAATCATCAACCTTGACTCGGTGCAAGTCTATCGCGGCCTGTATGTCGCAACCGCCAAAGTGCCTCCCGCCGAGCAGCAGGGCATCCCTCACCACCTGATTGATATTGCCGAACCAACCGAAAATTACACCGCCGGTCGTTATGCCGTGGATGCGGCACGAATGATTGAAGACATCGAAGCCCGTGGGAAAATGGCGATTCTGGTTGGCGGCAGCGGGTTTTACCTCAACGCCCTGCGCGGACGGCTTTTTGACGAAGCGGCACCGACCGACCCTGAGCTGCGCCAACGGCTCAAGGATATGCTCACCCGCCGGGGAGCCCCGCATCTACACCGGATGCTGAAACGGCTGGACCCGGTTTCCGCAGCGAAGTTGGCTCCGAATGACTGGTCACGGGTCACACGGGCATTGGAATTTTTCTTTCAGAACGGGAAACCAATCTCTGAAAAACAGCCTGAACTGCCGGAGCCGCCGGAATTCGCCGGGCGGATGCGGATTGTGGTGTTGAATCCACCCCGACACGTGCTTTACGAGAAAATCAACCGGCGGGTGGACCTGATGGAGCAAAACGGCCTGCTGGCAGAAATCAAAGGATTGCTGGCAACCGGAATTCCTCCTGATGCCAAAGCCTTTGGAGCGCATGGCTACCGCCGCATCATCGAATTCCTGCAAGGACAGCGGACCTACGAATCAGCCATTGAACAAATGAAAACCGACACCCGGCACTATGCCAAGCGCCAGATTACCTGGTGGCGGCGGGAACCGGGAGCCCTCTGGTTCGACGGCTTCGGCCAGGAAACCCGCCTTCAGGCCGCCGTGATTGAAGCTCTGACCAACTAACCCTGCTGTTCCCTCCTGCCTGCTCCAATCTTAAATTTGGATTGAACTCAAAGTCTTCCCTCATCTTTCCCGCCCACGGCAATTTCTTTGTTTTTTTCGATTAAACTATTTGCAATAACAGGAACGGCTGGCTATGAGGCACTCGGCACCATCAATCGCTCCTTTGCTTTGCGGGCCAGTTTCCACTCCAGCCGAACAGCAGCAGCAGTGGTGACAATGGTAAAGCCCCAGGTCAGCGCCGGGAACCGTTGTAACCATCCGGTACAAAACCAAATCACGACATACCACACGGCAACCAGTCCGGTTCCCCCAGCCAGCGCGGCCCAGCGCTCGCCTTTCCATAAAGGCAAGAAACTGGTGCAGGCCGCCTGTACCACCACTGTCAACGGCACAGCCACAAACAAATCCACAATGTAATGCTCACCAATGCCCAGCGTGCAGAGCAACGTAAAGAAGGTGAAAATACCGGAGAAAATCTGCATCCAGCGGGCGTACCAACGCGAGTTCAGCCACAGAATCAACACCCAGGCGGTATGCAGCGACGGCATGGCATTGCGCCGGAGCGGTTCCAGATTCAAAAAAGTGTCATGGTTGAGCGCCGGAGGCGGTGCCCCCAACGGATAGATGTCACCGTGAAAATAGCGTGGACCAATGGCCGGAAAAATCTGATAGAGAACGAACCCAACTGCACCCAACGACAAAAAAGCGATAAAGACATTGACCGGAGCACGCTCCGGGTTGCGCTGCTGCATGCCAATCAGAATTGAAAAAGCCAGCGGCAGGGCCAGATAAATCACCAGACAAAACAGTTTGAGGGCGTCCGAGGCCATAAACATCCGCCCGACGGCAAACGAAAAATTCAAACCGTAGGCGGTGTCAAAGGCATAGAGCAGCCGGTCGTAAACATGCAGCCGCAAATAGGTTATCCGTAGAAAGAACTCGACCAGGATGACGTAAATCGGAATCACGCTGCCGTTCATCATGGTTTCCAGCCGCCAGGCCCGCTCCTCCCCCCGCTCGCGCCAGGCCGTCACCGCCAATATCACCATGACTGCCGTTCCCAACCCATAACCGAAAGTTTCGGCAATCCGCATCGGAGTCTGGTCCGCCGGAACCCGGAAAAAATAAAAGAGCAGATTGAAAAGCCCGCCCAAGACGGTGGTGGCGGTCAATTCAATCGGGCAGGGGCGGGCCCACAAATAAATCAAATAGGTTCCAATAAAAGCGAAGGAAAGGAAGGTTTCGCCGTCTTCAAACGAAGTCTTGATGGTCGAAAGCGGGGATTTGGAAATTCCGGTGATTTCTACAATCAGTTGGGCGGCCAGAGCGGAGATGAGCAACAGCCAGAGGATGTTTTTCAGTTCTTGGGTGCGAGGCATTGCTTCCAGAGTTCAGGGTTCAGGGTTTTGAAAGCCGGAGGTGAAAGGTTTCCAAGCAGAGGTTAAATGTTCAATGGTCAATTCTCAGTTCATAAAGACCCTGAACCCTGAACCCTGAACCCTAGATTTTTTCAATCGCCTCGATAATCTCGTCAAACTGATAGTTTTTGACGAAGTTGCGAAGTTCTTCGGCAAGTTCGGGGTCTTTGGTTTGGACGTTGAGAACGGCCCGGTTGGCGGCCTCAACATCACCTTCGATCATGGCCTGATTCAATTCGGTGAGCCATTCCTTGGGCAAGGCTCCCAATCGTTCGGGAGTAATCACCGTCTGGACTTTTTCCACCTTTTGATAGGCCTGATCGGATACGCCCCGCGCATAGGTGGCAGTCTGGAGGTACTCAGGGCTTAATTCTTCGGTTTCAGGTCGGATGGGCAACCGGATGATGAAACAGGTTCCGCGTCCGACTTCGCTTTCGCAGGAAATCGTTCCGCCGTGGGCCTCAATAATCCGGCGACAGATTTCAAGCCCCAGACCGGTTCCTTCATCACCTTTGGTGGTAAAAAAGGGCTCCCAGATACGAGGCAGGATTTCCGGTGGAATACCCGAACCGTTGTCTGCCACCCGAATCACCACATCACCGCTTTCCAACCGGAGCGTCACGGTGATGATGCCCTTGTTTTCGGGGGTGGCCTCGGCGGCGTTCCGAATCAGGTTAATCAGGACCTGCTCAATTTTCTCGTCATTAAACTGAAGGTTGGGAACATCCTCGGAACTGAACTGGAGGCTCCGTTTGGCAATAATCGGGTCCAGCCGCATGAGGGAAACCGTCCGCTCAATGGTTGGCGTGATGGACCGCGATGCCTTTTCATAATCCAACGGACGGTTGCGGGCAAATTCGCGGATTTCCTCAACCAGTGCCAACGCCCGGCGCTGACCAGTGAGCACCATGTCGGTAAACTGTTTCACTTCCGGGTCGTTGCCAAACTTCATTTCGAGCAGTTTGGCTCCGCTCAGGAGGGCCAGCCGATTACGCAGTTCGTGCGAGATGGACGAGGTGATTTTGCCGATGGTCGCCAGCCGTTCGGATTTGATGAGTTGTTCCTGGGTGGCGCGCAATTCTTCGGTCAAGCGCAGGTTTTCAATCACCAGACCGGCTTCACGGGCGGTGGCCATCAAAAATTCCAGGTCTTCCGAATCAAACAGTCCCGGCGTGTGGCTGTACAGGTAACAGACGCCCCACACCCGCTGCTTTGAGGAAATTGGTGCGGAAAGCACGGAGCAGATTTTTTGGATAATAACGCTTTGCTGTGAGGAGAACCGTTCGTCGCTCATGGCATCGCTCGACCGGATGGCGACGTTTTCGTGAAAGGTTTGTTCAATGATGGTGGTCGAGACGTTGATGCGGGCATCCTTGTTTTTGTCTTTGTCGCGGCTGGCCAGCATTTCCAGCTTTTGGGTAACCGGATTCAGCAAAAAGATGGCCCCCCGTTCCACCGGCAACGAACGAAACAGGGCGTCAAGCCAGGTTTCCGTCAACTCGTTGATAAATTGCAGCGGCAACAACGCATGGGTGATTTCATAGAGCGAGGTCAGCCGCTCCAACGTGCGGCTGGTCACGTAGCCCGGCTGCCGCAACAGGTCCAGGTTGACGAAACGGGTTTGCCGGGCGGTCAGCCGCAAGTCAATGCGGGAGGTATCTTTGGGTGACAGGTGCCCGGTTGTGGTCAGGCTGGGAAACTCAAACCGCAGGGTGGCAATGCTGGCATCGCCCAGAACAATTTCGTCGCCGGGCTCCAAAATGCGCTCATCCACCCGCTCACCCCGAATATAAGTGCCTGACTTGCTGCCCCGGTCACGGAGTTTGTATTGACCATCCAGGGTAATCACGATTTCGGCATGTTTGCGCGAAATCAACGTGTCGCTGATTTGCAGGTCGTTGTCAGCACCGCGCCCAATTGAAAACACCATGCCGGTGATTTCCACCTTGGTGGGCGGAAGATTTTTTGCGGCAAATATCACATAGGGAAACTTACTTTGTGCATTTGTTTCGTCCATAGACCCTATTCCCTGCCCTTGCGATGAACACGACCGCCGCCTAAATTACACAACCCGCAAGTAATGAAAGCCATTCCTTCAGTGTTTCATTGGATGGTACCCTGTCCAACACCGTGAGTCCCTGTCATCTGAATGGAAATTCTGAAGAGGCAGTTTGCGTGAGTTTGTTTCGGATTGCGCCGACGGGAAAACTGTTCTGCGAAAGATACAATGTCCGGTCAATTCTTTCACGAAAAATTTACGACATTGGCTTTCAACTGAAGAAAAAGAACCCGCTTTGTATGTCGGAAGGAGCGGAAAAGCAAGTTCAACATTCTCAAAGTTCGGCAAGGGACAGCGAAGCAGGAGGCAAGGCAGTGATTTGGATACGGGTAAAAACACTGCTGGGCGGGTCAAAAATCCTTGCAGCCCCCTGAAACGATTTTGACCCGCCCAGCTTATTTCTTCAGCGTGCGCTCCCCGATATTTGGCACACAACCAAAAGATTTCACGTTTTTTATCTAACTCAAGCAGCGTGCCAAAGTTTTCAAGATACCTGAAAAAATCTCAATAAATCTCCAAAAGTACTTTATTTGCAAATATTTACAGTTTACTTTCGGACTCCTGCGGGAGTTCAGAACCGAATCTTCAGGCTGAGGCAAAAAGGGACACCTGGGAATTTTGGGAGAGGCCGGATGGGGAATCCTGGGTATTACGTCAATTGAGAATTGAGAATTGAGAATTGAGAGTTGCATACCCAAAAGCTGAAAAGACTGGAGCGCGAGCGGGACGCTTGCGCTCCAGTCTTTGTTTCATTTGTTTTTTCAACCTTTGATTCGCATTCTCAATTCTCAATTCTCAATTCTCAATTCCGCCTCACCGTTTTCGTTTGACCACCACCACCGTAATGTCATCCGATTGCGGGGTTTCTCCGGCAAACTCATAAACGGACTTGAAAATGGCATCCAGCAAATCGTGGGCCGCCAGATAAGAGTGCGTTTCAATGAATTTTTGGAAGGCTTCATAGCCATACTGGTCGTCTTTGTGGTTCATGGCTTCGACCACGCCATCGCTGGCCAAAACCAGGATGTCACCAATCTTCATGACCACTTCGCCTTCCTGATAGGAACTGTTGCGCATGCTTCCCAAAGGAATGCCATTCAAATCCAGATAATCGCTTGAACGGGCAGCCACACTGTACAACAAGGGTTGCGGCAACCCGGCATTCGCCAGGGAAAGTTCCCCTGTAGCGGGATTGAGAACCACATACCCGGCTCCGGCAAACATCCGGGCACGTTTCATATCCTCATATAAAAACTTGTTGAGGGTTTCCAACAACCGGCCACAGGATTGGGGGTTTTCTTCGGCAAAGCTCCGGAAGGCGGTTGTGGCAACCACCATAAACAGTGCGCCGGGAATGCTTTTGCCGGAAATGTCGCCAATCACGATGCCGAGCCGGCTGCCTTCCAATTCGAGAAAGTCATAAAAGTCACCGCCCACTTCACGGGCAGGCTCGCTCCGGGCGGCAATCTCCCAACCGGGTAAAACCGGACAGGCTTTGGGCAAAAACTCGGTCTGAATATTTTGCGCAATGGTGAGCTGTCGTTCGATTCGTTGCTGTTCGAGGTATCCGTCCAGCATTGTCGGGACCAACGTATGGTCCAAAGTATGGTCCTGGGGTTGCCGCAGAGCCAGCAGCAACGAAGCTGCCGGAAGCAAAGCCAGTCCCAGGAACAGCCCCGGTGAGGAATGCAGCAACGGAAACTCCTGGGCCAGTGAGGCCACCGAAAGAAATTGAAAGACCCAGACACTGACAACCAGAGGCCAGATTCCATACCGTTTCAAAATCAAGGTCAGAACCAGGCTCCCCAATGCACTGGTCAGAAACACACTCCACGAAAACCGGAACCCGCCGGACAGCCACAGATTGGCATGACTGACCAGGACAATCGGCCATACGATTTTGGGCGACAATTTGAACCGGACAGTCAGCAAAAGCCAAACAAAGGGAATATCAAACAGAGCCGTTATGACAAACTGCAATGAAGTCACGACACCAAACAGGTTGGGCATCGGAGCATCGAGAAAAAACCGGATTCCGGTAAAAGCAGTTACCGAATAAGCACTGAGCGGAAATCGGGAAGTAATCACGGCCTGAATTCCCAGCAGAATCCAGGCTCCGCCAACCCCCACGGCCAGTGATTGCCACAGTGACCGCCACCCTGGGGACCTGCCCGCCACCAAGGTCCGAAATGTTTCAGACAGCGCCAAACCTCCGTCTATTTCAAGATGGGTCACCGCCAAAAATGAAATCAGGGAGGTGAAACACATCATGAGCCCCAGAATTGCGGTTTGCGCCACAATCACAACCGTCATCAGAATAATCTGGGTTCCCGAAGTATAAAAAGCCTCAACAGCTTGAGTATTTCCCACCGTGTTGGGATTGTTGAACATGGCTTGGGAAATGGTTGAGGGCAGCATGTTGGGAAAATTGAGCAGAAACAGTAATCCGAACAAGAGCACCAGGGCGAATGGCAGGTTCATCAGCAGCCGCTGTTTGCGATAAATCCCAATCAGGTAAAAAAGCCCGATGGGAATCAGGATGAATCGCGGACCTGTGGCAATCATGGTAAGCAGCGCCATGTCAAAATTTCCCTGCACTGGTGCCACCATGATTTTTTCTTTTTGGACCAGTTCCACCTGTCGTTGAAACAGCCGGAACCGGCGTTCCCGCACATGAACCGTCACTGTTTCAACCAGACTCGGGGTCTGAAGAAGTGGGCGTTCCCACCGGATTTCAAACTCTTTTTTGATGCCCGGCACGGGTTTGCAGGTGGGTGGCCGAAAGGAAGCCAAGTCCAGTCCGATTTCCTGTCGGATGAAGTTCTCCGCCAGCGGAACCAAAGCTTTTTCCGGCATGGCAGGGTCCGGTTCATCCGTTTCATAGCGAGTCAAAGCCGGGTTGGGCTGTATATAACCAACAATATTGCCCCACACATCCGTATTGACCGCCACCGCCAGCCGTCCGTCAGTATGCACCCAGTAACATTGGGAAATCGCCACCGGCAGACGGTTGTCACGCAGGATGGCTTCCATTTCAGCAGCGGAAACCTTTCGTTTCAGTTCCTCAATCGCCGAGGTATTGCACACTGCGGCCTGTGAAAGATAACCCGGTGCCGGGTATCCGGTCTGCTTCTGGACGAATTTTTCAGCAACGCGACTCAACTCAGCCCGGTCATAAAGGGCAAACAATCCGAAATCAGGCTGACTGGCATGGCGCAGCCATACAAAAAGACTCAGGCCAACAAATGCCAGAACACCACCTGCCACAAGAGCTGGTGAAAACTTAAATGATTGACTGGAAGCTGGTTTCATGGGTTTCACAGAAGCAAAAAAGGGTGGGGTAACGCCAATTCGAGTGCCACCATATCATTTTCAGCCGCAGATGTCAGAACCAAGTCTCCAAATTCTGTCCCGAAATCACCCGGAATCAGGCATAATCCAGGCTCAGGCGGCCCCGTACAATATCTTCCAAGCCAAAGGATTTCCCTCCGCATGACCTCCGGTCCATTTTCATTTCCCGACATTTCAGCGGTTCCGCTTCTGGTACAGGCCCTGAAACGACTTGAAGCCGGATTTTCCGAACTGCCCAACCGTTCCGCAGAACCGGACGACCACGCTGCCCTGGAGCAGATTTTGCTCCAGGTCGCCGACCGGCTACAGGACAATTTTCCCTATTTTCACCCGCTTTATGCCGGTCAAATGTTGAAACCTCCGCATCCTGTGGCCCGGTTGGCCTATGCCTTGGCCATGTGGGTCAACCCAAACAATCATGCCCTCGATGGCGGAAGGGCCAGCTCCGCCTTGGAAAAAGAAGCGGTGGCACAACTGGCCGGGATGATTGGCTGGGAACACCATTTGGGGCACCTCTGTGGTGGTGGAACCATGGCCAATCTGGAAGCCTTGTGGGTTGCCGGACAGCTTCGGCCCGGCCAAAAAGTGGTGGCATCGGCCCAGGCCCACTACACCCATAGCCGCATCAGCGGTGTGCTGGGGCTCCCGTTTACTTCAGTTTCCTGTGACCGGGTGGGCCGAATGGACCTGAAAGCCCTGGAAAACCTGTTGGAACAAGGGGATGTGGGAACGGTGGTGGCCACCATGGGCACCACCGCCATCGGTTCCGTGGACCCACTGGCAGACCTGCTCACACTGCGGGAGCGATACGGGTTCCGGCTTCATGCCGATGCAGCCTATGGCGGCTATTTTACGCTGGCGGACAACCTGCACCCGGAAACCCGTGCCAACTTTGACTGCCTCCGAGACGTGGATTCCTTTGTGATTGACCCCCATAAACATGGCTTGCAGCCCTACGGGTGTGGCTGCGTCCTGTTCCGCGACCCGGCAGTGGGAACGCTTTACCAACACGACTCACCCTATACTTATTTCAGCTCGACGGAACTTCATCTGGGTGAAATCAGTCTGGAGTGTTCCCGCCCCGGTGCAGCAGCCGTGGCGTTGTGGGCAACCCTGCAACGGTTTCCGTTAATGCCAGGCGGCGAATTTGCCTGTCGCCTGGCATATTCCCGACAGGCTGCCCTGCGACTGTATGAAAAACTCCAGGCGGATGCCCGGTTTCTGACCGCCTTTCCGCCGGAACTGGATATTGTCGTCTGGACCCCACAGGCTGCCAGCGTCAGTGCCGCATCAACTCTGGCACGGGAAATTTTTCACGAAGCGGGTCGTCGGAGCCTGCATTTGGCACTGGCTGATTTGCCGGTTTCCTTTTTTGATTGTGCCGCCGTGGGCATGGAACCAGACCGGGAAACCGTCACCTGTCTGCGTTCGGTTTTGATGAAACCGGAACATCTGGACTGGATTGAGGAAATTTGGAAACTGCTGGACGAGGCCACCCAGGCCAGTCTGCGTTCAAGGTAAAAAATGGAGCCGGGTGGCGCAATTGCCATCCGGTTCAAACCTCGATTTGGGGTGGATTGGTCTGGGATTGCTCCTCAAGCTGATGTAAATAGGCGGCGGCGGCTTCCAATTGGAGGTCGGAAAACACCCGAATCCCATTGGCTTCAAGCAAGGCGGTGGTGACGCCCTGACCAGGGAAGGCTTTGCCGGAAAAGGTGCCGTCGTAAATCAGGGAGCTGCCGCAGGACGGGCTTTTTTCCTTGAGGACCGCCAACCGGGCGTTATGCCGTCGGGCCAGAGCCAGGGCGGCTTCCGCCCCAGCCACAAAAGAATCCGTCACCAGGTTTCCAGCAATATCCGCCACTGAAGCGGTGCCGCGCAGTACATCCGCACCGGTGCCGCCCTGGATTTCTGCCGGAGGGCGCGGAATCGGAAGCCCCCCGGCGACTTCCGGACAAACCGGGACAATCCGGTTTTCCGCTTTCCAGGCATCCAGAATCGAGCTTGGGCAGGGAACATCCACGCCATTGTACCGGACCGGGTTGCCAACCAGGCAGGAACTCACCAAAACTGTAATCATCATTGTATGCTCTTGACGTGCCGGAATTGAAAAACGGTGAAGAAATCATTCCAGCCACGTCCGCCTTGCGTCAAGGCAAGGCTCCGAAAGGGAGGTTGGTTGTTGAAAAGGTGCAGCCTGGCTGTTTTTCCGCTAGAGTTCAGCCTCCGAAATCCCCAATTTCAAAGCATCATGCCATCAATCACGAGGAACCATCAGCTATGCGACTGAGCGACTGGAAAAGCAAAGGAAATTATTTCGGCCACGGGATTCACAATGTGTTCTACCTGGACGAAGGTCAGGGTGAGGTGCTGCTCTGCATTCATGGCTTTCCCACTTCGTCCTGGGACTGGAACAAAATGTGGCCCGAATTGACTGCCCGGTTTCGGGTATTGGCCCCGGACATGCTGGGGTTTGGTTTTTCCGACAAGCCGAACGAGGATGTGTATTCGATTCAAGCCCAGTCGGATTTTTTTGAAATGATTTTGAAAACCTGGGATGTCCATGAAGTCCACATCCTGGCACACGATTACGGCGGTTCAATCGCACAGGAACTGCTGGCCCGCTACGAGGACCGACGCAAAAACGGTCAGGTTCATAATGGTATCAGAATCAAATCCATTTGTTTTCTGAATGGCGGCCTTTTCCCCGAAGTCCATCATGCACTGCTGGTCCAAAAACTGTTGATGAGTCCCCTGGGGTCAATTGTCAGCAAACTGATTTCGGAAAACACCTTCAAACGGAACTTCGCCGCTGTCTTTGGCAAAAACACGCAGCCAACCGAAACGGAACTGGATGAATTCTGGTCCATGCTGGAGTACAAAGGCGGCATGAATGTCTCGCACCGGATTATCCGTTACATCGAAGAGCGGAAAAAATCCCGTTCCCGCTGGGTGGGTGCCATGGAAACAACAACTGTTCCGATGCGGCTTATCAACGGCCCGGACGACTCCGTGTCAGGCGCGCACATGGCGCAACGCTACCGCGAGGTGGTGCCCAATCCGGATGTCATTTTACTGGAAGGCATCGGCCATTATCCGCAAATTGAAGACCCGCAAGGGGTACTCAAATACTTCCTGCCGTTTGCGCAGAAATATATGGCCAAGTCCTAAAATCAGTCTTGGGAGTCTTGAGAGTCCTGGGAGTCTTGGGAGTCAAAATCAAGTAACAGGTGACAGGCGACAGGAAAAAAACCTGTCAGTGTTGGTGACCTGCCACGGTTCACTTCTTTGGATTCCCAAAACTCTCAAAACTCTCAAAACTCCCAGGACTCCCAGGACTCTCAAGACTCCCAGGACTCCCAAGACTCCCAAGACTCCCAAGACTTTCTCTTAAAAAATCATGCTTCGCTCCCTCCTCCCTTTCTTTGCCTTTCTTTTTTTGACGCTCCCGGTAACGGCACAAATCACGGCGGTTAAAGCCGGAAAACTGGTTGACCCGGAAACCGGCACCGTCACTGTCAATCAAATCATTCTGATTGAAAAACAGAAAATCACCGAAGTCGGGCCGAACCTGACGATTCCGAAAGATGCAAAAGTGATTGATTTATCAGGTTCTGTAGTCCTGCCGGGGTTGATGGATGCCCACACGCACCTCTGCACGGTGGCTCCGTCCGACCGCCTGGATGGTGATTTCTGGGTGACTGCCGTTCTTGACCAGGATTCCTTCCGGGCGATTCAGGGAGTTGCTCATGCCAGGGAAATGCTCGAAGCCGGGTTTACCACAGTCCGTGACGTAGGGAATTCCGGAAAATATGTGGATGTGTCGTTGCGGCGGGCGATTTCAGAAGGTCTGGTTCCAGGACCGACCATCATCTGCGCCGGACGCATCATTGCGCCCTTCGGCGGGCAGTTTTCCCTCAAAGTGGACAAACCGCTGCTTGACAATCCGGAATATTTTTTTGCCGATACACCGGACGAACTGCGGAAAGCCATTCGGGAGAACATTTTCTACGGCTCGCAGGTCATCAAACTGGTGGTTGACGGCCAAAAATACATGTATTCAACCGAAGACCTGAAATTCATTGTCGCGGAAGCGGCGCGGGCCGGAGTCAAAGTGGCTGCCCACTGTCAGACCAAACAGGGTGGGCACAACGCCGCCGAAGCCGGCGTGGCCTCGATTGAACATGGCTGGTTTCTGGATGATGAAGACTTTGCCCTCATGAAGAAAAACAACGTCACGCTGGTTGGCACGGATTTCACCGAAAAAGTGCTGCGCGGTTTTGGCTGGGACGAAGCCAATGCCAAACGCATTCATGGCCGCCGGGTGGACCGCCTCAAACGGGCCTATCAGGCTGGGGTGACGATTGCCTTCGGTGCGGATGTGATGGTTCGCATGGAAGGCGAAACACTCGGAACCCTGACCATCGGCTATGTGGACAGCTTTGTTGAAGCCGGAGTCCCACCCAAAGATATTTTGAAAGCCATGACAACCAACGCGGCCCGACTCCTGGGAGTCGAAAAGGAACGGGGCTGGGTTAAGGCCGGACAATTTGCTGACCTGATTGCCGTCCCCGAAAATCCGCTGGACAATATCCAAACCCTCAAAAAAGTCTCGTTTGTCATGAAAAACGGGAAGGTCGTGAAGCAATAGGCTTTTTGTTTACTTGAGTCGTTGTTCTTTCAAACAAACTCAACTATCTTTTTTCTATTCAATGTATTGCTCAGAACGGCGCATGGAACACCTCAAAGCAACTTCGCTTTGAGCTTTCCATACTGCCGTTGCCATCAGAGTGGGGTTCAAACCCACCCTGATGCCACGGGAAAAACACTGTTTTTCCCTTTGGATTCCCTTTTTGTGGGGATTTCCCATCCCCACACCCTGGGATAGGACGGCATTCATCCCACGGCTAAAACCGTGGGGTTTCTGCCGGTTCTTGCTAACTTTTTCTGGAAAACTACAGCAATTCTTCAGTTTCGGGTCTTTATGCCAGTACCGCCTTCGGTAACGGGCAGTTGAAATACCTGAAAAATGGCTGAAAAAGAAAGAAAAGCACCCACATTACAATAAGTACAATAAGGAGATTGTATGCGCGATCTGTTTTTTGAGTATTACAAGCCTTCTGACGAAGAATTTTCAGAGCTTTGGAGGGATTGTATTTTTGCCTTTGATACCAATGTACTTCTTAGCTTCTATCGGTATAGTGAAGAGACACGAACAATTCTCGTGGAAATTCTTAAAAAACTCAATGACCGAATCTGGCTTCCTTATCAAGTCGCCCATGAATACCAAAAGGATCGGCTCGATGTTATCTCTAAGCAAGAAAAAGCCTATGAAGGAATACGATCCCTAGTAAAAACCTGTCTAAATCAGTTCAAGTCAGAGTATTCAAGGCACCCCTTTATTGATACAAAAGCAGTTGAAAATACTTTAACTAATGCTGAAAAAAGCATTGATGAAATTTTAGAAAAAGCGAAAAAAAACACCGAAACCTCCAAACCTCAGATGATCTTCGAGATGAATTGACCAATCTTTTTCAAGGCAAGGTTGGCGAAGCTTATACCAAAGAACAACTGAATGAGATTTACAAAGAAGCTGATGGTCGTTATGCCAATAAGATTCCGCCAGGTTATCGTGATAATGCCAAACCAGGCAATGAAAAGTACGGGGATTACATTATTTGGCAACAGCTAAAAGAACATGCCAAAACGCAGGGCAAGCCACTTATTTTTGTCACGGATGACAAAAAGGATGATTGGTGGTGGGTACATGAGGGAAAAACAATTGGTCCACGGCCAGAAATCAGGCGAGATATGTATGAGTACGCAAAGGTCAAATTCTATATGTACCAATCAGAACGATTTATTGAATATGCTCGGAATTTATTTAACCTAAATCAACAAGAAACACAGAAGGCAATTGATGAAGTCAGGGAAGTGAAAGAAGCTCAAAGCAATGAGGCAGGATTTTCTTCCACGATGTTGCGCCGTCTTGCCCTTCGAAAAGCTGTCTCAGAACAGACCGCCATTTTACTAAGTCAAATAGAAGTTGATACCCTTGCCTTTATCAAAGGGGAGCAACCAGCACCAACAGGGTCAGTTGCCGTTTTTGACATAAAACGTGAACTTCGAAATAAGGGTCTGACTGATTTGGGAATCAGTTTAGCAATTGATAATCTTTTGAAAAAAGACTTTATCGCCCTACATGAAGAGCCAGGAGAATTTGATTCCTATTGGGCTTGTCGAGTGACTCAAAAAGGAACTGAATGGCTTTTGAGGAATCAACATAGATTTGCTTTGTATCACCAATCAAATGAGACACATACTGGAATTTCTGGTGAATCAGGAGACTTGAATGAAGATGACATTCCCTTTTAAAACATCTGAAAAGCAAGATTTCTTTTACCACCTTTGGGTTCATCCTCTCCTTTTGCATTTCAAAATTAAGAATGTGAAGTGGTGCTTCCTTCTTTTTTGTCTGCTGGCTGGTTCAACCCCCGCCCTCGCCCAACGCTGCGGCGACCATATCTGGATAAACTTAAAGACTCCCAAGGGGGAAACCATTCAGCCCGTGGAATTTGATTCCGTC
The DNA here is from genome assembly GCA_019695185.1 of Blastocatellia bacterium. Lineage (GTDB taxonomy): Bacteria > Acidobacteriota > Blastocatellia > Chloracidobacteriales > Chloracidobacteriaceae > JAIBAN01. The sequence continues at coordinate 87,240 of JAIBAN010000006.1, read as the reverse complement.
AAAATTCAGACCTTTGACAATTACACAACCGGTGGGAAGGTGCAGGAGATGGAACCGATACTGCTTGAAGTTCCGCCCGGAACCAAAAGCTATTCGGTCCGAACCGGCTGCGGGCTGGAATGGATGTTGTTTGAATTCACCTACAAGGGCGAAAAGATGACTATCCGACTGCGCCATATTCCGGGTGACGCCGAAAATTGCCTCCTCAACGGATATGTCTTTCGCAAAGGCGAGTTCGAAGCCGATTTCGGGAAAACCAGCGATAGATGGGAAAAGGGTCCGAAGATTCAAATTCCCTACCCTTACAGCCAGGAGTATTACCTGTTCAAACAGGAAAAGCTTGTCCCAGTAAAAAAGACATCCGGAGCACCAAAACATTCAGGGAAAGAGTAAAAAGTGTCGTCATTGTTTCGGGATTAGCATCAGAAAGGAAAAACCAATGCCTCACCTGAACCGGGACCTGTGCCTCAGTAAAACCTTTGGCATGATGAATTTGACCTGATTGACCGGCCTGTCAGAATTGGTTTTTGTGAGTTTTCAATCAAGCGGGGGCGACAAGTCGCCCCCAGTGAAAGCGGCGACAAGTCGCCGCACTCCAAATTCTCCTGCCCTTTCATAGACCTGCTCTGACCATTTGCCATCTCTCCGTGCTTCCAGGTAAAAGACGTTCACGAAAGTGAAACCATGCTGATGAACGTACTTGACCGCCTCAACCCATCCGTTTTTCGCACGACCGGAAGCCTTGACGAAGCCGCCTCGGTTGCCTTCATTCTGAAATTTGCCAGCGCATTGCATCAATACGGCACTTCCGCCCACCGGCTGGAAGAAGCCATGAGCCGGATTTCGCGCAAACTTGGCATCGAAGGGCATTTTTTCTCAGCTCCAACTTCCCTTTTCGTTTCTTTTGGGCCGCCCGAATCGCAGCGGACCAGTTTTGTCCGGGTCGAACCGGGCGAAGTCAATCTGGAAAAGCTGGTGCTGCTGGATGATTTGGCCGGTGAAGTCATTCGCGGAGACGTTTCTCCAGCCAGAGGCGTAGGCCGGGTGGATGAGATTATGGCTGCCGGTTCGCGCTATGGCGCGCTGGTCACCGTGATTGCATTTGGGACGACGTCCGCCGCTGCCTCCCGTTTTTTGGGTGGAGGCTGGAATGAAATCCTGGTGGCCACATTGATTGGCACGTTGATTGGAATTCTGGCGATTGTGCTGGGGCCGCATCCCACCCTGGCCCGTGTGTTTGAATCCATTGCGGCCATCCTGGCAGCGGCAGTGGCCGTTTTGGCTGCTCATTTCCTGGCTCCGTTTTCGGTTTTTGTGGCAACCCTGGCCGGACTGATTGTATTGATTCCGGGGCTTACCTTGACCATTGCCATGACCGAACTGGCCATGCGCAATCTGGTTTCGGGTACGGTGCGCCTGATGAGCGCGGTCCTGATTTTTTTCGAAATCGGATTTGGTGTGGCGATAGGAAACCAAATCGGAAAATTTGCACCCCCGCTGGCTTCAGCATCGCCAGCACCGGCCTTGCCGGCCTGGACGGTCTGGGTCGCCCTCGTCATCGCAGCCGTGGGCTTTATGATTCTGCTCAAAGCCCGTCCGCAGGACATCGGCTGGATTTTGCTGACCAGTCTGCTGGCATTCATCGGCGCACGCACGGGAGCCGTTGTTTTGGGACCGGATATCGGGGGAGGTTTTGGAGCTTTGCTGGTGGGAATTGGTGGAAATGTCTATAACCGGCTCTGCCAGCGCCCGGCGGCAGTCATGATTGTGCCCGGCATCTTATTGCTGGTTCCGGGAAGCGTCGGACTGGGCGGACTCTTCAAAATCCTTGAAAAAGACACGATTACAGGACTTGATGCAACGTTCAAAATGGTCCTGATTGCCGTTTCGTTGGTGACCGGATTGTTGTTGGCGAACCTCGTCGTCCCCCCGCGAAAAGCGTTGTAAAGACAGTCTTTCGGGTCTTGGGAGTCTTGGGAGTCTTGGGAGTCCAAGCCCTGACAAGGTGACAAGGTTTCTTGTGACTCCCAAGACTCCCAAGACTCCCGAGATTCCCAAGACTCTCAAGACTCCTGACTTTACCTATGCTTCCACACCGGCTTGCGCTTGTTGAGGAAAGCGTCCAGTCCTTCGTGGGGGTCTTTAAGACTCATTAACTGGTTAAGATACTGGTCTTCGAGCTTTTCCATAATCTCGTCAATATCGTTCAGAATTGAGGTATGGAGCGCCCGCCGGGCGCATTCCAGCACCGGTCCGCTAAAACCCCGCAAAACATTGAGGAGTTCTTCGCTCTTGGTGGCTAGTTGGTCTTCAGGCACCACGTAGTTGATGAGGCCGGCCTTGAGCGCCTCCTGGGCATCCAGCACCTCGCCGGTCAAAAGCATCTGTGCCGTGCGGCGGACGCCAATGACACGCGGGAGCAAAATCGAGGCCATTGGTGGAAAAACTCCCAGGCGGATTTCCGGCTGGGCAAATTTGGCATTCGGTGTGGCAATCACCAAATCGCACGAGGCAACCAGTTCGCAACCGCCACCAAGGGCCTGCCCGTTGACCACGCCCACCACCGGTTTCCCCAAAATGGTCAGGTTGCGATAAATGAGGTGAAATTCATTCAGCATTTGATAGGAAACTTCGGCGCGATGTTCTTCGACGGCGGTCCCGGCGGAAAACGCCTGCGAACCAGGAGCCGCCACAAAAACGATGGAACACACCTCGCCCGGCAAAAGTTTGCTGATTTGGTCCAGGGCTTGATTGATTTCCCGCATCATTTTGATAGTCAACACGTTCATGGGCGGGCGATTAAGCACGATATAGGCCACGCGGTTGGAAATCGCAAACTGAATATGGGTCATCGGGGTAGGAACAGAAATGCTATCCATAGCTTCTCCATCCAGGGTTCAGGGTTCAGGGTTTAGGGTTCAGGACGTTTCGGAGGATTGTAAAACCAATTAAAACTCAAAACTGGTTTGAAGCAAACAGCGATATGTTGTTGAAACACCCTGAACCCTGAACCCTGAACCCTGAACCCTGCTTTTAGGTCCAATAATTCCGGTCAAGACTTCGGTATTGAATGGCTTCGGAAACATGATGCGGAGCCAGTTCCGCCGCTTGCTCCAGGTCGGCAATCGTGCGGCTGACTTTTAAGATGCGGTCGTAAGCACGGGCGGAAAGGCCCATCCGTACAATCGCCCGTTCCAGCAGTTTCTTGCTTTCTTCCGTAACACGACAATATTTTCGAATCAAGTGCGGACCCATCTGTGCATTGGAAAAAACTTTCTCAGGGCCGTTTTTTTCATGAGCAAACCGTTCGAGCTGAGTGGCGCGGGCAACTGTGACCCGTTCCCGGATGGCGGTGGATGATTCCCCCGGAGTGTCTCCGGCCAGCTCCTGGAACTTGACCGCCGGCACGTCCACATGGATGTCAATCCGGTCAAGCAGCGGTCCCGAAATCCGGGCCACATAGCGTTGAATCTGGGCCGGCAGGCATTTGCACTCGCGGGTTGGGTCATTATAGAAGCCGCAGGGACAGGGGTTCATCGCCGCCGCCAGCATAAAGCGCGAAGGAAAGGTGAGCGAAACCGCCGCCCGCGAAATCGTCACCTTGCCGTCCTCCAGCGGTTGCCGCATGACTTCGAGGACGTTGCGCTCAAATTCGGGAAGCTCATCCAAAAACAACACCCCGTTATGCGCCAGACTGACTTCCCCCGGACGCGGTACCGTCCCGCCGCCAATCAGCCCGGCATCGCTGATGGTGTGGTGTGGCGAGCGGAACGGACGCGTGGTCACCAGACCGTTGGAGCCAGTCAAACCGGAAACACTGTGAATACGGGTCACATCAAGCGCCTCGTCAAAGGTCAAAGCCGGTAAAATTCCGGAAATCCGTTTGGCCAGCATGGTCTTGCCTGACCCCGGCGGACCAATCATGAGAATGTTATGGCCTCCGGCGGTGGCCACTTCCAACGCCCGGCGGACATGGAACTGCCCCCGAATGTCGCGGAAATCAAGGTGGTCATGGGCGGCGTCCTGCAATATGGTTTCCGCCCGGATGGCAAGCGGAGCCGGAAGTTCGGCTGAATTCAGGAGCGTGACCACTTCTGCCAGCGTCCCTGCCGGATAGGTGTGCAACCCGCTGACAACCGCCGTTTCATGGCTGTTTTCATAAGGGACAATGATGCGTTTGATGCCTGCTTCACGGGCTTTGAGCGCCATCGAAAGCGCACCCTTAACGGCGCGCACCCGTCCGTCAAGGGAAAGTTCGCCAACCAGCATGGTGTCAGTCATGTGTTGGTCTTTGACTTCGCCGTTGGCTCCCAGAATCCCAACCGCAATCGGTAAATCAAAGGCTGAGCCTTCCTTGCGGATGTCCGCCGGAGCAAGATTGACCGTTACCCGTTGAAAGGGAAAAAAGAACCCGCAATTGTTGACGGCGGCGCGAATCCGTTCGCGGCTTTCCCGAACGGCCAAATCGGGCAGGCCGACCATGGTCACGTTGGGCTGGGTTTCGGTGGTTTGTCCGCGAGGTGAAAGGTCCACCTCGACTTGAATCAGGTTGGCGTCAATTCCGAAAACCGACGCACTGATGGTCTTAAAAAGCGGCATACATACTTCCTTTGCAAACGAAATTAAATTTCTGTCAAAGGTTCGCCGCTGCAAACCTGATGCCACTTGTACAGACTTGCCCCAAAATGCTTCATCACGTTGAAATAATTGAACTTATACTTCCCTGACAAATCCGGGGAGGGGATGAGGCCCGGCATTTATTTTAATTTCATTTCAAGGAGCAGGCAGCGGGAACCGTCCCCGTCCCGAATCGTACTTCCTCCCACAGCACAACTTTGCCATTCCCGATTTGCCACTTCCATTATGATTTTAACGCTGCAATCAACCCGCACCGGGTTTCGTCCGGCCCAAGCCAACCTGCTTGACCCGCAGGGCCGTTGCACCCATATCATTTCTGCCACAGGTCGGAGTTATTTTGCGGATTGGGCAGGCGGGCTGTCCCTCAAGTCGTTTTCCAAGGGGCGGGTTTTTTACGATACCGGCACCGGACGTTATGCGGTGGATGATGGGTCATACCTGATTTTGAACGAAGGACAGCCCTACCGGCTGACCATTGATTCTCCGCAACCGGTTGAATCGTTTTGCCTTTTCTTCGAAGCGGGGTTTGCTCAGGAAGTCCGCCGTGCACTGACCGCACCGGCCTCAGGGTTACTGGATGACCCGGACCAAGCCGGGCCGCCGGTTTCTTTTGTCCAACGCCTCTATCCGCGGGCTGATTTGCCTGCCGCCTTTCACCAACTGCGAACTGTAATTTCCCAACACCACGCCGAACCAGCCTGGATGCTGGAGCAATTGCACGAAATCATGGCTCATCTGTTGGGAGTGCAAACCACGCTACGCCAGGAAATGGAACGGCTGCCTGCTGTGCGGGCCGTCACGCGGGAGGAACTGTACCGCCGTGTCTATCGGGCGCGGGATTTCATGGCGGCGACCTCCGCCGAACCACTCACCCTGACCGAAATCGCCAAAGTTGCCTGTTTATCGCCCAATCATTTCCTGCGCACGTTCAAACAGATTTTCGGTCAGTCTCCCCATCAATATCTGACGGGGCTCAGGCTGGAACATGCCTGCCGCCTGTTGCAGCATACCGACCTGCCCGTGACGGAAATCTGTCTCACGGTCGGATTTGAAAGCCAGGGTTCGTTTAGCTGGCTCTTTCGCGGTCGGATGGGTGTGCCGCCAATGGTCTTCCGCCAGCAAAAAAGGTGATTTTCGAGAAGCAGCCTGCCGGGCGACTTCCCTACCATGCCAACCACACATTTCAGTTGGAAAGGAAGCACCCGCCATGAAACATGAACTACTGGCCCAAATTTCACTTTTCACCACCGCCCCCACCGACCAGCCGGAGGTCGTTTCCGAAGGGTTTGAGCAACGCCGCCGCTTGCTCTGGCTGCCGTTGGCAGCGGCAGTGGCTTTCGGGCTCCCCGCCGAAGCAGCGACTGCCCCGCCGGTTCCAGCCACCGCCGAGCTGAACTGGGAGGAATTTCTCAAACAGTGTCTTCCCGTCGCCAAGGAACTGCATCAGGACACTTCGGGTCGTGGTCAGGACGCCTATTTGTATTGGATAGCGGCTCTGGTCACCCGACTTAATCTGAAAACCCTGCCCACGGCCAAACTGGGAGCTTTTCCAGGACTCACCCCCCCGGTTGAATTTGGCATCGGCTATAAAGGCGTTCCTTTTTTTATGGTGGAATGGAAACTTGCCCCCGGAGCCATCCTGCCCCCGCATTGCCATCCCAATGCCAGCGTCTGCACGGTTTGTCTGGAGGGAGAAACCCGCATTCGCAATTTTGAAGTAACCGGCAATGCTCCTGAATTTTCATCAACCCAGGAATTTCAGGTCCGCGAGACACATCATGAAATCCTGACGCCCGGACGTATCAACACCCTGTCAGCCCTGCGCGACAACATCCATACCTTTACTGCCGGCAAAAGCGGAGCACGCGGCGTTGACATCAGCACCTATCACGGGCCGGATGTCGGCTTTTCTTTTCTCGATATTCAATCCAAGCCGCTGGAAGCCGAGGCCCGGATTTTTGCCGCCCGCTGGAAAAAACAATAACCCCTGTTCAGAGTTCCGCCTTCAGGCGGCGGTTTGGAGTTCCGCGTTTACGCGGCTGCATGGAGTTCAGCCTTCAGGCTGCTGCTTTGGATTTCAAAATGACGTTTCGAGTTTTGCGGAGAAGTAGAAGCCGCCTGAAGGCGGAACTCCAAACTGCCGCCTGAAGGCGGAACTCCAAACTGCCGCCTGAAGGCGGAACTCCAAACTGCCGCCTGAAGGCGGAACTCCAAACTGCCGCGTAAACACGGAACTCTGAACGAACAACTTAAAACTTCGTGGATGAAATCAAAAGATTGTGGCATACTGCCGCTTCTCATTCCTCACATTCGCCATAACTTCGACACAAAACTGTTTTCGAGCAAGGGTTTTTGCGATGCACCCGTTTTACGAAGTCCATTCTCTGCATCTCCGCGTTGTGCTGCGCCTGCTGCCGGTCACGCAGCGCCGGAACCTCTTTGGTGACTAGTTTCCCTTTATTTCAGGTCTGATGTGTGGGGTCCGGTCGGTCCGGACGCTTTCCCTGTCAATCCCGGCGGTGCCCAGACTTTGCCTGTCGCCATCGCTGACCGAAATAAAATCGGAGGTTCCATAAACATGACTGCAAACGCAACTGCTCAACTTAAACTTCCCAACATCAAAACCGAGTTGCCCGGCCCCAAAGCCAAGGAAGTGGTCGAAAAAGACCATCGCTATGTCTCGCCGAGCTATACCCGCAGCTATCCGCTTGTCATCAAGCGCGGCTGGGGAGCCATCATCGAAGACGTGGACGGCAATCTCTTCTTGGATTTCAACGCCGGTGTCGCCGTGCTTGCCACAGGCCATGCGCATCCGGAAATCGTCAAAACGATTGCGGAACAGGCGGCTGATTTCGTGCATATCGCCGGAGCCGACTACTACTATCCGCAGCTTTCCGATTTGGCGGAAAAGCTTGAAAAAGAAACACCGGGAGACCATCCGAAACGGGTTCACTTTGGCAACTCCGGAGCCGAAGCGGTTGAAACCGCCATCAAAGTGGCGATGTTTCACCGGCGGCGGCAGAAATTCATTGCCTTTTTCGGCAGCTTCCATGGCCGGACCCTGGGCGCGCTTTCGATGACCTCCAGCAAATCAGCCCAGCGGCTAGGCTTTGGCCGGGCGGCGCTGGACGTGACCCATATCCCCTATCCGAATTACAAACGCTACACCGGGCCGTTGACCGAAGAGGAATATGGCATCGAATGTGCCCGAGTGATTGAAGACCGCCTCTTCAAAACCACCTGTCCGGCAGATGAAGTAGCCGGCATCATCGTCGAACCGGTGCAGGGCGAAGGCGGTTATCTGGTTCCACCGGCAAGCTTTATGAAAGAACTGCGCCGGATTTGCGACGAAACCGGCATCGTGCTCATTTGCGACGAAGTGCAGGCCGGCATGGGCCGCACCGGCAAACTCTGGGCAGTGGAACATCACGATGTGGTGCCCGACGTGATTTGCAGCGCGAAAGGAATTGCTTCAGGTGTCCCGCTTTCGGCCACGATTGCCCGCGCCGACATGATGAACTGGCACGTTGGGGCCCATGCCTCGACCTTTGGCGGCAACCCGGTGGCAATTGCCGCTTCGCTCAAAACGTTTGAATTGCTGCACGGCGGACTGTTGCAGAACTGTGCCGACATGGGCGAACGGATGATGGCTGGACTCCGGAAACTGCAAACCAAATATTCCAAATACATTTTGGATGTGCGGGGTCGGGGCCTTATGATTGGAGTTGAGTTCGTTTCAGACATCAACACCAGGAAAGCGGACTTCGAATTGCGCAACCAAATTGAACAGGAATGTTTCCTGCGCGGCTTGATTGTGCTGGGCTGCGGAGAATCCTCAATTCGGTTCTCTCCGCCGTTTGTGATTGACGAAGAACAGGTTGACTGCGCGCTCCGGATTTTTGACGAATCCATTGCAGCGGGGTTGCAACATCGCGGCCACCCTTTCTTTGAGCCGGATTACAACGAGACCGGCGGCTAAAAAACCCTTCGAGGGTTCAGGGTTCAGGGTTCAGGGTTCAGGGTTCAGGGTTCAGGGTTCAGGGTCTTTCAAATTGGGAATTGAGAATTGAGAATTGATTCAACTCTCAAACTTCTGATATTCGAAACCCTGAACCCTGAATCTTGAACCCTGGACCCTGAACTCTGAACCCTGGACCCGCAACATGGCCAATCCCATTATTCCCGCCACGCTTGAACCGCTCATTGAGCAATTGCCGGACGAAGCCGCCGCCCGGCGTTTTGCCGAACGCCTGACCGCCGAACATCCCAAAATTGCCGAACGTCTGTATCGCCGCCCGGAAGCCTTTTCCTGGGCGTTGACGTTGGCTGCCTACAGTACCTGGATTGGTGAAACCCTGCTTCAGCGGCCCGAATTTTTAAGCTGGCTGGAACGCGACATCCATTTGCAGGAGATGCGTGCCTTTGAAGACTTGCGCGAGGAACTGGCCCGGCTGGCGGTGGTTCATTCGCAACTGGAACCTTCGGTCATTTTGTCTCGCTTCAAGCGACGCGAATGGACCCGGATTTACCTCCGCGACTGCCTGCGGCTGTGTACCCTTTCGGAACTCACCGAGGAACTTTCCCATACTGCCGACGCCATTCTGGATTATGCGGTTGAATATTGTCGTTCCGTCCTGATTGGCCGTTACGGCATGCCGCTGGTGCGGGACGAACGCAACCGCACGACCCCGGCCCGGTTTGCCATCCTGGCACTGGGAAAACTTGGCAGCCGCGAACTGAATTATGCTTCCGACATTGATTTGATGTTCATTTTTTCCGGCATGGGTGAAACCGAAGGCGGACGGGACGGCCAACTGCGCAACCGGGAATTTTTCACCCGGCTGGCAGAACACCTGTTGCGGGTGGTGGGTTCGCTGACTTCGCCTGAGGGAGCAGCCTTTCGGGTGGATATCCGGCTGCGGCCCCGTGGCAGAGACGGGGCGCTGGTCGTGGCAGTCGGTGAAGCCGAGCACTATTACCGGCACGAAGCCCAGAACTGGGAGCGGTTGGCGATGCTCCGCGCCCGTGGTTGTGCCGGAGATTTGGAACTGGCCGAGGAATTCATGCATTCCATCCGGGATGCGATTTATTGGGCCGAGCCCTTGTCCGACGCCTTGCGCGACGTGCGGCTTTCAAAAGAGAAAATTGACCGGCGGCAAGCCGAACGCAGCGGCGGCTACAATGTCAAACTCGGCAAAGGAGGCATTCGGGAAATTGAATTCATTGCCCAGGCATTGCAGGTTTCCCACGGCGGACAAGACCCCTGGCTGCGGGTGCCCCAAACCGTGATTGCCCTGCAACGGCTGGCGGAAAAAGGATACCTCACCGAAGCCGAACGGACCCGTTTGACCGAAGCCTACACATTCTTGCGGAACTGTGAGCATCGGATTCAAATGGAACAGGGGGCTCAAACCCACAATGTTCCGCTTGACGAGGAGAAGCTGGGTCTGCTGGCCCGCCGCATGGGCTACCAAGGCCCCTACGCCGCCCGCATGTTTGCCCTGGCCCTGGCCCGCCAGCGGGACCATGTGATTGCCGTCTATCAGCGGATTTTTTCTGAAATCAAGGCTGATTCCACCACCGGCCCGCTGGTGCGAACGCCTGCCGCCACCCCGGAGGAAGCACTCAAACAAAGCATCAACCGGATGCTGGCCATGCCGGATGCCGGGATTCTGCCAACGGAACAACCCGTGTGGGAGTCGCTGCTCGAAAACCTGACGGAACATTCCACTGATGCAACCCGCATTCTGACCGCACTGCGGAATGTGCTGGCCTCCTGGTCGGCCTATATTCGGGATACCAGAGCCCGACTGGAGGCCGAGTCTCCGGCAATGGATTCACTGGAAAGCGATTTCACCACCCGACTGATTCATCATGAAGAGGAAATCCCGGCTTGGGAAAAGGATTTGCGCCTGCATGTCAGCAATGCCCGCCATATCGGGGTGCTGTCGGCAGCCGCCGGGAATGAGTTGCTGGCATTTTGTGAATCCGGCGAGTTTTTTACAGGGCTGCTCAATCGCCATCCGCGCCTGCTGCCCATGCTGAACCGCCCACCCCTGCCAGCCGAGTTTTCGCGGGCCGAGTTTTTCCGGCAATTCAACAATATGCTGGAATCCTGTCGCACGACCGCCGAGGTTATGGCGGCGCTCCGCCGGGTGCATACGGTGGCCCTGCTTGAAATCGGACGGGCCGATGTGATTGGGGGCATCAGCCTGCGGGCACTCAATCTGGCTCAAACGGCACTGGCCGAAGCCGCGCTGGATGCCGCCTGCGGGTTTGCCTGCAAGGAACTGGCCCGCCAATACGAATTTGAACATCCGATGCCGGAATGGGTGATTTTCGGGCTGGGTCGCCTGGGCCATCAAGGTCTGGATTACGGTTCCGACCTGGATGTGGTGATTGTCTATGACGAAGCGGCTCCGGCCCCGACGCCGCAATTCACTGCCGCCCAGGCAGTCATGAAAATGGTTGAGCTGGTTTCGAACCTGCTGGCGGCGCTGACTTCCGAAGGAATGCTCTATCGGCTCGATTTACGCCTGCGCCCGGATGGCCGCAATGGCCCGACCGCCACGGGAAAACAAAAATTCCTGCAATATGTCCAAGAACGGGCAGCCGGCTGGGAACACCTCGCCTATCTCAAAATCCGCCCGGTGGCCGGGCAGGTTGAGCAGGGTGCCAAACTGCAAAAACAAATCCTGGAAACCATTTTCGCCCGTGGACGGGAACGCGGAGCCCAGCTTCAAGGCGAAACCGACGACATTCGCCGCCGCCTGCAAACCGAACGGGGCGGGCGCGAGGCCCAGCGGGATTTCAAATTCGGCCCCGGCGGGATGGTGGATGTCTATTTTATTACCCGCTATCTGCAAATCCGGGATGCAGTGCCTGACCCACCTACCTACGGCACAATTGCCCTGATTGAACATTTAAGAAAAAACAGCAGCCTGGAAACGGAAATGGCGCAAACCCTGACCAGTGGCTACGGCTTTTTGCGGAAACTCGACCATGCCTTGCGGCTCCTGTCGGAGCGACGGACTTCGCGGCTGCCCTCTCAAACCGAAACGCTGGCACGGCTCCTCAAATTGCCGGGCAGTTCTGTCTTTGAGGAGGAATACGCCCAGCAAACCAAAGCCATCCGGGCCTGTTACCAGCACGTCTTTGCCGAACCCGGCAAGTGAAGCACCGCAGGGATTTTTTGAAACCGCGAAATATGCGAAAACTTTCAGGGAATCTCTTTTTTTCGCGTTTTTTTGCGTGTTTCGCGGTTTCATCACACAAAAGCCTGCACCGGTTACGTTCAGGGAATTCGTCGGCCTGAAGCAAAACCGACCGCTTGCAAGCGCTCTCCATCCGTCTCAAACGTAACCGCTCCGTCAATTCCGGTTTGCCATAACTGCACTCCCGGCAACATCTGTTGATACCGCGCCACCACATCGGCGTGCGGGTGCCCATAAGGTGATTTCCGGGGCGCACAAAAAACCACCTGAACGGGATGGGTGGCCAGCACAAATTCAGATGTGCTGGACGAATGGCTGCCGTGATGGGGTGCTTTCAGCACATCACAGCGGAGGTCGGCACCTGACAGCCGCAACTCCGTTTCAGCCTGCTTTTCAATATCACCAGTCAATAGAAACCGGTGCGCACCCTGCCGGACAGCCAAGACGAGCGAAGCATCATTGTCCGACACCCCGTTTAGGTCGGATTGTGCCGCCGGTGCCAACACTTCGACCAGGGTGGAACCAAAGCGCATCCGCTTCCCGGCAGTCAGAGGAACCAGGGGAATGCCAGCCCGGTCGATGGTCTGTTTCCAATTGGCAAAGACGGCATCCGCAGTCACCCGGCCACAGTAGGCCGTACCTATCGGAAAATTTTTGACCACCTCCCCAAATGCCTGAATATGATCGGCGTCCGCATGGGTGCCGACAATCGCAGTCAGATGGCGAATGCCCCGTGCCCACAGTGCCCGCGACACAACCCGTTCGCCAATCCCCAATGTGTCTTCCTGAAAAGCAGTCGCATTGGCTGGTGGCGGCTGCCACTCCCGCCGTCCCCCGCTATCCACCAGAATGGATTCACCCGAAGGAAATTCCAGCAACGTCGCATCTCCCTGCCCGACATCCAAAAAGGTGACCCGCAGGGTTCCCGGAGCCGGGCGAAACCACTGCTGCGGAGGATTGAGGACCAGCCATCCGGTTCCGCCGGTCCAAGCCAGCACCAGCACCAGCGTCCAGCGGGTGCCCCGGCGGGGCGGGCGGACGGGTGCCAATGGTTGCCAGCGATTCACCAGATACCACCAGACGCCCATCCCAAGCGCAAACGCAACATACACCCAAAGAAACGTTCCGCTCAGATGGGGAACCCGCCAGCTCCCCCATTTTCCTATGTGAAAAAACCCGGTGGTTCCCACAAACAGCCACGCGGTTTTGGCCACCAGCCAGACCGCCAGCGTTTTCCCTCCCCACATGACTGCTGCAAAATAAAAGCCGGTGGCGACCATGAGCAGCCCCATGGCCACCTCCGCAACCAGATTAGTGACCAAGCCAACCGGAGCGACCCGGTTAAAATAAAAAGCACTGAGCGGTAACAGGGCAAGCTGCACGGTCCCCGACGCAAGCAGCAGCACCACAATCCACCGAACCACAGTCTGAAGATGGCAGGCCGCCGCCCAGGACCATCGCTTCCGCCAGGATGACGGCACCCCGAACCGTTCCAGTTTTCCGGCCCAGGCATTTTTTTCCAGCCGGTAGGTCACCGGAGCCACCTGCATTTCAGCAGCAAAAGCGCTGGGGCTCCAATACAGGATTTCAGCCAACCCTCTGACCCAGGCGACACAATTCGGAGGGTAAGGAGTGGCGCGGGTTGGTCGCCACCGCCCGATGATTTCCAGCTTTTGCACCAGCGGGGCAACTCCGGCCACCAATGCCACCACAGCTCCCACCGTCAATTGAAAACCTGGGTGCAGCAATTGGGCCGGGTCCACCCACAACAACACGCACACAGCGCATCCCACAGTGTTGAGCGGGTCCGGCGAGCGATACCAGAAACGAGCTACCTGCCAGACGGTCAATCCAATGGCAGCCCGCATGACCGGAGCATCGCCTCCCACCATGAAAGTGTAAGCCCACACCACGGCCACCACCATTCCGGCCACCGCTGCCCGCTGCCGGGTCACCCAACCCAGCAGCCCAGCCACCGCCCAGCCCAGTAAAACCACATGCGAGCCGGAAATCACCAGCAGATGAAAGGTATTGGTGGAGCGAAACCGTTCGGCCCAACCGGCATCCAGAAACGACCGAGAACCAAACATGGCGGCCATGAGCATTCCCGCCACCCGTGGTTCATAATCCCGTTCCAGGCATTGAAAGGCTCGCAGCCGCAACATTCCCAGCCGGGACCGAACCCCGGTTTCGGTTCCGGGAGCCAATTGGATGACATCCCCTGTCACCAGCCCGCCGGCTTCCACCCCTTCCACCTCAAGATATTCGGAATATTCAAACCCGCCGGGGTTTTGGTAGCGGGCGGTGCGCGTCAACCGGGCTTCCAGACGCAACCGGGCTCCGAGAAAAGGATGAAGTCGTTCCCATTCACGGGCTTTTTGCTCTTCCGAAAAAACCAAGGTCAAACGGACCCGGCCCTGAACTGCCTGGGCAGAACCACCGGGAACCGCAAGAGACTCCAGCTCCAACTCAAAACCGATACGCCGGGGAGCCGGTTCCGGCCAGCCAGCCAGCCGCCCGGTGAGGGTTACCGCCTCCTCAAACCACGCCGGATGAACCGTCATCACATTCCGCAGCCGGTCCGGGGCAGCCGCTTTCCGCTGGTGATGGGCCTCCCACCAGGCTGCCGCCCAGACCACCACGAGCAACCCCAAACAGGTTCCCCCAAGGGAGGAACACCGCCGCAACCGCAGTCCTCCCCACAGACACAGCCCGGCGGCACAAATCCCGCCCCAGAAGACCGGTGCGGCGGCCAGCCACTGTGCCAGAACAATGCCCAAGGCGGTTGCCCAGGCCGTCCACCACAAAGGACGCCGTTGAAAATGCAACTGAAAGGATTTTGGGCCAACCATCAGGTTTTCCACAGGAAGTCGGGTCATGCTCGGAATCCTGGGTGTTTGAGATTCAATGTTCGACATCAGGTTTGGTGATTTCATACCAAAATGAAGCTCTTGAAAAGAACCCGGAACCCGAAATTCCAAACCTGGCTAAGTCAAAAGCTGGAAATACTTTGAATCGGCTGGGCAAAAGTGTCCATACTTGACATCCTTTCAAGCCTTGCTCTATGCTGCCCGCTGTCTAACGCATCACTACTCATTAGCTTAATACATCCAAATCATTCCAGGTCCAATTCACCACAATCCCAGTGCTGCCGAAGCGCTTTTCTTGTCTTTTTCGGGGAAAATTCCATGACCGCGAAGCTCGGCGAAGTTCTGATTAAAGAGAACTTGATTACTCCTCAACAGCTCAAGGAAGCCCTTGACCATCAGCGTGCCAACGGCGGACGACTTGGTTCCATTCTCGTCAATCTTGGCTTTGTCAATGATGAAAGCGTCACCGCAATTTTGAGCCGGCAATATGGTGTCCCGGCGGTCAACCTGGATTTGTTTGAAATTGACCCCAACGCCGTCAAAATCATTCCGGAGGAAACCGCCCGGAAATACATGGTTTTGCCCTTGGCTCGCAATGGTTCGACCCTGACTCTGGCAATGGTGGACCCGGCCAATGTCTTTGCCATTGACGACATCAAGTTTATGACCGGCCTCAGCGTGGAGCAGGTGGTTGTCTCGGAAATCGGCCTGGGCCGGGCCATGGACCGCTATTATGCCCAGGAACGCGGGCTGGTTCTGGCCGAACAGATGAACCAATTCAATGAACAGTATAACTCTCCCGCCAATGCGGGGGTGACAGGGGCGCAAAATACGTCCCTGGCTGATGCCTTGAATGAGTTTCAGGATGACCAAGCCAGCGAACTGGATGTGATTGAACAGGTGGAAGACGAAATAGACCTGGATTCGGGAGCCAAGGATGCCAACGAAGCTCCAGTGGTCAAACTGGTAAACCTGATTCTGGTCAATTCGCTCGAATATGGGGCGAGCGACATTCATATCGAACCCTATGAAAAGGAATTTCGCATCCGCTTCCGGATTGACGGAATTCTGAAAGAAATCATGCGTCCTCCCATCAAGATGCGTGATGCACTGACATCCCGTATCAAGATCATGTCCAAACTGGACATTGCCGAAAAACGGCTGCCCCAGGACGGTCGTATCAAAATCAAACTCCGGCGTGAAGGTCGGAGCCGCGACCTTGATTTCCGGGTCTCGACCCTGCCCACTTTGTGGGGCGAAAAAATCGTGCTCCGGTTGCTCGACAAAGAAAAACTCATGCTTGACATGACCAAGCTGGGGTTTGAGGCGCAAAGTCTGGAACGATTCAAACGGCAGATTGCCAAACCTTACGGCATGGTGCTCGTAACCGGCCCGACCGGTTCCGGCAAAACCAACACACTCTATTCGGCACTCGCCAGCCTGAACACACCTGACACCAACATCATGACTGCCGAAGACCCGGTGGAGTTCAACCTCACCGGGATCAATCAAGTGCAGATGAAGGAACAAATCGGGCTGAACTTTGCCGCCACCCTGCGGTCATTCCTGCGGCAGGACCCGAATATCATCCTGGTGGGGGAAATCCGCGACTTTGAAACTGCTGAAATTGCCGTCAAGGCTGCATTGACGGGCCACTTGGTACTGTCCACACTGCACACCAATGATGCGCCTTCCACCGTCAGCCGGTTGATGAACATGGGAATTGAACCCTTCCTCGTGGCCACTTCGGTCAACCTGATTCAGGCCCAGCGGCTGATTCGCCGGATGTGTTCGGAATGCAAAGCCCCGGCGCGGGTCCAACCTCCCTTGCAGACCTTGCTGGAAGTTGGCTTTACGCCGGAGGAAGCAGCCGGGATGACGGTTTATGAAGGTGCCGGGCGTGACGCCTCCGGGCGTGAATGTCCGAAATGTAAAGGCAGCGGCTACAAAGGTCGGGTGGGGTTGATGGAAGTCATGGAAATGACCGATGACCTCCGCGAATTGATTTTGATTGGTGCTTCAGCCCTTGAAATTAAAAAGAAAGCGACTGAAGACAAACCTGGTTATCCGGGTATGCTCACCCTCCGCCGGAGCGGCCTGATCAAGGTGATGCAGGGAATGACAACGATTGAAGAAGTAGTTCGTGAAACCGTTCTGTAATTGAGAATTGAGAGTTGAGAGTTGAGAGTTTTCTCTTCAACCGAAAAGAAGACCCTCTCGCAATCCAGACAGGGGCTCGTTGCTTGTAAAAATCCTCAACTCTCAACTCTCAACTCTCAACTCTCAACTGATAAAAAGGGGGCCGCATGGCGAATTTGGTTCTCAGTGAATTGCTCAAAAAAATGACGGAGCTTGGTGGGTCAGACTTGCACATCACCACCAATTCGCCGCCGCAGGTGCGGGTGGACGGCCATTTGCGCCCGCTCGAATATCCTGAAATGTCGCCTTCCGACACCAAACAGCTTGCCTATTCCGTGTTGACTGACGCCCAGAAGCACCGGTTTGAAGAAACCCTGGAACTGGACTTTTCCTTCGGTATCAAAGGGCTTTCCCGGTTTCGGGCCAATTTGTTCAACCAACGTGGCGCAGTGGGTGCGGTTTTCCGGGCTATTCCTTACGAAATCAAGACATTTGATGCACTGGGCCTGCCTCCCGTCGTCAGAAAGCTGTGCGAAAAACCACGCGGATTGATTCTGGTGACCGGACCAACCGGTTCAGGCAAGTCCACCACCTTGGCGGCCATGATTGACAAAATCAACCAGGATCGCCACGATCATATCATCACGATTGAAGACCCGATTGAATTTCTGCACCCACATAAAAACTGCCTGGTCAACCAGCGCGAAGTCCACGCCGACACCCACAGCTTTTCCAACGCCCTGCGTGCAGCTTTGCGGCAAGACCCGGACGTGGTGCTGATCGGGGAAATGCGCGACTTGGAAACCGTAGAAACGGCGCTCCGTATTGCGGAAACCGGCCACTTAACGTTTGGAACGCTCCACACCAACTCCGCCTACTCAACCATCAACCGGATCATCGACATCTTTCCATCAGGCCAGCAGTCGCAAGTCCGCACCCAGTTGAGTTTGGTGCTCGAAGGGGTGCTGTGCCAATCACTGTTACCCAAAGCCAATGGACAGGGACGCTGCATGGCACTGGAAATTCTGGTTCCGAATCCAGCCATTCGCAACCTGATCCGCGAAGACAAAATCCACCAAGTCTATGGCATGATGCAGACCGGGCAGGAAAAATTTGGCATGCAAACCTTTAACCAGGCCCTGGCAAGTCATTATTTTTCCCGCAATATCACACTTGAAGTTGCCTTGCAGCGGTCCCACAATGCAGATGAACTGCAAGATTTGATCAATCGTGGTTCCGGATTGGTCGGCCAGCAGGGAGGCGGTCCTCCCGGCCCCGGCGGACGCCCTCAACCCCCAGGTGGCCCAGGTGGTCCTCCGCCTCGGCCCGGATTTCCACCTCCAGGCGGAATTCGCCGGTAAATCCCCAAGGAGGTTTGAGATTTGAGGTTTGAGGTGCCGGATGTGATTTCCCCAAACAGTCTCACAGTTGCACTTTAACCAAACTCAAAACTCAAAACTCAAAACTCAAAACTTCTTTTTTAGGAGCTACTTATGCCAACGTTTGTTTACAAGGGACGCAACCGCCTGAACGAAGTTGTTGTGGGAGAGAAGTTTGCTCCCAGTCGTGAACAACTGGAAGCCCTCTTGCGCCGTGAACAGATCTCGCTCATGAGCGCCAAGGAAAAAGGAAAAGAGATTTCGGTCCCCCGGCTGGGTGGCTCCCAAAAAGTCAAATCCAAAGAACTGGCCATCTTCACCAAACAGTTTTCAGTGATGATCGATGCCGGTCTGCCCTTGGTGCAATGCCTGGAGATTCTTGGGTCACAACAGGAAAATAAATATTTCAAACAGGTTTTGTTGCAGATTCGGGGAGACGTTGAAAGCGGGATGACCCTTTCCGATTCGATGATGCGGCACCCTAAAGTTTTTGACAATTTGTACTGCAACATGGTCGCCGCAGGTGAAACGGGCGGTATTTTGGACGTTATTTTGCAACGGCTGTCAACCTATATTGAAAAAATCGTTAAACTGAAATCTGACGTGATCTCGGCTTTGATCTACCCGGCAGCGGTGATCGGGTTGGCCGTCATCATCGTGTCGGTCATTATGATCGTCGTGATCCCGGCTTTTAAAACGATTTTCGAAGGTCTGCTCGGCCCAGGGGAACGCTTACCGTTGCCGACTGAAATCGTGATCGGCATCAGCAATTTCATGGCCAGCTATTGGTGGCTGTTGGGGATTGCCTGCGGCATGATTTATTACGGGATCAAGTCTTACTATAATACTCCTGGCGGGCAGCGGGTGATTGACCAACTCATTCTCAAACTGCCGATTTTTGGGAGCATCATGTTGAAAATCGCGGTGGCCCGGTTTTCCCGAACCCTCTCAACGCTGCTCTCCAGCGGCGTTCCAATTCTGGAATCGCTTGACATCACGGCCAAAACAGCCGGGAACGTCATTATCGGGGAAGCGATTACCAAAGTCCGGTCCTCCATTGAACAAGGGCAAACCATTGTTGAACCATTGAAAACCGCCGGGGTGTTTCCTCCGATGGTGTGCCAGATGATCGGAGTCGGAGAACAAACCGGGGCCTTGGATGCAATGTTAAGCAAAATTGCTGATTTTTATGAACAGGAAGTTGATGCTGCGGTTGCCAACCTCCTGACCTTGTTGGAACCCGTGATGATTGCGTTTCTGGGGGTGACCATCGGCGGAATCGTGATCGCCATGTATATGCCGCTCTTCACCCTGATCGGAAAACTGGCAGGGGGCGGACGGTAACTTCAAGCAACCGGCGGTTGGCCTGCAACGCTTCGCCCAAAAGGATGAGACATGCGTCTCATCCTTTTGTTTTTGGGTGATACATTCGAGCAGGCATGTATGACCTGAGGCCGGTTCTAAGGTGATACCGCCAAAATTCCACCAACCGCCATGCGGCGGACCCTCCTGCCACAGTCAGTACCAAACTTTGGAACCCCCATTTTCGAACATGTATACCCGTGTTTTAAGTCTTATTATCTCCCGCCTGGTGATCGTCCTCACTTTACTGGGGCTGGGCATCCTGGTCAGCACTTCCTTTAATCGAAATCTGGACCCCAGTCCGCTGGTACTCTTTTCAGTTGTGGTCAGCCTGCTCTCTTTTGGTTATTACCTGTTGCTGCGGCTTTCAGAACAGTATCAGTTCCAGACATATCTGCAGGTGGGGGGGGATGTCCTTTTGACCACCTGGTTGATTTACCTGATGCGGGCTTCAGAGTTCTCTCTGGTTCCGCTGTACCTTGTGATTGTGCTTGGGGCCAGCATGGTCTTACCACGGTCTGGGGTGATTTTGACCGGTCTTTCCTGTTTGGGTTGCTTTGCGGCTCTTTTGTTATTGGCTCGAGTACTTCCTCCCGAAAACCGGGGGAGCATTTTGTCCCAGGGGAATCTGTTACCCCAATATGCCCTTGCCCTGTTGCTGTTGACCGTTTTGGGAGGGCAACTGGCTGAACGATTACGCCGGAGTGACACTGAGCTGGAAACAGCCACCCGTTTTCTGGCCGACTTGCGGGCTTTCAACGAACGAATTGTTCAAAGTATCAACAGCGGCCTGGTGACAACGGATTTAACCGGCACCCTGCTTTCATTTAACCGCGCGGCGGAAGAAATTACCGGGTATCGGGCAGCGCGGGTCCGGGGACGGCATTTTTTTGACATTTTCGGCGATTTGTCCTACCTCCCCCTCTTCAAAACGAACTCCCTGCCCCAGGGAGGGGGACGACTCCCTCGTTTTGACATTGACTGCCAGGCCCAGGATGGCCGGTCAGTCCATTTGGGGTTCAGTGCCTCTCCGCTGGTCAGCGAAGGCGGCTCAATCACAGGTTATGTTTTCTCTTTCCAGGATTTAACCGAAGTCATCAAACTTGAGCAGGAAATCCGAAGGCGGGACCGGCTGGCAGCTTTGGGCAAAATGGCGGCGGGCATTGCCCACGAGATTCGCAACCCTCTGGCAGCCATGCGAGGTTCCATTCAATTGCTCCAAAGCGAAATGGACCTCAATGAGGACCAAGCCTATCTAATGCAGATCGTAGTTCGTGAATCCGACCGGTTGGACCGTATCATCAGCGATTTTCTGGCCTATGCCCGCCCCAGCCCGCTCCGACTGGCGAAGGTGGATATCACAGCTTGTGTCGAAGAAACCTTGACGCTCCTGCGCAACAGCCCGGAAGTCAAAAATGTTCATGAAATCAACCTGATCAATCCGGTCCGCCCTCTCCTGTTTGTAGCTGATTCCGGCCAAATCCGGCAGGTTATCTGGAATCTGTCCCGGAATGCCATTCAGGCCATGACCGAAGGCGGAAAACTTGATATCCGGGTGGCTTTGCTTTCAACCAAAGAACTGGAAATCCGCCTCAATGACACCGGGCCGGGCATGTCGGAAGAGCAACTGGAGCGCATGTTTGAACCCTTCAATTCCTCACGCCCAAGCGGCACCGGACTGGGAATGGCGATTGTGTATCAAATTGTATCGGATCACCAGGGCAGAATCAGCGTCACCAGTAGCCCCGCAACCGCCCTGGCGCAAACCAGCGGTACCGAAATCATTATTCGCCTGCCGGAAAAAGAGCTTCCGCACACTGGCATCACGGGTCCTTTGGAAAAGATTGAACCTTAATCAGCCAACCAGGGCCTAGCGGTTATTACTTGACTGTGCCTAATCATTGCCATCACTGAAACCAAGAGCCCGCCCTCCAAAGATTCTTGCAGCATAACAAAGAAAAAACGAGAAAGAGGTTTCCGAACACAAAACATTCGATGTACACTATGTGGAGTCTTCTGGTAACCCGGCCCATCCTGTCATCTTATTTACATTTTGAGTTTGTCCGCTGCTTCACGCTGAATTTACGATGCAGAGCGCATCGTTTGCTGAGGAGTATCACAACTGTATGAAGGAGACCCTGTCTTCCCTTCCCAATGCGACGCTCAGTTATCTTGACAGTGCCGGCCAAACCCATGTGGTTCGGATTGATACCCAGGCATTTACCATTGGGAGACTGCGCAGCAACAACCTCCAGATCAACGATTCTTACGTCTCCCGCCAACACGCCGAGATCGTGTACCAGGACGGTCATTTTATTTTACGGGACAAAAACAGCACCGGTGGCTGTATTGTCAACGGACACCGGGTTTCAGAACATGTTCTGGAGCCGGGGGACCAGGTTCAACTTGGCAATACCAACCCTATTACCTTGGTGTTTGACATCAACGAAGATGAGCCGACCACGGAATCATCCTATTCAACTCAGGATGACAGCACCGAAAAGCTGATGACCATCATCACGCACAACCAAACCAGGTTTTTAAATACCTCGTTGCTGGATAGTGCGGAATACATTACCGACGCAACCCTCAACCGCCTCAAAAATCTCAATGACACGACGCGAAAAATGCTGGCAGTCCGCAGTGTCAAAGAGTTGTTCGAAGTTCTGATTGAATCCGTGATGACGGCTTTGCCAGCCGAACGAGGCGTCATCCTGATGAAAAATCCGGCCACCAACCAGGCGGAAATCCAGGTTGAGCGGAGTCGCAGTGAAAGCGGCGGCAAAGTTCACCCCAGCCGGACCATTGTAGATCAGGTCTTTCACGAAAATGTCGCCATCCGCAGTTTTGACACCATGGCTGACAATCGCTTTGCGTTGAATTCAAGTATCATCCAGCAGGCCATTCACTCGGTCATGTGCGCCCCAATCAGTTCCAACAATCGGGTCTGGGGGGTTTGCTATGTTGACAACCTGATGGCCCACATGCAGTTCAATGACGAAGAACTGGAATATTTCCTGGCCCTCACGCAACAGGCCGGACTGGCCATGGAAAATCTCCATCTGATTGAAGAATTGCGCGCCACTCAGGAAAAACTGATTTCCCAGGAAAAGCTCGCCACTCTGGGACAATTTTCCAGCGGCATCGCCCATGAACTAAAAAATCAGTTGACGACGCTGACTGCGGCAGAAATTTTGATGGCGGTGACGCAAGATCAGGACCTGCGCAAATTGATTCAACTTATTCTCAATGCCCAACAGCGCATGTTGTCAATGGTCAATGAAATCCGCGACTTCGCCAAACAAAGCGGAGACAGCTTTGTCAAGGAACTGAAACCGGTGGTTCCGGTGCTGGAGGAAGCGCTCAGTTTCTCCCGGTTTGACCCGGTCGTAAAGATTTGTCGTATCGAAACCAAATTTGAAGCCAATCCGGAATTTTACCTCAACGAGGATAAGCTGATGCAGGTGATCCTGAATCTGCTTCGGAATGCAGCTCAGGCCATGCCTCAGGGCGGCCTGATTTCAATTCGGTGCCTTGAGATCGACAATCACACGGTCATTTCGGTTAGGGATACGGGTTGTGGTATTTCCAAAGAACAAATCAATCGAATCTGGGACCCCTTCTATACAACCAAAGGAGCTGAAGGAACCGGCCTTGGGTTGGGAATCTGCCGACGGATCATCGAAGGACATTTCGGAACCATTACCTGCCAAAGCGAACTTGAAAAAGGAACCACTTTTACAATTACCATTCCGATTCCGGGCGAACCCTGATTCTATAATTGAGCATTGAGCATTGAGCATTATGGAAAACACCAGGGAAAACCTGATTGACACGCAACTGATTTTACTTTTTCAAGTGAGGTAAAAAATCGACTCAATTCTCAATGCTCAATTCTCAATTCGGAAAAACCCGGAACCTAAAAAGGCTTTATTTCTCAGCAGTTGACAAGAAATTTACGGATTACCATAATAGCTACTCCATTTCACCAGGCTTCACAACCAAATCCAGTTTTATCAACGTTCCAACATCATATTCCGGCGTCCAGCAAGTCAACGTCGTGCCGACCTCAGCCCTTTCACCGGCTGACTTCAATCCGAACCGTCCAAACAAAAACGGGAGGAGTAAAACGTGGCGACACAAGAATTTGAGGCACAGTTACACAAACATATTCTTGACTTGGTCCGTAACCAAGCAGATTTCATGCAGCAGCAGGTTATTCAGATTCAGTCCCAAATGCAGCAGGCATTCAATGGATTTTTAGAGCAGTCTGAAACCCAGCTTCACCAACTGCAACAGGATACAGCGCTTGCGAAAGCGGTCCGAACCTCGGTGGAAGAAATTTTCGCTGCAGGGATGGCAAGTGCCCCTCAGTCGGAATTACTGGAGCCGCCACCGGTCAATGCCGACATGGCAATCCTCAAGGCAGCCCTGCTCGACATTCAGACCAAACAAACCCAAGCTGATGTTCTGACCTGCTTGGTTCAGCATGCCGGACGCTTTGCGCCACGGGTCGCCCTCTTTATTGTCAAAGCCGGCAACGTCGTGGGCTGGACCGGCCGTGGGTTCGGCGACGAACCCGCTGACCAGGCAATTCGCGGACTCAGTATCTCGCTCCAGGCTGATACCATTCTCCGGACGGTTCTCAGTCGTCAAGCCACATTCTCCGGACAACTCACTGACCATGCTGATAACCAATTGGTGTTGGAACGGATGGGTGAAGCCCTGCCGGAACGGATCTCCGGCATGCCGTTGCTGGTCCGGGGAAAAGCAGCCGCAGTCCTCTATCTTGATTCAGGTGACCAACCAGGTGATTCCATCAACTTGGAACCACTTGAAATTCTGACCAATGTTTCCGGGTTGACGGTGGAATTGATTTCCGTGCGGGGACGTTCCGCCAATATCGGTGGAACAACTGCGGTTGCTGCGGCACCAGAACCACCAACTCCTGTTCCAGTACCAGTACCAACATCGGTTGCGGTGGTGCCTCCAGCACCGGCCCCGATTGTGGCCCCACCGGCTCTGCCAGAACCTGTTCCCGTCGCGGCCCCCCCTGCAGAATCCGTACCTGAAACCGCCCAGACGTTGGATCCGGTTCACCCGGTATCAGCCGTGGAACCACAGGCAGAAGAGGCCGCCGCGCCAGCCCCGGAACCGTCCGGGTTTGCTGTGGTCGCGGAAGAGGCAGCCGTCGAGCCCCAACCCGAAAGCCCAGCCCCTCAAGCTGAAATCTCTGAACCAGAACCTGAACCCCAACCGGAACCGGCAGCGGAACCCCCAACCGTTGAACCTGAAGTCGCCGCAGAAGAGCCTGCCCCGGCACCCTCTGGGTTTGCAGCAACCCCGGTCGCACAGACCGAACCAGCCGTATCGACTGCAGCTTATAACCCAGACTCTTACGCATTCCAACCAGCGCCGCCACCGCCGCCGCCCGTGCAGTTTGAGATACCACCTTCCATGACGCCGGAGCCAACCCCGGTTCCCATGTGGCAACCTCCGGCACAAGCGTTTACTCCTCCGCCAGCCTATGAGCCACCTCCGGCGTGGCAACCGGCTCCACCGCCACCGCCAATGCCCCAATTTGAGGCTCCGCCCCCGGCTCCGGAACCACCTCCGGCGTGGCAACCGGCCCCACCGCCACCGCCACCGCCAATGCCCCAATTTGAGGCTCCGCCCCCGGCTCCGGAACCACCTCCGGCGTGGCAACCGGCTCCGCCGCCACCGCCGATGCCCCAGTTTGAGGCTCCGCCTCCGGCTCCGGAACCACCAGCAGCGCCAGTCTGGCAACCAGCACCGCCACCGCCACCGCCAGCACCTGTTTCCATGGCCAGTAAAGGGCAAACAGGCCGGCTTTCAGCCATGTTGGGCGATATTACGGAAGAAGAGCAAAAACTCCATAATGATGCCCGGCGGTTCGCCCGCCTGCTGGTTTCGGAAATCAAACTGTATAATGAACCGAAAGTCATCGAAGGGCGGAAAAACCATGATTTGTATGACCGCCTCAAGGAAGATATTGACCGGTCCCGGCAAATGTACGACAAACGGGTCAGCCCTATGGTCGCAGCCCGGTTTGATTACTTCCATGACGAGCTGGTTAACACACTCGGCGAAGGCGATCCGAAAAAACTGGGGCGGGATTGTCCTGGCCCATCGGTTCAGACATAGACTGTAGGTGTGCTGCCGCGGTCACAGGTTCGGCCCAAACCGGGAGCCCTGGCTTCCGGTTTTTCCTTTCATAAAAGGAATTTTCAGGCTTGGGTCGCAAAGTTGGAAAATGTGGATGTCCACATTTCCTTTTTCTAAAAAGGTCACGTAGAGTTTCACAACCAATTCACCCGGCTCCATCTCAAACACTTTTGCGTTTTGCAATTACCAATTTTCATTTCTCACAAGGGATTTCCTGGGCTGCAATCCACCGGCCCAACCAATTGATTTTGTATTTCCACCCTTCCCATTGAATCATCATTTTCCTGAAAGGCGTGCTTGTTATGACGTTACCGCCCGATTTCACTCAATTTCACCTGACTGCTTCAATGCGGAGACTGATTCGAATCTGCACCAGTCTCTCGCTCATCTCCACTTCCATCATGACAAGCTGCCTGCTGGTGGCCAATTGCGCCGTAGCCCCGGCCACACCACAGGAACGCACCAAAGCGCTGGATGAACTTCGCAAAACCGTCGCGCAAGCCTCCAACGCCCCACTTGACAGCACCATGGCTGCATTTGAGAAACGGTATCCGAAATCAGAAGCTGCCGCTCTGGCACGGTTTCGCCGTGGGTTTGACAGTTATACCCGAAGGGAGTTTGCCAATTCGGCGGATTTGCTGAGTGACCCGGCAATTCGGGAGTTCAGTCGAATTGGAGCCTATGCCCTTTATTTTCAGGGGAAAGCCCTCTTTGACGGAGGTCAGTATGAACGGGCGGAGCGTACGTTGGGACAACTCCCCACTCAATATCCGGATTTTCTGCTGAACCGCGAAGCCCAACTCCTGGCTGGACGGGCCGCTGCCGCCCGGCAGGATTTCACTGGGATCCAACAGGAATTGAAATCCCTGCTGGCTCAAGGTGACGGCACAGCCCTCCTGATTTTAGCCACTGCGCAGGAACAAGCTGGTCGAGCGACTGAGGCAGCTCAAACCTATCGGCGCATTTATTTCGAAGCACCCCACTCGCCTGAGTGTGAAACCGCCAAAACAAAGCTCCCTGCCCTTGGCATACCGTTGCTTTCGCTTCAGCAGAGCGAGGCCAAACAATGGCAAACGCGGGCTGAACGCCTGTTTGAAAATAAACAGTACGTCAGCGCCACCGAGGCATTCGCCCAACTGGCCACACTCTCCCCGGAAGCCTTCCGGAACGACCAGACCCGCTATCAATATGGAGTCAGCCTGTATTTTGCTCAGAAATACAAAGAAGCGGTTTCCTGGCTGATTCAGGTCAGCAGTCGCCGCAAGGAGATGCACCCGGATGCCCTCTATTATCAAAGCGAAGCCGAGCGCAAAGCTGGAATCAGCACCTATCTGAATACCGCCGAAGAGTTTTTGGTAATGTATCCCAAGCATTCACGCGCCGGCGAGGTGTTGACCAACTTGGCTGAATTCCAGGAAAAACGAGGGAATGGAGGCGCTTACTATGCCCGGCTGATTCGGGACTACCCGGAAACCAAGGCAGCGGACAGTTATTCATACAAACGGGCCTGGGCTTTGCAAAAATCCGGCAACATTGGGGCGGCCATCCCACTTTTGATTCAGCATGTCGGAAATTTCCCCAGTTCCGATTACAAAGGGATGAGCACCTTCTGGGCGGCACGTGACCTGGAAAAGCTGGGTAATCCGGCACGGGCGCTGACATTGTACGAGGCCATTCTGAAACGGTATCGCTACGGCTACTACGGCCATCTTGCCTCTGAACGAATCCGGGTCATCAAAGATGTCAATCCAGGAGTCAAACCTGAAAACCCTGAGCCCAAATCGGACTTGGGGCGGGCTGTTGCCAGTATTCAACCAGCCCGGCCATTGCCTGAAACGGCTGGCAAAGAGGCTGACCCCAGTCTGGAACGGGCCTCGGACCTGCGAATTATTGGTGCGATGGACCTGGCCTTGGGCGAACTGGAAGCCGCTCGCAAAACAGCCCCGACTTCCCCCAAAATCAATCGTGAGATTGCGCGGGTGTACCGTGACCAGGGCGATAATTTAAGAGCCGTTCAGTCATTGCAGCGCGCCCATCCGGATTATCTTTCCTATCAGGGCGATGAAGTGAGCCGCGAAGAATGGGAGATTTTCTTTCCCATAGTTGAATGGGAAACCATCCAGCGGGAAGCCAAGGTCAATGGACTCGACCCGTTTATTGTGGCTGGTTTGATTCGGCAGGAATCGGTTTTCAACCCACGGGCGGTTTCGCGGGCCAATGCCATGGGACTCATGCAATTGCTTCCCTCCACCGGTCGTATGGTCGCCCGGAAAAACGGATCCGGCATGGTTAGTGCCGACCAATTGTTCAATCCCAGGTTCAACATCCAGTTGGGAACCATTTATCTGGCTGACATGTACCGGCAGTTTGGTCGTTACGAATATGCCTTTGCCGCTTACAATGGCGGGCCGGGCCGGGTTTCCACCTGGCTCAAAACCCTTCCTTCCGAAGACATTGCCACCTGGGTGGAAGCCATTCCCATTTCAGAAACCCGGCTCTATGTCCAGGGAGTTTTGCGCAATGCTGCCCACTATCGGCGACTGTATGGCAACAATGCCAATCGTTCCCAGGCTGGAACCGAATAATCCATTTGCTTTTGTTCAATTGCGATTTGCCATGTGCAGGACTGGCTGTTGAATTTTGCCGGCGACGACAGAACTCAAAGAAAGGGCAAATCGCAAATGAAAAATCCATTTGCATAAATCGCAGGCGGCGGCGTATCTTGGGCGATTGTGCGTGTTCACTGATGGGACTGTCAGGGCTTGCTGCGAGGTTTCAGAGAAATCCTCCACCAGAGAACAACCCTGATTTTCTTCAATTCATCAGTCTCGTACAGTTTTTAGACCATGAAGGAACGACCTATGTTTGAAGTTGCCACACGAATGAGAGAGGTTGAATACGAAGAGCGCCCTTGGGGAAACTACACGGTTCTTGATGAAGGTGAAGGATTTAAGGTCAAAAGGATTGAAGTCCTGCCCGGCAAACGGATGAGTTATCAAAAACACAGCCACCGGGATGAACATTGGATTGTAGTTGGCGGGACAGCCCAGGTGACCCTCGATGGTTCTGTAAAAACACTGCAGCTTGGCGAAGCAATTGACATCCTGGCTGGCACGGCTCACCGCATTGAAAATCCAGGCCATGAGCTGTTGGTTATTATTGAAGTCCAACGGGGCGATTACCTAGGTGAAGATGACATCACCCGATTGCAGGATGATTTCGGACGAATTCCAAGCTAAAAGATAAAAAAACGACGAAGGAGCACGTTCAGAACTGAATGCGTTCTTTCGTTCTGTTACTCTCCCAACAACCAGGAGCGTCTTACGGGAACCTTCCGCCGAAGCAACCCAAACCTTTCAATCGCATGAGTTTGCAAATGCCTCATCGCCTCTTCGACGGAATCCGTGAAAAGCAGCAAGTCCATATCCGCAGGGTCAATCGCCTTGGCCTCCGCCATTTTCTCCAATAAACCCACCAACGGCTGCCAATAGGACTTTCCCATTAAAACAATTGGAAAATTTTTGATTTTACGGGTCTGAATCAAAGTCAGAGCCTCAAAAAACTCATCCATCGTCCCAACCCCGCCCGGCATGACAATAAAAGCATAGGAATACTTGAGCAGCAGTACCTTTCGGACAAAAAAATAGCGCAGGGTTACCTGTCGGTCGAGGTACGGATTGGGTTGCTGCTCGGTGGAAAGCACAATGTTGCATCCGACCGAATTGCCTCCGCCTTCCTGTGCCCCTCGATTGGCAGCCTCCATGATTCCGGGCCCACCGCCGGTCATAACCGTAAAACCAAGCTGGCTGACAGCCTTTCCGACTTCCCGTGCCAGTTCGTAATGAGGGTGGCGCTCGGCAAACCGGGCGGAGCCAAAGACGGTGACACAAGGTCCGACAAAATGCAGCACCCGAAAGCCCCGAATAAAGTCAAATACCAAACGCAAGGTCATCAGGAATTCCGAACTGCGTGATTTCGGGCCTTCGAGAAAATACTGTTCTTCAGAAACTGTGACCAACTTGCCGGGCAAAGCCTGTGGGCCGGGATTTTCCACTTCCATAATTTGGTTTTCCTGTGCTTTTTCGAATGGGTCTCAATGAAACCCGGTCAAGTGTATGAAATCTGCCACCGGAAGTCACTGTTAGCGGTTGCCATTCACCAGTAGCTCAAAGATACCGGAAAGCAAAGTGGTAAGCGGATTTTTTTGCGCAATGTGGGAAATACTCCCCACTTGATTTGTTGCAAAAAGCAACCTTGACCGGCTGAGGAGGCTCAACACCTTCAGGTGTGGTTTGTGGCACTGCCAGGCTGGCGTATCCACAAAATGGACCTGTTGGCATATTGTTTGCTCAACAGTAATGGTACGAACGCCAGAGTTAATCAACTGGGATAGCGTTCACCATTATGAAAAACCAATTATTTGACACTTCCCATCGCGCATCACGCCAACGACTGGTCAAACGTCTTTGGCACATGCTGTTGTTTATCTTGATTAGTGTTTTCAGCATCAACCTCGGTGCCTGCACCCAGCCACCGACCGAACCTGAAGCACCAACCAAAAAAGAAGCCGTTCAGCCAGTTGCACCGTCGGCAAGCCCGGCCCCGCCAGCGGTCCCCCGACCTGAAATCAAACAGCCGCCCCCAGTTTCAAAAGACCTGCCAATCAACGAAGTGGAAGTTCGAAAGCGACTCTCTGAGCTGGGTTATTGGGTGACAACCGAAGGAGTTGCAAAATCTGACAGTTCCCTGCGTCACGCTTTGATTGCCTTCCAAAAAATTGAGGGACGTAAACGCAACGGCAAGCTAACAGGAGAGGAAGTTCAGGTTTTGCACGCTGCCCAAACCCCAACCCCACGCCAGACCGGATTTCCCCACATTGAAGTTGACCTCGCCCAGCAGGTTCTTTTTATGGTGGAAATGGGCGGGGTACCGCTCCGGGTCCTGCCGGTCTCAACCGGCTCCGGAAAATGGTATATTGAAAAGGGGAAACGGCAACGGGCCGTTACGCCCATTGGTGAGTTCAAGGTTGAGCGCAAAATCAAGGGACGCCGCAAGAGCGACCTGGGGCTGCTCTTCGACCCATGTTATTTTCATAATGGAATTGCGATTCACGGAAATTCATCAGTTCCCGCCCAACCGGCCAGTCACGGATGTGTCCGCATCCCGTTGTTTGCATCGCCCGAGGTGGGAAAACTGACAGAGATTGGCACACCGGTTTTTGTCTACGAATAATATTTCAGCAACTTAACTTCAAACACTCAGGAGAACGCATGGGAAAGGTCCTTGTCATTACAGGCGGCAGCCGGGGAATCGGAGCTGCCACCGCACAACTTGCTGCTCAAAAAGGATATGCGGTTTGTATCAATTACCTGCGGAACCGCCCTGCCGCCCAATCCGTGGTGGATGAAATTCTTGCATCCGGCGGAAAAGCGCAGGCTTTCAAATGCGATGTCAGCCAGGAAGCCGAAGTCAAAGCCTTTTTTGAACAGGTGGACCGTGAGTTTGGCTGCATCACCGGGCTGGTCAACAATGCCGGAATCCTGGAGCGGCAATCCCGTCTGGAATCATTTGATGCAGCCCGCCTCAAACGCATCTTTGAAACCAACGTCATCGGTCCCTTCCTTTGTGCCAAAGAAGCTGTTTTGCGCATGTCCACCCGTCACGGAGGAACGGGTGGGGCCATTGTCAACGTTTCCTCGGCAGCAGCCAAACTTGGTTCACCGGAAGAGTATGTGGATTATGCAGCTTCAAAGGCTGCGCTTGAAACAATGACAATTGGATTGGCAAAAGAAGTGGTTCAGGAAAGGATTCGGGTCAATACCGTCCGCCCCGGTGTGATTTACACCGAAATCCATGCCAGCGGAGGTGAACCCAACCGGGTTGAACGAGTCAAAACCAGAATTCCCATGCACCGGGGCGGGCAACCCGAAGAAGTGGCACAGGCTATTTTATGGCTGCTTTCGGATGAAGCATCTTACACAACCGGTTCGGTGCTGGAAGTATCAGGCGGGCTCTGAAACAGAACTGCGGACGTTCTTCAGGATTGAGGACCACTCCAGTCCTGGAGTGGTCCTCAGTTCTCAGCCCTGTTTTCTTTTCCGGTTATTTCACAATTTCGATGGTCAGCGTTTGCTGGCCGGTAATAAGCAACTGCGAGGGCGGCAATTCCTTTTCGTAAATGGTTGTCACGGCAAGGGGTTGATACCCACCGCTGGAACGATTGCTGCCCAGCACGGCCAGCATTGAGGGAGGCAGCGATGGCATTTCCTCATTGTTGACCACGGCCCCGCTTTCTGACCGGAGCAGTTTGACATACAACCGATTGTTTTTGCGCAGCCGGTTCACGGCACGAACCAGTTGGCCGAAATCCTTGGGGTCGGGCGGGGTGCGGCGCTCTGTCTGACCGAGGGTGCCGCCGTCGCTGACGGTAACCACCGTCAAACCCGGACGGGCATCTGCCGGAATCTGAATTGGAATCCGTTCAACGAAAGACTGGCCATTGGCATTGCGGGCAAAGGCTTGCAATTCAAGGGTTTCACCACGACGGACTTCGGTCCGGCTGGCGCTTAGGCGGTCAAGCGTGGCATTGCTGCGGCTGTCGGTGGCAACGATATTGATGGTGATTTCCTTGAGCTTGATATTGTCAAAACCACTGCCCAGCAAAACGGTCAAGGGCTGGGCCACAGCCGCCCCTAAGTTGACTGCCGGATTGAACCGCGAAGTATAGGCATTGCTCAATTCAATTGAAGGCTGGCCGTCCAATTCGATTTTCCCCTGCATTTGGAGCGTCAAATCACCTAACACCCGCTCGGTGGCTGACAATGCGCCAATCACACCCACATTCACTAAAAACGGCGTGATGAGCGGGTCCTGCACGGCTTCGAAGCGATAGGATTTGGGAATCCCGCGACTGTTGACATTGATGGTGATACCAACCAACGGTGTGTATTCGCCCAGCCGTCCCCGGATTCCGCTGGAACGGTCCTCGGTCACACTGCCAATGGTTGGTGCCGGATTGACCAGTTTGAAGGAATTATTCAGGTTGGGAATCACGGTAATCACCGAGCCTTCCGACATCGGCAGGGCGGTTCCCCCAATTCCCAAAAAGGGGTGCCCAAAGGCCAAAATCTGGTCGCCATCCCGCCACGTGACCGTCCCGGCAGCACTGAAGGAAAAATCACCTTTGGAAAGTTGCGCACAGACGGTGCGTCCAGGAGTCAGGGTTTCATCAGTTATTGGCGGCGGCGGTCCCAACGGAGCAGCCCCGCTGGCTCCGGCCACCACCCGAAAACCAAGTGCCTCAAGTTGTGGTGTCATGCCCTGCAACACATCCGCCGGAATGCCACTGACTGAAAGTGGCGTTGCGATGGGCATGAGTGTTTGCCCCACATAAGGCACCAGCGTTGGAGTGGAAGCAGCGGCAGTCCCAATCATGGCCGGTTGGCGTGAATTGGGTGCCAGTGAGGGAGGGTCCATCCGGCCTGCCACCAAATCCTGAAAACTGTATGGGCCGCGCACCTGTTGCTGATTTGCCGGTTCGGATTTGTTAGCAAAAACCGTCACCATCTGCTCAATCGGCGTGACACCGCCAATCGGTTCTTTGGAAAATGGAAAACTGTAGGCGATGGCTCCCAACAGCTTCCCATTGACAAAAACCGGGCTGCCGCTCATTCCGGCAAAAACTCCGGTTCGTTCAGCATTGGCTCCTGAAAGCCGTACAATAATCAGGGATTGGTTGGGTGCCGGGGTGCCGGGCAGGACGCCCAACACCTCGACCCCAAATTCTTCGGGTGTATCCCCCTGAAAAATGGTTCGGGCAATACCCTTCAGCCCCACCTTTACATCTTTCAACGGAAAGAAACGCGGGTCGTCCGGGCTCAGTCTGGTTCCTGAAACAGTACTGGCCAAGGCTGGTACCGCCTTTTTGTCTGCTGAAGCTTTCGTTTGAGCCGTTCCAGTTCCGGCTAAACCACAAACCAAACCTGTCACAAAAATCATGCTCAAAAGATGTGTCAAACGCATTGCCCCTCCATTCAGGGTCTAGGGTTGAGGGTTCAGGGTTGAGGGTTGAGGGTTGAGGGTTCAGGATTTCCGAATATGTAAAACCTAATTCAAAATTCAATCCAAACCTGAAAAACCCCAAACCCTAGGCTCTGAGTCCTTATTTTTTCCGACCTGTTGATGCAGCAGCGGCTTTTCCAGCGAACTGCAATTCCTTGAACAGATAACTGGCACCGCCCATTTTTTCAGCCAGGAATAAAACATACCGGATATCCACGTTGATGGTGCGGGTAAGTTCCGGGTTGAACACATAGTCGCTGCCAAGCCCCTCGTAGTTCCCGTCAAACGCGAGTCCCAGCATTTCACCCCGGCCATTCAGAATCGGAGAGCCGGAGTTACCTCCGGTGATATCCGTGGTGGAAAGGAAAGCAACCTGCATCTCATTGCTCTTGGGGTCAGCCCAGGTTCCAAAATCCTTGCGGGCGGCAAGGTCTTTAAGTTGCGCCGGCACATCAAAAGGTTCTTTGCCGGTGTCTTTGTCCAGCACGCCCCCCAAGGTGGTGAAATAATCATAACGGGCACCGTCAAACGGTTTGTAGCCCTTCACTTCGCCATAGGTAAACCGCAGCGTCCGATTGGCATCCGGATACAGAATGGTATTCCGGAATTTGGCCATGCCTTCAATATAGAGCGGGCGCAGCTTCCCTAATTGGGCCGTGATGTTCTGGGTGCGGCGGTCGATTTCCGGCAATTCCTTGACCACTTCCATGACCATGTTGATGACCGGGTCATTCATTGTGCGGAGTTGGTCGGCGTTCAAACCAAAAAGCTGGTTCAGCCCTTCCACCGATTTCAGATTCGGATGATTCACAATCTGCTGGGCAAAAGCTGCCTCGGCTTCCTTGCGGGCAGCCCCGGTCTTCTTGCCGAACAAATTTTCAAACAAGGGAAGTTTTTCACTTTCCGGCAGTTGGGAAGCAATCTGGAAAAGCATTCGCAATCCCTTGGCATCCAGTTCCGGATTGCGGGCGGCAACCAGTTCTTTGATTTGTGCTTTGAAGGCATTGACCGCCGGGTCAGAGAAACGGGGGAACCGTTCCGCCGCCGGTTTTCCTTTGTCGAGGGCATTTCCCACCGCCAGCGTGGCCACCGAAAGCACCGGAATTTGGGGCAAACCGACTCCGCTCAAAGCCTGAATCAACCGGTCACTGTAGAAGTTTTTGCGAATCCGGTTGTTCATTTTATCAAGTTGCGGAATCACATCACCGTACTTGGCCTTCATATCCGGATGCGCTTCCAGATATTTGGTGAATTCAGCTTCCTCAGCCCGACGTTTTTCCAACAATTTGGCGCGGCGCAATCCTTTGACCGAACCTTCAAAATTCTTCCAGGTGTTGCTCAAACCGAAAATCTGCGAGGCCAGTTCCAATTCGGTCTTCTTGTCCTTGCGGCTTTCTTCGCGGAGCAATTCGATTTGGTCGTTGAGCACTTCCACCAAAAACGGCAACTGGACTTCGTAGCTGAGGGCAATATTCGAGGCTTCGCGGTACCGGGTGGTCCGGCCCGGATATCCCATAATCATGACGAAATCGCCTTCTTTGTATCCAGCGGTTGAAATCGTCAGAAATTTCTTCGGATGATAAGGAATATTCTTTTCCGAATATTCAGCCGGTTTGCCGTCCGGCCCGGTATAGACGCGCATAAAAGTGAAATCCCCGGTATGGCGCGGCCAGTCAAAGTTGTCATCGTCACCGCCGAAAAAGCCGATGTTTTTGGGCGGGGCATAGACAATCCGGACATCCTTGTACACGACGTAAGCATAGAGGTAATAGCTCAAACCGTTGAGCATTTCCGAAACCTGGGCCTGCACGCCGCCGGCTTTCTGGGCAGCTTCCACCAGTTCTTTCCGTTTGGCTTCAATGGCGGCCAGCCGTTCATCGGGGGACATGGTGTCTTTGACACCCGAAAGCACTTCGGAGGTAACTTCGCGGGCTTCCACTAAAACCTTGCAGTCATAGCCTTTGGCGGGGATTTCCTCCCCCCGGCTGCGGGCTGTAAAACCGTTGGTCAGATAGTCTTTTTCCGGCGAGCTGGCCGAGGCAATGCCGTCAAACGCCACGTGATGGTTGGTCAGCATCAAGCCATCGGGCGAAACAAATTCCCCGGTTCCGCCATCGGTAATCACGATGGCATCTTTCAAACTGACACCGGTCGTGCTGAAAACGTCTTCCGGTTTAAGGGCAAAACCCATTTTTCTCATTTTGGCGAGGGGAAGTTTACTCACGGTATCCGGCAGCCACATGCCTTCTTCGGCACGGAGCGGCAAAGCATTTGCCAGCACGGAAACCAACAACAAAGCAACCGCTAACACTCGAATTCGCATTCATTCTCCTTGGGATTCTCTATGATTGCATGCCGTCCGGCTGGAACCGGTTGAAAAAGAATCGGTCTCAGGACTGGACGCCAAACCTTGTTGTGCTAAAATAGCCGTACTCTTCACTACTCATCAAGGACTAATCACTCGGCTTATCAAGGGGATCAGGCGAATTTTTTGGCTTTTGCGCCAGAGGTCTCTCAAACGTGTTTGGATATTCATTTCAGCGCTCAACTCAATTGCCATTTTTTACTCTTCACCGAACTTCCGGAACCGAAGCGCAACCGGTTCAGGTTCAGGTTATGGTCCGTCTGTTGACGGTCGCAGTCGTGGGCATGCTCATGTTTCTGGCTGCCCCGTTGCACTACGACTATCATGCCCAGCCACCCACCACACGCAGCCTCTCGGCGGCGCACAGCATGCTGGAACGGGCCATCCTGCTTAAAAACTCAATTGCCAATCACCCCCCCGCAACCCGGACCGAAACGGACTATCTTGATTTGATTGGGGTTTATCAGCGGGCCCTGCGACTGGACGAAGACCATTCGCTGGGGGATTTGGCGCTGCTCGGACAGGCTGAAACCTATCGGCAGATGGGGGTTCAGTTTCAAAAGCAGCGTTACTTTTACAGCGCCATTCAATCCTACACAGACATCCTGCAACAATACCCGGTGAGTGCCCATACCACGCGCAGCCTGGTTGGAACCGCTCAAATTTACGAGCAGGATTTGCAGGATAAAAACGAAGCTGCCCGCGCTTATGCTGAAATCATCACCCGGTACCCCAGTTCCGTCAGCGCCCGCGAAGCCCAGGCCAGTCTGGCCCGATTAGGGTACACAGTGGGCGAACGCGACCCGTTAAACGTGATTGAAGCTCACTCGCAGGATGATACCGATGGCATTGCCACAGTCAGCCAGGTCCGGCATTTTTCCGGTCCTGACTATGCGCGGGTGATTCTGGATGTCAGCGTGATGGCGTCGTATGAAAAAAGTCTTAACGGCTCGACGTTGATTGTCCGGGTTCCGCAGGCAAAACTCTCTTCCCTGTTGCCCCTTAAACAAATTGCCACTGGCACGGGCGGGATGCTCAAGCAGGTGCGCCTGAGCAGCAGCACCAAATCTGTCGAAGTGGCGATTGATTGCACCCAGATTCGGGATTTTGCCATTTTTGCCCTCGATAACCCGCCCCGGATTGTGGCTGATATTCGCGGTTCCCGCTCAATTGCCGAAGAAGCCGAAATCATTGCCAACTCGTCAACCCCAACGGTTCAAGGGGCCCAGCACACGGTGGACGGCTCGATTACCCTGATGCGGGCGCTGGGACTCAAGGTCAAACGGATTGTGATTGACCCCGGTCATGGCGGTTCCGATACGGGAGCCATGGGCAAGGACGGGATTTACGAAAAGGATGTCGTGCTTGACATCGGCTTGCGGCTGCGGGCCGCCATCCAACAGCAGATGAAGGATGTCGAAGTCATCATGACCCGCGACACCGACCGCTATATTCCGCTTGAAGAACGAACCGCCGTGGCCAACACCAGACAGGCCGACCTGTTCATTTCGATTCATGCCAATTCCAGCCCTTCGAACCTGGCCAGCGGTGTGGAAACCTACTTTTTAAGCCTGGAGGCCACCAAGGAAGAACTGGAAGTGGCCACCCGTGAAAACGCCACGACTTCACGCAATGCCGGAGAACTGCAATCCCTGCTGCAACGGATTGTGCTCGATAACAAAGTCAGTGAATCACGTGATTTTGCGCAGCATGTCCAAAGCAGCATGGTCAACGGTTTGCGCAAAGTCAGTGCCCGTTCCTCATTTGACCGGGGCGTCAAAAAAGCGCCGTTTGTGGTCCTGCTGGGAACGAATATGCCGAGTGTTTTGGCCGAAGTGTCTTTCATCAGTCATCCGAAAGACGCCGATGCGCTGCGGACAGCCGAATTCCGGCAGCAAATTGCCGAATCACTTTTTGACGGCATTAAAAACTATGTGCAGACCCTGTCAAAAGGCCCGGCCCTCGTGGGCGGCCAATAAATTTTGAAGTTGTTTTGCTTAGGGAACATGCCCACATCCAGCCGCCGGAATGCTCAAGCATGCCTTTGCTTCAACGCATGGCGGCCATTGCTGACCGCCACCCTGACGGCAGTGGTTTGGGCTTTTTCAGCCTTGCCTGCTGCGCTACCAGCCCCAAACGCCCAAACTCAAGCTGCCAATATTTTCGTAGCCCCCACCGGCACAGACTCCAATAGCTGTGGAACACCCGACGCCCCCTGCCGAACGATT
Organism: Blastocatellia bacterium; assembly: GCA_019695185.1. Classification (GTDB taxonomy): domain Bacteria; phylum Acidobacteriota; class Blastocatellia; order Chloracidobacteriales; family Chloracidobacteriaceae; genus JAIBAN01. The sequence goes on along the minus strand of JAIBAN010000006.1, from coordinate 48,798 downwards.
CGGCAGGGTATCCAGCGGGCCGGGTCGGGAAATGTCATTCAGGTGCGAGCCGGGCGTTATGAAGAACGATTCCTCGAACTGAAAAGCAATCTGACCTTGAAATCAGCGGACGGACCGCTGGCAGCCCGGATTTTTTCCGGTTCCGGCAGTGCTTTACGTTTGGTTGACGTGACCAATGTCATGATTGACGGGTTTGAGGTTTCTGCTGACTATGACCAGGGGCCGGATGGCGATGGGTTGGTGCGGATTTTGGATGCAGCCCAGGTCACCGTGCGGAACTGCCTGCTGCACGATGCACCGCATGATGCCGATGTGGTTAAAGTGTCGGGCAAAGTGACCGGCGTGTTGATTGAAAATACGGTGGCGTACAATCCCGGACGCCGTAACCCGCCCAACCCCTGCACCGCAGGGGCTCCCTGGTTTCAGGAAATAATTGATTTTTACGGCAGCGGCGAACCCGGCCAACCACCTCCCGTCAACGACCTGATTGTGCGCGGATGCTGGCTGTTTGCCACTCCGGAACAGGGCGGCGATTATCTGCTTTACAGTAAAATCAATTGCGAAAACGTGCTGTACGAAAACAATATTTTTGGTCCTTCTGGGGGAAACGGATGCGGAAATGTGGCAGTTGGCATTGGAACCAGCGAGCCCGGCGAACCTGACCCGGCGGCTTTTGTGGTGCAGCATTCGATTGTCCGGAACAACATCTTTGTGGGTTGCCGTGGCGATGCCGCCCTGGGTATCAAAAACGCAAACGATACCTGGGTCTATAACAACACGTTTTTTGGCAACAGCGGTGATACCCTCCACGCCGTCATCGAATTGCGCGGAAACAGCCGCACGGTGGGCAGCACGTTTCTCTTTAACAACCTGTTTGCTGAAAACCGGCCTTCCCAAAATGGAGCAGTCCTGTATTGGGTGCGCGAAAACGGCCTTCCAACCGCGCTTTTTCGCGGCAACAACCTGTATTTCAACAATATATCCGCTTCAGACCTGACGCTGGCCAGCGAGAGCAATTCCCTCTTCAGCACCAATCCGTTGCTTGTCTCGCCATCCATTCCGGTTCTGACCAATCCCAACCTGCAACGGTTGGCCGAAATCAGAAACGGGTTTCAGCCTGGCGGAACCTCACCCGTGCTGGATGCAGGGCTGAATGCCGTGGCCCAGCCAAGTCACCCGAATTGGAAACCGGGAGCCACCGACCAACGCTGGGACATTAACCAAAATCCTCGTCCGAGCGGAACCGGCTGGGATATCGGAGCCCATGAAAATTCTGCTCAGGGTCCCCCGCAGGTGACGGTTCTGGCTCCCAACGGCGGTGAAAAACTGAAAATCGGAACCACTGCTGCTTTGCGCTGGCTGTCAACCGGCAACCGGGAAATCGTTTCCCATGAAATCCGGCTCTCAACCGATGGCGGTGTCTCATTTCCAACTCAGTTGGCTACGGGTTTGGCCGGAACCGCGCAAGCTGTGACCGTGACAGTTCCGCGCCTGAAAACGAAAAAAGGGCGGATTGAAGTTATTGCCCGCGACCTGGCGGGCAACCTTGGGCGTGATGCCAGCGACGCCAATTTTCAAATCAAAGTGTTGTAACCGACTCCGGCTCGAAATCAGGCTCACCGGGTAATTTTGACCGTTCCCGGCAAATTTTCTACCACTCCCGTGAGTGTGATTGAATCCTTTTCATGCAGTGAGTCTAATCCTCTTCACCAGCGGAATCACCCGCCATCAATTGAAATTTTGAGGAGCACTCGCATGAAACCCCACTTCCCTTCCAATCGTCGTTTGAGCCAATGGATTCTTCTGGTTGCCATCGCAGCCTATGTCGGCTGGCTGGCACAACCGGCTTTGATTGCCCAAACCAAACCGGCACAGGTTGCCAAGCCGGGTTTTGTGAAGTCAACCCAACAGGCCGAACGGTTTGACTATGTGGTGCGGGCTGATTTTTTTGCCGGAATGGCCGGTGACCAGGAAGCCTTTGACCGGGCGATGAAAGCCTGCGAAACCAAACTGGCCAAACAGCCCAAACATGCCGAGGCACTCGTCTGGCACGGTGGCGGACTGGTTTTCCGCAGCGGCAAATTTTTTCAAAAAGGCGATTTTCAAACCGGTACATCCATGTGGCAACGGGGCATAGACGAAATGAACGAGGCCGGCACCATCGAACCCAACAACGTTGCGGTTTTGATTCCGCGCGGTGCGACGTTGCTGAATGCCAGCAGGTTTGACCCGAACCCTGTTACTGCCAAAAAACTGTTGCAGACTGCCGTGGATGACTATGAGAACGTGTTGAGGTTGCAAACAGCCTACTTTGACAAACTTTCCACCCATGCGCGCGGCGAATTACTGGTCGGACTGGTCGAAGGCTGGCAACGGTTGGGTGAGACAACCAAAGCCCAAGCCTACGCCGACCGGATTAAACGCGAAGTTGACGACCCGAAGTTCAAATACATTGAACGGGCCCAGGCCCGACTGGAAAACAAACCGGTTGAAAGAATGTCCTGCACCGGATGCCATGTGAAGTGAATTGAGAATTGAGAATTGCCTGGTGCTTTCAATTGAAACTTGTGAAACCTGAAATGTGAAACCTCAAGCAACTTTCTCAATTCTCAATTCTCCCGTTCTCAATTTTCAATTCAAGAAAAGCCATGACCACCACCTTTGCCCAACCACTCAGCGCACAGCCTGCCGCCCGCAATTCCCAAACACCGGAGGAATTTCCGGTTGTCGTGCGGCGGCTGGCCAAAAAATACGGCGACCTGCGAGCCGTCAACGATATCAGTTTCAGCGTCCGGCGGGGTGAAGTGTTTGGTTTGCTCGGCCCCAACGGAGCAGGCAAAACCTCAACCGTCGAAATGATTGAAGGATTGCGTCGACCTGACCATGGCGAAATCTCAGTCTGTGGATTCAATCCGGTCACCGAGCCCAATGAGGTCAAGCAACGGCTGGGTGTCACCCTTCAGTCATCAGCCCTGCCTGACAAAATCAAGGTTCGGGAAGCACTGCAACTGTTTGGCAGTTTTTACCGCAAACGACTGGAAGCCAGGAAGTTGATGGATTTTGTCGCACTGGGGGAAAAGGCTGAGGCAACCTACGATACGCTTTCAGGTGGCCAGCAACAGCGTCTGGCGATTGCCCTGGCTCTGGTCAATGACCCCGAAGTGATTGTTCTGGACGAACCCACAACCGGGCTTGACCCGCAGACCCGTCGTGAACTCTACAATCTGATTGAGCAACTGTGCTCCCAAAACAAAACGGTCCTGCTGACGACTCACTACATTGAGGAAGCCGAAAAGCTCTGTGACCGAGTGGCTGTCATTGACCGGGGCGTCATTGTTGCACTCGACAGTCCGGCGCAATTGGTGGCGACCTCCCGCACCCATGCCCGGATTGCTTTTCGCACGGCACAGCCGGTGGCAACCGGTGAACTGCGGCAAATTCCGTTTGTGGCTGGGATTGCCCAGGAGGCCGGCGGTACCGTGCTGCAATCAGCCAACGCCCCACAGACGTTGATTGAACTGGTGAAATGGCTGGAACTGAACCGGGTCGAACTGCTTGACCTGCATGTCACCCGCCCAACGCTGGAAGATGTCTTTATCGAACTGACAGGCCGCAAGTTGCGGGAATGAAAGCACGTTTGAATTCTTCGTTGGGAGTTTCGAGTTCCGCCTTCAGGCGGCTGTTTGCCGGGTAGCCTTGAGGCTGCTTTTGGTCAAAAAAATAAAAAACCGCCGCGTCAACGCGGAATTCAAAACAGCCGCCTGAAGGCGGAACTCAAAACAGCCGCCTGAAGGCGGAACTCAGAACGAACAACTCAAAACGAACAACTCAAAACGAACAACTCAAAACGAACAACTGCTTATGAACGCCTGGTGGAACAATACCCTCAACAGCATTCGACTGGAATTCCGCGAAAAGCAGACCATGTTCTGGAATTTTGCGTTTCCGCTCTTTTTTCTCTTTATATTCAGCTCTGTTTTCGCCCGTGGAAAACCGGAAGTGGTCAGTTACCTGCTGCCCGGATTGTTGTGCATCAATATGATGTCCGCCGGTTTTTTCGGGTTCAGCATCGGACTGGTGACTGCCCGCGAGCGAGGGATTTTGCGCCGCTACCAACTGACGCCCTTTCCTGCCTGGATGCTCATCAGCAGTGAAATCGCAACCAGTTTTGTGATTGCCGGGCTGGCACTGGGAGTACAATTGACAGCAGCCAAAGTCATCTATCGGGTAACGATTGCCGGAAACCCGCTCGTGCTGGGACTGATGGTCGGAGCCGGCACCCTGGCCTTTCTCAGCCTCGGTTTTTTGATTGCCAGTGTCGCCGACAATGCCAAGATTGCCCAGGTGATTGGCAACATGCTCTTTTTCCCACTCATGTTTCTGGGAGGAGCTGCCTTTCCCAAAGACATGTTGCCCAAGTCGTTTCAGCGGCTCGCGGAAATTCTGCCCTCCAGTTATGTGGTGGATGCCCTTAAACGGGTGATTGTTGATGGACAGGGATTGAGTCAGAACCTGACCAATCTGACGGTCCTGCTCACCACCTGCGGCTGTGCGATTTTTGTGGCCGCCAAACTCTTTCGCTGGAATGCCCAGGAGCCAATGCCGCTGGAAAAGAAACTGTGGGCGCTGTCAGTGGTGGCCATTTTTGTGGCGGCGGCCTTGTTCATCCGTTAAATTTTGGCAGACGGTGACTTGTCGCACAGACTGCATTCCTTTACTTTGGAGCAATCAACCTTTGTCCAATTTTCAAACCAAACCGGACAAACCCCTGTGATTCCTTTTGTTTTATTCTTTACCACAGAGTGTGATGAAAACAAGAACAAGGCTGCCCACTGTTTCCCTGTTGGTGTTTGTCCCTTCCCTTCCATTTTCCTTCTGCTGGGGTTGGTATTGTTCACCCACGGCACAGCGTTGAGCCAACCTCTTCCCGATTCATCCGATTTTGATTTGCATCCCACCCGCAAACTGCACCGGGAATATGTCGAACATATCCGGCAGCAGCTCCAAAACGACCCCACGAACCTGGAACGCAAAATCGAGTATGGCCGGGCGCTCTATGGGCTGGCCATCGAACGGGATAAAACTGCCACCTTCGAGGCCGAGCGGATTTTTGCCGAGGTGGTCCGGCAAAATCCGACCCACCCCTTGGGCCTGGGCTATACGGGGGCCATCCGGGTCTACAAAATCGGCATGCACCTGGTTCCCAACGAGCACATCAGCGAACAGTTGCGGTGCGGCTTGAATGAGATGGATGAAGCCATTCAAAGGGACTCGCAGGACCTGGAGCTGCGGTACTTGCGGGCGTATTCATCGTTTTTCACGCCTTCCTTTTTTGGCCGGGATACCAAAGCCGTGGAGGATTTCCAGTTTATTCTGCACCGACTGGAAAACCGTCCCGCCCGTTCGGAGGACGAAGCCGAATGTCGCCTGACCCTGGGTGACACCTATCTTAAAATGGACGAACCGGAGGCCGCCGCCGCCGAATGGAAACGGGTGCTGGAGCGGTTTCCCCCGGATTCACCCCAGGCTCTTTCCGCCCGCTATCGGCTGCAATCGCTTGCGCCGCCGGCCAATGAATCGGTCACAACCGGGGAAACCATTGCTTTTATTGGATTTCTGCTAGGGTTTGGGGTCTTTGGGGTGGTTGCCCTCCGGATTGGCCGTGACCGGCAGGCCCGGCAGCGGCATCAGTGGACAATGACATTGGCTTTTTCGGCGGCTTTACTGGTCTGGCTCTGGAGTCTGGCCAATCTGCTCGCCCTGGGAGCCGGAGCCTTTGGTCTGACCAATTTGGGCCGCCTGCAGTCATTTTTTTCCCACTTTCAGCAGGGTCCCGCTCTACTGCTGGCACTGTTGCCGATACCGGTTGGATTTGCCGTTGCCTACGCCATTTATAAAGCCACGTTTATGGACTGGCTGCTCAAACGGGGAGCCGCCGTTCTGGTCCTGGCTATCCTGGCCATCAGTTACAGCAAAATTTCGGGCGCAGTTGCCCAGGCCACCGTGTTGCGGCTTTCCAATCCGTCCTTGCGGGCAATTGTTTTTACCTTGTTGCCAATGGGGGTCATGGCTTTGTTTGTCCCGCTCAACCGCTGGGTCAACCGGGCCGTGGACCGGTTGGTCTTCAAACGGCGTAACCCTGAACAATTGTTGGAATGGTTTGGTGACCGGCTCCGCAATGTGACGGACGAAACCGAATTTTCCCAAATCCTGAGCGAAACCCTGGGCGAAGCCTTTTCCACCGATTCCGTACAGGTCTGGCTTGCGGAAGATGAACGCACGCAGAAACTGGTGGCGGAATGCACCAGTCATCAGCTACTGGTGCTGGAAACGGACACAGTGGTGGATGACAGGCTGTTTGAAGACTTGCAGCGGAAATCCGTCCGGCTGGTGCTGCTGGTTCAGGCCGGAACGGGTCCGGCAGGCATCGTGACCTTGGGGCCTCGCACGCTGGGCCTGGGCTATCTAAGCGAGGAGCAAAACCTGCTTCGGGTCATGGCGGTCGAAGCTGGACGGGCGTTGGAAAACCTGCGGTTGCATGAAAACCAGCGCCGCGAGCGCACCGCCCAGGAAGCCTTGCGTAATTTGATTTCCGAGGCCGAATTGCGGGCCTTGCGGGCTCAAATCAATCCACATTTCTTTTTTAATGCACTCAATTCCGTGGCAGCTTTGATTGGCGACGACCCACAACAGGCCGAGGAACTGCTGGCTGATGTAGCCGATTTTTTCCGCCATGCCTTTCATGAAAGCCGGGCGTGGCATTCACTGCGCGAGGAACTGGAGCTGGTGGAAGCTTATCTGAAAATTGAGAAAGTCCGATTGGGCAAACGACTGCATGTCCGCCTTGTGGTACCGGAGGCCCTCACCTCCTGGCGGATTCCGGCCCTGTCCATCCAGCCGCTGATTGAAAACGCCGTCAAGCATGGCATTGGAAAGATTGCCCAAGGCGGGATGGTTACGCTCTCGGTGGCTCAATTGGGTGACCAACTGGAAATCTTTGTGGCTGATACCGGATGCGGGATGTCCGCTTCCGAATTAAACGATGTCCTCACCCGTGGGGTCGGGTTGTCAAACGTCAACCGACGGCTGCAAGGGCTTTTTGGCCCGCAAGCCGGACTCCGGGTGGACAGTCGCCCTGGCGAGGGGACGACGGTTTCATTTACCGTCCCACCGACGGCGGAACCAATCACCCCCATCCCGGAAGGAGTCAACGCATGATTCGCACCCTGTTGGTTGATGACGAACCACTGGCCCGCAGCCGCCTGCGTAAGCTCCTGGCGGACCAAACCGACATTGAAATCACGGGCGAAGCCGAAACCGGAGCCGAAGCGGTGCTGCTGATTGAAACCACGCCGGCGGATTTGGTACTGCTTGATATTCACCTGCCTGATATGGATGGCTTTGCGGTGCTGGAAATGCTCCGAGTGGAGCAATTGCCGCTGGTCGTCTTTATCACGGCTTTCGACCAGTATGCGGTGGATGCCTTTGAGGTCAATGCCATTGATTATGTGCTGAAACCCGTGCGTCACACCCGACTCCTGCAAACCCTCGATAAAGTACGGCGGAAACTGGGGGCACCGACGGCGGAAGCCGGTCGGCTGGCAACTGCCCTGCCTCATCTCAGCCAGCCGCCCAGGACGTATCTCCAACGGCTGCCGGTCCGGACCCAGAAACGGATTTTGATTTTGGGAATTGACCAAATCACCTCCTTTCGCATTGACCAGGGGCTGGTTTTCGTCACTTCCCAGGAAGGCGAGTTTTGGACCAAATACGCCTCGTTCGGCCAACTGGAAGACCAACTGGACCCCCGTCTGTTTCTCCGGGTCCATCGCCAGCATATTGTCAATCTCAACCATATCCGCGAAGTGGCCAATTTGGACAATACCTTCCAACTGACGCTCACGTGCGGGGCACAGGTGCTGGTCAGCCGCAATCACATTAAAGAGTTGCGACAGGTGCTTGACCTGTGAAGCAGGGCTGAGGACTGAGGACTGAGGAAAAACCGGCCGTTATGCCTCCTTTGATTGAATGAATTGGAGATACTCTGCCTCAGTTCTTAACTCAGCCCTCAGTCCTTAGTCCTGATTTCTTCCCCAGTCCTGAATTTGGCGGCAATCGGGGTTGGGATGGCTTGACGAGTTGGGGTTTGAGGGCTACTTTTTCGGCACACACGCATACCTTTTTTCTCTCATCAAAATTGTTGTAAGGAAGTTTCTATGGCACGAAAGACAGCATTTTCCCTGAATGCTCAGGTACGGAAACTCTCAAAAATCGGGCTGGCCTGCGCGCTCAGTCTGACGGCTCTGGTTTCAAACGGATGCACCAGCGGAACCAGCAGCGACACTACCGCGAAAAAAATGGAACTCACGCCGGCCATGAAGACCGCGCTGGGACCGGATGACGGTTACGCCTTTGCGCTCATGTACGGAGCCGACCTGGGCGGCAGCCTTGACGATTGCGGCTGCCACGCCCACCCAATGGGTGGATTGGCTTGGCGGATGAGTTATGTTGACGCTTTTTCCTCAATGCACAGTGACGTTCCGGCGCTCCAGGTTGATGCCGGGCATGTCTTTGCCGACACCATGGACGGCAATTCCATGCTGTTTCCCGATTCGGTCGAGCGCAACAAGTGGATTTTGAAGGGCTATGACAAAGCGCACTTCACGGTTGCCAACATCAGTTTCCGCGAAGCGCCCTATATCAGCGAACTGCTTCGGAAAAACGACTACCCCAGCCGCGTCAAGGAATTCCCGTTCCTGGAACGGATGGTTTCGGCCAACGTCCGCACCAGCGCCCCGGATTTGATGGCCCCCAAAACCTATCTGGTCGAGGAAGTCAACGCCAAACGGGCTGGAAAAACCGTGCGGGTTGCCTTTACCGGGGTGACCTCAGGTGGAACGATTCCGACCAGTACCGGCCTCACCCTGGCTGACCCGGTTGAATCACTCAAACAACTGGTGCCGGAAATGCGCACCAAAGCTGATATTGTGGTTGTCATGGCGTATAGCCTGCCGCCCGATGCCGAGAAAGTGGCCGCCATTCCAGGCGTGGACATCGTCATTGGGGCGCAAAATGGGCAAGGCGGCATGGAAACCAAAAAAATCGGCAATACCACCCTGGTCTATACCTTCCAGCAAACCAAACAATTGGGTGATTTGCGGGTGTACCTCACTCCGGACGGCAAAGTGAAGGAATTCAAAAACCATTTTGCTGCCTTGGATAAAGAGTTTCCCAAGCATGAAACCTACGCCCAGATGGTCAAAGATGCCAAAGATTCCGTCGAAGCCGCCCAACGGGCCCAAAGCGGCACTCAAGGTGTGATTCCGGCTGGTCCGACCAGTAACAATCCGGCTGGGGTTCCAAAACTTCCGGGCACAAATTAACGGCTATGGAAATTTCTGCAAACTCCGCAAAACTGGAAATGGCTGCCCCGCAAGGTGCAGCCATTTTACCACTGGGTGTCAAAATCGCCTGGGCACTGGCTGCCCTGCTGGGCGGGGTGCTGCTCTTTGCCGGACTTGTCAAAGCGGTTGAACCACAGGCATTCATTAAACAAATTGCCGACTACAAAATCCTGCCCTGGCCCCAAACTCATCTGATGGTGGCCTGGGCTATGCTCGGAATTGAAGCCGCTCTGGGAGCAGCCCTCCTGGTCGGGTATCGGTTACGCCTTATGTTGACCATTGCATGTGTTTTGTTCGTGATTTTTCTGGGTGCAGTCGGGTGGGCCTGGATGAGTGGTGCGACTGCCGATTGCGGTTGTTTTGGGTCCTGGGTCAAACGGACGCCGGGACAGGCATTTGCTGAAGATGCGGCATTGTTGGCCGGCGGCCTGGCGGCCTGGTGGCTGGCTCGTCAACAAACCTGGCACAACTGGAAGGAACCCTGGCGGCTTTCCGTGGTTTCCGGCTTTGCCTGTGTCGGATTGGTGGTTCCGGTGTTTTACGGAATCCTGGCCGACCCGGCCAAACTGGCGGCAACTCAATCGGAAAATATTTTCCAGACGGTCAAAATCACCGGCCTTTCGGTTGATTTGCAGAAAGGTGAGCATCTGCTGGCAGTCATTTCAACCGAATGTGAACATTGCCAAGCCAGTGTGCCGACCTTCAATTCCTATCTGGAAGGCAAAAATCCGTTTTCTTTTGTGGCTGTTTGTGTGCAGGAAGAGTGGAAACGAAAGTTCTTTGCCGAACGCTTCAAAGCCAAATTTCCGCTCGGCCAGATTTCCCAAGCCGACTTTGACCGGATTCTCGGTTCAACCGGCGATACTCCACACATTGTGTACTTACGGTCCGGTAAAGTCATCAAAACATGGGATACCACACCGCCCACACTTGATGAATTGCAGAAGGTCCGAAATACAAAATAGGGCCGAAACATAGTTTTGAGTTTTGAGTTAAAACCATATCGAAACGGCATGTTATTTGGGTTCACTCAAATCAACTGGTGCAAAACTCAAAACCTAAAACTCAAAACCGCCCCTCAACCCTGAATTTTGGAGGATTCCCCATGTCTCGTCGTTTTTTGCTGACTGCACTCCTTGGCCTGTTTACCGTAGCCAGTTTTTCGCTCACTGGCGGAGGTGTTCCGGTCATGAAGACTCAAGCCAGCAGTTGCCCCGATGCGCTCAATTTCAAAATGAAAAACATTGATGGAAAAAGCGTTGACCTCTGCTCATACAAAGGAAACGTTGTCTTAATCGTGAATGTGGCTTCAAAATGCGGGTTGACCCCTCAATATGAAGGACTTGAAGCCCTCAACCAGAAATATCGAAGCCAGGGACTCCGGATTCTGGGCTTTCCAGCCAATGACTTTTTGGGACAGGAACCCGGCACCGAATCCGAAATCAAACAATTTTGTACCACCAAATACAAAGTCAGCTTTGACATGTTCGGAAAAATCACGGTTAAGGGCAATGAAATGAATCCCTTGTACAAATTTTTAACGGCTGGCGGCGGGGATGCGAAACTGGCTGGTGAAGTGAAGTGGAATTTCCAAAAATACCTCATTGACCGGAACGGGAAACTGGTAGCGGTTTTTTCACCCCGAACCGAACCGATGGCAGCCGAGATTACCTCTGCCATCGAAGCCCAACTGAAGTAATTGAGAATTGAGAATTGAGAATTCCTGGCGGGGGATTGCCGGTTCAATTCTCAATTCATTCTGTTTCCGGCTTGGGAACCAAAGGAATGCCTGTTTGCGGTGGAACCGGCGTCTCCCCTTGTGGGCGAAGCGGTTCCAAATAGATTTGGATTTCGTTCTTGATTTGCTCGTAGGTCTTTTCAGGCGCGGCGCTCGCATCCGGGTTGGGAGTGCGCCATCCTTTAATTGTTGGGCCGCCAATCAAAAACTGGCCGTATTGAAAATTAAGCGTGCGATAGAGCGTTTGTTCGTGGGCCAAAAAGACCAGAAACTCCTGTCCCCGCACATAGGCATCCGTGGCACAATAGATTTTGGTCATTGCCCAGACCGTTACTTCCTTCAGGCGCGGATCCCCTTTGATAACTTCGACAACTTCCAGGGTGGCAATCTGACCGTAGAGCGGGTCACGGATGTCTTTGGCTTTTTTGACCCGGACACGGGCAATGAGGTCAGCCTGCACAGTCAATTCACGGGCATCCATGACCCGCAGGCGACATTGGCTGGCGTTTGTTTCCGCCGCACAAAGAGGTGAGAAAAAAAGAAAACAACAAAGAATAAATGCTTTCATGGGAGCAAACGGGGGTAAATCAGGTATTCTCCGAAAAAAATGTAAGTCCATCATTGTACTCAGAAATATTGATTTTGGAAGCACTCTGCAAAAAGTTTGCCACATTTCACTTGCGTCCAGGAAAAAGAATCAACAAAGTAACCGGTTCATCATCATTGATATGCGTTTCACGATTTGGTGGTTGTCAGGTTCCCGGAAAACCAGCCAAATCCGACCCGGCATCGTCAATTTACAACCCAAAACCAAACACGCCAAAGGAATAAAGAAGGTCCAGAAGTTATTTAAACGAAAATGCCAGCATGCGACCTTCGTTGTTGTTTTTCTCTCTCGGCAACGGAGCCGCGTGGATGGCCGGGTTCCGGACTTTACCACACAGTTTTATGACACAGCCTTCATTTGGAAAACCGGGTTCCAGCACCCGCACGTATCTCCAGTGCATCTCCACAACCTGCCAAGCCACTTTTGAAGCCAGCGAGAAAATCTACCGCTGTCCACGCTGTCAGGATTTGCTTGATGTGAAGTATGAGTGGGACACAGCAGCCGTTTCAAACTGGAAGGGTCTGTTTGACCAACGGCGCATGTCAAATCGTCCGATTGATGTCAGCGGTGTCTGGCGGTTTCGGGAACTGCTTCCCTTCTATGGTTCGGAAGACGCGATTGTGACCCTGCCGGAAGGCAATACCACCATTTTTTCCGCGCCTCGTTCGGCCAGTTACGCCGGGGTCACCCGGCTTGCGGTCAAACACCAGGGACTCAACCCAACGGGTTCCTTCAAAGACAATGGGATGACTACGGGAGCCACACAAGCCAATAAATTAGGAGCGAGAGCTGTTGCCTGTGCCAGTACCGGTAACACCTCGGCTTCCATGGCTGCCTACGCGGCCCGCGCCGGAATGCGCGGTATCGTCTTCATCCCAGGCGGCCAGATTGCCTTTGGAAAACTCTCGCAAAGTATGGATTACGGGGCGGTGACCCTCCAGATTCAGGGAGACTTTGACGATGCCATGCGCATTGTGCAGGAACTGGCTGCTGAAACGGATATTTATTTGTTGAACTCAATCAATCCGTTTCGGCTCGAAGGTCAAAAAACCATCGCCTTTGAAATGGTGCAGCAGCTTGACTGGCGGGTACCCGACCGGGTGGTGCTGCCGGGTGGCAACCTGGGCAACAGTTCAGCCATCGGCAAAGGGTTCCGCGAACTGTTTGACCTCGGTTTGATTGACCGGATGCCCAAACTGACGGTTATTCAGGCTGAAGGGGCCAGCCCGTTGGCTGCGTATTGGCAAGGGGACCGGACCGCCGGATTTCGTCCGGTGGAAAAAGCCTTTACACTGGCAACCGCCATCAAAATCGGACAGCCGGTTTCGTGGAAAAAAGCCATTCGGGCGCTGGAATGGACTGATGGCTCCTGCATTTCGGTCAGTGAGCAGGAAATCGCCGATGCCAAAGCCATCATCGGAAGGGACGGTGTGGGGTGCGAACCGGCTTCGGCAACCACGGTCGCTGGCATCAAAAAAATGGTGGCAACCGGCGACATTCACCCCGACGAGGACATTGTCGCCATTCTTACTGGAAACGGTCTGAAAGACCCGGATTACACCATCAATTACCACTTGGGAGAACTTTATCAGCATGCCGAACGTCGAATGGAACTGATGACGGGAGAGGGGTTGCTCGACTCTCCTTTCGCCAACCGACCGATTCAGGTCCGCGCCGAAAAGGCCGCGATTCTGGATGTGCTGGAGCAATTATTAAAGGACTGAGGACCGAGGACCGAGGACCCAAACCACATAGAAGCTTTGTCCATTTGATTTGAGAAACAATGCTCAGTCCTTAGTTCTTAACTTTCACCCTTGCAAGGAGTTTTGTATGTTTGGAATGGGAATGCCCGAATTGATTTTTATTTTTGGGGCAGCACTGGTTATCTTCGGGCCCCGTAAATTGCCGGAGATTGGCCGCACGGTCGGCAAATTCATGGCCCAATTCCGGAAGGCTTCGGCTGATTTCCGGCAAGCCTGGGAAAATGAAGTGGATGTTGAAAAGGAATTGCGGGAACTGCGGGAGATGAAAAACACCATCATGGGGCATGAAACCAAACCGGTGGCTGAATCCTCCCCGGCACCTAAAACTCCGGTGACGCATGACGCGGAAATCCCGGATATGACTCCGCCTGAAACCATCCCTTTTTCCAAAAGACCTTCGTATTACAGTGATTCACTGGCTGAAGCTGAACTCGCAGCCGAGGCGGACTTGGCAGCTCAAGCCCCTGCTCCTCAACCTCAATCCGAAAGACCAGCCTTTTCGCCTCCACCCGTTCCAGCCTATCAACGGGCGGCGACCATTGCCGGCCCGACCCTTGAGGGATATGAAGGCTAGTCCAGGCAATTTTGAGTTTTGAGTTTTGCTTCTCAAGAATGCTCAACCAGAATTTACCCACGTTGCAGACGAAGCAACCAACTTAAAAATCAGAGCTTTAGATTTATTTCGCTATGCCCGAAACCGTACTGCTCAATACGCCCGAAACTGAAACCGAAGAACCTGGAACCATGGGGTTTCTGGACCATCTGGACGAACTTCGGAAGCGCATTTTCAATGTTGCCATCTTTGTCTTTGTAACTTTTATCGTCTGCTGGGGATTTTCCAAACCATTATATAACTTTCTGTCCAAACCGGTTTCCGAAGCCCTGCAAATCACCCGGCTCAAGGAAATCGGGAAAAATGCCAAGCTACTGGACCCTGGCTCAATTCCGGAAGGCACCTCGGTCACCTATATCTTTGACACTGCTGTGACAATCAACAAAACGGTTATTCCAGCCGGAACTGCAGTGAACACCAAAATCACCAAAGACGAACAGGGGCAACGGGTTTTGTCCACCACGCAAACCATCATTACCGGTGGCCGGGTGATTCCTGAGGGGTTCATCATCCCGTCCAGCAATGTCATGGTGGCGCAACGCGACCCCAACAGCCTGCTCGTGGTTCATACGGTGCAGGGGGCGTTCAACCTGTATGTGAAAGTTGCCTTCTACGGCGCAATTTTCTTTTCCATTCCCTATATCCTCTTTCAAATCTATGCTTTTGTGGCACCGGGACTGTATGCCCATGAACGCTCCTACGTGTGGCCGGTGCTGATTATGGCCACCGTCTTTTTCCTGCTGGGGGCGGCTTTTGGCTACTACATCGCATTTCCCCGCGCCTGCCAGTTTTTGATTGGTGAAGCCGAAAACTTTCAGCCTTACATTGAGGTCAACGAATATTTTGACCTGATTATCACGATTGTCCTGGGATTGGGGCTCGTCTTTGAAATCCCCACCTTGGTTTTGTTATTGGCCCGGATTGGGCTGGTCACGGCAGGATTCCTGCTGAAAGCCTGGAGAGTCGCCATCCTGGTGATTTTTGTGCTGGCAGCCGTCCTTTCCCCAACATCAGACATTCCCAATATGATGGTTTTCGCCATTCCGATGATTCTGCTCTACTATTTCAGCGTGGGTTTGGCATATTTCTTCGGGCGGGACCGGCAAACCGATGCGGAAGCGGAAGCCTGAACATTTGCGATTTGCCATTTGCCATTTGCCATTTGCCATTTGCCATTTGAAGAACCTGCACCCCCGGATTTCTCAAATTGATACAGTCGTGTGAGGCCACATAAACCCAATGGCAAATCGCAAATGGCAAATCGCAAATGTCCCCAATGCCACCTTGGCAGGATTGGTTTTTGGATTGCTGCTGGTGCTGGCCGGAACCCAGGCTGTGCTGCCAGCCCCGCCTTCGGCTGGTTGGAGTAAACTTCCTTCCCTGCCGGTTGCGCTGACCAACAATGCGGTGGCGGCCTGTGAAAACAATGGGCGGCAATATCTCTTCAGTTTTCTTGGAATTGACCCTTCCCTTACCCATACCGGAATTACCCGGCGGGCCTATTCTTTTGAAATGGCCGCGCAGACCTGGAGGGCCATTCGGCCCGTGCCGGGAATTTTTGGGCGACTGGCAGCCACAGCCCAGGGAGTTAAAGGAAAAATCTATCTCTTTGGCGGCTACACGGTTGATGAAAAAGGGCAGGAGGTCAGCTTGGCCAAGGTCAATATTTATGACCCGGCGACGGATTCCTACAGCCTGGGTGAAGATATCCCGGTTCCAGTGGATGATGCGGTTTCCGGAGTTTGGCGGGACCGCTATATTTTTCTGATTTCAGGGTGGTCGCAAAAAGATAATGTGACTAATGTACAAATATATGACACGCAAAAGGATACGTGGTATCCAGCCACACCGCTTCCGGCCCCCGGACGGTTTGGTCATGCCGGAGCCATCGTGGGCGACACGATTGTGATTGCCGATGGGGTCAAAACCCAAACCGACAAACCCAAATATGTGATGGAAGGAAGCTGTTACGTGGGTAAAATTGACCCGCAATCTTTCCAGCGCATTACCTGGACGCGCATTGCAGAACATCCGGGAAAACCCCGTTACCGAATGGCAGCAGGCGTGCTGGCCAACCGTAAAACCGATGCGGAACGGGTCTATTTCACCGGAGGAACGGAAAACCCCTACAATTATAACGGGATTGGTTACAACGGGCAGCCGGCACAACCAACCGGAGAGACATTTGCCTTCAATACCCGCACCAATCAATGGGAGACGCTGCCCTCCAGCCCGGTTCCAACCATGGACCATCGGGGGTTGGCGTCTTTGGGAAACTCACTTTTTCTGATTGGAGGAATCGGAGAAAACCAACGGGTCCAAAACAGCGTGTATGAATTGAAAATCGGGAAATAAGTCCTGAAAGGCTGGGGAGTCAGAACCTGACAAGGTGACTAAGATGACAGAGTGATAAAAGACTCCCAAGACTCCCAAGACTCCCAAGACTCCCAAGACTCCCAAGACTTCTTAGGCTGTCCATTTTTTCTGATAGACGATGACGCCTTTTTTGCGCATGGATTCAGAGCCGAAAAGGCGGATTTTCCAGTCTTTGGCATCATAAAGTCCATGTGCCTCAAGCCAAGTCGGCACATTCAGTTTATGGTCAAAGTGCATTGGATGAGCCTTGGTTGCGCCAAAGGCAACTGAGGCAATCAGACGGCCTCCGGGCATCAAACGGGCAGTCAAAAAATCCAAGGTTTCTTCGGGGTCGGCCACATGCTCCAAAACGTCCAGGAGGATGATGGTATCGTAAGGCCCCTCCAGTTCATTTCTGTCCGACACAAATTTCACCCGTAACCCACGTTCCCGTGCCCGCCAGCGGGCATACCGCTGACTCTCGCCATCCACATCAAAATAGGTGGTTTCAAATCCTTCACGCGCAGCCAGTTCAAGGGTTAAATCGCCGATTCCCGCACCATAATCAAGCACCCGGCCCCGTGCCAGGGCCAGTACATCCAGTGAAAAAAGAATGTGTTTATAAGCAAGATGGAACTGCGAAAGGTCATAGAGGTAATACCCGGCATTCTCCCGATACCAGTTTTCCAGTTCCTCCATGTTTTTAGGCGGAGCAGCATACCAATTGGCTGCCAGGGTTCCGGTACTGGTCAGGAGTAGATGCTCCACTTCCTCAGGGGCTTCACCGGTAAAGTTAATCAGCGAGGCCAATGTTTCCTCAAGACTGCGCCGATGATGGTCACGCGCAATCCAACAGAGGGCGAGTGAGGCCGTCATCCAGAGTGCCAAAATCCCCAGATGGGGTCCACGGATTCCTGCTGGCCACAGGACGGCTCCGGCTCCGGCAAAAACCAGCGGAATAAAGGTCATTTGCCGTTCGGTAAAGAGCAGAATCAACAGGTGCAGCGCCAAAGCTGCCAGCAGGACTGCAACTTCAGACGAAACGATGCCCCCCTTTAACAGCATCACCACGGCAACACTGTCACCAGCAGCATAAACCACCGGAATGAGGGTGTGGAATTCAGTTTGAGCAGCTTCGGCGGCTATTGTCTTCCAACGGCGGCGCACAAAAAAATTCGTAGTCAGCAGAGAGACAATCGCCCCCGCCAGCCATACCGCCGGAAGGACCGAACGAACTATCAGCAAGCCAGCCAAACACAAAATCGCTGTTAAAATCCAGCGGATTCGAATAGTCCATGAAATCCGTTTGGTGGTTTCAATCGTCAGATTGAGGTATTTGGGAACGTAATACACTGCAACGGCCAAAGCGAGTGTCAAAAGGCCGTAACCAGTGCCCCGTGCCACCGATAACTCGCCAGGGGTCAAGCGGATGAGCATTCCGGTCCCGGCCACACAAAAAGCCAAAAGCCCGATTCCAATGCGGGCATATTTCGTTAAAAACTGTTCCTGTTGACGATAATCCACGATTTTGGGTTTTGAGTTTTGGGTCTTGGGTTGTTTGAGGTTGAGTTCCTGCCGAAACAATGAGAATGCGAATCAAGGGTAAAAACAGAGTAAATAGAAGGCAGCGGTCAATTTTCCGTAACAGTGCAGGTGTAACCCGGCACTCGAACGAACCTTCGCTGCATTCTGAATATCGGTTTTCTCAATGAGCCAATTAAAAATCGACTCAATCGGCTGCCGCATGGCTGAAACAAAACGGGACCACACGCCACTTTGCCCGACCTGATAAGTGGTTTGCCCTTTCTCTTTTTTGTCGGGCGTACAGATGATGGTTCCGTGCGTGGCAAGCAGGTCCCGAGTGGTGTGATCCTGGTAAGCTTTGTCGGCAAACACAACCCCCGGCAGCGGAACCACCACCTGCTGTTTCAACAGCGGCAAATCGTGCCGTGAGGCTTCAGTCAGACACAGACTCAGCGGAAGTGGAAGGTGGTGGTATTGGCGCGCCCCTAAAAGATGGAGCTTGACCCCGTGATACCAAATCTTTTTGGCATCACAGTACCCTTTGTCCGCTTGGTCGTGCGCCACTTTGGCGTGACTCGAACGCCCCCGCACCGCTAACATGATGGGCAGTGAGTCCAAAACTTGATCGGCAAGGTCGGTTGTGCCGGGGTTTTTCAGCCTCAGCAACAATTCACCCAGCAGGACGGGCCACACTTCCTCAAGCTGATTGAGCCGTCGGCAAAAGGCTTGATAACTTGGCAGGTCCGGAAACCACCCACCCCAGTGCTGCTTGAAATACCGATACATGGTCCGGCGGGTGAACCGCTCTTGCAGATGCCCGAACACATACATCGTAATCAGTTCCGGGTCACTCAGCCGTGGCTCGGTCGGATTATTGCTCCAGCGTTGATATTTGAGTGTCGGGTGCTTATCGTACATCGCGCAAACCCACAGATAGAGTTGAATCAGTTGTGTTTCTATTTCCATAACCCAACTTTACAACATCGGTTGGGTTTGCACTTTTACTCTTGATTCGCATTGAGAATTGAACCTGAAGCCCACGAACAAATTCAAACCTCAAAACCCAAAACTCGAAAGCACTTACTCGATTCCAAGATTTGCGGCAGACTTAAAGAGTGCCCGGCCAAGTAAATAGGCAATCACAAGGTTGGTGTAAAAAGAGATTACGGCTTCAACAATATTGGAAGCCAATTTGCCAAAGAGCGGGACAAAAACCAACCCGGTGGCATTCAAAACGCTGTTCAGAATGAACTGAATCACGCCGCCCACCAGCAAAACCACAAGGCAGACACCAAATGCCATGAAATAATTTCGCCCCATCCGCTTCATGGTGTCAAACCCAACCAGCGGATTGAGAACAGCTCCGAAATTCTGGGTAAAGCCGGCGACCAGCAACGCCATTGGATAGTAAAAAACAGCCCACAACAATCCGATTAAAACCACCACCGCCAAGGCACCGGCCGTGGCAAAAATGTTGCCTGGGGTGGCTTTTCCCATAAAGACAGACCCAATCCCGCCGAGGACAATGGTAATCCCCACCAGCATTGGGCCAAATGAGATGATGGAAACCCCCAATCCCAGTAAAGCCGGATGAACAAAATCATCCCAAAATGAACTCATTTCCGGCATCCACTGACCATCAGTGTGACCATCCGAAACCCGACGGATGACTCGTGAAATAGCCCCAAACAAAATCCCGTTGGCCACCACCCAGCCAATGAAGCCCCCCATTCCAAGAAAGCCATACAAAATACAGGCAGCAGTCAAGGCAATCGGGTCTTTGAGTGGAAAGGTAAAGGCCCCGGCCATATCATCACCACCAAAATCCGAATTTTGAGCCATGACACGGGAAGTTTGCTGTTTGACTTCCGCATATTTGACGCACATCCCTCCACAGGAGGGGCAAATCCCGACAGAACCAACAAACTTCACGGCGTCTTTCATAAACAGGCCGCTGCAATCACGGCACATGTAATCGGCATGGGGTAAATGCTGGGCAGCAGTTGAAGGGTCTACATATTGACCGTACGTCGGGGCATTGTAACCACCAGGAGCCTGGTGGGTACCGGAACCGCCATAGCCTTGCGGGGTTCCGCTCGAATACGCCTGCGGTTGAGCCGCGTATTGCCCGGAAACACCAGCCTGTCCGCCATACATTTGTTGTCCGGCACTGGGGGCAGCCTGGGCCTGTCCGGCCTGAACCGGTGCTCCTCCCTGAAACAGATTGCGTAAGATGGGAACGTTCCGCGCCTCAGTCCAACTCAGGTTTCCTTTGCGGATTTTGTCAGTTGGTTGGACGTATCCGTCAGCAACCCAGCTTTTCAAGGTATCGACATCGGCCTCGTATACTTGCTCATTGATCATGACCTGCCACACATCGGAACTCATAACCAACTCCTCTCGGAAGTCTTGGGAGTCTTGGGGGGTCTTGGGAGTCTTGGGAGTCTGAAGAAATGAACCATTGACAGATAAACCATGACAGGATTGATTCTTGTCACTTGTCACTTGTCACTTGTCACTAGGTGTTGACTCCCAAGCCCCCCCAAGACTCCCAAGACTCTATTTCCGTCTCCACCGCGAACCACCATCGCGGGTGTCTTCAAGAATGATGCCCCGTTCTGCAAGCAGCGCGCGGATTTCATCCGAGCGGGCAAAATTCCTGGCTTTGCGGGCGGCCAACCGTTCGTCAAGCAAGGCTTGAACTTCCTCATCCAGCAGTTCCTCGCTCTTTTTGTCAAAGAAAGCGAAGACGCTGTCCATCTTGTCAAGAACGGCGATTGCAGCAGCTTTGGCAGTTTCAGTCAGGCGGCTTTCCGCCATCGCTCGATTCACTGTGTTTTCCAAAAATGAGACCGCCGCCATGGCTTCAGCCGTGTTCAAGTCGTCATCCAGAGCTGTCTCAAAATCCGCCTGCGCCTTGGCAATGTCAGCCAGCAACTCCGCATCAGGAGCTGCTGCCGGAACTGCCTCGCGCAACCGCTTGGAAAAATCAGTCAACCGTTCCAGTCGCCGTTCAATTCCCTGCAATCCCTCGATGGTAAAGTTCAATTGTTTCCGATACGGCACGGAAAGGAGCAAATAGCGAATGGCACGGGGCTTGAATCCCTGACTGACCAAATCCCGCAGGGTATGAAAATTCCCCAGGCTTTTCGCCATTTTGTCTTTATCAACCATCAAATGCTCGGCGTGCAGCCAGTATTTGACAAATGGTTTTCCGGTTGCGCCTTCCGATTGGGCGATTTCATTTTCGTGGTGGGGGAAAATCAAATCAACGCCGCCACAATGAATATCAAACGTTTCGCCGAGGTATTTCATGGCCATGGCCGAGCATTCGAGATGCCATCCCGGACGCCCTGCCCCGAACCCGGCTTCCCAGCTTGGTTCGTTCTCACGGGAACCTTTCCATAACACGAAGTCCCGTGCATCGGCTTTTTCATACTCGTCAACGTCAACGCGCGCACCAGCCAGGTTTCCGGCGAAGTTCATGTGCGACAAACAGCCATAAGCAGGAAACCGGCTGATTTTGAAGTACACGGAACCGTCGCTTTCATAGGCCAAACCGTTATCCAACAGTTGCTGCACCAAGCCAATCATTTCGGGGATATGGTCCGTTGCCCGCACCAATTTTTCAGGCTGTTCCAGGTCAAGGGTTTCCATGTCCTCCAGAAAATATCTGATATAGGTTTCAGTAAAGGTCCGAATATCCTGCCCGGCCTCATTCGCTTTGCGAATGATTTTGTCTTCGATGTCGGTCAGGTTCATCACGTGCTCAACCTGATACCCACGATATTTCAAATAGCGGCGCAGCAAATCAACAAAAGTAAACGTCCGGAAATTACCGATATGGGCAAAGTTATGCACAGTCGGACCACAGGCATAAAAGCGCACAACCTTATCGGTAAGGGGGACGAATTTCTCGACCTGCCCGGTGAGCGTATTATGAAATTTGAGCATGATAGATAAAAAGCTCCAAGTTGTGGGTTATGGAGAGCAAACGTTTGTCCGCAGATGCTAGCGAACGGGAGAAAAGACTGTCAACGGAAGAACGGGCGGGGGAGGCTCGGGAAGCTCGGGAGGCTCGGAAGTTTGAGAACGCAACCAGTGACAGGACTTTTTCTGTTCACCTGTCACTTGTCACTTGGGTTTGACTCCCAAGACGCTCTGATTTCAGCCCCTTTTCCGGTTATCCAAGACCTCGCGGACTTTCCGGATTAATTCATCTGGTTCAAAGGGTTTCCACAAAAAAGGAAGGCCGTCGCTGTTGCCATTGGAGGTGGCAGAAAGCTCCCGCGAGTAGCCGGACATAAACACCACGCGCAAATCCGGGCGAGCTTTGTGAATGTATTTGGCAAGTTCCGGACCGCTCATTTTGGGCATGACAACGTCCGTAACCAGTAACTCGATGGTTTCGCCCTGCTGCTGAAATATGACCAGTGCCCCTTCGCCGTTGGTGGCTTCCAGCACTTGGTACCCTTGTCGGCGTAAAGCTTCCCCCATCAACTCACGCAATTGTTCTTCATCTTCAACCAGCAGAATGGTTTCCGTCCCGCGCAAATCCCGCTCCACTGAAACATAAACTTCGGCTGGAAGTGAAGGTTCCGTCACTCTGGGCAGGCAGACGGTAAATGTCGTTCCCTGCCCAGGTGAAGACTCAACATCAATGAATCCATTGCTTTGCGTGATGATACCATACACCATGGCCAACCCCAGGCCGGTCCCCTTTTCGGCTTTAGTGGTAAAAAATGGCTCATAAATGCGCGACTTGGTTTGTTCATCCATGCCCACGCCAGTGTCACTGACCGAAAATGAAACATAGGCTCCCGGTTTGACCCCAGGGTGAGGAACCTGGGTTTCATCGGCAAACACAATGTTATCGGTGGTAACCGTGAGCGTTCCGCCGTCGGGCATAGCATCACGGGCATTGACCACCAGGTTTACAATCACCTGTTCAATCTGGCTGAGGTCAGCCCGAACCCGCCCCAAATCCACATTCGAGGCAACCACCAGTTCAATATCTTCGCCAATCAGCCGGTGCATCATTTCCTTGATATCAGTCAACAGGGCGTTTAAGTCAATGACCTGCGGTTGCAAAATCTGGCGGCGACTAAACGCCAGCAATTGTCGAATTAAAGCGCTGGAACGGTCCGCACTTTTTTTGATTTCCTCAATATAGCGGTATTGCACCGTATCCTGAGGCTGCTTTTTGAGCAACAATTGGGTGTATCCCTTGATGACCGTCAGAAGGTTGTTGAAATCGTGGGCAACACCACCCGCCAGTCGGCCCACCGCCTCCATTTTTTGGGAACGATGCAACGCTTCTTCTGTCCGGCGTTGTTGGGTCACATCAATCATGACACCACGGAGGGCGACCGGTTGGTTATTCTCAATAATCACTGTCACAATATCCCGCAGCCAGACTTCCCTCCCGTCTGCGGCTAGCATTCGGTAGGTAAATTCATGGTCCAGCAAATTGGCGGTGGCACGCTTGCAGGTTGTGGTGGCTGCCTCGCGGTCCTCCGGATGAATATGGTTTTCCCAAAACTGTGGTTCTTCAAACCATTGACGAAGCGGGTACCCCAACAAACGCTCGGCCTGTTGACTGACAAAGGTGAAGACCTCTTCGGGCACCTTAAATTCAAAAACGATACTGTCAATTGAATTGACCAGGGCCTCATACTGCTGTTTCGATTTTCGCACAGCAGCCTCGGCTCGTTTGCGTTCGGTCACATCCCGCATAATCGCCAGATACCGTTTGCTGCCGCCAACTTCGAATTCGTTCAGGGAAATTTCCAGGGCGGAAGCCCCGGCACTGTCCCGGCCATATTCAATGGAATCAAAGAAGCTGCCGGAAACCATTCCCCCCTCCGGCAGAGGAATGCCGGCAAATTTGCTGACGGGTTTTCCCACTGCCTGGGTGGCCGAACAACCAAAAATCCGTTCGGCAGCCGGATTGAAAGATTCAATCAAGCCTCGTTCATCAAAAGTCACAATCCCATCCGGAACTTTACTTACCAACGATTGCAGATAGGCGTTGGTCATCGCCAGTTGTGCTTCGGCCTGACTGGCTTGAATCAACCGGCGAATCCGTTGACATAAAACCGTCAGTCGGACCGGCTTGGTCAGGTAATCGGTGGCACCAACAGCAAACGCCTTGGCAATCGAACGCTCGTCATCCAGCGAGGTAATCATCAAAATGGGTAAGTACGCACCTCCAGGAAGTTTGCGCAACCGCTCGCAGGTCTCAAACCCGTTGATTTCAGGCATGACGGCATCCAGCAACACGGCTGCCGGATGCACTTGTTCAAACATGGCCAGCACTTTTTTTCCGGTTCCGGCTTCAAAAACCTCATACCCGCTGTTTTCCAGCGCCCGGCGCATGACACGCCGCAACGTGTCGTCGTCTTCGGCGACCAGAACCGCCAATCGGGTTGAGGAGAAGGCAGGGTCGTTGGGCATAGGATTTCAGGGTTCAGGGTTCAGGGTTCAGGGTTCAGGGTTCAGGGTTGACTGGGGATTGCTTTTTTCGGCCAACCAGCAATTGAACTCGAACCGGCTTGACCATACCTTGGAGTCTTCCGGAGGAAGGCCATCTGGTAGCCAGGGTGTGAAGCGGAGCGCAACCCCTGGACTGGGATGCCCAATCCACCCGCACTCCGGCAGGAGTGCGTTTCCCACGGAGAGCTGGCGCTCCGGCCGGAGCGCGGAATCAGGCTGGAACTGTTTTCCAGGGGTTGCGCTCCGCTCCACACCCTGGCTATCTGAATCTGCTCCTGCCGGAGCAGGTGGCATTCCTCCGGAATGCGTGGAAGGCGTGCCGTGCCGGTCAATGAACTTCTGATGACGAAAGACAAGGTTGCCGCAGGCGGTCCTGACTCGTTCTTTCAGGTTCAGTCGAGACCCGCTGAAAAAAAGCAATCCCCAGTCAAGGGTTCAGGGTTCAGGGTCTTTTTGTTGAGTTCTGAATTTTGAGTTTTGAGTTCTGAGTTTTGAAACTTGGAATAGCCTCTCAAATTTTCGGCATTCGAAAACCCTGAACTCTGAACCCTGAACCCTGAACCCTGGCCTAATTCCTCCGGTCCCGCTCTTGAATCAGTTGTGCAACAATGCTGAGAGCGATTTCGTGCGGGTGATTGGTTCCAAAATCCAACCCAATGGGACAAAAGAACGCATGGCACAGATTTTCCGGTAAGCCAGCTTCGTGAATGTCTTCCCTGAGTCGTTTTGCCTTGGCGTCACTGCCAATCACACCCAGATAGGGAAACGTCCGGGTGCGCAGGATTTCAAGTAAGATCGGCTTGTCCGTAGTGTGCCCCATTGTCATCAAAGCCACAAATGAACCTTCTGGAATCCGGGCAACTTCACCTGTCATTTCCCCGGACTGAATCTTTGTCAGTTTGGCCGAATGCGGTAACCGGTCCAGCCATTCCACCCGCGGGTCAATGCAGGTCACCTGACAATCCAGTGGCAAAAGAAGCGGAACCAGAGCCTGGGCAACATGGCCGGCCCCGAAAAGGACGATATTCCATACTTTGGCCTGAAAGGCTTCGAAATAGAGCTTGACCGAACCACCGCAGGTCATGCCGATGTCTTTGTTCAGGCTCCAATTGACGAAACGGGTTTTTGTGGTGGAATGGTCTGAAAGCAGGTTCCGGGCTTCTTCGATGGCACGGGCTTCGATTTTACCGCCGCCAATCGTGCCGGAGGAGCGCCCCTCCGCCGTCACAATCATTTTCGCGCCGCAATCCTGGGGCACGCTCCCGACTGTATCCACCACTGTCACAGCAACACAGGGCACCCGGTTTTCAATCAACTGCTGAAGCTTGGCGAAAAAGTCAGTCATACATGCTCAGGTGTGCCCGGCAACCTCTTCAAACCCGTGCAGTTTCAACAGTTTCCGTTACAGAAGAAGCCGCTGTTTTGCGATAATGCGTCAACCGCATGAGAATTTCCTCGTTTGTGGCTGGTAAGTGCAACCGGGGGATTTCATCTCCGGAAACAGCGGAAAGGGCATCCTTGACAGCCGTCCAGACGGCAATCGCCATCAGGAGCGGTGGTTCCCCCACGGCTTTGCTGCGGAGCAGGTTCACCTCGTTGGTGTCGTTCTCAATCCAGTCCACGTTAAAGACTTCCGGAAGGTCCTGAATGTTGGGAATCTTGTAGGTGGTCGGTGAATGCGAAAGCAAGTCACCGTTCGCCGCATACTTCAGTTCTTCAGTGGTGACCCAGCCCATTCCCTGGATATAAGCTCCAGTCAACTGCCCCCGGTCAATTCCCGGATTGATGGATTTACCGATGTCCATCAACACGTCACTGCGCAGCACTTTCAACGCACCGGTGAAACGGTCAAGCAAAACCTCCGCCACCGAACAACCCATGGTGTAATACAAAAACGGATTCCCTGAACCGGTTTCCCAGTTCCAGTCAATTCCCTGGGTAGCATAAAAACCCCGTTCGCCCAGGCTGATACGCTGATGGTAGGCATATTTGACCAGTTCCTTGAACGACATGCGCCGGGCGGGACGCCGGTTGTCAAAAACATAACCATCTTCAAACAAAATATTGGAGGGCGAAGCCTCAATATCGGCTTCTTTCGAAGCAATGAATTTGGCAGCCGCTTCAGCCAGCCGGGTCCGCAACCGCTGACAGGCATCCACGGCAGCACTTCCATTCAAATCAGCGCCGCTTGAAGCCGCCGTTGCCGAGGCGTTGTTGCTCTTTTCGGTCGAAGTCGGCATGAGGATGACGGCTTCAGGTTCGATGGCAAACTGGTCAGCCACCACTTGCCGGATTTTGGTGTTGACGCCCTGCCCCATTTCGGTCGCACCGGTTGAAACCTGCACCGTGCCGTCCAGGTAAATATTGACCAGGGCGCTGGCCTGATTCAGAAACTTGGTGTTGAACGAAATCCCGAATTTGACAAAGGTACAGGAAAGCCCTTTGAGATGGGTTTTGGATTCGGCGTTAAACCGCCGGACGGCCTCCCTCCGGTTTTCATAATCCGAACGCCGGAACTGCTCCGCTGCCAGCCGGGGCAGCATATTGTTCATCACGATTTCGCCATAGGGTGTAACATTCCGTTCCGTTTCGCCATACAGGTTGGCCCGGCGCACCTCCAACGGGTCTTTTTTGAGCAGAAAGGCGATTTCCTCCATGATGTTTTCAATCGTGACGGTTCCCTGCGGGCCGCCAAAACCCCGGAAGGCCGTGTTGGGCGGCAGGTTTGTTCGACAGCAAACCCCTTTGATTTCAACGTTTGGCAGAAAGTAGGCATTATCCGCATGGGTCATGGCCCGCGCCATGACCGCCGTTGAGAGGTCGGCATAGGCTCCACCGTTCGAATACAGTTCGACCTGGAAAGCCGTAATCACGCCATCGTTGGTAAAACCAACCTTGTAGCGGTTTTCAAACGGATGCCGTTTGCCGGTCACCTTCATGTCATCATCTTTGGTAAATACAATCCGCGCCGGGCGTTTATGCCGCAGAGCTACCAGACCGGCCATCACTGCCGGATGCGTTGCCTGCGATTCCTTCCCGCCAAATCCGCCGCCCATCCGTTTGGTGATACACACCACCTGATTGTTTTGCAGGCCCAGCAGTTTGGCGACGATTTCCTGCACTTCGGTGGGGTGCTGGGTTGAGGAATGTACCGTGAGCGTGTTGTTTTCACCCGGATAAACCAACGCGGCCTGTGATTCCAGATAGAAATGGTCCTGTCCGCCGTTGGTGAAAACGCCTTCCAGCAGATGGTCGGCAGCCGCAAACCCGGCGGCGAGGTCACCCCGGCGGATGAACCGTTCCGGAGCCAGAAACTGTTGTTTGGCAATCGCTTCGGAAATCGTAAAGACTGGCGGCAGTTCCTCCATCGTGATGCGAACGGCTGCTTTTGCCTGCCGCATGGCGTCACGGGTTTCGGCGGCAATCACGACGATGGGTTCCCCCAGGAACCAGGCGACATCTTCCACCAGCAGCACTTCGTCTTTGAGAATCGGACCAAACAGGTTGCAGGCCAAATCCTTGGCCGTATAGAGCCCAACCACGCCCGGAATCCGTTGCGCCTCCGAAAGATCAATGTCAATCAGCTTCCCATGTGCAAACGGACTCCCCACGAAATCCACCAGTAATTCATTGCGGGCAAACGGCATGTCGTCAATATAGAGGGACTCGCCGGAAACATGTCCGCGAGCCGAATCGTGGGGGATGTTTTTTCCAACGACGGGCATAGTCAAATACCTCAAAAGTTTTGAGTTCCGCCTTCAGGCGGCAGTTTTGAGTTCCGCCTTCAGGCGGCCTTTCTCAAGAAAAACACACTCATTTTTTTGTTTTTCCTGTGGCAGCCCCAAGGCTGCCCGGCGAACCGCCGCCTGAAGACGGAACTCAAAACTTTCAGCAGGTTTCGTAAAAGAACTTCTGCAAAATATTTTCCGCCAACTGAAACCGGAACTCACTTGACCCGCGCACATCGGAAATCGGCGTGATTTCCTCGCGGGCGAGCAAACCGGCGGCTTCGTAGGTTTCTAGGGTGTGGGTCTTGCCGCTCAAAAAGGCTTCCGTCCGAGGCAACCGCAGGACCACCGGTCCAACTCCGCCGTAGGCAATCCGCACATTTCCCACCATGCCTTGTTCCACGGTCAGGCGAATGGCTGCCGTGAAAGTTGAAATATCCAGGTCTTTGCGTTTGGAGACTTTGTACAATTTGAGCGTTTCACCCGGTTGCGGCAGCGGAATATGCACCCGCACAATGATTTCATCCGCAGCCAAGTCAAATGTTTTATAGCCTTTATAAAACTCGCGGATGCCCACCCGCCGACTTCCCTGCCCACCGGCCAGTTCCAGTTCGGCTTCCATCACAAACAGAAACGGGAGCGTATCGGCGATTGGCGAACCGTTTGCGATATTACCGGCCAGGGTTCCGGCATTTTTTATCTGAGGTGCGCCGAAAATGTTCAGAATGGCGTAAAATTCCGGCACCACATCCTTGATGAACGCTTCCAACTCGCTCAAGGTCACCCGTGCCCCAACCCGCACCACATCCCCTGCGATGGTCAGGTCTTTCAGTTCCTCAATCTTGGAAAGGCTCAACACGGCAGGTGGAACAAAGTTTCGTTTGTTACACCATACCCCGACATCAGTCGCTCCCTGCACCACGACGGTTTTTTCATGCCCGGCTTTGAATTTGATGGCCCCGGCGGTCTCGGTTGGGCTGCCAAAGGTTTGGTTGCCGGCTTGAATATAAATCGGCTGGTCAGCCAGTTTCCGGAAGGATTCCAGCATTTCGGCCTGCGGATACATCTGGCTGAATTTCACCACCCGGTCGGTTTCAACCGCCAGCCCCGATTTGATAATCGGTTCATAACCGGTGCACCGGCAAAGGTTTCCGGTCAGAGCGTCCTTGATGTCCTGCTCAGTGACAGAGGTCTGTGCATCAAAGAGACCACACATGGAAACCACAAAACCAGGCGTGCAGTACCCGCATTGCGCCGCATGGTTGGCAGTCATGGCCTCCTGCACAGCGCAGAGCGTTCCGTTGAGTTTGACACCTTCAACCGTGATGACATGAGTGCAGTCAAGTTGATAGAGGGATTGAATACAGGAATTGACCGCCCGGTAGGCCAGAGCTCCGGCCTCGACCTTGCCCAGCAGCACCGTACAGGCTCCGCAATCCCCCTCGGCGCAAACAACTTTGGTTCCGGTTGCGCCCCGTTCATAGCGGAGAAAGTCTGAAAGCGTTTGAAACACGGCGCTTCCGGAAAGAGTGACAGGTTTTCCATTGAGGTAAAAATGAATGAAGTCGCGCATAGGTGCAGGGTCCAGATTGAGGGTTCAGGATTCAGAATTGAGAAAACTTGCGAGTTGCGTGAACGGGCTTTGGTGGGAAGGGCCGGAACCCAGGATTGAAAACCCTGAACCCTGAACCCTGAACCCTGAACCCTGGTTGAAAACGCAGCTTACCCCCGAACATTTTCAGATTCAAGCCAAGTCTTTTTTGCTCCAGGTAATTTCATTTCCAACCGTTTCCTGGTATATGATGCAAGCGTCACGCAAAAGACGGAAGCTTCACCCCATTGCATGTGGTTGTAAATCAAAACAATTTCGACTTTCGAACAAGGGTTATGGCCAACCGAATCCGGGAGTGTATCTCCATTGCCCCCTATCAACCGATTGATTTTTCAGAACATGGCTGGGAATCGCGCTTATTGCCTGAAGCGCTTATGACGTATGAATTGGGGGATGTCCTCCAGCGTCTCTTCGAGTATATTACCTCTACTTCCCACAACCAGCATGCAGTCATTTTGGTAGGTCCGCCCGGCAGCGGCAAGACCTATACCACCAAACTGTTGCAGGCACTGCTGACGCAAGGGGGGCACCCCTTGCCCCAGGCCCATAACCGGCTTAAGGAGCTCCATGCTCTGATTGCCCGCCGGACCTTCCTCACATTGGAACTGTCGCAGCAAACTGCCGAAGCCGTCACGGTTTCACAACCCGGACTGGAATACATCAAACATTATCTGCGCCATCTGGCCACCACTGCGAATACGAACGAAGCACTCAACCTGCAGGCCGCCGTTGACGAAATTGGAACTGCATTCAAGAGTCTGCCTGGTGACACCACTCTGCTCGTGGTGATTGACAGCCTGGAAAGCTGGCTCAAGTCACGTGATTTCCAGCGGGGTCAACGGATTGTCAACCTGTTGCGGGTTCTCAGTGCCGCTTCTCAGAAATTCCCATTGGCCCTTTTGACCAACATCAATGACCGTGCCCTTGATTCAGTCAATTATGATTGGCTGACGGGCGAGCAGGTCATGCAGATGATGGGCTCCTGTCATTTGGAATATCTTTCCGGCAATGCCATTCCGGCATTGATTGGCGTCCACTTGGTCAGCAAAAATGCACGGCAGCGGACTCTCATCAGCAAGGTTCGGGAGCAACTGCTGGTCAGTCTGCCCGAACTGAAGCTGGACGAGCAGGAACTCATCAACCTGTACCCGCTCCATCCGGCAGTTTGGAAAATCGGCTCCCGCCTGCGTCCCTATCTTGAATCGTTTTCTTTTCCGGCCTTTGCGACCAAAGCTGCGGATAAAATCAAAAACCGCCCGGCGGAAAGCCTGTACACGGTTGATGAAATGCACGATTTACTGGAGGCGGGGCTCCGGTCCAATCCGCAACTGGCTTATGCCTTCAAAGCCTATGACCGGACGATTGAGGCGGTGCTGCCCCGTGTCAGTCAAAATCAGCGACTGCATACCCGGATGCTCATCAAAGCCATCCTTATGCACACACTGGCCGGACAACCGGCCACGGTCCGGGATTTGACCAACAGCATTCTGTTTTATGATTTGACTGGTAAAAACCAGAGCTATGCCTTGGCGGCGGCGGTCCTCAAACAAATCCGCAGCCTGTCCAAATCCGTCGAAGCCGAAGGCGAAGAACTGGAATGTCAATACCGGTTTCCGCTGCATGAAGGCCAGGTCCTGGAAGAACGAATTGCCGCCCTGGCCCGTGACCTGCCTAATACCGACACCAGTATTGGCATCACCGTCCTCCTGTGCGGGGCCGGTTTCTTTGAAGACTGGCCGATTGAAGTCGCAGTCAAAGGTGAAGTGGTCTGGCAGCCACGTTACACTCATATCTGGCATATTGCCAAACAGGATACCACCGGATTTATTGTGCAGCCGGCCCAGCCCGAAACCACCATGCCACTGCGCCAATCACCGATTTTTTCCATTTCAATCGACTTTCCGGTGGTTTCCAAAGAACCCAAAACGTTTGACATGCCCGACAGCCAGCGTCCCTCGCCCGGCTCAATTTTTGTCCGTTGGGTCCCCAGCATTCTTGACCTGGAAGATATCTGGACCATCAAACAACTGGTAGTATTGCGAAGTTTGACCCGTCATCAGACCACGCTCAGTGATGAAGCAGCCAAAATCGAACACAGGCTGCGGACCGAAGTCGAACGGATTTTTCGCCGCAACTATCTGGAACGAGGTGAGTTTCAGTTCCGGGACGGAGCCAGTGGGCGGGTGCCGGTGCCGCAAGGGGAAATGCCCTGGTCGTTGAATACCTGGCTCCTGCCCTTGACCTCACCCGTCATTCCGGAAGATGAAATTCCAGCCGACGAATTACTGCCTGAGACGGTTGAATGGGTCAGCTACCTGCTGGCTCCCACCCAAACCCAGGCAGCAGATTTCAGACCCACAAGCCTTGGGGAGGCGCTGGGCGGGTTGGCCGGCTACTTCCAGAACTGGCAGCGGCGGGATGTTTCACGGGTTATGGAAAAACTGCGCAAGGCACCACCCACAGCGACAGACGTCCAACGGTGTCTGGCTGCCGAGCGCCTGTTTGAAAAAACCGCCTTCCACGTGCGCCATGCGATTGCCCAAAAATCACTTAATGAGGAATTCGAAGAGGTGATGTACCTCTTTGACAGTGACCCTGATAATTTCTGGCAGGCCCGCGAGATGATGGAGCGGATTTACGACTTCAACTCCATTGCGGCTGAATATGAAACCAAAATCGAATATGTCAAAGCCAGCGTGCCCACCAGCGACCTTTTCATGGAAAAGCTGAAATACGAAATGCTCTCTCAGCAAGGCGCGCTCTGGCAGTTTTTTGACCCCCAGGTCCGGCACCGCTTTGACCTCCACTTTGTCACCTACCAGCCGCTTTACATCGATTTTTACGTCCGCTTGCATCAGGAAGCCAGTGACCCGGCTGTGATTGAACCCTTGTGCCAGGAAATCGTTTCCGGCGAGGAATGGAACAATCTTGAGATGATTTCACAACTGACCATCAGCCGTCAGGATTTTCATGTTGATGCCATCAATCAGATTTCCATGATCTATCAAATGATTTGCACGGAGGACGTGCCGGACCGTCTGGCCAAACATCCGATTTGTATTTGTGGATTCCATCCTGACGATGCCAACCGCTTGAGCGTAGCCGCCGAACGGACCCGGCGCTATGTTAAACGCGGCATTGAAATTCACCGTGACATGCTCCGTGCCCGCCGAGCCGAACTGCGTGACAAGCTCAAAGCCCGCAAGGAGCGCAAGGCCGACACCATTCGTATCATCGCTGCCATTTTGGAAAGCGGTGACATGCCACGTCTCAACGATGAAGTCATTCGAACCTTGAATGAAATCCTGGAAGAGTAAGACCAGGGTTCAGGGTTCAGGGTTCAGGGTCTTGTCTGATGAGATTTTTGCACTTTTTCTGACCATTCGAGCCTTTACCTGTGAACCTGACTTGCCCTACAAACCCTGAACCCTGAACCCTGAACCCTGAACCCTGATTTTATGAAACGCAAACCTATCATTGCCGGAAACTGGAAGATGTTCAAAACGGTTGCCCAATCCGTCACAACGGCACTGGATTTGAAATCGCGGACCTATAACGCCAACCACTGCGAGGTGCTCATTGCACCCGTTTTTACCGCGCTGAAAACCGTTGCCGACCGCCTGGAAGGCAGCCAGATTCGGATTGCCGGGCAAAATTGTGCGGCTGAGGCTGCCGAAGGAGCCTTCACCGGTGAAATCAGTGCGGAAATGCTGGCTGATGCCGGTTGTACCCATGTCATCATCGGTCACTCAGAGCGACGGCAATATTACAATGAAACCAACGCCTTAGTGGCAAAAAAGCTGGTGCGGGCCCTGACTGCCGGACTGATTCCGATTCTTTGTGTTGGCGAAACACTTGCCGAACGAGATGCCGGACAGGCTGAAGCCGTGGTTACCAGTCAGGTTCTGGAAGGAACAAGAAGCTTGACAGCCCCAGACCTTTTCCGTATAGTCGCCGCCTACGAACCGGTCTGGGCTATCGGCACCGGGCGTGCAGCGACACCGGAAATTGCTCAATCAATGCATCGCCTCATCCGCTCGGTCGTACAGGAAAAATTCGGCAGCGAAGCAGCTCAACAACTCCGTATCCTCTACGGAGGGAGCGTCAAACCCGACAACATCGCATCGTTTATGAACGAAGCAGATATTGACGGCGCGCTTGTCGGCGGAGCCAGTCTTGATGCCGAGACTTTTTCCAAGATTGTGTTTTTTCACAATCAAAACTGAGCCAAAAGACCAACGGTTTGTAAGACGTTTGAGTTGAGTTTGCTTTTTTATGCCTTGGTACGGATACATCCTTTATTTCTTTTTCATTCTTTCCTGTCTGATTTTGGTTGGGGTGGTTCTGTTACAACCCGGCAAAGGTGATGCGGCAGCCGCTTTTGGTGGTGGGACCCAAACAGCCTTTGGTCCGCGTGGAGCCCAAAAGCCATTGGAGCGGGTTACGTTGATCGCAGCCTCCCTCTTCATGATTCTGGCTTTTGTTTTTTCAATTCCGGGAATCACTTCGCCGCGCCCGGCCTCGTTGGGAATTGAAGATAAGCCGCTCAATGCCCCGGCAGTGCCGCCACCGGCAACCCCGGCTCCGACTCCGGCTCCGGCCACAACGCCAGCTCCGGCAGGCGATGCAGCCAAACCTGCGGATGCCAAGAAAGCCGATGAGAAAAAAGCCGACGAAAAGAAGGCAGATGACAAAAAGGCGACTGAAGCAGATACCAAGAAAGACGGAAAAGATACCAAAGACGCTAAGAAACCTGTAGAAAACAAAGACTCAGTCAAAAAAGCCAAGCAGTAAGTAAGCTTTGATTCGAGTCCTGTTTGCCGAAGTGGTGGAATTGGTAGACACGCACGTTTGAGGGGCGTGTGGGGAGACCCGTGGGGGTTCGAGTCCCCCCTTCGGCACCAAAACGAAAAAAGCCGTTGACGTTCAAGGTCAACGGCTTTTTGCATGTTCAAAAAATGATTCCACTAAGGGCTGCCTGAGTTCCAAAGTGAACTCGGCCACCCAAAATGGTAACCATTGTGAGTCCAAACCACGCCCCGCAATGTCACCATTGTCGTCAGAGTCTGCCAAACCAGGCTGAACCTGCCACAAAGAGGCGACGGCACAACACACAGGGCTAATTGGCTGGTTGTTGCCTCTTCACCCGCATTTGCAGTTTATCGTCATTGAGTGAAACCAGCAGTCGGCGGGCAATCGTGGTGTTTGTGCCTTTGGGAACATAATCAATCAGATACCAGCGATTGCGAATTTCATCGGTCATGATTTTGGCAGCTTTGGCGGCATCATCAAGCTTAAAGACCCGCCCTCCGGTCCCCTCAACCAATCCATGAAAGGCGTCCACCGGCTTGGGTCCCAGCTTTTTGGCACGAGGAGCTCCAAAAGTCCGGTCTGGAATCTGCAAGCCATACACGACAATGTTTTCCCGCTGGAGCAAGCTTAATACCCGTTCATATTCAAACTGTGACCCTCCGTCGTAACCATCTGAAATCAAGATGATAACCCGTTTGGCAATTCCGATCTGCGGGCGCAGTGCATCTTCCGCAACCGCAGCCAAGGCGTCATACAAATGTGCGTTCTGCTTTTTGGTGAACAGTTTACAGGCTTCGGCCAGTTTTTTCCCATCCTCGGTAAAGTCCATCAGCATCTCCGGTGAGTCATTAAAACCAACCAGCATCGTGCGGTCCCCCACAAACAGTTCCCCAATCAGGGCACGGGTGGCTTTTTCCATTTCTCCAATGTCAGCGGGAATGCCTTTGGAATTGTCAACCACAACCACAATTCGAGCCGCCGTCAAATCGGGCCGAAATCCGTTGATATCCTGTTCGATCCCAGCCTCATACAGAGCAACCTGATTGCGCGTGATATTCACATCACCCGAAAGTGGAATCAGGCTTTCACCCGTGGCCTGAACAATGGCATTCAAGGAATAGTGACGGGCTCCGGACTCGGTAGAGCGCCCTGACTGGGCTCCAATCTGAACCAAAGGAAACAGAAAAACCAAAAAACAGACCAACCAAACTCGCATTCGCATTGACCCACAACCTCTTGCTGAAAAATTGTCCGGAATGAAGTGCATTCTACCATTTGCCTTTAGGGAAACTGCAATGATAAAGAGCCACTTCGTTCTTTATCCAGCAAGGATCGGAAAAACGCCAAGCGGCGGAAGCCGTTTTGAAGCCTTCCCTGCCCCATTCGGGTCAAATATAGGAAGTATTGCGTTTCTTCGTGTCCTTCGGAGGTATATTTTTTTGAAAGCCCGCTGTGCATGAACGCTGAACATCCTTCTGAAATTTTTTCCGGCCGTCCCACCTGGGCTGAAATCCGACTTGATTATCTTGCCCATAATTATCAATGCCTTCGGCAGTATGTCGGCCCGACTGTCCAGGTCATGGCCATGGTCAAAGCCAATGCCTACGGCCACGGCGCAGTGACGTGTGCCCGGCATTTGGAGCAAGCCTGCCAGGCTGACTGGTTTGGGGTTGCCACAATTGAAGAAGGAATCGAACTCCGGGAAGCCGGGATTGATGCCCCCATCCTGTGTTTGGGAGGTTTTTGGCATGGTCAGGAACAGGCACTCCTGCACCATCACATCACCCCCACTGTTTTTCGGCTGGATATGCTTGCAACTCTGCACCAGGCAGCGGCTGAAACCGGTGCCACGGTGCCGGTTCATCTCAAATTTGACACTGGGATGGGAAGGCTTGGTTTTCAACCAGGTGAAACGGAGCACTGCTTGGCAATGCTGGCTCACAGCCCTCACCTAAGAGTCGAGGGAATTCTCACCCACTTTGCCGCTGCTGATGATCCGGCAAAAAATGAATTTACAGCTCTGCAAATCGAGCGTTATCAGGATATTCTGAACCGGTTCCAGCGCTCCGGCATTCAGCCACGGTTCCATCATTTGGCCAACAGCGCCGGGACCCATGCCCATCGGGCTGCCCATGGAAACCTGGTGCGCATTGGCGGACTCCTGTACGGCACAGCACATGACATGACGTCCCCAGTGATTCCCATGCTGCCGGTCAAGCCGGTTTTAGCGCTGCATTCACAAATTATTCTGGTCAAAACCGTAGACGCAGGCAGTTCACTCGGTTATGGCTGTACCTTTATCACCACGCGAACCAGTCAGATTGCAACCATTCCCATTGGTTATGCTGATGGAGTGAGCCGGACCCATAGCAATCGGGGCGAAGTCCTGGTGCATGGTCGTCGGGTCCCCGTTGTGGGTCGAATCAGCATGGACCTGACGTTGATTGATGTGACGGAAGTTGAGGGAGCCACCTGCGGCGATCAAGTCACCTTGATTGGCCAGCAGGCAACTGAGGAGATTTCGGCAGAGGAATATGCCCGCTCCGGTGGGACAATCGGACTGGAAGCCACCACCAGCTTGTCGTACCGGGTACCACGACGATACCGAAAGTTTTGAGTTTTAAGTTTTGAGTTCCGGCACTTACCTTAAATGACAGAGTGCTGGAAATGGAATGAACCCTAAAGCCCGCCTTTACAATTCAAACCTCAAACCTCAAAACTCAAATCTATCAGGCTTCCATGGTTTCCACTTTGGCCTCCGGACGGTGGTATAAAATCCGGCTGCAATGATCGCACACATAAATAATTTCGCCTTGGCGGACTTCAACCCAAACCTGCGGACGGAGCGTCATGCGACAGGCAGAACAGGCTCCATTGCGGGCCTCAGCCATTGCTGAACCAGCCCGAAGCTTGGCTACCCGGTTGTAACGGTCCAACCACGGTTTGGTCACCACAGCTTCGATTTCACTACGTTTGGAACGGTAAGTTTCCAATTCAGCTTCCAAATCTGCTTGTTGCTCACGACAGACGGCAATGGAGGCATCCGCTTCCTGCCGCTTGTTTTCAATATCAGGAGAAAACCTGCTCAACTCGGTTTCGAGCATTTTCACCTCTTCCATGGCTTCAAGGATTTGAGTTTCAAACTGGCCAATTGCCTTTTTGGCAACATCAATTTCATGTAAAGCCACTCCGTATTCCTTTTGGTTGCGGACTTTCATGAGATCGGCTGTGTATTTTTCATGCCGTTGTTGGGTTTCAGCCAAGTCTTCCTCAAGCTGGCGCAACCGCTTTTGAGCGGCTGTCACTTTTTCTTTGGCGGTGAGATATCCGGCGGCAAATTCCTGGTAATCAGCTTCGATTTTTTCGCAATCCTTGGCCAGCGCTGCCACTTTTGACCGTGATTCAACGAATTTTTGGTCCAAGTCATGCAGTGCCAGGAGCTTTTCCAAATCTGGGGTCACAAAAACCTCCTAGGGGTTTGTAAAACGGGGGTAATTCAAGGTGTGTTGCTCAGACTACTACAGTGATGAAGCGCAAAACAAGGTGCGCTGTCCGCTCTGCCCCACAGGAAGACATTCCGGCCTCCAACCTGTCAGCTAGTCATCTTCCAAAGCTCTTTTTTCCGTCAAGCCTGCCCGCCGTAACTCGTCCAGCAGCAACTCCCACTCCAGGGCAGCCTTTTGGGCATCTACTTCGAGGTTTTTGAGTTGTTCAGTGAGCCGTTGTTCCTCATCCGTTTTGACAGGTAGATACAAAACCAGGCCTCCTGCACCACCTACAGTCATATAAGTTCGACCAGGTTTGGTTTCACTGGCAAAAACCGGTTTGTTCTCTTTTTGGACTGTATCCAGCCGGACTTTGATGACTTCCATCTGGGCGGCGTGCAACTGCATTCTTTCGTGGAGGTCGCGTGCCCGTTTCTTGAGGGCTGCCTGTTTTGAACCAGATTCGGTCGTGGGCAATGAGTGGTTGAGTTGAGACAGGGGTTCAGATGGACGTGCCTCGGTTTTCCCGTTGGAACCGGAGGGGAAATCGTCATTGGTCAGAACCCTGGGACGAGGGCGGGTAGTCGCGGGCTCCGTAGATTTCGGCGGCGGTGCGGAGGAGGACGGCGGTTGCTGCGCAAAACAAATGGAGGACATCCCCAACATACCCAAAACCGTAAGCATTTGTAACGTTTTTGGCATGACGGATGGTCCTCCAGTTCTCAAACCCAGCCAGGTGTAGGC
Organism: Blastocatellia bacterium; assembly: GCA_019695185.1. Lineage (GTDB taxonomy): Bacteria > Acidobacteriota > Blastocatellia > Chloracidobacteriales > Chloracidobacteriaceae > JAIBAN01. The sequence continues at coordinate 9,918 of JAIBAN010000006.1, read as the reverse complement.
TCAGGCATTGTCCCCAATGCCATCCTCTGGGGGTGGAAGCGGTTCGTCAGAAAGTTTTTTCTGAATCATTTTCAACAACAGTTTGACTTCAAAAGGTTTGGAAATGCAATCGTCAATGGAAACGTTAAACTCTTTAGAGTGAGTTACATCCTCCAGAACCGAAGCAGCCGAACAAATCAAAATCGGAACCTGCCACATTTCGGGCCGGTCTGATGAACGAATCAGCTCCATCAACCGGGGGCCGTTGATTACCGGCATCATCACATCCAGAATGACCAGGTCCGGAACTTCTTTTTTCAAATAGGCCACTGCGGCCAATCCATCTTCAGCCAATGCCACTTCATAACCGGCTTCGGTCAATAACCCGTCAAATAACTCACGAATTGCATCGTCGTCGTCAACGACCAGAATTTTTTTTCCCATACGGAGACGTTCCTTAAAATAAGGACTTCGAAATATATACAGGCAGGGGAGAAGCGCCCCGGAGGACGGTAGCGCCAAGGACTTTTGAGTACGGCCCGCATTGCACCACAACCGGACAAGCCCTGTCAATTCCCAACCTTTTGAATCAAATCGTTTTTCCGGCCTTGTCAAAGCAAAAGGCCATGTGCTTTTTTGCACGGTTCGTTTTTTGTATTGAGAAGTTCGAATTGAGGGTTGCGAAAGGCTGTTCAAACTGAAGCGCCGGACGCCCTGCTCCGGCTTTACGGAAGTTCCTTGCACCGATCGAATCATGCAAAACTTCCACTTCGGGGGGTTGGTCTTTCAATTCCCAATTCAAGCCTTTCAATTCTCAATTGTTTACCAGAGGAGATTGTTGTCATGCAGGTAATGAAGTTTGGCGGAACTTCGGTTGGAAATGCTGAACGGATTGCGGAACTGGCCCGCATTGTTAAAGAAGCCTATACAACAGACAAGCAGATTGCGGTGGTGGTTTCCGCCATGAGTGGAGTCACCAATCAGTTGCTAGCCAGCGCCCATGATGCAGCAAAAGGAAAAATGGACACAGCGATTGCCGCTCGTGCAGCGTTGGCAGACAAACACCGGACAGCCATTACAACTCTCGTCCCTGATGTTTCGGAACAGGAAAAGCTTTTTGCGGAGATTGATTCGTTGCTCGATCACTTTGGCAAATTGTGCTACGGGATGCACATTCTGGGCGAAGTCCCGATTCGTGCCCTGGATGCCATCGCCGGCAGCGGTGAGCGGCTTTCAGCCCGGATTGTGGCGGCCACATTGCGAGCCCAGGGGTTGCGTTCCAGAGCCATCGATGCAACTGAACTAGTGGTGACGGATGACAATTTCGGTGATGCCACACCTGACATGATTGAGACCACGCTCAATGTCAAAGCCCGCCTCATGCCGCTTCTGAAAGAAGGAGTGGTGCCGGTCGTGACCGGCTATATCGGAGCCACAAAAGATGGAGTGATGACCACACTGGGCCGTGGGGGCTCGGATTATTCAGGTGGTATCTTTGGGGCTGCCCTCATGGCTGACCAAGTGATTATCTGGACCGATGTCAATGGTTTTATGACAGCCGATCCCAATACGGTCAAAAACGCCCGAACCATTCCGGAAATCAGTTACAGTGAGGCAGCAGAGCTTTCTTACTATGGGGCTAAAGTGCTGCACCCCAAAACCTTGCTGCCATTGGCTCCAGCCAAAATCCCACTCTATATTAAAAACAGCTTTCAGCCCGACCATCCCGGCACGCGGATTTCCTCCCAAAGCGGTGAGTGGGACGCTGACCTGAAAGCCATTACTTCGATCAAAAACATCAGCCTGGTGACCATCAGTGGAAGCGGCATGATGGGTGTGCCCGGAATTGCCGCAAAGACTTTTTCCGCAGTGGCAACCCAAAACATCAATGTACTGATGATTTCGCAATCCTCCTCGGAAAACAATCTGTGTTTCATCGTCAATACCCCTGAAGCTGAACGCACCAAAACCGCCCTGCGCAAGGCACTGGAGGTTGAATTCCACCACCGCCACATCGAGCATATTGTCGCCCAGGATGGGATTGCCATCATTGCTGCTGTAGGGGAAAAGATGAAGGGTGTCCCTGGAATTGCGGCGCGGGTGTTTTCTGCTGTGGCCGAAGCCGGGGTCAATGTGATTGCCATTGCCCAGGGCTCCTCGGAGCTGAATATTTCTTTTGTGATTGGCGAAAAAGACATTGCACAGGCAGTGGCGGCCATGCACGAACGATTCAATTTAGGCCGAGCTGAATAATTGAGAATTGAGAATTGAGAATTTCATTGTTGCACAATGGACTGCTGGTTTTGAAATAGGTTGCAGGGGTGAGAAATTCCCAAACGAACAAACGCACCTTTTCTTATAAATAGCTGAAGAAAAACCAATTTAAGTCATGTAACAACGTAATTCTCAATTCTCAATTCTCAATTCTTTCCGCTTTTCCATAAAAAAATCTGTCGAAAAAACCAATACAGCACGATTCCCCTCCGGTAAAATCCTTCCTTTCACCAGACATCCATCCACGCTTTTTCGCGCGTACCTCGCCAAACCCCTTTTCCCTACTCCACACGGTTTTGTAAGGCACGTATGAATCTTGGCAACCTGATCGAATTACCTTTTTTTCGGCGTGAGGCAGAGCCCGATTCGCAAGGAATGAAAAATCTGGAAGGGGCCATGGCCACCACCCTGAGCGCATTTGCCCGCTTGGGGGAAGTGGATAAAGAACTGGTCACCTACAGTCCTCAAGCCATGGAACTGGCCTTCGCATTGTTTCCTGACGAACAACTGGCTTTTCAAATTACGCTTGATGCAGCACTCAATGTCCGTCGGCAGGCACAAAAAAAAGAACATTACCGGCGTTATGCTTTGGGTGAAAAGAAAACCAAAATTCTGTTGAACCGGGTCCAGTTGTTTCAACAGATGGTCTGGTGCGAAGCTCAAAAATGGGAGCGCTACCAGGAAACCGATTATCTGGTGCAGGTTGCCCAGGCAGATCAAGCATCCGAAGTGGCCAGCCCCCTCCCGCTCCGGGTTCTTGAAAATGAGCTGGAAGCCAATGAGATTCACTATCATCCGCATCTTGCCCGGCTGGTGCCCCGGTTGACCGCCATGAATTTTCAGGAAGCGGATTTGGTTGTGCGCTACCTGGAATTGCTGTTGCAGGAAGCATCTGCCACTCATGCCACCCACACAGCTCTGGCAGTTGGTCATTTGGTTTATGATGATGGCCTCTCATTCGTCGCTGATGTGTGCGCCCTGCTCAGCCCCAAAGCCACTGGAGGTCAGTACCTTTACGGATTACGTGCCAAAATTCTCCGCCGGGTCAAAGAACGTTTCCGCTATTTTTTGACCTGGACTGGTGGTGATACATTTCAACGTTTCACCCCTGCACCTGAAGCTGAGACCAAATGGCGTACCACAACGCTGTCATGGTTCCAAAAATTCATTCCCTGGAAAACCAGTTGTCCGAGCCTGGTCAGGAAAAAAACCGGCTCGCTGTCGTTTGTGGATCAACTCTTTCAGATTCTTGAGGACATTCCGGATGGGGACCAAAAGGAGGCAACCTGTGTTCATACTGTCTTGTGCCCGACCTGTTATCATGCACTCCGGATGGAAAGTGTCATGGTGAATCAGTCCTCCTCTCTCCCCAAACCCAAACCTGACGCCCGGCTTTCCCTGCCTTCATTTCAGGTGCCGAAGTTATCACGCGGAGACCAGCCGCCGGGAACCGGCCCGGCTCCCTTGCCGCCCCGGCCAGCCGAAGTGCGGAAACAATTCCGCCCAGCTTTGGAACAGGAAGCAGCGCGGTTTTCGGAAGGTACCGGACAAAGCAGCCAACTCCTCATTTTTGTTGATGGGAAAAAATGCGGCGAGCTGAACCCCAATCAGCTTCAATCAACCCGGATTTCAATTGATGACCAGGCCCGACTTATCAAGGTCATGGCCCACCACCCGGATGGGTTGATCTTGGTGGGCAGCCTGTGGCTGACCCAAGCCGGGATTTTTAGCGTCGCCCTGGCCGACGCACACGAACTGCTGTTTGAGGTTTCGGTTTCTGAAACAATGGAAAACCGATTCAATCTGACCCTCACGGTACAACCCCCAACCTCTCCATCTTGGCTTGACCGATGTCTGGCTGAGCTCAAAATCTGGCACTTGCTGGATACCTGGAAACCGGCTCCGGCTCTGGTTGTTTGTGGATTTGCGCTGCTGCTGCTGGCAAGCGGGCTGCTCTTGTATCGAGAAGCACGAACCCAACCGGCCACACAGGTCAGCCGATGGGAAACCAGTCCGAATTCCCAAGACTCTGAGGCTTCGCCACAGGCTCCGTTTGCGCTGGCTCCCTCAGAAAAAGCTGTGTGGGGAAAAATCAAGGTTTTATGTGTTGCCAGAATTGATACGGACGATTCAGCCCAACTGCTGGCTTCTGCCCTGATGTTCCAGTTGGGACACCAGAACTTTGCCCTCACGCTCCAGGAAAGCCAAGCCGACGCGCTGGTGAAATGCACCTGGAAAAAACGCAATGAACAACCAATGGTGCAGGTACTTCTGGTTACTCCTGAAAATAAAATGCTCTTTGCCAGGGAGTTCCCACTGGATTCCAATTTGTCGTTGACAGCCACGACCATTGCCCGCACCCTGGCCGATGAACGCTCAAAGGCCATTTCACCAGGACCGTAACAGCACTTTTCAAACAGCTTGACCAACACAAATCCTTGCTTATACTAGCTGGTTGTCTTTTTCGTCTTTCTTTTTAAGTGTTTCCTTTCCGCTCAGGTTTTGGGCGGTGTCGTTTAGGATTACCGGCTATGCTTTCTTTTGTCAGTTTAGGTTGGACCAGGGCGCTTTCCCTGGTCTTTTTGTTTCTTCCTCACAATTTCCTGCCCGGTCTGGAAAAATTCGCCAAGTCCAACAACATCAGCTATCTCTATACAATGGATGCCTTTGACTGGACCATCATCCTGATGTACTTCGGCATGTTGGGAATACTTTCGATCTATGGAATTTATCGGATTCGCATGACCTACCTGTTCTGGAGGTATCGTGATTACAAGCCAGCTCCCCCCCGCTTGTATAGCGAGGCCGAACTCCCCAAGGTCACGGTTCAGCTCCCGCTCTTTAATGAAATGTATGTGGTGGAGCGGCTGCTCGAATCCGTCTGTCAGTTGGACTATCCGAAAGACAGGCTTGAAATCCAGGTCCTGGATGATTCAACCGACGAAACCAGGGAAATCGCCAGCGCGGCAGTTGCCCGCCATAAGGCAGCCGGTCACAATATTGTGTATATCCACCGTGACAACCGGGAAGGGTTCAAAGCCGGTGCGCTGGAAGCCGGGCTCAAGGTGGCGTCTGGTCAACTAGTGGCGATTTTTGATGCCGATTTCCGCCCCCGCCCCGATTGTATCCGGAAAATGGTTCATTATTTCACCGAGGAACGGGTAGGGGTGGTTCAATTCCGCTGGAGCCATATCAATGAGGATTATAACCTTTTGACGAAAATCCAGAGCGTGCTGCTCGATGGGCATTTCGTCATTGAACATACCTCACGCCATCGCTCGGGCGGTTTTTTCAACTTCAACGGAACCGCTGGAATGTGGCGGCGCGAAGCGATTGAATGGTCGGGCGGTTGGCAGCACGATACCCTGACCGAAGATACCGATTTGAGTTACCGCGCCCAGATGATGGGCTGGAAATTCGTTTATGTCCTGGACGAAGACGTTCCGGCGGAACTCCCGGTGGATATTAACGCCTTCAAAGCCCAACAGCGGCGGTGGGCCAAAGGGTTGACCCAGGTGGCGTTCAAAATGCTCAAACGCACCCTCAATTCAAACCTGCCCTGGCATGTGAAAGTTGAGATGTTTTTTCACCTCACCAGCAATTTATCCTACCCGTTGATGATTCTTTTCAATTTGCTGCATTTCCCGATTCTCATCGTCCGCTACAACCAGGGCTTCTTCCATTTGTTGCTGCTTGATATTCCGTTTCTGTTTCTTTCCACCTTTTCGGTAACATCGTTCTATTTTCTTTCCCAAAAAGAACTGCATGGCAAGCGAAAAGGGACCTTTTCAATGATTTACCTGGTGATGGCCACCGGTGTTGGCTTGTCTCTGAGTAATGCCAAAGCTGTCATGGAAGCAGTGTTTGGGATTCAAACCAGTTTTGTCCGGACTCCCAAATATGCCATTGAAAACAAACAGGATAGCTGGCAGAAAAAGAAATACCGCCGGAAAATCGGCTGGCTGCCGGTGCTGGAACTTGTGATGGCGGCCTATTTTGTCATTACCATGGTCTATGCTGTCTACAGCCACATTTTTGGTGTGGTGCCGTTTCTGTCCATTTTTGCCTTGGGGTATGGCTATGTAGGCATCCTGTCCTTTATGCAGAGTGCCGGATTCAGCCTCAAAAAACGGAGCGATGTGGAGCAGGAACTGGAAGCGGCGGCCTGAGAGCACAAGTTGAAAGGGTAATCGGTATCTGACAGACATTTCCCAGAGTACCGTTGCCCTTCCTTCTTTTTTCAGACAGTTTGTTGATCTGACATTTTTCGATTAACCAGAAAACCCACCTTCACTCTATGCTTCAGCACCTTCATCCATCATGGCATCCTGTTTTAGCCGAAGAATTTGAAAAACCCTATTTTCACCAACTGGAAGCGTTCCTGGCGGCTGAACGGGCCGCGCACACGATTTTCCCCCCTGAAACGGATGTCTTTTCCGCTTTTGCCTTGACGCCTTATGAATCGGTCAAGGTGTTTCTGCTCGGTCAGGATCCTTACCACGATGACAATCAGGCACATGGCCTCTGTTTTTCGGTGCGCCCTGGCATCAAGCCTCCGCCATCCTTGGTCAATATGTACAAAGAACTTCAGAGTGATGTTGGATTTCAAATTCCCAAACATGGGTATCTGATCCACTGGGCACAGCAAGGTATGCTCATGCTGAATGCTGTACTGACCGTGCGGGCTCATCAACCCAATTCCCATAAAGACAAAGGATGGGAACAGTTTACCGATGCTGTCATTCGCAAAGTGAACGACAAATCCAGCCAGGTGGTCTTTATTTTGTGGGGCGGTTATGCCCAAAAGAAAGTCAAACTGATTGATACCAACCGCCATGTGGTCATCCAGACCGCCCACCCCTCACCACTTTCCGCCCGCAACGGCTTCTTTGGGAGCAAGCCTTTCTCACGAATCAACGAAGCCTTGCGGCAAGCCGGGAAGTCCGAGATAGATTGGCAGTTGCCACTCAATCCCTAATCGACCTGCCCCCTCCCATCCCAGGCTGCAGTTTCTTATCTACAGGGCAGATGAATCCGGTAATCGGTTCTGCCCTTTTCTGTTTCCAGCGTTTGTGAAAACCGGCTCACGGTTGAATTTTATCCCAGGCTTTGTCCTGGGCAGGTCCCAACGCCTCTGGATTGGTTCATCCGCCATCCCATTTTTCTGCCAACTGTTGGGCATAATTCTCTATTTCCTCTTCGGTTCCTTCGCTTGCCACCAGGTACACCTCGCCATCGCGCACCTCAAACAACAGGGTGGCTCCACAAGTTGTCATCATCCGGTAGCTCACGAGGTCATCATCCGTCTGCGTCACATAGCGCGACCCCAAAATTCCCGCCTCTTTTCCCAACGGGATGCGATCATGAATTTGCATAAACAATCACATTGACAGTCAGCCACCACGCAAACAGTTATTCCAAATCATTTTCGCAGCTTGGCCCCTGTCCTTTTCAAGCTCCTTTTTGACAGATTTTAAATACCGACCGCGAGTGCATCACAACCTCGGTATCTTCAAGAGTGTAAAAAGACACTGCCATGTTCGGGGAGCAAGTATGGGGTTTGAAAATTGTGAGAAACAGGGCCGGCGAGAAATCTTTCACCACAACTTCAGCACGTGATCAAACCCGAACCCGTTAGCCGATACTTGAAAAATGCCAGTTGTTTCTTTTTTTCCAAACCCCTAAAAATACTTCGGTTTGAAAAGGAACTTAGCAAAATGGAATGCCGTCTGCACGTTAATCTGCGAAGCGAAGTCCTGATTAGAAAACAAATTATGCCGGGATAAAGCCCCTTAAACCCGTCAAACCCTCAAATGCAGGCTTTGCAGTTCGGCACAGGTACAACTTTTATTATACCATTTCGTGTAGCCTTTATCCCATTTCGTACAAGCATCATTCAGCCTGCGATGTAAGCACTTACTAACTTACTGAAAACAGGTTGCCCCTTTCCTGCAAAATGCCTGATCTGATTGGCACGCAATTTGATTGAAGACTCCAGATTTACCAGTTTCCACCCGTGCAAATCTGAAGCAAGTTCCATCTCAAAAAACATTAACAACCCGTGAGATTTGGTTTCATTTACCTGATTTGAACGTGTATAGTCATGTTCCAATCTCAGTGCGGCGTGCCTTTCCAGCACCGTTGCCTACCTCCAGCCAAGCCAAACTCAGGGTTTTCAAAAGGGAGTGGCAGTATGAAAATGTGGTTACGAACCTTTAGTCTTTTGCTTTTCTTGGGTGTCGTTTTCGGATGTACCTCAAGGGCGGCAGCGCAAACCGCCGCTTCGGCACTACCCGATCCGGCCAAACAAACCTCTCAACAACAATATTTTATTTCCGCCAAAGCCGGGACAGTCAACTTCCTCCACGGCAATGTCACAATTAAACGCGAAGGTGCCACCAATTGGGTGCCGGTCACTGACCGGGATACCATTGACACGGGTCAACTGGTTCGGGTTCCCGAAGGTGGCGTCATTGAGCTTCTTCTCAATCCGGGTTCCTATGCACGGGTGGCTGGACCATCCGAGTTTGAAATGACTGACGCCTCAATTACCTCACTGCGCCTCAAACTCATGCATGGATATGCAATTTTTGAGGTCACCGGCCTTTCTGACGGCAACGATGTGGCTTTACAGGTCACCACCCCGAAAAATAAGTTCCTCATGGTACGGGAAGGCATCTATCGCCTGAACGTGTTGGATAACGGCACCAGCGAACTGATTATCCGGAAAGGTCGCGCCCGCTATGGGGATGGCTTTGTGGAACAGGTCAAAGACAAAAAACGGATTTTGGTAACCGGGGATACTCCGGTTGTGACCAAAGTTGACTCAAAAGACCTGGATGAATTTGACCGCTGGAGCCAAAAACGCGGGCAGGCTCTGGCCGAAGCCAACAATCGCTTACCGCAAGGCATGGTTGCCAGTGCGTTCTCCTGGTATCAGAACTCAGGTGCTTATGGTTTTGGATATGCCCCGTTTTTTGGTATCTGGTCCTGGAGTTCACTGCTCCAAAGCTATGTGTTCTGCCCCTTTTATGACGGGTGGTATTCACCTTACGGCTACTGGTACTATCAAAACTTCGGGTTGCCCTGGTGGTACTATCGCCCATTCCCTCAAACCATTCCAACCAGCACGGGTGGCACTGTGGCACAGAATCCGACTGGTATAGATAAAAACCCCCGGCATAAGTTCGATCCCAACCCGATTGGCCAAAAAGGCGGGGATACCACTGTCTCCAACAATGGTGGAAAGACATTCCCCAGGGAAATTGACGGGCGGGACCGCAAAGCACCCAAGTCCTTCCCAACCACTATTGAACAAGTCCGGGTCATTCAGGAATCCCGTGCCGCAGCAGGCTTTGGGAACAGTTATGATGGCTCGGCAGCAACCACCAACAGCGGCGGATTTTCCAAATCCTCGCCTGTGAGCGCCCCCATTGGTGGCTCCGTGCAAACCCGTGACATGGGTGGTTCACCAAGTGTTTCCAATCGCGGCGGCGGAAATAACCGGGGACAATAAGAGCCAATCTTTTGCTCATCTGAAAAGAGCCGCCTGGAAACTAGTTTCCAGGCGGCTCTTTTCTTGTTGACTGGCAATTCCGAGTTGGACACGATTCTTGTCCAACCCGGAACTCAGACTAGATGTCAAAGTACGTTTGAAATTCCAAC
>JAIBAN010000156.1 GCA_019695185.1 Blastocatellia bacterium | reverse complement strand
TGTATATGGTATCGTATTTCAGGCTTTAAGACAATTGAAAAGAGTGCTTTACGGGAAATACATACTCAATTCGGACAGCATTCATCCCCGGAATAAATTCCGGGGTTTTCTGCTGGCTTCCTATAAATTTCAAATACTTCAAAAAAAATTAAAATAAATTCCAATTTAGAATATAGAGAAAGGGGGTATTAAGTTTAATGGATCCCCAATTAAGAAAACAGATTAACAATTTATCAGAAAGTCTGGCACCGGGATTGCCTTGGTCCAAGCATGATATTTTAATTTAATTGAAAAAAAGGGACCTCTGAAATGCCAAACCCAATCCCATTTCAAAGAAATGGCCGTTTTTTCCAACTGCCGGTCATGTACGGAGCCGTCGGGCTCGGAAACAGCCTCAATCATTTTCAGGATGTCCGGATGATTCAGTCCATGTTAAATCAGGCTTTGGCCAATGGACACATTTCCGGTACCGCCCTCAGCATCACCGGTGCCATTAACGTACCCACCATCCAGCTTATACAAAAGTTTCAACAGGCTTTCCCGGCCTTCCTGGGCCGTGAAACAAAAGGGTTTGTCTTGCCTGAAAGTAAAACCCTGACCCAGTTGGTGATTGCCAGCCAGACGAAAATTCCGACCCAACCCTCTGTCCCAAACCCACCCAAAGACCAACTCCCGGGAACCGGTGGCCCTGGCTTTTACCGGTACTCCCCACGGACCGGCGAGAACCTCGCTGCGGATGGAACCCTCATGAGTTCAGCCAAACCGGCGGTGATTTCAGCCATGGTTGAACTGGCGGCTCAATGGAACAACCGGCATCCCAGTCACCCCATTGGGATTGGTGATATGAGTGGGCCTGACGGCAAAGGAGATTGGTCGCGCCATCCTGGTTCCGGTCATGCCGGCGGGAATATCATTGATGTTCGCCCCATGACCAAAAATGGCGGCAGCGGGAATCAAGGGAAAACCCAAATCGGGGCCAATTCCTATGACCGGGCATTGACCTCCGAACTGGTGCAGTTGTTGTTTCAAAGCGGCAAGGTCAAAACCATTTTGTTTAATGACGGCCAAATCAAAGGGGTCCATTTTGCCAAAGGGCACGATGACCATCTGCATATTGTATTTTCACTGTAAGGGGGAGCCATGCGTTTCAAATCCTGGTTGAAACCGGTTGGATTGTTTTTCACCTGTACCTGTTTGAGTTCTCTGTGCCTCATCCCGGTTGACATTTTTCCGGGAGTTGTTCCTCAGCCTGGCTCGCAGGCTGAGGGCCGCCCCCAGGCAGCCCGCCAGCGCATGAAGCTGTTGCCGGTGGACGAGGGCAATCGCAATGGTTCCTTTCGCCAGTTTCGCCGGGAACTCCTGCACGCCCTGCACAAAAGAGACAAGGCTTTTCTGAGGCAGCATCTCAGTCCGCTCATCATGAACGGGTTCGGCGGCTCGGGCGGACTGCAGGAATTTCAGGAAACCTGGCATTGGGAAAAACCGGACAGCCCCTTGTGGGAAGAATTGGCGACCACCCTCCGGCTGGGAGGCAGGTTCAGCAATGGCACCCAAACCGAGTTCAACGCCCCTTATGTCGCCACTGAATGGGAGCAGGTGCAAAAGTCATTGCCTGATGGGCCTGAAAGGTTTGCCGCCCTGGTGGCTGCACAAGTCCCGGTTTATCAAACCCCGGCCCGCCAGGCACCAGTCATCTCCAGCTTGTCCTATGAAGTGGTGGAAGTGGTGGAAGACCCGGATTCAACCGGACCGCTCCCTGCACCGGAATGGCAGAAAATCAAACTGGCTCCGGGCCAATTCGGGTTTGTGGAGGGGAAATTCCTGCGGGACCCAACCGGATATCGGGCAACCTTCCGGAAAGTCGGAACAATTTGGAAAATGACGGTTTTCCTGGCTGGGGATTGAAACTTATCTTTATTTGGATAGACACAATGCCAGCAAGGCTGCGCCCAGGGCGACAAAGCTCAAACCGGTCCGCCACCAATGCCATCCGGCCCAGCGGGTCAATTCGGCGGCAACCTGATCAACCGGAAGACTGGCCTTGGCAAAACTCGCGTTCGCTTTTCCGAAGTAGAGGAAGAAGGTGGCAACCGCTGCGAGCATGAAGACCGCCGCCAGCAAAATCAGCCATCGGCTGGGATGGCCCTCCCACAGTGAACTGAGGGCGGCACCGAGTGTCAGAAGCCCAGCCACATATGTCAGCGGCCCAAAGAAGCTCTGCAGGCGGTAGCCATGGGCGGCATACCACGACAGGAACTCGGCTGGCTTGAGCGACCGCCAGTAAGGCACGAGGACGCATCCTTCTGTCAGCATCCCGCCAGCAAAGAAGCCAAGTGATGCAACGGATAGAAATCGGACGACCTCGAAAATGACGCTCAATGCGGCTCCCGGTTCTCCCATAAGCGTTGGACTCAACAATGTACTGCGGGCTGCCCCTTTCCGGTTAAGAAAGAACGTTCCTCCGGTAAGCTGGAACGAACCAGGTGAGAATCAACGCAAAGAAGGAACGGCGAAATGGTCTTTGGCCAGTATGTTGGTTTGAACGTCCATAAAGCAAGTATCGTGCGTTGTGTGGCGACCCAAGCCGAAGGTGAACGGTTGGCCAGGTTGTGAGCGGAAGAAACCCAGGCATCCTGGCTGAAGTCTTCAGGCCGACGGCGATGGAACTGGTCCTGTTGTTTGCGCAGGCGGTGAAAAGGAGTCTTCGGGTGAACAAAAGCTCCCGAAAACCCGTGCAGTGCTCCAGCCAAAGCAGTTGCCCGGCTTCGCTCACGCTCAATATTTTTCATTTTCCGGCCAGACCTTCAGGTCTCTGTGACGGTTTGCTCCGACTGAATATTGATTATCAGACGAAGGTCACACCAAAGGAGCATTTTCAGCCTAGATTAGGTAATCAGGCTTGACCGGCGAGGTTTTTTTGGTTTTGGGGTTTGTTGGCTTTCCCAAAACTGTAAAGCATCTGTGTTTTCAAACAAAGTATAAAATTGGGCAACCGTCAGCCCCAAATGATGGGCCATGATGCGCACCTTGTCCGCCGAAATATTCACCTTCCCGGTTTCAATCCGCGTCATGTAGGTCCGGTGAATATTGCACAAGTCCGCCAACTCCTCTTGGGACAATCCCAAGTGATTCCGAAGGTGCGCGATAAATGCGCCCAGTTTTTTTGCGTATTCCTGACTTGTCTGTAGCACAGCGGGTCACAATAGTGACCAATTGTCTTACTGGCTACACCGTAAAAAGCAGAAGCATAAAAGTAACATTATACTTGCATTTTGATGCTACGCCGAATCATGATGGGCTCTCAATGAAAGTTTGAAAATCCATGCTTTTTCGGATGAGCATGGTATAGAATCGCCCGAATGCGCGGTCACTTCCGAGGGGTCGGAAAACCGCATGGCCTAAAACGGCGAATGCCGCCCTGCTCTGGAAAAAGTCGGGCGGCACTCCTTAACGATAGATGTCAGTGGGGTATTGACGACGAAAACCTAACAAACCACCTTTCCCAAGTCAAATTCAGCCGCGCTTTTTGGTCGGGCGTGTAACCTCTTTGGATTGAATGTTTTATCCATTTTGGTGAATGTACCTGCCTGAATTGTCGCTTTGTGTCCTCCGGATTTTTTCGGTGGAGTAACGGGATTTGTGTCTTCCTGAAGCTAAGAAAGTGCTTTCTTTTCAGCTATTTGGGCAGATGCAACCGAAATCCCGGAGCCTTTCCGAAAGCCGGAAGTTGGCAAAAACGGCTGAACCAGATTTTTTGCAGTTTTTTTGACTGGCCGGGTTTTTTTTGCCTGGAAAAGCCGTGGTTTGCCTGTTTTTTGGTTCGTTCACTTCCCTTCCGGCATCTGCACAGGTCCGTCTATGCAGAGTTTTGCCATTGATGCCAGCCGTTCCCACAGCAATCCCCTGCCATCCGGCTTGAGCTGGGTTGCATTCTGTCGCCAGCCCCACACCGCCGCTGCTTTGGAAGCGGAAGCCGTTTCCTGGCTGGAATCTGTTTCCGGGTTTCTGGTTCCCCACTTGCGGAACGGCAAAAACCGGCTGGGCAAAAAAGGCGAAAAAGGGAGCCCGGTCGCGTTTTTTCAATCCGGTGTCAGTCCGGACGGCGTTCCTTTCATCAACCTCACCTTCAGCACCTTCCGCAATGGCGGCTGGCAGGAACGGTTTGATTCCAGGGCAGCCCTCCAACAACTGTGGGAGTCATTCCAATCCGGTCACCGGCTGGCTCCCCGCACCAGACTCCAACCTCAGCCGTCGCTCATCTCACGGGAAGCAAGCCAGCGTCAAAAGGCGGAAGCAGAACGGCAGGCCAAAGCTGCCAGCGTTGCAGCAGACCTGGCACTCTGGGAAACCCTGCCCTGCACCGGCAGCACCGCGTATCTGTCCGGCAAAAGCGTCCGGACGGCGGCGACCGGTTGTGCTGCTATCCGGTTCGGAACCGACGGCGAAGGCCGGGGGTTCGTCGCGGCCCTGGTCACGGACATCTCCGGCCAGCCCCTGGGACTACAAAAACTTGGGAACGACGGCGAGAAACGGTTCACCTTCGGCTTGGCCAAGCAAGGTGCGTTCATTCGGCTGGGAACACCGGCAGGTTTCAACCCCAAGCGGCCATCCTTCGTTGTCTGTGAAGGGCTGGCCACCGGGCTTTCCCTCCGGGCTGCGCTGGGAGACGAGGCTGAAAGTGAAGTTCTCTGTGCCCTGGATGCGGGCAACCTGGCTCCCGTGGTGGCCGCGCTGCGGGCGCAGTACGGGACCAAATCGCGGTGCCGGATTGTCATCGCGGCGGACAACGACCAGTGGAAAGCCGAGAAGCTGGAACGAGGTGAACCGCTGGGAAACACCGGACTCATCAAAGCCCACCAGACCGCGCTCAAATTTCGCTGTCAGGTGGTGGCCCCCATTTTTGCCGACCTGGATATGGCGGACCAGCCCACCGATTTCAACGACCTGCACCGGCTGGCCGGACTGGAAACGGTCCGGGCGCAGCTTGCCTGCCCGCAGAAACCGGACCCGCACTTCGCCTTCTTCAAAGCCCGCCACAAAGCTGTCCGTCGGTTGCGCCAGTGGTTCGGCGGCGCAGTCATCGAGTGCCAGCGCCGTTATCTGGGCGATTTCGGAACCGATACCGAGAGCATCGCCCAGGCCGAAACCCTGCTGGTCCGTTCCGGCATCGGGACCGGCAAAACCCAGTTAGTCAAAAACCTCATCCTGCCCCAGGGAGGCAATCAATCGGTGCTCTATATTTCCCATCTGGTCGCGCTGGCCACCGATGCGGCCAACCGGCTGGGATTTGAGTTGTACTCCGACTACAAAGGGCGGCGGACGGGCAGCGACTGTGCCTTCAGCGAGGTGCAAAAGGCCGCCATCTGTCTCAATTCCCTTCCAATGTTGGCAGAGAACGGCTCCGTCCGCTGCTTTGACGTGGTGGTGATTGATGAAATCGAGCAACTGCTGCGGCGGCTCACGACCCGCATCGAGCACAAACGGCTGGTCCTGGGAGTCCTGCGCCACCTGATTGCCCAGGCCAAACAGGTGGTGGTCCTGGATGCCCACCTGTCCCCGCTCACCAGACTCATGCTGGAGCTGTGGCGACCCAACCGACGTACTGTGACGGTGCTCAACGAATACACCATCGGCGCAGGACGCACCGTCATCCTCCATGAAAAGCCTGATGAGGTCATGGCTGCTGCCCTGGCAGAGCTGCAACGGGATGGCCGGGTGTTCCTCACCTGTAACAGCAAAAAGACAGCGAGAACTGCTTTCAAGCTCTTTGAAGCCGAAGCCCCAGGGAGGCGGGGCCTCTATATCAGTGGTGACAATTCAGGCGACCCGGAGGTGCTGGAGTTTTTCCGCGATGTCAACGGGCAGGCCCGCCGCTATGACTACATCGTCGTTTCCCCTTCCGTCAGCACCGGCGTCTCCATCAACGAGGGGCATGGGTTCACCTTTGTCGGCGGCATCTTCACCCACAGCGTCAACACACCCGCCGATTGCCTCCAGGCCCTGGGCCGGGTGCGCGGCATGGAACAACTTCACGTCTGGGTATCGGACGTGAAGAATGCCAAACCCACCGCCGAGCGGGACATCGCTGCCCGCTGGGAATCCACCCACCAGCATGACCGACCACTGATGGGCCTCGACAGCAGTGGCACCACGGAAATCGTGGATAGCGAGTATCACCGGCTGGCGCTCGCCGTCGCCCGCGAGGAAAACTTCGCCACCAACGACTTTCTTGCCCGCTTCCTGGAAATGCTCGACGCCGACGGCTACCGGGTCACGTACCACGAGGCCGATGAACCGGAAATCATCATCGCCGGAATGCTGGCGGACGAAGCCAGGAGCCTGGAAGCGGACGAGTTTCTCCGGACGCGGGTTTCCGCTCCGGACCTGGAAACGGATACGGCAGCCGCCCTGGAACGCAAGCACCGGCGCACCTTTGATGAGACGCGGGCGCTCGACAAGCATCACCTCAAGGTATTCTACCGGCTGCCCGAAACGGCAGCGGCGGAGATCGTCGCGGCGGTCATTGAGAAAGACCGGCGCGGCCAGCGCCGAACCGAAATCAGCCACCTCGAAATCGCACTTGCCACCGATGCGCAACTGCGGGAGGCACAAGGCACCCACAACCAAACGGCGGATTTTCTGCCGGACCAGCGGAACCTCGCGGCGGAACGCGAATTTTCCCGCATGGTGTTGCAGGCGGTCGGAGTTGACCCGGCCACCCTTGAACAAAGTGCTGGCTGCACGTACTCCAAAACCAGCCCGGCCATCGTCGCCCTGGTCGCCTGGCTCCGGGCCAATCGCGGCTGGATTGGCGGTATTCTGAGACTGCCCCCAGACGAACGCTTGAGCGCCGACCCGCTCCGCTTCGTGTCCAAAGCGTTGCGGCGAATGGGACTCAAACAACGGCGGACGGGGAGACACGCGAAAGGGGAATATTGCCTGGATATTGGTGTGATGGACGAACTGGCTGAGATTCTGTGGAAGCGGGGGACCCATCCGCAGCAGTGCGGGGACACTTGCCGGTATAAAGAAGGAAATGTGGGGAATGTCCCAGAAGAGCTTGGAAAGTGGCTCTCTCATTTGCATTTTGAAGCCACCAGTGTGGGTAACAAGAATCATTCAATTGTTTGTTCTTGAGCCTCAGACAAGTCTTTCCTATTCCCGTGTTTTTCCTGGGGCCAAACCCCAGGCATGACTTGTTCAAGTAATTCTCGTAACACATTTGACTGGGAAAGCCCTTTTTTTTGACAGTAAGCCTCCAGTTCTTTTTTTTGTTCAGGGGAACATGAAAGAGTTATCTGATGCGCTCTGACTCGCATAAAATTGAATTCACCTTCTTGACACTGTTGGGGACAGTCTTGTATACTGTTGGGGACAGTTTAATAGAAATCAAATCCAAGTTCAAGCCGTTGCTGTTTTGTTGTTATTGGGGAAGATTTCGCTCAACCTATCCCATATTACCCTCTGCAACAACGTTTGGAATGAGATTCGAAACCGTTTCACTAACACTTGCCTCTTCATTTTAGCTTGGAGCACAACAATGTCTGGAAAAAAGGTGATCGCAGTCTATAACAATGCAGGTGGCGTGGCAAAAACCACCACAACTCGGGATTTGGGCTATGAGTTATCACTACGGCAAAAAGAGGTTCTGCTCATTGATGCTGACTTCCAAGGAAGTTTGGGAGGATTTTTGGGACGGAATCCTCAAATGCGACCAGCTCAAGAGCTGTTTTGGAATCCTATTTGCCACGACCTGGAATCTGCCCCACCTATCGAAAAAATTTACGATCATTTGTGGATCGGTTTGGCAAATTTGCAGCTTGCCCGCGACGAACAATTTTTGGCTATGCAAAAAAACCCTTCGGTTTTGCACCGAATACTTGTAACACTCTTTAACCACTTTGATTATATTTTGATTGACTGCCCACCAACCATTAATGAAATCAGTGTCCAAGTGCTCCAAGCTGCTCAGTCAATCCTCATTCCGGTACAGACAGAAGATAAAGCCTTTGCCGGCCTGGAGTTAATCCAACAAGAAATCATTCGCGCCAATAAACGTCGGGCTGGCGCAAGTCTACCGCCCCTTTTCATCAACGGGCTTCTCCCAACACGATTTAACAAACGGTTGGTATCGCACAATTTTTACCTTGAAGAAATTTGGAAAAAGGCAAGTGAATTGAAGTGCCAGAAACTCAAGCCAATCCGGGAGCAAGTGGCCGTGCAGGAAGCGTGTAACAAAGGGTTACCCTTGAAGTTATATGCACCCAACTCAAGTGCAATCCCCGATATTGAAGAATTAGCCCAAAATATCCTTACCATTAACTAAGACAGGTCCAAAATGGCAAAAAAATTCACTTCGAAATCAGACAACCCTCAGTCAAAAATGCTATCAGCTTCAGTTTTAGCCAGTACGGAAGGCTGGGTCGTTGCACTTGTATCCACTGAAAAACTTCTCCCCAATCCTTCCCAACCACGAAAAATAATTAGTGATGAAGACTTGGAAATGCTAGCTGCTTCAATAAAAACTAAAGGAATTCTCCAACCATTAGTAGCAGTTCCCAATCCAGATACAACTTACACTATTATTGCTGGCCATCGTAGACATAAGGCTGCCCAACTTTTGGGATTGACGGAAGTGCCTGTTTATTTAAGAGAAACCCCTCCAGGTGAATTTCTTGAAATTGCCTTGATAGAAAATCAACAGCGGTCCAATTTGCATCCTGTTGAAGAGATTTGGGCCTTAAAAGAGATGGAGCGGATTTACCAAACCCATGAGAAAGCAGCAGACGCCGCACACATGAAACGCCCTACTTTTTCCAACAAAGTTCGTTTTGCAGCCCTGGGCAATGAAATCCTAGCAATGTGTTTACAGATTTCTGATTTATCATATCGACAATTAGAACGGCTTCTCAGTTTCCCGGAAGGTAAAAGACTCCAGGTTGTTCAACAATGGACAGGGACAACACCGAAAAAAGCCGGGAACCAATTGGAGCCCCCCAAGAAGCTAAACCCATTTCGTATTATGAACAAAGAAAAAGGTAATACATATACGATTGAGTTCAAGCCTAAAAAGAAAAACGCAACTTTGGTTGATTTTGCCGAGGCGTTAAGAAAAACCCTTCAAGATGTCGAAACCCAGATTGCTGAACGTCAAGCTTTAGAGAGTTGAAACAAAATTGTTCGCATGCGAACAATTGACTAACTGTAGTTCTAGCAAATATTTAGAAACAGAAGTTGATTCAGTTTGGGTGACTGCCAAAAGTTTTTTTTCGAAGTGACCGCAACTATTTGCCGTGCTGCGGGAAATAAGTACATGGAAAAACAAATCTGCCGGAGGTCTGCTCAAATGCTCCACCTGTTGCGGGAAATCCGAGCTGGCTGGCTCTCGTACAAACAAATCCGTCAGGAAACCAAAGACAGTCTCGTGCGGAAAATCGAGGCCAGGGTTCCTCGCAAAGTGATTCTGACGCTGGTTTGTCTGTTTCTGGCCATTGACCTGGCACTGGTGGTGGCCCTGGCCAACCGGTCGGGGGAAATTTCCTGGACCGTCTCCGATGCCTATCAAACCTGGACCAAATCGCGGCAGTATGCCGGGGCTGCCGAGCGCATTCTCACAGAAATTAGAAAAGGTCAGCCACCGTTTGAGCATACTGGTCTTGGCGATCTCTATGTTGACCCCAATAAAAAACTGGCCTGCACGGTTGATGACGGGTTCCGGCTCAGGCTGGAAGATGCCGGGTTGCAACAGGGCGGCAAGCATTTGGAAGTTCTGGTTTCGACCACTGCCATCGCCGGCAGTCTGATGGGCTGTTCGGTGGGAATTATGGAGGGCCGGGAAGTGGTGGGAACGGCCACCGGAGTGTATTTCACCAAAGAATCAGGCACAAAACAGAGAAGTCGATAAACACTCAGAGCGATCATGCACACTTGGAGGAAAATATGCCGGATGAAAGAGTGAACCTGAGAGTTCCTTTCGAGGAGAAAGACCAGGCAAAAAAGTCAGACACCCCCAGCGAAGCTGGTGGCTTGATGAGTAGGACCGTCTCAAAGACGGTCGCGTAGTTGAACCTGAGTGCGTTTCCGAACGCACCGACTTAGGTTAGTTGGGGTTGGACCTCAGAAC
>JAIBAN010000066.1 GCA_019695185.1 Blastocatellia bacterium | reverse complement strand
TTTATTACAAAGCCAAAACGGATCCAAATCTGCTCCTTCAGGCTGGTATGCACCATATTGGCACCGGCCCCCGCAAAGTCTTTCTGGATAATTTCGGGCTTTCCTTTTATTACGCCGGGAGAAACCTGGGTTGGCATATGTACAGCCCTGACACGTCCTTTGCCGGTGGGAAACCTTTTGCCGAAGATTTGCAAAAGCTGTTGCCGGAGGTGGATTACGCCATCATTTACAGTGAAAACACGTTTCTGCGGACCCAATTGGAACAAGCCGGATTCCATCGGACATTCCGGATTGGCAGCCCCAATCTGGAGTCGAATTATCCCATCGAATTGGCTTTGGAAATTTCGCCCTATGGCCCGTATCTGTTTTATGCCCGGAAACCAGGACCCCCCGTCCGGCTTGTGAAATCAATTGACAACGCAACCTTCAAATAACCCGGTTTCTGGATGTGTAACCCTGAAGCCCGAACCTGTTTTCAGGTTGGAGCCGGACCAGCAGAGGAGGTCGGCTGGGTTTGACCCGGCATGACCTGGTGGTTATCTGGAATCAGCAAAGCTTATCGAGGGCGAAGGCCCTCAATAAAGTCACGGTCTTTGGTTCCGGCATGACAGACAATGCAGGATTGCTGGCCTCGCTCCTCCAGGTCTGAAACCAAGGCATAGGTCAACCCCCGGTCAGACCAGGTAATCACCTTGTAGCCGTTGACCGCATCACAATGAAACGTCACACCTTTGGAAACAACCGGTTCCCCGCCTTCCGGGGCGGCAATGGCGCTGGTTGTGACGACCAGCGTGATGGGCCGTTTTTGCATCCGATAGGCAACATAGGCCGCATAATCATTGCGCAAGGCCACCAACCGGGCCCCTTCCAAACTGTAGAGTTTATTCTGGCCGGATGATTCCTGGTAATTGGGCAGTTTGAGACTGAACGTAACTTTGCCGGCAAACCAGTCGGAAATGGCCACGGGTGAATTTGATTCAAATTCCAAGGGCAGTTTGCCGTTCAGGCGGCGGATATGGGTTTCAACCGCCATCAGGGCGAATTCCGAGGGTTTGGGGAAACCGGAAACCAGAGAATGCGTTTTTTCCCACCACCACGAGACCCCAATCAGCACCACCAGCACCAGGGCCAAAGCCGGAAGGCGCACCGGCCACCGGGACTGCCAGGGAAAAGCAGCCTGGGGCAGCATTTGGTTCAGTTTTCGGCGCAATTCAGCCGGGGCTGTCCAAACCCCCGAAGATTCCGCCAGATTTTTTTCAATTCTGGCCCGCAGTTCCGCCGGGGCCTGATAGAGGGGCCGGGCCGAACGAACCGCGCCCAGCCAGGCCCGCTCCTGGTCAACCAGCGCACGACAGGCGGCACAGGTGCTGAGGTGGGTTTCAAACGCGTCCCGTTCCCCGTTTTGCAACTCATCATCCAAATAGATTGAAGTTAAGAGTTGAATATGTTGGCATTCTTTCATGGTCATGATGCGTTCCTGTTCCGTTCCCCAACAGTCAATGCGTGGCAGGGCCTGTATACCAATGTGCCAGCAACGCCCGAAGTTGCTCGCGGGCGCGGCCCAAGCGGGACATCACGGTGCCGGCAGGTCGTTGTAATATGGCGGCAATTTGCTGGTAGCTGAAGCCCTCAATGTCCCGCAGGAGCACGACCTCGCGGTAATGCGCCGGAAGCCGTTCAATCGCGGTGCGGATTTGTTCGCGTTCCACTTTTTGCACCAGGGTGGCATGAGGTTCGGTGGCGGCCTGCGCCAGCACCTGCATCCGGTCCGGTTCTTCGGCGTCAATTTCCACAAACTGGGGGCCGCTTTGGTCATGGCGGAGCTGATTCAAGCGGATGTTGCGCATGATGGCAAACAACCAGCCTTTCAAATTGCTGTCAGGGGCAAGGCGGCCAAAGGCGCGGAACGCCCGCAAATAGGTTTCCTGAACCAGGTCTTCGGCTTCGCCCCGGTCCCGTGTCAAAACCATGGCAAAGCCGTAAAGCGCATCCAGGTGCTCCAGGGCGGCTTGCGAAAAATCAATCTGGCTGGAACCAGCGGGGGAAGTTTGGCTCATAGGCACGGCCTTAAAGTACCATTTCGGTTACATTTTTTTGAATAGTTGACACCGGGAATAACACGCCAACCGGAAGAAAATTCCCCCAGCGGAAGCGGCTTTCAAAAACCTTTGCCAAACTCTTTGCGGTTCGCCCCGGTTCCAGGTTTCCGGCTCCCCGGCTTTATGGTTAAATCTGGTTGGCCGCTCTGAAGTTGCCTGGTGCATCTGCAACTCCGGTCAGCCTTTATCCTCCCCTCATGAACTTCTCAGGCTGTTATGCTGCATGATTTTTTTGTTTCGGTCCATTACCCGCTCAAAAAAGGGAAGCTGGTGTTACGCACCGAGTTTCGCTGGGACCGCGATTCCGAACCGGTGAAAGTCAATGCCGACCAGACCGTTTTTGACTTTCATCTGAAAGTGCCGAGCAAACATTTCTATTTTCGCCCCTTTTTATTGGTTGACGGTGCCGAACTGCCCGCCAAAGGGGAAAGCCGGCTTGCCATCACCACCGCCCGCCAGCATCAAATCATTCACCCGTACTTTTTTGGCGATGAATCGGGTGATATTACCGAACTGGAAGAATTTCCCTGGAAAGATGGGAGACTCTATCGAATTCGGACCTATTATCCGCCGGGGTATCAGGAAAACACCACGCAGCGGTATCCGGTGCTCTATATGCACGACGGCGGGAATTTGTTTTATCCGGAGGAAGCTTTTCTGCATGTTGACTGGAAAGTGGATGAGGTGCTGGAAATCCTCAATCAAATGAACATGGTTGAAAAGGTCATCATCGTCGGCATCCACCCGGCAGACCGGATGGCTGACTATACGCATCCGGGATATATGGCTTATGGGGAATTTATCGTCACCAGGTTGAAACCCACGATTGACGCCCGCTGCCGAACCCTGCCAGATGCCGCCAACACGGCGATTATGGGGTCTTCGCTGGGCGGGCTGGTTTCGCTCTTTCTAGCCTGGCAATGGCCACGCGTTTTTGGCAAGGCCGCCTGCATGTCAAGCACCTTTGAACGTGGGTTTGACAACCTGACCCGGCGGATTCAACAGGAACGAAAACGGAAAATTCAGATTTACCTCGACAGCGGCTGGCCCCAGGACAACTATGAGCAAACCCTGATGATGTACCATCTGTTGTTGCAACATGGATATGTCTTTGGCAAAGACCTGCTCTATTTTGCCTTTCCCAACGACCGGCACAGCGAGTCGTTCTGGGGAGCCCGCTGTCATATTCCCTTTCAGTTTTTCTTTCGGAAACGGTAGCGCATTTTGAAACCGCGAAATACGCGGACTACGCGAAAGAAGAAAAAACGGGTTTTGTTGGTCCTCTCCATGTTGCGGTACCGTATGGAACGGCTTTCTTTTCACCGCAGAGACGCAGAGGATGCGCAGAGGATACGCAAAGAAAAACCAAGAAAAACTCTGCGAAAACTCTGCGAAAACTCCATGTCTCTGCGGTGGAAAATAATAGGCTACCCAAAAATTTGCCTCTTGGTATTGTGGTTCGTGTGGTTCGTGTGGTTCGCGGGTCTTGTCTTTCATCATCTTATCGCGGCTCTCTACCTGGAAAAATTTGACATTCCTTTCCGGTCAGGCAGATATTCTCTTCCTCGCCACCGGCAAATTCGATTTTTTGAGACCTTTTTTAACACACGTTCATTTCAGGAGGATTTATGCTCGACGAGCGGATTTCCGTCACCGATTGGAATCTGTTGCAAACGCACGGAGGCCCCATCATCCTCGGTCATGCGTTTGCTTTTGTGGGAAAGGATGTGTTTGCCCAACCCACTTTCGCCTGGGTTTCCCATATTTTTGGCGCGGCCACTGTCGAACGGCCCCATGTCGTATCCCTGCTTGGCCCCCAGACGGTTGAATTGCCCGGCGTCAAAATCCGCCCTGTCAAACTGCCTGACCTGGTGCTGACCAGCATTACCTGCGACAAGGCCCTCTATCGGGCCGGGCGGGACACGGTTCACCTGTTGGTGCTCAATCCGTTGGGACCAAATACGTCCGCCACCCTGGTGGTTGCTGCCAATGGGAATGAATTCGGGCGGTATCCGCTTCGGTTGGGAGCCCAGGGCGAAGCTCCTTTCACGCTGCGTGATTTGCCGGTGGGTGACTATGAAGTCCGGTTTTTGGATGCGCCGGCTGCCGAGCCGGCCTGTGAATTTACGGTGGCGGAATACCGTCTGGCTCCGCTGGTGGCCTCGCTGGTGGAACGAACCCTGGAACCGGTCAAACAAAAACTGCATGTCAAATTGCGCCTGGAAAGCTATGGCACCCCCATCGAAGGAGCGGTTCAGGTGGACCTGACCGAAGGCGGGCGGCGGGTGGCCACGGTTGCCGCCAAAGCCCAGGCCGGCTTGGTCGAAGCTGCTTTTTCCCTGACGGGTGAAGGTCCGTTTGCCCTCAACGTACAGGTTTCGGCGGACCCTTCCAAAACTGCCACCGTGCCGCTGGTGGGCAGCCGGGCGGCGGAACGCAAGCTGACTTCGTTTTCCACCTTGGGAACGGAAGTCCAGGGAAGCCTGCTCCCCAGCCCCGGAGCCCAGCCTGTGCGGGGGATTTATCTGGAAAAAGGGGGCCAACGGTCCACTCCTTTTCAACTGGAAAGAGTGGACACCCGGAAAGTCCGCCTCACCGCGACCGTGCCAGCCCAGTCCGTGCGCATGGTGGCGATTGACCCAACCTTTCCCCGTGCCAGGGCCAACGCCGTCAACCCCGCTGAAGCCCCCTTTCCGGGCAGCACCGACGAGCGGTATCAACGCGGGGAATCGCTCTTTCATACTGCGTATTTTTCGGATGCCTGTGCCATTTTTGAACAGGCCCGCGAGGCCCTGGACCAGCCCCACCCGTTTTATGCCTACTTTGCCGCCTGTTGTTATGCCCGCCAGGGAATGCCCGGACCGGCAGTTTCGGCCCTGCGGCAGGCGATTGAGGACGGCTGGAACGACTTCAGGCATTTGGCCACGGATGAGGATTTGGCCTCGCTACGGGGCTTTCCTCCTTATGAGATGCTGAAAAACGGAGGCCGCCAGGAAATTGCCTGCGAAAGTGTGGCCGCCGGCCAGCATCTTGAATTTGAGGTCCCGGAACCGCTTTCGGTGTTTGCCGTCGGTGCCTATGTCAATCAAAAGCCCTGGGAGGGCTGGGCGGCCATTGTGGCACCGGTCAAAGAAACCGTCCAGGTGACCGTTCCGGCGGAAAACCTGCCGGCGAGCACCGTCACCCTGACCTTTGAATATCCAACCTCACAGAAGACGGATGCGGCCTTGTATGTGATTGTGAAGGACGCCCGGCTGCTCAGTCCCGACACACCCGGCAACCGGTTGGCCGGTCGTTTGAAGGAATATGTGGAATCAGCCGCCCAACATCTGAATGTGGGCATTGCCACCAGACTTCTGAAAGACGCTGCCCCGCCCCCGGAACCGCCGGCCATGCCGGTTTACTATAAATCCACCGGGTCTTTCAGAATTCCCATGCCGGCCTCGGCTCCCGCACCGCCGGGTGGCCCCGGCTGGGGGCTGGAAACATTGATGGCGGCCCCCGCAGCGGCAATGGGTGTGTTTCGCGGAGGGGGCGGCCCGGCGGTTGATGAGTATGCCAGTGAATTGTGCGCTGAAGGCGGGGCCGAATACGAAGCCGCCCCCCCCGCCCGCACCACCGTCAACGAGCCCGAAGTGCTGTTTGCCGGTCTGGTTGACATCCAGGATGGAACCGGCCAGCTCACCGTGACCCTGGGCGATGATTTTGCCGATTATATAGTGGAAACCTTTGCCCTCTCCGGATTGGATTGGACCGCCGGCGAAACCCGTTTCCGGGCTGAAAAAGACCCCTATCTTTCACTGACCATGCCACTGTTTGTGCATCCGGATGACGGTGCGGTGGGCCGGTTGTATCTGAGTGCGAAAGCCGCCCAAACCAGAGTCAGTCTCAGCCGCGATGGGCAGCCCGTCCCGCTGGCACTGGGAACCAATGTGCTGAATCCCGGTGAACCGATTTTGCAGCCGAAAGCTGAAATCAGCTTTCTGGCCACACCGGGAACCTACGAAGCCCGCCTGGAGGACCTGACCACCGGCCTTACCGAAGTTATTTCCAAACAGGTGGACCCGCCGGGAAAATTCCGCCGCCTGAACCGGACCCTCTGCTTTTTGGAGCCGGGTCAGTCCATTTCGCGCCACGCTGACGCTTCGGTGATTGGATTGCGGGTTTTGCCCGGACTCGATGCCCCGTTTACGGCGTTGGTGGATGCCACGGCTGACTACGGCCATGCCTGTTGCGAGCAAACCGCAGCCATTCTGCTTTCGGCCTGCGGTATGTATGCCCTGGCCGAGCCGAACAGTTCCCGCCGGGAAAAGGCCGAATCCATCATTGTGGCCGGGGTGCGGCGGGAAAAATCAATGTGGCTGCCGGGCCGGGGTTTCAAAATGTATCCGGATTATGCCAACGAACCCCACAGCTACTATGGGCCGAAAGCGGCTCGGTACCTGTGGAACCTGGACCTGCTCAAAACCGGTTCCGGCAACGGTTTGACCAAAAACCTGGCCAAAGCCATTTCCCAAGGGTTGGAAATGGCGGCAGACACCACCAAAGCCTATAAACTGGACTGGCCGGTGGTTGAAGCCAAAACCTGTGAGGACGCCTATCAGGTGGCTCGCTTCAACCCGGACAAGTGGGCGCGGGAACAGGCCCTGGTGTTCACCCGCAAAATGGCGGCTGATTTTCCCCAAGGCAAACTGGCCCGCCAAAACAACGATTACTATTACGGAGCAGTGTTGGTGCGGGGGGAAACCGCTTACGCCGCCGCCACCTTGCTCCGGCTGGGCGGAACCGCCGACCGGAAACTGGCCCTGGCCTTGGCCAATTCCGTGGTCAGCGAATTCAACGAAGGGGGCAGACTGTATTCCACGCTGGATTCGGTCGCCGCCATTGCCCTGATGTCCGAACTGCGGGCCGCCAACATTGTGGGCGGGGCCGGGCTGGTCGCCCTCAACGGCGAAACCTGTTCCACCAGGGAAGCGGCTGAATTTGCCGGTGAAATCGAAAGCCTCGCAGCCGTCGAAGGCGTGGCGGTGGTGGAGGTTTTGCGGCTGGTGGAAGAAGACTGGAACAGCTTTGCCGCCGGAATCAATCTCCGGATTGCCCTTGAGAAACATGGCCAGGCAACCCGGCACCTGACGGTCGGAGATGCGGTTGACCTCAAGGTGACCCTGGAGGACGGTTACAAAGTCGGCGATTTACTGTGGGTCTGCCTGCCTGAAGCCTTATCGCGGGTCGTGGGGGGCGGGCAGGTCAAACTGTTTGCGCTTGATTTTGCCGGAAAATCAGAGCTTTCCGTTCCTTTGGCGGCCACCTCGGTCACGCTGGACCGGACCGGCCATGCGGGGCCGCAGCATTTCGCGGCCTGTGTTCGCAATATGTTTGAAGAAGAACGAGCCGGCAGCGCCGGTTACATTTCCGTTACGGTGGCACCTGGCAACAGCGACGAGCCTTCCTTTTTTGGAAAACTCTCGCAGGCGTTCCGCCGGATTTTGGAATAGGGGTGAGGGCTGGCACCCTGGTTAGGCTCCCGGTTCTTTTGCTTTGGGGCGGGAGTCCGGTGCCGCAGTTTCGGCTTCCTGTTTGGTGATTTCGGACAGAAAAGGCGCAGCATCCTCTTTTCTCGATGGGTCAAGGGTAAGAGATTGGGCAAACGACTGGCGGGCTTTTCGGAGGAGTTCCAGCCGTTGGGCCGCCTGTTTCTCCTGTTTCGCTGAAAGCACTTGAAACTCACCCTGGATGAAGAAGGCAACGGGGGCCTCTACCTCAGTGGTGATGACCTTGGTGCAAGCCGCCAAACCGGCCCGGATTTCCACTTGGGCCGGTTTTTGGTTTTGCACCAGCCAATTGGCCCATATCTTGTACATTTCCGCAAACTCAACCCAGGTTGAGGTATCATCCGGGGTGAGTTCCATCGTCTTTTGAAAAGCCTGCTGGGCCTGCTTCAGGGATGGCTCCACGGCTCTGGTTTTTTGGCTCAAGGCCCATTCCGCCTGAGCCAGATGTAACCGGCCAGCTTGCTGGTAAGTGGCATAGAGCGCCGGGTTGATGTCCTGGGCTTGTTTGAGGGCGGCCAGCCCCTCCGTCACGGCATTCAGCGGATTTTTATCTTGATTGAGCAGGTAACGAGCGGCGGTCGTGTAGGCTTTACCGATTCCAACATAGGGAATCGCGTCCCGTTGGTTGATTTTGATGCTGGCCTGGAAGGACTCCAGGGCTTTGTCAACCATTGGCAACGGGGATTGTTTTCGTGCCAACAGATGTTGGGCATACAATTCATAGACCAAGCCCAAATTATTATACCCAATGGAGCTGTTGGGATTGATGGTCAGCCCCTTTTGGTAATGTTCGATACTTTGATTCAGGGTTGCGGTCGGGTCCAGATTGGCTGTCATCTGATAGTTGGCCAACGTTGACAAAGTATTGGCCAGATTGATATGTGCCCCGTATTGATTCGGATTGATGTGAAGGACTTTCCGGAACTGCTCAACTCCCTGGTTTAATGGTGTGGTGGGGTTCTCCCCTTGGGCCAAAATAGCTTCAGCTTTACTGAGCAGGGTAATTCCCAGATTCATCATAATGCTGGTGTTTTGGTTATCTGTGAGAGAGGCTGCTTTTTGGAAAAGGGCAATGGCCCGGTCATAGGATTCCAAAGGGGAGACTCCGGTTAATAATTGGTGTTCACCTTTTTTGGACCAGGTTTCAGCCAGCCCTGAATGACCTGCATAATTTGTGGGGTCCAGTTCCACTGCTTGTTGGTAAGCCTTCAGGCTTTGGTCCAGCCAGGGAGTGGGGTCCTCTCCATGTTCAACCTTGTAATCCCCCTCAATTTTACTGGCTTTGCCATTGAGAGTCAGTGCCTTTGCCTTCATTTCCGAAGTACAGACCACCTGTTCTGTTTCCTGTTGGACATGTTGCATGGTAGGGGCCGGGTCGCTGCCATGTATCTGCTGGAAAACACCAAGTATCAACCAGGCGGAGGCTGACTGAAGGCGGAATTCACAGCGTTTGGGGGCGACCTCCAACCCTGTTTGGCTCAGGTTGAGCAGTTCATGCAGTTCTTTTTCCGGCGAATTTCCCTGAGAGTCGTGGACTTTTGCCACCCGCAAAGATAATTCGGTTAATTGATAAAAAGTTTCCGCATCACTGGGAGCCAAAGCGACGGTTTCCTGGAAAAGGATGCGGGCCTGTTCAAACTTTTCCTGCGCCTTTTGGTATTCCCCTTTGGTTTGGAATTCGGCTGCCTGTTCAAAACAGACCTGCCCTTTCAGGCGCAGGGCTTCATACAGCCAGGGAATTTTCTGGAAAGCCTGTTCAGCTTTTACCTGAGCCTGGTCCCATTGTTTTTCATAAAAAGCCATCAGGGCTTCGCCATATTCGGATGACTCCTGCACGGCAGCCCGCCCGGTTTGCAAAAATTGCAGGGCCGGCATTTTGAGGTCTTTTTCCGCTTTCTGTTCTTCGTAGCGGCGAAAATCAGGGTTGGTGATTTGTTTGACTTCCTCCAATCGTTTTTGAAACAACGTGCCGTAGGTGATTCCCAGGGCATAGGCGGTTTCAGGTTGCCGGAACCCTCCATTCCAGGCCAGTTCCAAATGCTTCCGGGCCAGTTCCGGCTTTCCCAAAGCCAAATATCCCCGGCCCAGAGCATAATTTCCCGGACCGGTGGCGCTGGAGCCCAGACCGGTCATGGTTTGAGTCAGGCGGTTCATGTATTCCTGCACCATCCGCTCTTCACGTTCGATATTATGCCGGGGCAGCATATGGCCATGCCGCATGATGGTTTCGATGTCTTTGACCTGGGCTCCGAGGCGGGCCGCCAACATGGTTTGCTGCTCGGCCTGCCAGCGGGCAAAGAGGCCAAAGCCCGCCAGCGTCAGCCCAAACAGGCAGGCGGCTCCCACCAGACTCACCGCCAGTTTATGCTTGCGGACTTTGCGGCTCAGGCGTTGCCAGCTTGAAACGGGGGTTCCGACGATTGGTTCCCCAGCCAAATAACGGCGCAGGTCCGAAGCCAGGGCCAGGGCTGACTCGTACCGTTGCCCCGGCTCTTTTTCCAGGCATTTCATGACGATGGTTTGCAAATCCTGGGGAAGGCTGGGGGTTACCTGCCGGAGCGGAGTCGGGTCTTTGGTCATGACTTGAAACAGAACCTGAACCGCCGGACCGGGACCAAAGGGTTGTTTTCCGGTCAGGAGGTGGTACATGGTTGCTCCCAGGCTGAACACATCCGAGCGGCGGTCCAGGTTATCAGTGGTTCCCTGGGCCTGTTCGGGCGACATGTAAGCCGGGGTTCCGAGCAAGGCTCCGGTCATGGTCACACCAGGGGAGGACACTTCGCGGGCCAGCCCAAAATCCATGACATAGGGTTTGTGACTGCCGTCCTCCATCTTTTCCACAATCAGGTTATGTGGTTTGATGTCGCGGTGGATGACGCCTTCCTGGTGCGCTGCATGGAGGGTTTCCGCCACCTCAGCCATGATTTTCACTTTTTGTTCAAGCGACATGCCTTTCATCGCCCGATTCAGCGTCTGACCGGGCAAATACTGCATGGCGATGAAATAACGCCCTTGATGCAGTCCGACTTCATAGACCTTGCAGATATTGGGATGATTGATGCGGGCCTGGGCGCGGGCCTCGATTAACAACCGTTGGACCAGGGACTGGTTGTTCTGGAGCAGGAATTTCAAAGCCACATGGCGTTTCACCAGTGGGTCAAAGGCTTGATAGACACAGCCCATGCCGCCCTCACCCAGCAGTTTGACAATTTCATAATGTCCGACCTTGGTACCGGCGGAAAATTCCTGGGCGGCTGACCTTCCTTCAATTGGGCTGGGGGTGGCGGCATGCGAATTCACCAAGGTTGGAGCTGAACTCTTGGACGCGGCCAGGGTGGTCTCATTTGACTCGGAGAAATTGCCCGGCAATTGAAGGGTGGGCAGGGTTTGGGCCGGCTTATTTTCTGCTGTTTGCCCTCTAGTTGCATCACTTGGCTCTCCTTCCAGAGAGGAAGTTGGCTCCGGATTGCTTTGAATGAGGGTTTCCAGAGAGGCACTTGACAAACTCCCATTTTGAATCAGGGTTTCCAGCATCTCGGCAGGATTTTGGTCGGGGTCCATCTGTTCCAGGGTCAAAGATGGTAACAAACCTGCTTGAACTGCATGTTCCAAAATGGTCTGGGCTGTTTTTGAGTCCATGAAAACCTCAAGTCTGGTGAACCGGAAGCCAGTGACGAATGCCTTCCAACAAGTCAATGTTTTATTTTAGCGCAAAAGTGCAAAAATCCATCCAGAAACTGCGAGGGCTTTGGTTGCGTGAAAACCGGGAGAAGTCTCCCACATGAGGTTCCCAGGAGGGAGAGAGGTGATTGCACAACCGCCCTGGTCCGGATATGCTCGGCTTTTCACTCCTCCTCGATTGATTCCGGAGCAACAAAATGATTGTGGCAGTATTCAACCAAGCAGGTGGTGTAGGGAAAACCTCACTCACCAGGGATTTGGGGTTTGAATTGCATGAACGAGGCTTCAAAGTCCTGCTGGTGGATGGCGATGCCCAGGGCACCCTCGGTGCATTTTTCGGCGAGGCACCCCATGAACGGACGGCCTCGGAGATGTTCTGGCATGAGGTCTGTTCCGCCGAATCCAATGGGCCGCCAGTGGTTCACCGTTCAAAATTCGGACCGGACCTGGGGTTGGCCAACCGCAATCTGAACGCAGATGAAATTTCCCTCACCCAACAACAGGACCCGGCCCGCTTTCTGGGAGTGACCGAGGACCTGCGCCGCGCCTACGACGTGGTGCTGGTGGATTGCCCGCCCAAGATTTCGGAAATCACGGTTCAGATTCTGTTTGGAGCCGACGCCATGCTGATTCCGGTGCAAACCGAAGCCAAATCCGTTTTGAGTTTCAGCGAAGTCCAGATTGAGGTGGGCAAAACCCAGCGCCGCCGCCGCAACATGCGGCTGGAACCGATACGGATTTTGGGAGTGGTTCCCACGCTCTACAACCAGCGGCTGGTGCTCCATCGGCACCATTTGCAGGAGATTGAAACCAAACTCTGCACGGCGTTGGGATACCCGACCTTACCGCCCATCCGGGATTACATTGCCGTCAGCGAAGCCGGCACGCATGCGAAACCGCTCAAAAGCTATGCCCCCAAATGCCCCGTCATTCAGGATGTGGCGGCTGTGGCGGACGCTCTGTGGGGAACCACCCGCAGCCGTTTCCAGGAGGTGGCCAATGGCTAAAAAGTTTCCTGATGCGGTGTCGAGTCAACGGATTGCAGCGATTGCCAGCCTGTACCAGGATGGAATGCAGGCCGGGGAATCCGTCAAACATCTGGCCCTGACTGCCCTCAGCCCCAACCCCCACCAGCCACGCAAGGTTTTTTCAGAGGCCGTGTTGGAGGATTTGACCGCCAGCATCAAAGAACATGGGGTGTTGCAGCCGTTGTTGGCTCGCCCGGAACCTGAACAACGCTACACTCTGATTGCCGGTCATCGGCGGTTGGAAGCCGCGCGCCGGGCTGGCCTGCAAACGGTTCCGGTGGTGCTCCGCGAAGGCGTTTCCGACCTGGACCTCAAAGTGCTGGCCCTGGTGGAAAACGTTCAGCGGGAGGAATTGCATGCCGTGGACCGGCTGCGGGCTTTCAAGGAACTGGCCGATTCCTGTGGCACCTACGAGCAGGCCAGCGCGGCGGTCGGCATGAAAACCGATGCCTTCAAAAAATGGATGCGGGTCAAAAACCTGGAAGATGACCTGCTGGACCTCTGTACGCACATTCCCGACCTGTCACAGCGAATGCTGCTGCGGGTCCAGGCCCTGCCGGCCAATCGGCGCAAAGCCGAAGTCATGCGGTTGATTCGGGTCAGCCAGGAGGTTCCAAACGAAGTCGGTCCGGCTGACTCACCGCCCCGGCTTCCCGCCGCCGTCCAATCCAGCAACCGCAAACGATTTGAACTGCGGGATGATGCCCGCCGCCTGTCTTTTGTGGTTGAAATTCACACCAGGGCCAAACGAAAGGAATTGACGCTGGTTGATTACCGGGATTTTCTGCGCCGGGCATTGGATGAAGTGGAGACGCGGCTGGCGCAGGAACCGCCGGTTCCACCCGTCACCGGGTAACCGTTTGTGACCGGTTTCCGGGAAAAAGTGACCGCGGTCACTTTGAGGTCAAATTGCTGATTTCAAATGGTTTGATGATACGAATAACGGAAAAATCAAAACATGGAATTGGCATTGGGAACGTCCTTTCCCAATGCACAACCATCAATTGTGGAATGCCTTCCCCTTTGGTTTGTTTCGCAAGCTGAGGGGCGAAGGAAAAGAAACAACTGTGGAGTGCAGGTTCATTTTTCCGGCCAGTTTCCTAACGTGATTTCCTTTCGGTTGCGGGTAAAGTCAAACAACGCCGGACGCTGAATCTCAGCTTCATCCTTGGGTTTGAGCCGCAGGGAACGGTCTTCCGGGATGGCCTTTTTGCCCGGTTCCGGAAAGACCAGCCGGTTTTTTCCACCAGGGAGCGTCAGTATCCGGGTTTCTTTATTCCCCACAGGTTGAACTTTCCCGGTTTTGATTTCCTGAAAAAGTCCCGGAACCCGTTTCAAACCGAAGTGCAGCCATTCGGACAGAGTGATGGAATGGTCCTCCGGTTGAAAGTCAGCCCGGCGGGCTTCAATCCCTTCCCGCACCAGCGCATAGGTGAGCAACCCATGTTGCAGCTTCTGGTTTTCAAGCGCCACATTGTCAGATTGGGTTGCGCTTAATATCCGGAGCCCCTTGTCATAAGCCAGTTGCCCCAAACCACGGCTTCCCATCGGGGCCGGTTTGAATGCTTCGCCTTCCACCAGTGCTGCCGAATGGCAGGCATCGGCAATCAACACGATTTCCCCGGCGTCAACCTCGCGCAACCATTCGGAAAGCTCGTCATTGGAGATAAACCGGGTCAAGAGGTCAGCCAAATTCGTGTCGGAGGTGACGGGTCCGGTATCCGAAGGCACGAAGTAAAACGTCCCAAAATCATCCCGGTATCCATGCGCAGCAAATGAAATCAGCAGGAAATCAGCGGGAGTGGCTTTTCGCACTTCCTCCCCGTGGGGAACCCCGGAAAGGTCAACCGATGGCTTTTTTCCCGCCAACAACTCAAACACTCCTTTGATATGGCTTTTGCGGGCCTGATTGGTCGTCATGGTCCGGTGCCCTTTTTCGGTCTTTGCCTCGGAAATCAGCGGAACGGTGACAACCTCGGAAAACTGCCCCGACTGTTTGAGTTTTTCACTCAGGACCCGCTGCAAAATGCGGGCGTCATTGGCGGCAAAATTCAAATCAAAATCAGGTTGGTCATAGGCATTGACGCCAATGTTGACCAGCCAGGCCCGGCCCGGCGGCGGTTTGACGGCGGCAGGGACCTGGAACATGACTTTGGCAGTAGGGCTTTTGATGCGGTCCCGGTTAAAGGCATAGGCGGTAAATTCCAGTGTTTGAGGCTGGATTGCCTGGGCATATCTGATGCGGGTAAAGGTGCGGGTAAAAGCTCCCGCCTGATTTGGCACCAGGGCTCCATCGGTTTCCGGCGCGAACCCGACCAGTTGTCCGTTGCGAAACAACCGGAGGTCGAACATTCCGCTCTCCATTGTTTTTTCCGCTGGTTGGGAAAACCGCAGCACGGTTGGTTTGACCGTGACGGTGATGTCCAGGCTGTCGGGCTGTTCCGGATTTGGTGTGATGCTGGTGATGGCAACCTGGGGTTGGGCCCGGTTCAGCTCCTCCAGCCCGCGCACCGGCTGAAACGTTTCCCCCGCAAGTAACCGGGGCAATAAACGGGGTTCGTAATATTCCCGCAAGAAAAGCTCCAGGGCCAATGGCCGCACCGGGTCGTCCGGCATGACCCAATGGAGGCTGGGCGTGCCGTCCAACTGGTCCGTGTCAAAACGACCTGCGGGTGTGACCACCGCCCAATGACCGTCATCAAACGAAGTCAAAACACAGAGTTCCCGTGTGGGTGTGGTGGGATTGGTTCCGGGGGAAATCCGCCACAGTTTGACGGTCCCATCAAATCCCGCGCTCAAAAACACATTGGGTTGGGGCAGAAACGCCACGCTTTCAACCCAATCGGAGTGCCCGGCAAAGGTTTGCAGGAGTTCACCCGTTTCAGTCCGGCGCAGTTCCACCGAGCCTGCTTTACTTCCACACAGAAACGAACGGCCATCGGGCGCAAAGGCCACACTCATCACCTCGGCTGTAACACCCCCCACCGTCAGACGTTCGATGCCGGTGGCGGCGTCCCACAATGTGGCGGAAACATCGCCGTTCCCGGTGGCAATCCATTTTCCGTCCGGCGACCAGACAACGGTTTGAAAGCCGCCGTGGCGGCCTTTTCCCTGCACAAGCACTTTTCCGGTTGAAACATCCCAAATCTTGAGCGCCTTGGCTGAATCGCCGCCGGGGTCGAAACTCGCTGAAACAATCCGGGTGGCATCAGGTGAAAAGGCCAGACTGCGGATTTCGTTGGGCTGTTCACCGGAAAAGGTCTGAAGCAGCTTTCCCGTGGCCACTTCCCACAGTTTGACGGTCCGGTCATAACTGCCGGTGGCAATCCATTTTCCGTCTGGTGACAGAGCCAGACAGCCGACCGTTCCCTGATGACCGGTCAAGGTCCGGACCAGGGTGCCGGTTTCAACCTCCCAGAGCTTGACCTTGTAGCAATCCGGCCCGCTCCCGGTGGTGGCCATCAAACGGCTGTCGGGCGTGAACACCACCTCCCGGACCCCAAAGAAATGGTCCGGAATCCGGAGCATTTCCCGTCCGGTGCCGGTATCCCAAACTTTGAGAATCTGGTCCCAGCCACCAGTCACCAAAAACCGCCCATCGGGTGAAATATTGGCCAGATGGACCGGCGAGGCGTGTCCGGCAAAGGTTTGTTCCTGATTGCCGGTCGTGACGTTCCACAGCCGGAGCATTTTGTCAGCCCCGGCTGACAGCAGGGTTTTTCCATCCGGAGCAACCGTCACCGCTTTGATTGGCTGGGTATGTCCCCGCAGGATTTTTTCCATCCGGGCGTCCGGAACGCTGGCCGGGGACGATGGGTTTTCCCCTTCCACGCCCGCCAGATTCCACAACCGGACCGTCTGGTCAAAGGAAACCGAAAAAGCCCTGGTTCCGTCAGGCGTAAACCCGACCCCGGAAACTTTGCCAAAATCCACCTCACCCGATTTTTGGGAATGTCCGGTAAAAATATGAACCAACGCTCCGGTCGCGGCATTCCACAGCCGAACGGTGTTATCCACTGCATCAGGTACGCCATTGGTATAGCTGAATTGCTCTCTGCCGGACCCGGACAGCACCCACTTTCCATCCGGTGAAAATGCCACGCACCAGACCGGGGCCCGGTGGCCGCGCAGTTCGTAAAGCTGCGCCCCGGACGGCACATCCCACAATCTGACGGTCATATCGGAACTGCCTGCCGCCACGGTTTGGCCGCCGGGAGAAAGTGCCAGGGAAGTCAGTTCCACCTTGGTTTCCAGTTTTTTCAGTTCGGTTCCTGAAGCCACGTCCCAAACCCGGATGGTGCCATCCACGGCGTCCACATACCCTTGGTGGGCCAGTTTACTGGTTCCACCGCTGGAAAAAAGCCTGCTGCCGTCCTGAGAAAAAACGAGCCCTGAAACCCAGGCCCGATGACCGCGCAGGGTTTTCAGTTCGTGGCCGGTGGTGATGTCCCACAGTTTGATGTCGTTTTCAATCTC
Source organism: Blastocatellia bacterium (assembly GCA_019695185.1). Lineage (GTDB taxonomy): Bacteria > Acidobacteriota > Blastocatellia > Chloracidobacteriales > Chloracidobacteriaceae > JAIBAN01. The sequence goes on along the minus strand of JAIBAN010000066.1, from coordinate 29,849 downwards.
TTCGGCTTTGTAATACCAGTTGGAACCGCTGGCTGAAGCCACGGTCTTCCCATCGGGTGAGACCGCCACCGCATTGACGCCCTGGAGATGCCCCCGAAGGGTGCGGATTTCGCGTCCGGAAGTGACTTCCCAGACTTTCACCGAGCGGTCCAGTCCGCCTGAAACAGCCAGTGTTCCGTCGGGGGAAAAGGCGACGGAGGTGATGGAACCCGAATGACCAAGCTGGACCACCAAAGCCGGTGAATCCGCCTTTTTCAGCGGCAACCGAAGCTGAACCGGGCGGCCTGTTCCAAAACCAACAACCGCCACCGCCCACAGTGCCAGCCATAAAGAGTGGTTTCTGAGCAAAGACCAAAAATATGGCTGTGGCATAAAACCCTCCCAGGCCAGTGGTTGAAAAAAGTGGCAGGCCAAATCGGGAATAATTGCATCGTCATCAACCCTGGAAAGCAGATTTTACCACCTGCCAGGGCGACCACCAGCATAAAAAAGTGACTGCGGTCACTTTGCAGTCAAAATGTTGATTTCAATTGGGTTAGTTATACGAATAACCGGAAATTCAAAACAGTTTTGCCGAGTGTTTGGCAAGAGCGAACCCAGGATTCTGCCGCACCCCTCCGGAAGGGTTCAGCCAGGGTTGTGGCCAAAAAACCAGGAAGCCCTTCCGCTGCCATTTCCGGATTTTCACACACCGGAGTAGAATGAAAATCCCTGAAACCGACGACCTTAGTTGGCCCAAACATTCCATTACAAGGTTATGCAAACCATCATTTCACGACTTCCGATTTTCCGCAGCTTCCTGTTTGGGTTCCTGCTGGCCGGGTTGTGCGGTTTTTCCGTTCTGTCCCCGCTTCCGCTTGTGGCTCAGGAACAAACAACCACCTTGGCTGAAGCCCACACGCTTTTCGCTGAAGCTGACGCCCTTTTCAAAAAAAACACCAAAGCCGACCGCGAAGCTGCCCTCCAAAAATATGGGGCGGCGGCTGGGTTGTTTCATGCCGCCCGGTTCAAAAGGGGGGAGGCCAAATGTCTTTCCCAGCAAGGGTTGATTTGGGCTGATTTAGGGAAAAACTCCCAAGCCCTGCCGCTGTTGCAGTCAGCCCTGACTCTTTTTCGGGAAGTGCCCGATGAACCCAACGAAGCCGATGTGCTGACCACGATTGGCACCGTCTATTCCGATTTGGGAGACAAAACCAAGGCCCAGGAATATTTCCTGCAAGCCCTGCAACTGGAGCAAAAATTAGGGAATCAGGTGCGGCAAACCACCCTGTTGACCAACCTTGGTTTAACCTATGCGGCGCAGGGGGAAACCGGAAAAGCCGTCGGCTACTATCAGGAAGCCTTGCAACTCAATCAGAAAACCGCCAATCCCCAAACGCAGGCTCACCTCCTGCACAGTTTGGCGGATGTGTATTTTGCTTCCGGAGAAAATCAAAAGGCGCTGGACCATTACCAGCAGGCCCTCCGGTTGTGGCAGGAAACTCAGGATACTCGTGCCGAAGCCTCCACTCTGACCGCCATGGGGTTGCTTTACACCCTTTTTGGTGAATCCCAAAAAGCTCTGACAACCTTTCAAATGGCTCTCAAATTACAACAGGAAATCGGAGATAAACGCGGAGAGGCCATCACCAGGCAACGTATCGGGAGTGTTTTTTTGAATTTGCGTGATGGCGAGCAAGCAGCCCGAAATTACCAGCCCGCGCTTGACCTCGCCCGCCAATCGGGTGACCAGAGCCTACAAGCCCAAATCCTCAATAACCTGGGAGCGGCGGAATTGGTCAGGGGCGCGTACCCCCAGGCTATCCCCCTGCTTGAACAGGCTCTCGAAATCCGCCGGGCCATTAAAGACAAAACCGGTGAAGCCCAAACACTCAACAACCTGGGGCAGGTGTTCCTTAAAAGCGGCGATTTGAATCTGGCGGATGACTATTATCAACAGGCGTTGAAAATGGTCCGGGAAGCAGAAAACCGAAGTTTCGAAACCCGCATTCTGAAAAACATCGGGGAAATCCAATATCGGCAAAAAAAACTGACCAGTGCGGCGCTGACCTTTCAGGCAGGGTTGAGGCTGGCCCGTTCCAACGGTGACCGAATGATGGAGTTCTTTCATCGGTGCTGGCTGGCGCGGGTGGTGCGCGACCAACAAGACCTCTCTGAGGCTAAGAACCAGCTTGAACTGGCGCTCCCGTTGGCAGAGTTTGTCCGTTCCGCCACCGCCAACCAGGAACTGAGAGCCAGTTTCTTTGCCCATGTCCGGGACATCTATGAAATGTATGTGGATATTTTGGTCAGGCTGCATCGGCAGCTTCCCGAACGCGGCTATGTGGCGGTGGCTTTGACGGCCAGCGAACAGGCTCGTGCGAAAAGCCTGGCCGACCAGTTGCGGGAACGCGAACTGGACCTGACCGCCGATGGCCCGGTGGAGTTGGTCAAACGCGAACAAGAGTTAAAGGAACTCATCAAAGCCAAACAGGAACTCGTCACCCGGCTGTTGTTGCGGAAACAACCACAGAGCCGGATTGAGGCTACCCAAAAGGAATGCGCCGTCCTGCTGGACGAGTACCGGCAGGTGCAGGCCACCCTCCGCAGCCGACATCCGCGCTATGCCCATTTAACCGCCCCTGAACCGCTTCCGGTTACAACAATCCAGCAACGGCTCTTGGATTCGGACACGATGCTGCTGGAATTTATGCTCGGCAAGGAAACAAGCTACGTTTGGGCCGTAACCCAAACGACAGTCAAGGTTTTTGATCTGCCGGGCAAAGCTCAACTGGAACAATTGGCGCGCCAATTCCATCAGCAGGTGAGCGCCCCGCAACGGGCGGCCCGGAATCTGGTCAAAGTCTCGCCGGCAGCAACATCCGGTCATAGCAAAGAACTGCAAAACAGTCTGGTGGCTCTCAGTCAGCTTTGTTGGGTCCGATTGGACCTGAATTAACCGGCAAACGGCTGGTGATTGTGCCGGATGGAGCCTTGTTTTATGTGCCGTTTGGCACGCTGCTGCTGCCACCCGGAAGCAACTTTGCCAGCCTAACGGCTGACACGCAAACCCGCTTGATTGACCATTACGAAATCTCGGTTGTTCCCTCCATGACGTTGGTGCCGCTCTTGCGCCAACAACCGGAGCAAACAGAGCCGGAAAAGGTTTTGGCCGTTTTGGCCGACCCGGTTTTTTACCCAACCGAGAAACGCAAACCCGGCGACAGCACTCTCGCAATTCCAACTTCGGGTTCCCCGGTTGAAGCTTCCTCCCGTACCTCCTGGGTCTTGACCCGGCTGCCTTATACCCGCAGGGAGGCAGATAACATCAGCGGGTTTGTTCCCAAGGAAAACACCCTCAAGGCATTGGGATTGGATGCCAACCGGGGAACGGTCCTCAGCGGGAAATTGAATCAATACCGGTATGTGCATTTCGCCACGCATGGTCTGGTGGATGTGGAGCAGCCTGAATTTTCCGCGCTGGCGCTTTCGATGGTGGATTCACAAGGCCATCCGCAGGATGGGTTTTTGCGCCTGATTGATACCTATCATTTACACCTCAAGGCTGAACTGGTCACTCTTTCGGCCTGCGAAACCGGATTGGGCAAAGAAATTGCCGGTGAAGGGCTGGTCGGGCTGACCGGCGGTTTTTTCTATGCCGGGAGCAAACGGGTGGTGGTCAGCCTCTGGAAAGTCAACGACCGGGCGACGGCGGAACTCATGACCGAGTTTTATCGGGGTATCTTTGTGAAAAAAATGGCCCCGGCGGCTGCCTTGCAGGAAGCCCAGCTTTACCTGAAAAAACAAAAAAAATGGAGCGCTCCTTACTTTTGGGCGGCTTTTCAGTTACAAGGAGAGTGGAAGTAACCGGCCTTTTCAATTGAGAGTTGAGAAGTTCGAATTGAGGATTGAGCAACGCGGTTTGAACGGTCTTGGTGGAATTCGGTGAAACGGTCTTAACGTGTTTTTGGATATGGTGGCGCGATTTGTTTCATCGCGCTTGGAACAAACTATTTGGTTCTCCAAATTGAGTGAAAGAAAAGGGCACAAGCGCGATGAAACAAATCGCGCCACTTTCCAAACTGAGAACTGCTCCAAACCGGTGCAAGCAGTCATACGACTGACTCTCAGTGTTCATTGCGAATCACAATTTTCTGACTGCAGCATCACCTGGTCAACCGGGACCAGAGAAATGGAAGGAATGTGTCCATGCTCCAGGCTGATTTGGATTTCAAACTGCTTTTTGAAAACGTCCCCGGACTGTTTTTAGTGCTTCAACCAGACCCTGTCTTTACGATTTTGACAGCCAGCCATGCTTATGTGCGCGCCACCCAGTCCGAGCTGGAAAAGATGGTTGGGCGTCCCCTCTTTGAGGTTTTCCCAGACAATCCGGATGACCCGGAGGCCACCGGCACCAGTAATCTGCGAAAGTCGCTGGAACGGGTCCTGACGCTGCACAAGCCGGACCCCATGCCAGTTCAAAAGTATGATATTCGGCAGGCTGAGGAGGAAGGCGGCGGTTTTGTCGTACGGTATTGGAGCCCTCTCAATGTACCGGTTCTGGCTGCGGAGGGCACCATCAGGTACATCATCCACCGAGTTGAGGATGTCACCGAATTTGTCCTTGCCCGCCAGTTTGGTCAACTGCAATCTGAAAAAACCGAGGCGTTGGAACGCCACACTATCACAATGGAGCACGAAGTCCTGCGGAGGAGTCAGGAACTCGACCAGGTAAATCAGGAATTGCGCTCCGCCAATGCCCGTTTGTCAGAGCTTGATCAGGTTAAGACTGTTTTTTTCAGTAATATCAGCCATGAATTCCGTACCCCTTTGACACTGTTACTGGGCCCGGTCGAGGATGCCCTGGCCGACCTCGAAACGCCCTTGCCGTCTGTTCACCAAACCCGGCTTGAATTGGTCCATCATAATGCGCTTCGACTGCTCAAACTGGTGAATGCCCTGTTGGATTTTTCCCGCATTGAAGCGGGTCGCATGAAAGCATCCTATACCCGGACCGACATTTCCCGCCTCACTTCCGAACTGGCCAACATGTTCCAATCAGCGGTTGTTTCAGCCGGTCTTGAGCTGGTGGTTGAATGCGCCCCACTTTCGGAACCAGCCGTGGTTGACCCGGAAATGTGGGAAAAAATCGTGCTCAATCTGGTTTCCAACGCCCTCAAATTCACGTTCGAAGGTGAAATTACGGTTCGCCTCCGGGAGACCGATCAAGCGTTCGTGCTGACGGTGGCCGATACCGGGACGGGCATTCCACCGCACGAAATACCCCGCATCTTTGAACGGTTCCACCGGGTTGAAGGAGGTCGTTCGCGGACCCACGAAGGAACGGGCATCGGACTGTCACTGGTCAAGGAACTGGTCCGCCTTCATGGAGGCGATATTCAGCTTCAAAGCGAGCTGGAAAGCGGTACGACGGTGACCGTCACCATTCCCAAAGGATCCAACCACCTCTCGGCGGAATCCGTAAAGGTTGACAGTGCAGAGTTCGCTCCCTCCCGCCCGGACCTGGTTTCTATTGCCGAAGCCGAACGATGGGTTTCCTCCCAACCAAATCCACTTACCCCACCCCAGCCTTTTCCCAAACCAGCGAAAGGTGAATCTTTCAGTTGGATTCTATTGGTTGAGGACAATGCCGATTTGCGGCGGTACCTCACCGAACTGTTGGCTACCGTTTCCCACGTTGAAGCGGTTCCGGACGGTCAGGCAGCCCTTGAGGCGGCCCGACAGAGAAAACCGGACCTGATTTTGAGCGATATCATGATGCCTCGGCTTGACGGGTTCGGGCTGGTCCGGGAAATTCGAAAGGACCCGGCACTGCACTCGCTTCCAATCATTTTGCTGTCGGCCCGCACTGGGGAAACCAATACGGTGGAGGGATTGGAAGCCGGTGCCGATGATTATCTGGTCAAGCCGTTTTCTTCACGCGAGCTGCTGGCCCGGATTCGAACGCAATTGGAAATGGCTCGTTCCCGGCGGGCTTGGACCCTCCAACTGGAAGCTGCCAACCAGGAACTGGAAGCGTTCAGTTATTCGGTTGCCCACGATTTGCGGGCTCCTTTGCGGGCCATTGAGCGATTCAGCGGCATGCTCTGGGAAGACCAGCACGAAAAGCTGGATGAAACCGGTCTTCATCTCCTCAATCTGATTCAAGAAGGGTGCGTCCGGATGAAGGATTTGATTGAAGACCTCTTAAAGCTGTCACATGTCAATCGGATGGAACTCAAACGGGAAAAAGTCAACCTTACCGAGATGGCCCGGAAAATCCTGGCGGACCTTTACCAACGGAACCCCACCCGGCTGGTGGAAGTGCAAATTGAACCAGGTTTGTGGGGAATGGGCGATGCCCGGTTGCTGGCTATTGTCTTGGAAAATCTTTTGGGGAACAGTTGGAAATTCACCGGGAAACAGGCATCCCCCAGGATTCGGGTGGGCGTTGAAACACATGAAAACCAACCATTTTTTGTGGTGGAGGACAATGGAGTGGGGTTTGACATGAAATATGGCGGAAAACTGTTTGCCCCGTTTCAGCGGCTGCATGGCAAGGAAGAGTTTGAAGGAACCGGTATTGGCCTGGCGATTGTCAAACGGATCATTGTCCGGCATGAAGGTCAGATTCGATGTGAGGCGGAGGCAGGGCGGGGGGCGAAATTCCTGTTCAGCCTGGGGGTGGCCTGAATCGGGTTCCGGGTTTGCCGGGTGCTCACCTTGGCTGGAAACAGGCGGCCTCTGTAGTCAGGAAAAGGGCTTCAAACCTGAAACCCGAACCACTAAACTCCATATTTGGGAGGATGGACCCATAGGCTGACATTCTGCCGCTGCTTTCCACCTTCGGAACTGAATTTCCAAACACGGCCTGAAATTCCGATAATTGGTGAAGGAACCCTTTCATGAATCTGATTGGCGAAGTGCTGGATGAGAAATACCAGATTGAAAAACAACTGGGGGCGGGTGGCATGGGGGCGGTCTATCTGGCGACCCACCTGCACACCAAAAGCCCTGTGGCGGTCAAAGTCATCACACCCGAATTTGCCGAACAGCGGGAATTCATCGAACGCTTTCGCCGTGAGGCTGAGGCTGCCGGACGCCTGCGCCATCCGAATGTGGTCTATGTCACGGATTTCGGCTTTACCCGCAAAAACCAGCAAAATCTGGCCTATCTGGTGATGGAATACCTGGACGGTCAGCCTCTCAGCGGCCTGTTGCGGCAACAACCCCGGCTGCCGCTGGAAGTGGCGGTTGACATCCTGGAACAGGTTTCCCTGGCAATTCAAAAGGCCCATGACCTGGGAATCGTCCATCGGGACCTGAAACCCGACAACATCTGGCTGGAACCCAACGGACGGGGCGGATTCAATGTCAAGGTGCTTGATTTCGGCATTGCCAAGTTGCGCAGCAAAGCGGATGTCCCCCTGCCGGGACGCCCCACCGGGCAGACGCTTTCACAGCCGACCCAACCCTGGGGTGACGCCACCCATGATTTTCATGACCAACCAACCGTGGCCCAAACCCGCCCGGATGATTTTCAGACAGCCCCAACCGTGGTCACCACTCAGGCCGGACACATTCACACTGCCCCGACCCTGCCCGCTGTTCCAACCGAAACCGGGGCCAGTGACATCACTGTCGCCCAAACCCGCGCCTGGGGCAGTGAAACCGGCACCAGTGAGGCCGCAACCCTCCCGTTGCTGCATGACGAAACCGAACCAAATCGAAGGTTGGAATCAACCACCACGCCGGCTCTGACCAGGGTGGGAGCCTTGATTGGAACGCCCGCTTACATGTCACCCGAACAGTGCGCCGGGAAAGTGGTGGACCATCGTTCCGATATTTACAGTCTGGCGGTCATTGCCTTTCAAATGCTGGCCGGGGAACTGCCCTTTTCCGGCAATTTGGCCCAACTCCTGCAACAACACTGCCAGGAAGCACCCCCTTCGCTGCGCGAAAAACGCCCGGATGTGCCGCTTCCCGTAGCCGAGGCCATAGCCGCCGCATTGGCCAAAGCTCCGGAAGACCGTCCGGCTACTGCGCTGGCCTTTACCACTTTGCTGCGGGTTCAAACCGGAGGGTTACCCCAGTTGCAGGAGGACGCGCTGTTGCTTATCCGCAGCCAGGACCGCCATATCCGCCGCTCCACCACTCTGGTCCAGTTGCCTTTTATCGTCCTGGGCAGCAGTTTGACGGCCTTCCTGATGGTTCCCTGGCCAACAGCCCTGCGCGGAGCCGAAATCATCCAGGGAGCCGGATGGGTCCTGCTCTGGTTCATGTTTTTGCTCGCCTGCCAGTTTGGCACCGCTGCGGCTGCGACCATGATGTACATGCTCGAAGCCAACCCACAGCAACCCTTGGCGGCCCGCACGGTTTTTCGCCGGGTTTGGGGGCAGGGCGGAAGGCTGGTCCGGGAAACCCTGCGGCATTGGCTCCACCTGCCGGTGTGGAGCCGGGGGCAAGGAAATCCGCTGGTTCAGGAACTGCTGGTCGGGTCGGTGGCAGGCACCGAACACCAACCGGCCCCGGTTTCTCACCGCACTGCTCAACTGGCAGCAACCTGTTCCGAACTGGGCCTTGGCTTGCAGGGGCGGAGATTTGTCCTCAGCCTTTATTTCATGCTTTTGACGATGGTGGTCTATACGGTTATCAGCCAAGGGTATGCCGCCTGGATGGACCCGGAACTGGCAGCCCAGATGCTGGTGACCGCCCTGTTTTGCATGGCGGCCATGCTGCTTTGGCTGGTTTCGTTTTTCCCGGTGTGGACCGCTGCGGTGGCCGTTTTGTATTTTACGGCCCGGCAAATACGCAATGAAACTGCGGTGGCGGTGCGGGAACTGGCCGGAAAATTGGCGGCAGTCCAACCGCCTGCCCCACGCCAGTCACGCTGGCGAACGCCGATTGCGGTTGTCTGCCTGCTGGTTTTGCTGGTCGGTGCATACAACCTGCTGGTTCCGCCGTTCGGAGCGGTGCCAGTCAGCCCGGCGACCCAATTCACCTCCCTCCCCAAAGAGGAAAACGCCTGGACCGACTATCGGGTGGCATTACGAAAACTGGGGGCCGGAAACGACCCTGACGACCCGTTCCCCGACGGGTTGGGCCAGTTTTGCCAATGGAAAAAGGACAACCTGACCGATGCTGAAAAAGCCTTTGTGGAGCGGAACCAGGAAGCCCTGCTCCATCTGCAAGCCGGAAACAAACGCCCCCATTCCCAAATGGTTGACAATCCCGCAGAGGCCGAAACCCAGATTCCCCGCCTGCTGGAAGCCAAGGCCCTGGTTTTTCTGGCGCTTTCCCAATCGCGGCTCTGGCTGGAGGCAGGCAAGCCTGCGGAAGCCCTTGATTTATGTTTTGCGGCGTGGCGGTTTTCGAATTCTTTCACCGACCCCAATGCGGGACTCTTTGGTTTTCTGGAAGCAGCGGCAACCCGGAAAATCAGTCTCAATTACCTTTACGGGTTAGTCAGCCGCCAGAACCTCGCTCCGGAATTGCACCGCGACATCGCCCAGCGGTTGGCCGCCCATGCGCAGCATCAGGTTTCGCCCGCATCCCTGCTGGAAAGCGAGCAGGCCGTCATGGCCGGCTTTTTACACCGGCTGCTGATTCAACAGCAAAGACACACCAGTTTTCGTACGCCGGTGCTGTTGGATTACACGCCGGGATTGCGCCTCCGGGTCTATCAGCGGATGCGGGAATTTCAGCAGAATTCCTTGGCCGCCTACCAACCTGCCCTGGCCAGTTGGGATTTGCCCCGGCTTCAGGAAATCGAACGGGAAATCAATCACCGTTTGGAGAGAACCTGGCCGCGCTCCCTGAGCGACCTGATTTCCCGGCAATTGCTGCTGATTTCCGAACCGACCATGGTGGCTCCGGTCAACAGCCTCTATCAGGACCAGGCATATGTGGTGGGGCTGCGGGCCTTGGTCGCGGTGGAATATTTCCACCAACGGCAGCAACGGTATCCGCAAACATTGGCTGAGGCCACCCAGGAATTGGGGATGCCGCCTTTGACCGATTTCGTCAGCGGCCAGCCGTTGGGGTATCGGTTGGAGCAAGGAACTCCTGTGTGGTGGCTGCCCGGACTTGACCGCAGGGATGACCAGGGTCGCCAAAACTACACTGCGGAGGCGTTGAAAACCCCTACCGAAGGCAGTGATATCCTTTTTCGCAAGGGGAGCAATGTGTGGTTTGACCGAAAGAATTAGGGATTGGAAAAAAGGGTGTGAGGTTCAGGTTTCGGGTTTCGAATTTGAAAACCCAAGTGGCTGCACCCGTTTTGGGAGTTTGGAAAGTGTTGGCACAAAGCAAATGGTTCACCCCACCCGAAGCCGGTGGTTGCTGCTTTTTTCCTGAAGCCCTCAATTTCCAGGTGAGGCAGCTTTTTCAGGCTGGTGAAGTAATATTCCGTTGGATTCAACCGCAGTCAGTCCGAAAATCTGGGTCATCCATAACAAAAGCGGCATCAGCGAACCCCAGACAAGTCCCAGAACCAGCATGGAAAAGGTCGGGTCGTACTTAAAAGAAAGGGCTCCACATTTGACCCCGGCCAGGTAACTCATGGGGCCCCCAATAAAGCCAAACAGGGCCCCTATCACATAACGACCCTGCATCCATTTCAGCGAGGTTCCAAAACTGGTGGCAAAAAGTACCCACAGCGAAATAATCCACATGGGGGCCAGCCAATCCAACCGCAGGAAATCATCCAGGTAGGTCAGCACCCCATACATTTTTTGAAGGCTGTCCGCCACGGCACCCAAACCACCGACAGCCAGAATGAATAACATTTCCCGCCGCCAATGAGTGGAAACCCAGGCCAGATGCCCCACCAGAAACAGCAGGACAAACAGCGGACCCAGCCAGGTATAACCTTTGGCAACCCCTAAAACACAGGCAAACCAGCCCACCTGCAATACCACAAAATTGAAAATCTTTGAAATCATGCTGCTTTGGAGACTGCCGGGGAAAAGCACCGGAAACGACAGGTACGGGCCGGCGGGTTGGTGCGGAAACGTCCGATGAAAATGGACCCAACCGCTAACGGAAAATCAGTGGAATCCCTTGAAAACGGGATTGAATCCTGGGATGGAACCTCAGGGCTTGGGGTCGGGAAACAGCACCTTCTTTTTACCGGGACGGCGCAACAGGCCGGTTTTCCACATCTCCGCCTGGCGGTGCGAAATCATAACCTCTTTCCCGATTTGGAAGGATTTCAATACCTTGTCCGATACCAGGCTTTCAACTTCAGCCTGGGAAACGCCCAGAAATTCGGCGCATTCCAGGATTGAAAAAAAGTCAGTTGATGGCATTTATTTCTTCCTCCTTTCTTTCCTTTTCGTGGACTTTAACTGGAAGTGCCGTGTCACTCAACTGAAAAAACGGGAGGACTGAAAAGCCGGGAATGGTTTCCTTCCGGCTTGAACGAGCGGTCAGCGCAACTCGCCCACACCGGATTCCCCAAAAATGACAGAAAATATTTTTTAGCATGCCCGTATCTTTTTCCCCGGTTTGGGTAATCACGACATGTCTCTGACCTTGCTGAAGTCCCGTCCAAATTCCTGGAACAGCTACCTTTTGCCGAAACCGAGATGATGGCTGCCAGCAGGGTCAGAACCGTTTTTTGTGTCACTCAAATTCCCTATTGAACCTTATTTTTCAGGAGAACCAATATGCCAACCGACCATTTTGTTGAAGTCCACCAGGAAACCTGGTTTGACCGGGTGAAATCATCAATCAAAGGGATTGCCACCGGCATCTGTATGTTTGTGATTGCGTTTCCCGTCTTGTTTTTGAATGAACACAATGCTGCCAAAACGGCGCAGGGACTGGAGGAAGGGGCCGGTTCGGTGGTCCATGTGGCAGCGGACCAAATCAACAGTTCCAATGAAGGAAAACTGGTTCACCTGACCGGGAATGTCACGGTGGCAGCCCCCATCTCCGACCCTGAATTCGGAATTTCGGTCAAAGGTCTCAAGCTCCGCCGGAAAGTGGAAATGTATCAATGGAAGGAAGTTAAAAAATCTGAAAAGGAAAAAAACACCGGCGGCAGCAGTACCACCACGACCTCGTATGATTACCAGCGCGAATGGGCCCCGGAAGTGATTCGCTCCAACGATTTCCGGCTGCCGTCAGGCCATCAGAACCCCACCACGATGCCTTTTCAAACCATTGCCGTAACGGCTGAAAACCCCAAAGTCGGGGAATTTCTGATGGATGCTGCCGTGGTTGAAAAACTGGACAAATTTGAACCGGTTCCAATCGAAAAGGAAACCCTCACGCAAGTCCCTGCGGTGTTGCGGGGCAATCTGAAAACATCACAAGGAATGCTGTATTGGGGAACAAGCCCTGATGCTCCGAAAATTGGAGACCTCAGGATTTCCTTTGAAGTCGTCAAACCCGATACCATCAGCGTGGTTGCCAAACAAACCCAACAGGGGCTGGCTGCCTATCACACCACATCAGGAACTCAGATTGCCCTGGTACAAACCGGAACCGTCACCGCCGAAACCATGTTTCAACAGGCCCAATCCCAGAACACGCTCGTGACCTGGTTTCTGCGGTTGTTTGGCTGGGTGCTCATGTTTGGCGGCATCACGCTGGTGTTTCAACCACTGGTCATCCTGGCTGATGTGATTCCCCTGGTGGGCAGTTTTGTAGATTTCGGCATTCGGTTATTTGCCGGAATGGTTTCTGCGGTACTGGCGTTGGTGACGATTGCCCTGAGCTGGGTTTTTGTCCGGCCAGTGGCTGGCGTACTGTTGTTGACCTTGGCTTTCGGCCTCTTTGGCGGGATGGTCTTTCTGGCCCTGAAAAAACGAAAGGCCCAGCCCGCCCTGGCTTGACCTGAAAACAGGACTGAGGACTGAGCCTCTCTTGATTGCGGGTGGCGCGCTGCCGACGCATGAAGCCTGACCAGACAACCGGAACCCGGCCAGAACCGAAGAGGGCCGCCTGTCTTACAGGCGGCCCTGTCCCTTTATCGCCCGAACCCCAACTGTTCAAGCATGGTTGCAACCGCCGGGTCCGACCCGCTTTTCGCCCCTGTTAAATCGGAACACACAACATTGGAACACGTTGCCATTTTTTCTCACCGCAGAGGCGCAGAGACGACGCAGAGGAGGCGCAGAGAAAAAAACGGAAAAACTCTGCGAAAACTCTGCGAAAGCTCCGCGTCTTTGCGGTGAAAGTATAAATTCAAAATGTTCCCATCTTTTGTGAACTGATTTAGAGGCAGCTCATGTCAAGATATGGATTTTCAACCAACAGGTCAGTACCGCCGTGTCTTTGGCCGCCAGAAGTGAGTTTACTGACGGTTCAAACCTACCGCGCATTCCAGAGGAATGCCAACCAGGGTCGGGCCGGGTAAAATACACCCCCGGCCCGTTGTTTTTTCACAGAGGATTGACCAACCCCGAATGATAAAGCTAATTTGTCGCTTCACGCTGGTTGTGCCCTACCGTCCGGGATTCCCGCTCGGTGCAATCCTCAAATTTTATGGCTGAACACCCATTTCCAGACTCCCAGGTTTCAAATTTTTTGATTTCTTTCCCTTTTCACAATCAGGGCGACAGGCCGACTTCGGCGGAAGGGTTCAAAAAGGCTAACCGGTTTTCCCAGCCTGTGTGCCAGCCTTTGGCAGGGGGCCGTGGATATTGTTCAAGGAGCTAGGTTTCAATGTTGTTGCGCGGCCCCTCCCGGCCTGATTTTCTGCTGAACGAATGCCTTCCCGACATTTTTTTTCACACGGCGCAGCGGTGTCCGCAGCATCCGGCCCTGGTTTGGGGTGAACAGGTGGTAACCTATGGGCAATTGGAGCAAGCCGGAAATTTGGTTGCCACTGCCCTGTGCCACCAGGGTGCCCAACCGGGCAAGGTGATTGGGCTGTTTCTGCCCCGTGGAGCCAATTTGTTGATAGGACAGATTGGAATTTCCTTCAGTGGTGCGGCTTGGCTGCCTTTTGATGCAGAAACCCCGCTGGACCGCGTGCAGACCTGTCTGACTGCATCGCAATCCATCGGGCTGGTCACTTGCCGTGTCTGGGTGGAACGGTTAAGGACCGTCAATGTCCCGGTTTGGGCTATTGAGGATTTGTTGGCCACAGGAGACGCCTCCCCTTTGCCCCGGCGGGCCCAGCCCACTGACCCGGCTTATGTGATTTATACCTCCGGGTCCACCGGATTACCCAAAGGGATTGTCATCAGCCACGCCAGCATCTGCCATTTTCTGCGCAGTGAAAACGAGGTCTTGGGCGTCAATGAAAACGACCGGGTGTATCAGGGATTTTCACTCGCTTTTGACATGTCGTTTGAGGAAATCTGGATTTCCTATCTGGTCGGGGCCACGCTGTGGATTGCTCCGCCCCAACTGGTGACTGACCCCGACGGCTTGGCTCAGGCCATTACCACAAACAATTTGACGGTGCTGCACGCCGTTCCCACCCTGATGGGGCTGATTTCGGCCCCGCTTCCCACCTTACGGGTTTTGAACCTGGGCGGTGAAGCCTGTCCGGATGCCTTGGTGGAACAGGTGGTCCGGCCTGGACGAAAGGTCTTTAACACCTATGGTCCCACGGAGGCAACGGTCTCCGCGACGGTTGAGAGACTGGTCGCCGGCAGACAGGTCACCATCGGTATGCCCTTGCCCAACTATGAACTGATGGTGGTGGACGAACAGTTGCGGCCTTTGCCAGCCGGAGCAGTGGGCGAAATCTGCATTGCCGGTCCCGGCCTGGCGCTGGGGTATTTGGGGCGGGCTGACCTGACGGCTGAAAAGTTCGTGGAGCAGCAACTATGCCCGGAATCCTCCCACACCCGCTGGTACCGGACCGGCGATTTGGGCCGGATGGAACCGGGAGGTCCGCTGCATTGCCTGGGGCGGGTTGACAGTCAGGTGAAAATTCGCGGATTTCGGGTGGAGTTGGGGGAAATCGAGGCCCTGTTGGCTGCTGCTCCTGGTATCAAAGCCGCTGCTGCCGTGGTTCGTCCGGTGGCTGAAGTCGAACAACTGGTGGCCTTTGTGGTGGCCGATGGCAACGCCTCCGAACCGGAACATTTGCGCCGGGAGCTGATGTTGCGGGTTCCTCCCTATATGGTACCCGCCCGGATTGAAGCGCTCGACCAGCTCCCGCGTCTGACTTCGGGCAAGGTTGACCGCAAAGCCCTGGTCAGTCTGCCGCTCCATAGCAATGGAACCGCCGCCGCCACCTCATCGGCGCTGCCGCGCAATGAAGAGGAACGAACGCTGTATTCCATTTTGGAAAAACTCTTTCCCGGCTGTTCGCTCCATCCCGAAGCCGATTTTTTCAATGACCTGGGTGGTCATTCCCTCTTGGCAGCAAAACTTGTCTCCCTGCTCCGCAAAGATGTCCGCTATACCGACCTCAGTGTGCGGGAAATCTATTCCGGCAGCCGACTGGAAGAAATTGCCGCCGCCATGCACCGCAGCCAGCACCGGGAAACAGCCACCCGGACCTTTATTGCCATACCTTCCTGGAAACGGCGTTTGTGCGGTTTGGCCCAGGCGCTGATTGTGCCGATTCTGGTGTTCCTGCGGGTGGCGGAATGGCTCTTTCCTTTTTTCGTGTACCACATTTTTACCGGGGATGAAGGCGATACGGTTCCGGTGGCGGCTTTTTATTCCGTGGTGGCATTCGTTTTGGCCAAACTGGCGGTTTTCACACTGGCCATTGGCGGGAAATGGTTGATTAGCGGGCGGCTGAAAGCCGGGTGCTTCCCGCTCTGGGGCTGGAAATATTTTCGCTGGTGGTTATCAAACCAGCTTTGCGAACTGCCCCCGGTCTATCTGTTGACCGGAACCCCGCTCCTCAACTGGTATCTGCAAGCCCTGGGGGCCCGGATTGGCAAGGATGTGGTGATTGACTCGGTTCACGTCGGGGCCACGGATTTGCTGACCATCGGGGACGGCTCCAGCATTGGCACCGAGGTGTTTATTGAAAATGCCAGGGTTGAGGGCGGGGTGCTGGTTATGGGACCGGTCACACTTGGTCAGGACGCAGTGGTTGATTCCTATGCCGTGCTTGAAAATGACTCGGTTTTGGGGAATCGGTCCCGGTTGGGCGGCCTTTCCTCCCTGCCAGCCGGGTATCAGGTTCCGGATGGGGAAAATTGGGAAGGAACCCCCGCCCGGCCAATTCAACGTGAGGAAGAACCATTGCCTCCGCGCCCCCGGATTACGGTTGGCGTACGACTGTCTGAAACTTTGCTGTTTGCACTGGCCAGCCTGGGGGTGGCCGTCCTCTATTTCATGCCGGTCTTTCCCAGTTTTATGCTGATTGACTGGGTGGATGTGCATTTTCTGAATATTTTTGAAGAGCATACCAACTTGCCGCTGGCCTTTGGACTTTTTTTCCTGCTCAGTATTCCGGCGAGCATCGTGTTGGTCACCGCCACCATTTTGCTTTCGGCAGGGTTTCGCCACCTTTTCATTCCGCGCCAGCGGGAAGGCATTTTTCCGGTTTACGGGCTTGAGTATTTTCGCAAATGGTTGATGAACCGGATGCTCGACAGCAGCCTGGGGGTTCTCCACGGCCTCTATGCCTCGGTGTATGCACCGGGTTGGCTGCGGTTGATGGGGGCCAAAGTGGGGAAAGGCAGTGAGGTTTCGACGGCGGCGGGCATCATTCCCGACCTGTTGGAATTAGGCCAGTACAGTTTTATTGCCGACGGCGTGCTGCTGGGAGATGAAGAACAGCGAGGCGGCTGGATGGTTCTCAAAACCACCCGCATCGGAAACAATTCCTTTGTGGGGAACGGTGCCTATGTTTCGGACGGGGCCGCCGTGCCGGATAACGTGCTGATTGGCGTTCAGACCCGCACCCCTGACAACCACCTGCTGAAATCGGGCCAGACCTGGTTGGGTTCACCTCCCATACTGTTGCCCGCCCGCGAGAATCTGACCGGATTCAACCAAACCCTGACCTTTACCCCTTCAGCCGCCCGCAAATTGGGCCGCGCCGTGGTGGAAATGATGCGGGTCGTGCTGCCCCTGGCGTTCATTATTGCTTCCGGTTACCTCATGGTGCAGGTGGTGCTGCCGGTGTTTGAGGAAGGGAACTGGCTCGAAAGCGGCTTTGCCCTGGGCGCAGCGGGCCTGGTTTACGGGATTGCCTCGTTTTTGCTGGTCCTCGGCTTGAAATGGCTGCTGATTGGGCGGTATGTCCCGCGTGCGGTTCCCATGTGGTCTCCGTTTGTCTGGTTGAGCGAGGCCGTGACCAACGTTTATGAATCGCTGGCCGTACCCAATCTGTTGACCTTTTTACGGGGCACGCCGATGCTGCCCTGGGCGATTTGGCTGATGGGGGCCAAAATTGGCCAAGGCGTTTATTTGAACACCACCGACTTTACTGAATTCGATTGTGTGAAAATCGGCGACCAGTCGGAATTGAACCCGTTTAGCGGCCCGCAAACCCACCTTTTTGAAGACCGTGTGATGAAAATCGGGCGGGTTGAAATCGGCAAACAGGTCACCGTCGGCTCCTGTTCGACCATCCTGTATGACACCCAAGTGGGGGACCGGGTTTTTTTGGGTCCCATGACACTGGTGGCCAAAGGCGAATGTCTGCCCTCCGACACCTGTTGGGAAGGGTCTCCGGCATTGGCTGTGGCGCATGAACCAGACCTGGAACTCAGCGAACCTTGACAGGATTATGAAGAATGGCTTGTAATTGGCACAATCGTTGCGTGAAAAACAGAGTTTTTCAAATTCCATGCGTCCGAATGGTGCCGGATTCCCCTGAATCGAACCCTTGATGAAAACGGTCACAACCCTGAAACAGATATTGGTTTGGACCCTCCTGCTGGCCAGTGCTCCCAATGCGCTGAATATTTCCATTTGGGACGATGATTATCTGGCCGCTTCGCTGGCCGGAAAAGGCTTTTTGGCCTTTCTGGAAGAGCACCGCCAAAGACCGGACAAGTTCAGAAATGTTTCCAGGCACCATTGGAAATCCGTGGTCGAAGCGGACACAGAGGTTGACCCGGATGTGGATGAACTTTCCGGTAACCAACCGGCTGAACCCGGAATTGAAATCCTTTGCCCGGTCGTCTCCATTGCGGCTCCTGTCTGGGACGAACCCTTTCCCACCTATTTTCCCAATCAGGCTTTCCGGCTGACCAATCCCCGCAGTCCTCCCGCAGTCCTTCGTTCCTCGTCACTGTTGCTGTAACCAACCAACTTTTTCAACGGAAATTCCCCAGGCCGAGGTCTGTCTGACAGACCATCCAGCGGTTGTTTGTCCGTTTGAGGACCGCACCGGCGTTGCGGCTGAGCGGATTTCCGTGCCAATCCGAGGATGGAATGAAACGACTTCATTTATTATCCGCCGGACAGGTCTGCGCCTGTCTTCTCAGTCTTTTTTGGGTTCCGGTCCCGGTGGCCGCCCAGCTTGTTCCAACCGACCCTCAACTGCAATCAAACCAATCACTTTCGATTCCCCGCAAGCTCACTTTGGAGCAGGCTGAAACGCTCTTGCTCCAGCGGAATCTGACCGTAGCCGGTTCCAAATACCAAATTGAAGTCAACCAGGCCGCCCGGCTGCTGGCAGCTTATAAACCCAATCCGGTTCTGACCGTGGGGGCTGAACAGCTCAATCTGGCAGCTCCCCATGTCTTTTACCAGACTGATTCCAATCTGGCCGCGCAGGGAACCTATACCTTGCGGGTGGACAAAATCATTGAACGGGGTGGCAAACGTGAATTGCGCACCCAACAGGCGGATGCCTTGGTGGAGGCCGCCAAGGCCCAGATGCGGGATACCTGCCGCACCCAGCTTTTTCAACTGCGGCAGGCATTTGGCACTGCCATTCTGGCTCGTGAAAACCTCCAACTGGCTGTCGAAACAGACCGTCAGTATGAACAGACCGAACGCCTGACCAGTGCCAGAGTGGAAAACGGGGACCTCTCCCCGGCGGAACTCTATCGGGTGCGGACGGGTCGCCTTCAGTACCAACAGGCGGTTCTCCAGGCCGAAACCGCTTACAACCAAGCCACTCGTGAGGTGCTCAACCTCCTCGGAGCGAACCCCGGTGAGGTTGAAAACAACCCGGAAACGGCTTCCCGGCTTGAAAATGGAGCCACCTTGCAACCGGTGGCGCTCCGTCCGAACGTGCAAACGCTTCCGGAGTTGTTACGAAATTCCACACTTGAGATTGTGGGAAGGTTAAATGACCAGCCTCTTTCGCTGGACCGGGGCAAGCTGGTGGAAACGGCCCTGGCCGAACGTCCGGATGTTCAGGTGGCCCGCCACAACCTGGAAGCGGCTGAAAAAAGTTGGAAACTGGCCCAGGCCCAGCGCACCCGCGACATTTCGGTGGGGGTGGAATATCAGAGAGTCGGCAGTGACCATGCAGTGGGTGTGGTGACCCAGATTCCCCTCTTTGTTTACAACAATCACAACGTTGAAATCAGTCAGGCCGAATCACAGTATCGAATGGCCCAAACCGCCCTCAAACTGGCTGAAAATCAAGCGGTCACCGACGTGGAAAAAGCCTGGCAGACGTTCCAGGCCGCCCAAAAGACCCTCCAGCTTTATAACTCCGACAATCTCACTCAGGTGGAGAAACTGCGGGAAATTGCCGCCTTCAGCTACAAGGAAGGTGCCAGCAGTCTATTTGAACTGCTGGATGCCCAACGAGCGGCAAATCAGGCTGCCACAGCTTACAACCAAGCCCGTGCTGACTACCAATTGAGCCTGTGGATGCTGGAACAGGCCACCGGAAAACCCCTGTCACAGAAGGACTGAGGGCCAATCCAGGACTGAGGACTTAAAACAAGTGAGGTTGTTTATGAATGAAACCACGAACCCGACGGTCTCTCATCAGGAACCGGAAAAAACACACACGGCCCGAACCAAAAGGAAATCACGCATGCAGGCAAAAAAAGCATTCAAAATGAAAATGGTGGCCATTGGCACCACCGTGGTGGTGGGAACTTTGGTATTAAGCGGCATCTTCTGGAAGGAGTTGGCTTCGCGCCCGCAACCCGAACCAGCCAAACTTCGGACGGCGGCCAAAACCCCGGAAGATTTTGTCTCCCCCGACGAGGCACAAAAAGCACAGATAACAGTCGAACCGGTCACCCTTCGGAATGTCACCCTGGACCGCAACGCCACCGGGAAAGTCGGTTTCAACGAAGACCACCTGACCCCGGTTTTTTCACCCTTTGCCGGACGGGTCATGGAAATCCAGGTCAATAAAGGCGATACCCTCAGGGCCGGGGCTCCCTTGCTGGGAATTGATTCACCCGATGTGGTGGCGGCTGAAAACGACGTTGCCAGCGCCCGCGCGGAAGTGGCCAAAGCCAGGATTTCGCTCGATATTGCCCGCACCGCAGCGGAACGGGCGACCCGGCTCCATGAAAAAGAAGCGCTGGCTCTCAAGGATTTGCAACAGGCCCAGGCTGACGTGGCCCGTTGTGAGGGGGATTACCAGCGGGCACAAACCGGTTTGACATCAGCGGAAAACAAACTGACGTTGTTTGGTCTGTCTGCTGAAGACATTGCCAAGGTTGGAAAACAAGTCTCCAGCCGGGTGACGTTTCGGGCTCCAATTGGCGGCACCGTGGTGGAACGCAAGGTTGGGTTGGGGCAGTACCTCAAGCCGGATGCGGCTGACCCGGTATTTGTCATTGCCGACCTAAGCACGGTTTGGGTGCAGGCGGATGTCTATGAAAGTGACCTGGCCAGCGTCAAACTCAATGCACCGGTCAGTATTACGGTCCCGGCGTATCCCAGCCAGATTTTTCCCGCCAAAATTACCTTTATCAGCCCAACCGTGGACCCTGCCACCCGCACCATCAGGGTCCGGTGCACGGTTGAAAACCCGCAGCGCCTGCTAAAACCCGATATGTTTGCCAACATTGTCATTTCGGGTGCCGCAGCCGAACAGGTCCCGGTAATACCCTCCGAGGCAATTGTGACCGAAGGCGATTCGGCGGCGGTGTTTGTCGAAATCTCTCCAGGCCGGTTTTTGCGGCGGCAAATCACGGTGGGACCGGAGGAAAAAGGCATGGTGATAGTCAAAAACGGTCTCAAACCGGGTGAGAACATCGCTGTCCGGGGCGCGCTGCTGCTGGATGAACTGACGAAATCCAGCGATGAGAAAGGCTGAAAAACGCTGTTTTCCGGAGTCAGGGTTACGCCCTCAGGCGTGAGATTTTATTCCTCTATTTTCAATATTTTCCAAATCTCATGCCTGAAGGCGGACCCCTGACATTGTTCCCCCATTCCGAACCCAAACAGAGCTGGAAGCTCATTGACTGATTGCGCAGTGCAGGCAGGAAAACAAACTATGATGAGTAAACTCAACGCATTTTTGCTGCATGAACGGGTAATTGTGATTGCTCTTTCGGTGGTGCTCCTGGTGGGAGGACTATTCGCCTTCAAGCAATTGAACATCGAAGCCTATCCTGACCCTTCGCCGCCCACAATTGAAATCATCGCCCAGAATCAGGGCTGGTCAGCCGAGGAAATGGAACGCCAGATAACGGTTCCGTTGGAAACCTCGCTCAATGGAATGCCGGGGCTGGACCACCTGCGTTCCATCTCCCTGTTTGGCCTGACGGACATCAAATGCTATTTCAAATATGAAAGCGACTATAATTTTGACCGGCAGGAGGTTTTGAACCGGCTCCAGATGGCCACCCTGCCGCCAGGGGTGCAACCACAGCTTTCCCCGACCTCTGCCGTGGGCGAAATCTATCGCTATCAGTTGGTGGGCGCAGGGAAATCCCTGATGGAACTGAAAACCATCCAGGATTGGGTGCTGGAGCGACAGTTCAAGCAGGTTCCCGGCGTGATTGATGTGGTCAGTTTCGGTGGCGAAACCAAGGAATTCCACCTTGACCTGGACCCTGGAAAACTGGCGGAATTCAACCTTTCCGTGCCGCAGGTGATGCAGGCGGTGGCCAACAGCAATTCGAATGTGGGGGCAAATTACCTGGAACTGGGGGCGCAAAGCTTCAATGTCCGGGGGGTTGGTCTCTTCAAGGACGAAAAAGACATCGGCAACGTGGCTGTCGCGGAAAAAAACGGAATCCCGGTCTATGTCAAACAACTGGGCGAAGTCGCCATCGGTCCCAAAGTCCCCAACGGACGGGTGGGGCGCGATTTGGAGAACGACATCGTGCAGGGCGTCGTGCTGATGCGGCGGGGGGAACAATCGCTTCCCACACTGGAACAAGTCCATAAAAAGGTGGAGGTTCTCAATCACGGAGGACTGCCTCCGGGTGTGCAGATTGTTCCCTACTATGACCGGACCAACCTCATCAACCTGACCACCCACACGGTCACCCATACCCTGATTGAAGGAATGGTGCTGGTGGCCTTGATTCTGTTGGCTTTTTTGGGTGATTTGCGGGCTTCGCTGGTGGTGGCCCTGTCAATTCCGCTTTCCCTGCTTTTTACGTTTATTGTGATGGTGCTGCGCGGTGAATCAGCCAACCTGATTTCAATGGGAGCCATTGATTTTGGCATCATCGTGGATGCCTCGGTGGTCATGATTGAAAACATTCACCGGCACCTTTCCGACCCGCATAACCAATATCGGTACAATATGCACCGGACGATAGCCCAATCGGCCAAGGAGGTCACCACGCCGATTTTCTTTTCCACGGCCATCATTGTGGCGGCGTTTCTGCCGTTGTTTACCATGAAGGGGGTGGAGGGAAAAGTCTTTGGCCCGATGGCGTTGACCTATGGCGTTGCATTGACGGGGGCATTGATTCTGGCTTTGACTTTTTCCCCGGTCATGGCCTCGCTCCTGCTGAAACCGGCGGATGAGGAACACGAGACCTGGCTGGTCCGCATCATCCGCCATTGGTACGGCAAAATTCTCGACAAAACCATTCGTCACCCTGGTTTGACCGTTGCGGGCGCAACCCTGCTGCTGGCCCTTACGGCTGGCATTTTGCCGTTTATCGGCGGGGAATTCATGCCCAAACTGGAGGAAGGGAACCTGTATGTGCGGGCTTCGCTGCCCAATACGATTTCGTTTCCCTATGCCTCGGATTTGGCCAATAAAATGCGGGTGATTTTCAAGAAATATCCGGAGGTTACAACCGTCGTCAACCAGTTGGGCCGACCGGAGGACGGCACCGACCCGACCAGCTATTTCAACTGCGAGTTTTTCGTCCAGTTGAAACCCCGTGAGGAATGGCCCGCCGGGGTCACCAAAGAAGTCCTGATTGACCAGATGTCCAAGGAACTGAGCCAGTTTCCGGGTGTCACCTTTAACTTTTCGCAAGTCATTCAGGATAACGTCGAGGAAGCCATGTCAGGGGTCAAAGGCGAAAACTCCATCAAAATCTTTGGCGAGGATTTGGAGAAGCTGGAAACCGTCGGCAATCAGGTGCTGGATGTCATGAAAGATGTTCCGGGAGTGGAAGACGCCGGGATTTTCAAGGAACTGGGGCAACCCAATCTGTTGATTCGGGTGGACCGGGAACGGGTCGCCCGCTATGGGCTGGAAACCAATGATGTCAACGGCGTCGTCCAGGCGGCGATTGGGGGACAGGCCATCACGCAAGTGTATGACGGCGAACGGCGGTTTGATGTGGTGGTGCGGTTCCTGCCGCAATTTCGCCGGACGGTGGACGCCATTTCCAACCTGTCCATCACGTCGCCTGATGGAAGCCGGATTCCCCTCAAACTGGTGGCCGACATCACTCGCCAAACCGGAGCTTCGTTTGTCTATCGGGAGGACAATGCCCGGTACATTCCGCTCAAGTTCAGCGTCCGGGGGCGTGACCTGCAAAGCACCATCACCGATTTGCAAGAACGAATTGCCCATAACGTCCAGTTTCCTGCCGGGTACCGGTATGAACTGGCGGGCGAGTTTCAATCCCTGCAACTGGCGGTGCAGCGGCTGGAAATCGTGGTTCCCATCAGCGTGGTGATTATTTTCCTGCTGCTCTATAGCACGTTCCGGAGCTTTACCGATGCCCTGCTGCTGATTGGAACAGTGCCCTTTGGGTTGGTCGGAGGGGTGTTTGTGCTGTTGCTGACCAAAACCAATTTCAGCATTTCGTCCGCCGTGGGGTTTATCTCTCTGTTTGGCGTAACGGTGCTGGGCGGGGTGATTCTGGTTTCCCGCATCAGGCAACTGCGGGCTGAAGGATTTCCGTTACGGGAAGCCATCCGACGCGGGGCGGAACTGCAACTCCGCCCCGTGCTGATGGCTGCGCTGGCAGCGGCCATCGGACTGCTACCGGCTTCGGTGGCAACCGGGATTGGTTCCGAAACCCAACGGCCCCTGGCACGGGTGGTGGTCGGTGGCATGGTGACCTCGGCCATCCTGATTCTGGTTGTGTTGCCAATGGTCTATGGCCTGGTTTACGGCTGGCTGGAAGGCCGAGAGTTGCAAACCGAGGACGATGAGCTGGAGGCCATTGATACGGTTCCTCAAAATTGATTGCCTCATTGAACCACAGATGTTTTGAACAAATTCTTCACCGCAGAGGCGCAGAGTTTTCGCAGAGTTTTTCTTTGTTTTCTCTGCGCCTTCTCTGCGTCTCTGCGGTGAAAAATGAGACAGCATCTAAAAATTACAGGTTGAACTTTTTCACAACCCTAAAACTGGGCCTGAGCCTGGGTTACCGCCCGTAAAAAGGCAATATCCACCGTGTTGACTGCGCCGTTGCCCCGACTTCCGTTGGCATTGAGCGGAACCACATCCGCCGCCAGCAATTGACGGAACGTGAGGTTGGTTTGCGCCAGGGTAAAGGCCCGTGCCAGGGAAACATCGCTGGTGGCAAAGGTGCCGTCTCCGGTCACGTCACCCCACAAAAGCAATTCAGGGAAGGACGCCGTGGGAAGGCCCGGATTGGCAATATCCCAGGCCACGCCCTGGGTCGTGGTCGTAATGTTGCCAGGGACCTGAATGGTTACGTATCCATTCACATTGCCGTTGCCGGTGGTAGAAGCCGGTACGACGACCTGCAACGTGGAGGCATCAACGACGCTGACCGAAGCAGCCGGAATCAGTCTGGAACCGCCAAAGAAAACGCTGGTGCCGCCAGCCACAAATCCGGTTCCTTTGATGGTAATGGTTTTTCCGCTGGTTGTGGTGAATGGATAAAATTGCGTCGTGGTGGGGGTTACCGCGTTGGGGTCCACAATTCGGAGCAGCGCGGTGGTTTGGCTGCCCAACGTCGCGCCGCCGGTGGGATTGTTCACGGAAAGGTTCACGAACTCATCGGCTTCGGGCTGGTTGTCGTTGACAATCGGAATCGTGAAGGTCTTGTAAAATTCGCCGTCGGCAAACGTCAGGGTGCCGGTTTGCGGGGCATAATCTTCCGGTGCCGTGGCGGTGGCGTTGCTGGTTGCATACCCAACCGTCACGGTTCCGCTGGTTCCGTTGGTCCGAATGACCGTGATGGTGACCGCCAGATTGGCTTCATTGACGCTGTAATTGGCTGCACTCAACTGGAGCATTCCCGGCTGGGTGATGACCAGGGTGTAATTGCGACTGCCCGTGCAGGCATTGGCATCCGTCGCTGTGACCGTAATCGGAAAACTGCCTGATTGGGTTGGCACTCCGGTCAAGGTAGCGGCGGCGGCGTTGAATGTCAGCCCGGTGGGAAGGGTTCCGGTCAGCGAAAAGGTGATGGCACCATTGCCTCCGGAGTTTCCAAAGCCAACCGTGTAGGGGGCACCCACCGGCCCTGGCGTCAAGATTGCCGGGTTGACCGTAATCACTGGGCAGGAATTGATAAACAGACTGTAGCTGCGGGTTCCGGTACAACCGTTGGCATCCGTGGCTGTGACGGTAAAGGAAAAATCCCCTCCCTGAGTGGGGGTTCCGGCCAGCACTCCGGTGGCTCCGGCCAAGGTGATTCCGTTGGGCAGGGTTCCGGTCAGACTGAACGAACTGGCTCCGCTGCCTCCGGTTTGCGAAATGGTCTGGTTATAAGGCTGGCCAATTTGGCCCCCCGGCAAGGTAGTTGGATTGACGGTGATGGTTTGACAGGCAATCGTCAGGTTGTAACTGCGGGAGCCGGAACAATTATTGGCATCCGTGGCGGTAATCGAAAAAGGAAAACTGCCGGGTTGGGTGGGTGTTCCAGCTAACACTCCAGTGGCGGGGGTAAAAGTCAGTCCGGGCGGAATGGTGCCAGTGAAGGAAAAGCCAACCGTCCCGATACCGCCGGTGTGCGTAAAGGTCCGGTTCAATGTCTGTCCCACGACCCCCGCCGTCACAGTGGTCGGGTTGACCGTGATGGTCTGACAGTTCACCGTCAGGGTGTACGCCCGTGAACCCGTGCAAACGTTGGCATCCGTGGCGGTAATGGTAAAGGGGAAACTGCCGCTTTGGGTTGGGGTTCCACTTAAAACTCCGGTGGCCGGGGTAAAGGTGAGTCCGGGCGGGATGGTTCCCGTGAAACTGTAGGAAACGGCCCCAATCCCGCCGGTATTGGTAAAGGTCTGACTAAAGGCTTGCCCCACGGTGCGGGAAACGATAGAGGCCGGATTGACCGTGATGGACTGACAGTTGATCGTCAAGGCGTAATTGCGTAACCCGGTACAACTATAAAAATCGGTAGCGCGAACCGTAAAGTTAAAGGTTCCTTTTTGGGTTGGCGTACCGGAAAGCACACCGGTGCCAGTATTAAAACTCAAACCTGCGGGAAGACTTCCCGACAACGTGTAACTGATTGGGGCAAGGCCGCCGGTTTGGGTGAAGGTCTGATTGTAGCTCGCATTGATGGTTCCGGCTGGCACTGTGGTTGGGTTCACCGTGACGGTTGAACAGACAATCACCAGGGTATAGTCCCGGCTGCCCTGACAGCCATTTGCATCAGTAAAGGTGACGGTGAAGGAAAAACTCCCGGTTTGGGTGGGAGTCCCAACGATGTTTTTACTCTGAGGGTCAAAGGTGACGCCGGGAGGCAGATTTCCAGTCAGAATGGCTGTGAAGGGATTGGTTCCTCCAGTGGTGCCAAAGCTGACGGCAAACAAAAAACCAACTGCCTGATTGGATATGGTTGGGGGCGTTATTGAAAAACCACAGATTACCAAAACGTAATTTTTTGAACCGCTGCACCCTTCCGAATCATTCACGGTCACGGTGATCGGAAAAGTTCCACCTTCGGATGGCGTGCCGGACAAGGTCGCACTTGAGGGGGCGAAAGTCATTCCCGCAGGCAAGGTTCCGCTCAGGCTGAAAGTGGGGCTGCCCAACGAACCGGTTTGGGAAAAGCTCTGGGAAAATGGTGCGCCCACGGCTCCGTTGCTCAAGGTGGGAGGGCCAATCGTGATCGTCGGACAACAGGTGTTCATGGCCACAGACAGATCAAGGGAAACGATATTTCCCGTGACAAAATCCGCTTTGCCGTCCTGGTTGAAATCGCCCACCGCACAACCATGAGGCCGGGTTCCCACCACATAAGGGGCACTCGGTGCCGGGCTCAGGGTTCCGGTTCCATTTCCCAGGTACAAGGTGGCTTGGTTGTTGGCCTGGGCATTCAACTGATTGGTAAGAATAACCAACAGGTCAGGTTTTCCATCCTGATTAAAATCGGCGGTTTTGATTTCCGTATTCCGTCCATTCAGGTTGAAAGGAAATCCCGCTCCCACGGTAAAGGAACCGTTTCCGGCTCCCAGATAAAGGTACAGGCTTTCATTCGGTGAAAGAAAACTGGTGGTGGCGATGTCAGGATTACCGTCAAGGTTAAAATCACCCACCACCATCGAGCCGGGTGTGATGACGTTGAGCAGGCCATTCAGGGTTAAGCCGCCTGCGCCATTTCCCAACAAGATTGAAATTCCACTGCCACCATCACTTGCAACGGCCAGGTCGGCTTTGCCGTCCCGGTTAAAATCACTTGCTTGAACCCCCAGCACCGAGCCAAACCCACCCAAGGGAGAACCCAGGGCCGCGCTGAAGCCCCCGCTGCCATTTCCGACATAGACATAGACAAAACCGGAATTCGTGCCAAAAGCAAGGTCAGTGATTCCATCCTGGTTAAAGTCTGCCATGTCCACATCTCTGGTCAGGCTGGGAAGTGAAAGCGGCGAACCGGCAGCCGGAACCAGCGCTTGCCCGGAGCCCCGCAGCAAAATGTTCAAACTGTTGGGGCCGGTCGAAAGCACGGCACAATCTTCTTTCCCGTCCCGGTTAAAGTCACCCACAATCACCTGGTTGGCTGACAAACCAGTGGTGACGGAAACAGCCGGGTTGGGGGCAAAGGTGCCATTCCCCAATCCGGGATAAACCTTGACCGTTCCATCTTCAATGGCCGCCACCAAATCCGGCCTGCCGTCAAAGTTAAAATCCATCCGGGCCACATCGTTCACGGAGGTGGGGGCACCGATGGTTTGGCTGAGTTGGGGAAAATTGGCCTGACAGACAGCCGCACAGCCGTTTAATTGAACCACTACATTCGGAGTCAACCCCGCATTGGTGACGGCAACATCAACCTTGCCGTCCTGATTGAAATCGCCCAGCGCCACCCGTTGTGGTTGCAGTCCAACATTGACGGGTGAGCCGCCTGCTTCCGTGAAACCTCCGGTCCCGTTGCCGGTAAAGAGACGGAGGGCGGTTCCGGTCTGGGCGGCCAGGTCGGGTTTACCGTCAAAGTTGAAATCCCCGGCGGAAACTGCCTGGCAGATGTTGTTCCCAAGGTCGAGTGGGGTACCAGTTACATTGAATCCGCCATTTCCGGTTCCCAGGAGGACCGTGACACTGTTGGTTCCTAACGGAGAATTGACCACGGCTGCATCGGGAATGCCATCCAGGTTGAGGTCTGTGATAACGATTGAATTGGGCGAGGTGAAGCCTCCCATCGGGGAAGATGGGAAAGCAGCAAAGGAGCCATTTCCATTGCCGGACAAGAGAATCAGCGCATTGGCGGTTGGGTTGACCGCCACCAAATCAGTCTTGCCGTCCCGGTTCAGGTCAGCCTGGACAATCGCAACTGCATTTCCGCTGGTTGCAATGGGGGAACCGGGAGCTGTTGAAAAAGCCCCGGTTCCCGTGCCGAGTACGACGGTAATCCGGTTGGCTGCGCCACAGGCAACCGCCAAATCAGGAATTCCATCGCCGTTAAATTCTCCCACCGTCAAATCGCGGGGACCGGTGTCAACTGTCAATGGGGAACCTGGAGCTGCCACAAACCCACTTGGATTGGCGGGTGCGCGCAGATAAACCGATACCGTACCGTCAGCCTGATTGGTGACGGCAAAGTCGGTTTGCCCGTCCCGATTGAAATCGCCGGCCACAACCGCCGAAGGCAGATTTCCGACGGCCAGATTGCTGCCACCGGTAAATCCACCGCTCCCATTGCCAAAATAGGGGCGGACATTGTTGGTTCCCTGTTGGACAACCAGCAAATCGGTGGTGGCGTTCTGGTCAAATCGGGCGGCAATGATTGGTCCGGGGGAATTGCCGGTTGAAAAAGGGGAACCGGCAGCAGCAGCAAAAGAAACCCCGGCACAGGTGGTCAGTTTGGGTGAAACCGTAAGCTGGTGGGTTTCAGGCAAATCTGAAGAAGGGGTGAGGACTGGTACGACTTTTTGGGTTTGATTGGCCTCATGCGGAAACGGATTGGAAATGCTTACAAAAACAGCAAATAAAAGAATAAAAAACAGCTTTCTGTAAAAATTGGAAAGAACACTGATGTTCATAAAAGCCTCTCCTCAAATTGACAAAGAACGGTTGCCCACAGGCAAAACGGAAGCATTGGCTTCCGGATGGGAACTTGAAAAAATAACTATGGGGAAAAAATATTAACCCTGAGCTCGACTTTGGCCATTAGGCAGCAAAGCAGAGCGTGTCGGCTAAACGCTTTAAAAGGGAAATGGGGACTTTTTCCATCTCCTTTGATTCCAACGACATTGAAAAATGAGCCTCCCACCAC
>JAIBAN010000155.1 GCA_019695185.1 Blastocatellia bacterium | reverse complement strand
TGAGAACACTCCAAAGGAAAGAATCGCACTCAATATTTAGCTATGGCGAAAGAAGGCTACCCGTTTATTTTTGCATTTCTGATTCCATCCCTCATCTGCGGGGTCACGCTGCTCTGGATTCCGCATCCGCTGGTGTTTGGCGCGCTGGGGGTTTTTGTTTTTCTGACGTTGTTTATGCTCTGGTTTTTCCGGGACCCGGAACGGGTCATCCCGACTGACCCCAAAGCCGTGGTGGCCCCGGCGGACGGGAAAATCACCCGGGTCATCAAGGTTGAACCGGCCAATCCCAACTCTCCAACGCTGGTCAGTATTTTCATGTCGCCGCTGGATGTGCATGTCAACCGGGCCCCTATCAATGGGACCATCCGCGAGGTCACGCACACCAAAGGGCAGTTCCTCAACGCCATGGATGACCGGGCTTCACTCTTAAACGAGCAAAACACCATCACCCTGACCAATGGTTCCCTGACAATTGTCATGAAACAGGTCGCCGGGTTTCTGGCCCGCCGCTGTGTGTTTTGGAAGACTCCCGGCGAGACGGTGGTCTTGGGTGAACGGGTCGGGCTGATTAAATTCAGCTCCAGGGCGGACCTCATTCTGCCCCCGGAAGTGGAAGTCACGATTACTCCGGGGGAACGTGTCTACAGCGGCTCTACAATCATTGGGAGGATTACCTCATGAGTTCCATACCACGCCCGACCATCCGTCCCGATATGCGCAAAACGGTCTACATTGTGCCGAGCCTGATTACCATCACCA
Organism: Blastocatellia bacterium; assembly: GCA_019695185.1. GTDB lineage: Bacteria > Acidobacteriota > Blastocatellia > Chloracidobacteriales > Chloracidobacteriaceae > JAIBAN01. Next base: position 9,451 of record JAIBAN010000155.1, on the reverse strand, counting down.
ATATCTATGCCGGTTTCTATTCGGTGGTGGAAGCACTGAAAGGCTACAAGTATCTGGGCATGGAAAGAGTAGACTTGGCCACCCACCACTTTAACATCGCCGCCATGTGTATTGGCTGGTCCGTGCTTTGTGATTTTCTGGATGGCCGGATTGCCCGCATGATGAATGCCACCAGTGATTTTGGGGTGGAGCTTGACAGCCTGGCGGACGTGCTCAGTTTCGGCATTGCCCCGGCTGTGCTGGCCTATACCTGGGGATTCGGCGGAGCCCTGCCGGGTTTTGAAAAAATCGCCTGGGGCGTGTCGTTCATGTACCTGATTTGTGGAGCTCTGCGTCTGGCCCGTTTCAATGTCATGGCGCATAAACCGGCACCGGTCGTGGTTGAACCAAGCGGAAAACCGGCCAAAAAATACTTTGTGGGGTTGCCGATTCCGGCTGCTGCCGGTTTGATTGCGGCCATCGCCCATTTTGCCCCCATTCCGATTCCTAAAAAACTGACGGACACCACGATTTTCGGCCAACATGTCATGATTGACGGTCAGACCTACGCCATGATGCTGCTGGCCCTGGTCATCACGCTGGCGCTTTTGATGGTCAGCACCATCAAGTTCCAGAGTTTCAAAGGGGCTGGTCCCCATAACCGCATCAACCGTTTTCAAATGTTGTTGCTGATTGCCATGGTAATGTGGCTGATTTACAACTATTCGGAATGGACCCTGCTGGTCATGGCCACTGCCTATGCGGCACAGGGGCCGTTTGGCAAATTTCTTGGCCTTTTTCAACGCCAATCAAACACAATTTCACCTGAAGCGATTGCCGATTAGGGTTCAGGGTCTTTTTAATTGAGAATTGAGAATTGAGAATTGAGAATTTTCTTGACTCCCAGGACTCCCAAGACTCCCAAGACTGATACAATGGACTACTCAAAATTTCTTTCCGCCGAAGCCCGTGCCATGAAACCGAACGCCATCCGTGCGTTGGCGTCCTTGATTACCCGCCCTGGCCTGACCAGTTTTGCCGGTGGGGTTCCCAGCCCGGAGACCTTCCCCAATGACGAACTGGCCGACATTGCTTTCCGCCTCATCAAAGACAATGGCACCGTCAGCCTGCAATACCAACCGACACGGGGCAACCGCAATCTGATTCAGTTTCTGGTTGAATACCTGCGCGACAAAGGGATGAGCGACATCGCCGCCGACCAGATTTTGTTGACCGGAGGTGCCCAGCAGGGACTCGACCTTGCGGCGCGGGTTCTGCTCAATCCCGGCGATGTGGCCCTGGCTGTGATTCCCAGCTACATCGGCGGTCTGGCAGCACTCAACAACGCCCAAGCTCGGTTGGTGGGTGTGCCTGAAGCATCGGATGGGTTGGATTTGGCCGCGCTGGAGGCAACCTGCCAACGGCTCCAGGCCGAAGGCACTCCCGCAAAATTGCTTTATACGATTCCCAACTTTCAAAATCCGTCAGGAGTAACCCTTGCTGACGCCAAACGGGACAAACTGGTTGAATTGGCTCACCAGTATGATTTCCTGATTCTGGAAGACGACCCCTATGGAGAGCTTTCCTTTGACGAAGCAGCACCGGCACCGGCTTCCCTGCGCAGCCGCGACCGTCATGGCCGGGTGATATACCTGGGCAGTTTTTCCAAAATTCTCTCACCGGGACTGCGCGTCGGCTGGATGGTTGCGCCAGCGGAACTGGCTGCTCAATTTGAACGCTGTCTGGAAACCGCTGCGCTTTGTCCCAGTGTACTGGACCAAGCCATAGTGGCCGAAGCCTGCCATTCCGGGCTGGTGCTGAACCGGCTGCCCGAGCTACGGAAGTTTTACGGTGCGCGTTGCGCCGCCATGCTGGAGGCACTCGATAAATTTGCCACACCAGACATGACCTGGACCAAACCCACTGGCGGGCTGTTTATCTGGCTCGAAGCGGCCCCTCATGTGGATGCCGAGTCACTTTTGCCGCACATGGTTGAAAAAGGTGTCGCATTTGTGCCCGGACGCCCGTTTTGCCTTGACGGTTCAGGCAAACACACGTTACGACTCGCCTTTTCAAAAGAAACACCCGCCGCCATTACAGCCGGGATGGAAACACTGCTGAAAGGAATTTCGGCGCTGACTTCACTGGCAGCGCAGCTTTAGTTTTGAGTTCCGCCTTCGGGCGGCTGTTTGCTGAGCAACCTTCAGGTTGTATTTTGTAAAACAAGAAGAAATTCAGCCGCCTGAAGGCGGAACTCAGAACAGCCGCCTGAAGGCGGAACTCAAAACGAACAACTCTTCATGTTTCGACTTGACGGACAGGTTGCCCTCATCACTGGCGGGACTCGTGGAATTGGCCGCGCCATCGCTGAAATTTTTTGTGAAGCCGGAGCCAAAATTGTTCTGGTTTCACGGACCATGGCCGACGGTGAGGAGACCGTCAGGCGGCTTCGCCAGTTAGGTGGCGAGGCGCTCCATGTCGGGGCCGACGTGACCCAGGAAACCGATGTGGAACGGGCGGTTCAAGCTGCGCTCAATCACTTTTATCAAATTGACATTCTGGTCAACGGGGCGGGCATTACCCTGCGGGCTCCGGTAACGGAAACCTCCGAGGCGGAGTGGGATGCCGTGATGAACACCAATGTCAAAGGAGCGTTCCTTTGTGCCAAGCACGTTTTGCCTGCCATGATGGAGCATTACAGCGGTGTCATTCTCAATCTGGCGGCGGTGCATGGGCTCAAAGGCGGGGCGGGTGTGACAGCGGCTTACACGGCTTCCAAGGGTGCCCTTGTCAGTCTGTCAAAATCCATGGCGGTCCGGTATGGCCCCAATGGAATCCGGGTGAATACGATTTGTCCCGGATTTGTCCCGACTGACTTGAACAAACACTTGATTGATGATGCTCCCGACCCGCTTGAACGCCGTCGTGAGTACGAAGCCGGATATCCGCTCCGTCGCCTGGGAACCCCACAGGATGTGGCTCACGCAGCACTCTATCTGGCTTCGCGGGAAGCCAGTTGGGTCACGGGGGCAACGCTCGTTGTTGACGGCGGGCTGATGGCCAAATAGACCAGGACTGAGGACAAATCCAGGACTGAGGACTGCGGACTGCGGAAAAGCAAATACCGAGCTAAAGTGTCCGATTTTCCGAACTGACTGATTGAACCTTCACATCACACTCAGTCCTCAGTCCTCCAAAGAAAGGGACATTCATGTCATCCGCACAACCAATCAAAGACAAACAGTTGCAGGAACTTCAGGAAAAAAACAAACAGGCTGAAGCCGGCGGAGGGCCGGAACGGATTGCCAAACTGCATGCCCAGGGCAAAATGACGGCCCGCGAGCGGATTCTGGAGCTGCTCGATGAGGGTACGTTTGAGGAATTCGACCGTTTTGTAAAGCATCGCTGCCGCGATTTCGACATGGCCGACCAGCAGTTTCTGGGAGATGGTGTGGTGACCGGGCATGGCCGCGTGGATGGCCGTCCGGTTTTTGTTTTTGCCCAGGATTTCACAATTTTTGGCGGCTCGCTTTCCGAAACCAACGCCCAGAAAATTTGCAAAGTCATGGACATGGCCATGAAAGTCGGGGCTCCGGTCATCGGTTTGAACGATTCAGGTGGTGCCCGGATTCAGGAAGGGGTGGCCAGCCTGGGCGGATATGCTGACATTTTCTTGCGAAATACACTGGCTTCAGGTGTGATTCCGCAGATTTCCGCCATTTTGGGTCCCTGTGCCGGAGGGGCGGTCTACAGCCCGGCGATTACGGACTTCAACGTAATGGTCAAGCATACCAGCTACATGTTCATCACCGGTCCGGATGTCATCAAAGCCGTCACCAACGAAGAAGTTTCCAAGGAGGAACTGGGCGGAGCCATGACCCACAACGCCAAGAGCGGGGTGGCTCATTTTGCAGCGGAAGACGAACATGACTGCCTGGGCATCATCCGCGATTTGCTCTCCTACCTGCCCCTGAACAACCTGGAACCACCGCCTCGGAAAAGTGCGACCGACAATCCGAAACGGCGGGATGAAAAACTGAACTCGGTGATTCCGCCCAATCCGAACCAGCCCTACGACATGCACCATGTCATCAAAATGCTGGTGGATGACCGGCAGTTTTTGGAAGTTCACGAACATTATGCCAAAAACATCCTGGTCGGGTTCGCCCGGTTTGACGGCTATCCGGTGGGAATCGTCGCCAATCAGCCGGGGATTCTGGCAGGCGTGCTTGATATTGATGCCTCAGTCAAAGCCGCCCGGTTTGTCCGCTTCTGCGACTGTTTCAATATTCCGCTGGTGACGCTGGTGGACGTGCCCGGCTTTATGCCCGGAACCGCACAGGAATACGGCGGCATTATCCGGCATGGGGCCAAACTGCTCTATGCTTTTGCTGAAGCCACCGTTCCGAAAGTGACCGTGATTACCCGCAAAGCCTACGGCGGGGCCTATGACGTGATGTCCTCGAAACACATCCGCGCGGATGTCAATTTCGCCTGGCCCACCGGGGAAATCGCCGTGATGGGTGCCGAAGGCGCAGTCAACATCCTGTATCGCAAGGAAATCGCCTCTGCCGAAAATCCTGAAGCCGAACGCGCCCGCATCATCGAAGGCTATCGTGACACCTTTGCCAATCCGTATGTGGCAGCCGAGCGCGGCTACATTGACGAAGTGATTGAACCGCGCGACACACGGCCCAAAATCATCACCGCTCTGCGCATGCTGGAAAACAAACGGGACAGCAATCCGCCCAAAAAACACGGAAACATTCCTCTTTAATTGAGAATTGAGAATTGAGAATTGAGAATTGAAATTTTCCCATGCGTCAAATTACCCAATCGATTTGCGAACAAACCTGATTGAGGTGAACAACGGGACTTTTCACTACTTGGTTTTTATTTCTCAATTCTCAATTCTCAATTCTCAATTATGATCACACCTGCCGAAATCAACCGCCTCAAGCGCGACGGAAAAACCCTTTCCGCTGCTGACATCCAGCACCTTGTCACCGCTTTTACCCAAGGTGAAGTACCGGACTATCAACTGGCCGCTTTTTTGATGGCGGTCTGTTGCCGAGGGATGAACCCCGAAGAAAAACAGGCGCTCACCATGGCCATGCTGCATTCAGGCGTGGTGCTTGATTTCTCCGATATTCCCGGCATTAAAGTGGATAAACACAGTACCGGCGGGGTCGGAGACAAAACGTCGCTGGTACTGGCTCCGGTGGTAGCTGCCGCCGGTGTCCCGGTTCCCATGATTAGTGGTCGGGGCCTGGGCCACAGCGGAGGCACGCTTGACAAACTGGAATCCATTCCCGGATTTCGCACCGATTTGTCCCTGGTTGATTTTCGTCGGCTGGTCGAAACCGTGGGGGTTGGGCTGATTGGCCAGACACCGGAAATTGCACCGGCGGATAAAAAGCTCTATGCCCTGCGGGATGTCACCGGTACGGTCGAATCAGTTCCGCTCATCACAGCCAGTATCATGAGCAAAAAACTGGCAGAAGGAATTGATGCATTGGTGCTTGATGTCAAAAGCGGTTCCGGGGCATTTATGAAAACCGATGAACAGGCCCGCGAACTGGCTGAATCACTGGTTGCCACCGGCCAACAGATGGGGAAAAAGGTAACCGCACTGATTACCGACATGAACCAGCCGCTGGGGTGGGCAGTCGGAAATGCCCTGGAAGTTATAGAAGCTCAGGAAATGATGCGGGGCCACCTGACCGGACGCTTCGCCGAACTGACCCTCGAATTGGCCGCTCACATGATTTTCCTCGGTGGTGGCGCTGATTCAGTTCCCCAAGGTCGGCAGCGGGCCATTGACGTGATTTCCTCCGGTCAGGCCATGGAAAAATGGCGGCAGGTCATTTCCGCCCAGGGTGGCGACCCACGGGTCACCGAAGATGAAACCCTATTGCCCCAGGCCCACTATCAGACGGTATGCACCGCCCCGCAAACCGGAGTTATTACGGCTATTCATACCGAAGCCGTTGGATGGGCAGCGCTCCTGCTCGGAGCCGGGCGGCTCAACCTGGCGACTCCGATTGACCCGGCGGTAGGCTTTCGGATTCATGCCGACCTGGGAACGGAAGTCAAAGCAGGTGATGCACTCTGTACGATTTACTATAACGACGAAGCCAAACTGGCTCTGGCACAGCAACGACTGGCAACCGCATTTGAAATTGAAGCAGATGTGCCTGCCGAACGGCAGGCTGGGTTGATGCCACCTCTGATTCACGAAACCATATAAATCCAGGTTTGGTCCCAACCGGGACATCCGCTCAACAGTCAGCGCTCTCCTTAAACAGACATTCCCGCTGGGATGTCTGAAGCTGCGGAAAACTCCCCCTTTGAATGAGTTTTCTTGCGGCGGGCAACCTGCTTTAAGGAAATTAACTGCCAAATCAGCAAATTCCCGGTTGCGTTACTTTCTAAAAGCTGCAACCATTCATTCCAACTACAATTACAAAATCCATCCTGCGGAACACCCTCGCCCCCACATAACTGCATGGCCCCGATTAATTTTTCAGAAATGGAATTCTGTTTCGTATGGCACGAACCCGACAGGCAACCGTGCTGGTTGCTCCGAATGCGTTCAAAGGTACATTGACTTCAAGCCAGGCGGCTTATGCCATTCAACGAGGAATCAGGCAAATCTTTCCCCATTGGGCAACCATACTCTTTCCCATGGCGGATGGCGGTTCCGGGAGCATTGATGCACTGGTCACCGTTCATGGCGGAACCGTTCATGGAGTACGCGCCTCCAACCCTTTGGGGAAAAAAATTATGGTCCGGTGGGGCCTGCTGGCAGACGGGAAAACCGGAGTAGTGGAAATGGCCGAAGCTTCAGGGCTCAAACACCTTTCTCCCGCAACCCGAAATCCACTGAAAACCAGCAGTTTCGGCACCGGGGAAATCCTGCGCCACGTAGCCCGCCAGGGAGTGCAGGAAATCCTGCTGTGCATGGGGGATACAGCCACTGTGGATGGAGGGGCAGGGTTGTTACAGGCCCTAGGGGCCCGTCTCAGCACTGCCAGTGGAAAACCGATTGCCCCCGGAAATACAGGGCTGGCGGAGCTTGAGCAGATTGACCTGTCCAGGCTGGAACCGGCACTCGCTCAGGTCAAACTCACCATTGCCTGTGATGTTACCAACCCGTTGCTGGGTCCCACTGGCGCGGCGGCTGTGTTTGGCCCTCAAAAAGGTGCCCGCCCCGAAGAAGTGCCGCTGCTGGAGAGAAATCTGGCCCGATTGGAATCCTGTGTTCAGCGTTGTTTTGGAAAATCCATCACGACCCAACCTGGGAGCGGAGCCGCAGGAGGGGCTGGGGGAACTCTGGCGGTGTTGCTGGGGGCTCACATCGTTTCCGGCGGTTCGCTTTTTACCAATCACCCCAAGTTCCAGGAGGCCCTGGCCCAGGCTGATTTTGTCATTACCGGCGAAGGCTGTCTGGATGAGCAAACCCTGGGCGGGAAGGGTCCTTTTGCCGTCGCTCAGGCTGCCCGACAGCACCACCTGCCGGTCTGTGCTTTTGCCGGGCACCTGCACGGCCCCCTTGCCCGGTTTAAGGAAGCCGGATTTACAGCCGTGTTTCAGGTCGGAGCCAAAAAAGCGCCTGAAATGGCACTCACCGCCACGGTGGCAGACGTTTTACGCACCAAAGGAGAGTTTTTCACATGAGACCAGTCAGATTTGCCTGCTTTCTGACGGTGCTGGTGTTGGGATTATACCACGGGCCGGTCACCTCCTTGCCGACGTCCTGCCACCCCTCCGTTACGGCTAATCGGCCTGCAACAGGCACTGATTTGACCTCCCCGCCGCTTAAAATTGCCTACCGGCTGGCATTCCAGCACCCGGCATCCCACTTGTTTGAAGTCGAGCTGAGTATTTCCGGCATCACCACCCCAAGCATTCGGATTGCCATGCCCGCCTGGTCACCTGGTCGCTATGCCATCTATGATTTTGCCAAGAATGTGCAGGAATTCACGGCCAAAGACAGCCAGAGCACAGCTCTGCCCATCCAGAAAAGCGACAAACAAACCTGGGTCGTAGCAACGAACAATATCCGGGAATGTACGGTCAGTTACCGGGTTTATGCCAATGACCTGTCCGGCACCTTCAGCATTCTCAACGAACAACACGCCAACCTGAACGGCGCTTCCATTTTTGCCTACGTTGTCGGCCATAAACCCGACCCGGTAACGCTGCACGTAGCATTGCCCAAAGGCTGGAAAATCATCAACAGTGCCGCTGATACAACGGACCAGACCACCTTCACCTTTCCCAATTACGACCTGTTGATTGATGCCCCAACGGAAATGGGACCTGCCTTTGAAGTATTGAGCTTCACCGTTGCGGGACAAACCTATCGGGTCATGGTCAGTCAACTCGGTGAAGCAGGCGATGCCAAACCCTTTGTGGCAGAACTGGAAAAAATTGTCCGGACCCAGGTTGCCCTCATGGGTTCACCCGATTTTCGTCACTATACCTTTCTCTTTAATTTTGCCCCCAATCAGTCTTACGGTGATGGGATGGAGCACTTGGCTTCGACCAATATTATCGTTGTGGGAGGGTTGCGCAATCCGGCCATCATGCAGGAAGCCCTGTTGGTTGGCTCCCATGAATTTTTTCATGTGTGGAACGTCAAACGGCTACGGCCAGTTGAATTGGGCCCTTGGGATTACAGCAAAGAAGTGCATACCAAATCCCTCTGGATTGCCGAAGGGCTAACCAATTATTACGGCGACCTGTTGGCGGAACGGGCCGGAGTGCTGAAACCTGAAGCCTATTACCAGGAACTGGTGAATCAAATTGAGATGCTGGAAAGAAGTCCCGGACGCAAACTGATGAGTGTTGAACAGTCAAGCTGGGATACCTGGTTTCATCTGGCTGCCCCACAATACCAAAATACCAATCTGGCCAACACCTCCATCAGTTATTACAACAAAGGCGAACTGTTGGGTCTGCTGCTTGATTTGGAAATCCGGGGCCGCACCAACGGGGAAAAATCACTTGATGATGTGCTGCGTTTGATGTTCAAAACCTTTTACGAACAACCTGCCGCCACCTATTACCTCAAGGGAAAAGGGTACCGTCCGGAGGATTTCCTGGCCGCCGTCAATCAGGTTGCCCAGGCAGATTTCTCCGACTTCTTCCGCCGTTATGTGAGCGGGGTGGAAGAACTTGACTACAACAAATCTTTACAAATAGTCGGGTTGCGCCTTGAACAAGACCCAACCACCCATCGTAGAAGGCTGAACGAAATCAATTCATCTTCCCCCATCCAACTTAAACTCAGAAAAGCCTGGCTGACGGGTTTGCGTGCGGAAGCGCAAGCAAATTGAGAATTGAGAATTGGGCACTGATGCATTAATTGTTGGGACTGATCCCAAAATCCAACCAATCCCAGTGATTGGTTTCAACACCAGCCAGCGCGAGCGGCGACCGCCCATTGCGGGTTTCGATGGAACTG
>JAIBAN010000065.1 GCA_019695185.1 Blastocatellia bacterium | reverse complement strand
GCTTTCCGGCCATAAAATCCACGCGCCCAAGGGTGTCGGCGCACTCTTTTTGCGCAAAGACGTGCGGCTGACGGCTCAACAGCTTGGCGGCCATCACGAACGTGACCGGCGCGCCGGAACCGAAAACGTTCCCGGCATTGTCGCCCTTGGACGGGCAGCGGAACTGGCCCGCCAGCATCTGGCCGCACAGGAAGAGGTGGCTCGCCTCCGTGACCGATTGGAGCAGGAACTGCAAGCGCGGTTTTCCGGAGTAACCATCAATGGAACTGCCGCAGCCCGGTTGCCCAATCTGTCAAACCTGAGTTTTGCCGGCGTGGATGCGGAAAGTCTCCTGATTGCCCTTGATTTGCAGGGAATTGCAGTTTCGACCGGGGCGGCCTGCTCGTCGGGTTCAACCGAACCAAGTCATGTTTTGACGGCCATGAATTTCCCCAAACAACGGATTCGCAGCAGCTTGCGCATCAGCCTGAGCCGGTTTACCACCGAAACGGACATTGAGCGGGTACTGGCGGTTTTTCCCAAATTGATTGAACGGCAACGGGCACAAACGAGGTAAGGAATGGTCAGAGTGAACATTCCTGGCTGGTTATTTTTATTGGAAGAACTCCTTGCCCATTGTTCCTTGTGTCAAGATAATTATGGCTATGAATGACTTACAAATCCTTACCGGTGATAGCCTGAAAATTTTACCAACCCTTACGGCTGAATCCGTTCAATGCTGTGTGACTTCCCCTCCTTATTGGGGATTGCGTGACTATGATCATCCTGCCCAAATTGGAGCTGAATCGTCCCCAGAGCTTTATGTTGAAAACCTAGTGACTATCTTTCGAGAAGTGCGCCGGGTTTTGTCCAAGGATGGAACCTTGTGGCTGAACGTTGGCGATGGCTACGCCAGAAACGGGGGGACCGGGAATTGCGGACCAAATGCCATCGTAGGAAACACGAAAAAACTGATCCAAAAACGCAACTGCAAAGTTCCTGCTTGTTGGGGACTCAAAGACCGCGATTTGATGGGGCTTCCCTGGCGGGTTGCATTTGCTTTACAAGCGGACGGGTGGATTTTGAGATCCAAAATAACCTGGATCAAAAAAACTGCCATGCCTGAAAGTGTCAAGAACAGGCCAACTAGTGCAACTGAAGAGGTTTTCCTGTTTGCGAAATCCCCAGCCTACTTCTACGATGCAAGGGCGGTGCGAGAGCCGAGTGGGGCAAATCTCCGTAATTATTGGACCCTTGGCCCGGACCCCAGTGGAAATGGACATCCAGCCGCGTTCCCTCGTGAATTGGCCCGGCGCTGTATTTTACTTGGTTCCCGTGAAGGAGATACGGTATTGGACCCGTTTGGCGGTTCTGGGACTACCGGGCTGGTTGCAGGCGAATTAGGGCGCAAGGCCATTCTGATCGAAATAAATCCTGCATATTCCCAGATTGTTTCAGAGCGGACGACTGCATTCCAGCCACAATTACGAATGCTGCCTCCACCCTCAGAAGAAAGTGAGCCTGACCGTCGTGTCACGAAAACCCGGATCAAAACAGTTAATTCTTGAGTATTTCCTGGATAATATTGGCAAGATACTTGAATCGAAAGATATTCAAAAAGCAGGTGGCGGCGCTGTTGAGTGGGCTCGTAGAGTCCGTGAACTGAGGAATGAGGAAGGGTATCAAATCCTTACGTACAGAGATCGCACCGACCTGAAAAGAAATCAGTACCTGCTGGAAACCGATAAACGATTACCAGCCTTTGAACGCGATATCTCAAAAGAAACCCGTGCCTGGGTTTTGGAGCGAAACGGGTACACTTGCCAGATGTGCGGGGTTGCGGCTGGCGACCCTGATCCATTGGGTGGGGGGCGAACAGTGCGGCTCACCATGGGGCATATCATTGATAAGTCGAAAGGTGGTAACGATACGCCTCAGAATCTGCGAGCGGTTTGTACCAATTGCAATGAAGGGTTGCAAAATACCGCTCTCCCCAAACCAGACCGAATTCACTTGCTTGCGCAAATTCGCCGGGCAACGATTCATGACCAGGAAGCTGTACTTGCTTGGCTGCTCCAAAAATTTAAACTGGAAGTCAAAAAGAAAGTGTAGCGAGGGTTAGGGTTTGCTGTCCGGAATCAGACGTCAGCAGGAAGAGGTCCAACGTGTCACACGTGTTTAGAATTCAAAAAGAAAAGCCCGCCGTTCGATGTGATATCTGCCATCAGGCCGATTGTTTTGATGCCATCACTGGGAATTGTACCCGGTGCGCCGGAATTTCGCTGAAATTGAAAGGTGCGGGCACGCTCCCAAGCCTGCCGGAATATTCCCGAACAGCTTCGCTTGTAACCACTAAATTACTTGAGTTCGGGTTGATTATGGCTGGAGGGGTGATTCCTTTGCAGGTTTTCCTGGAAGATGTACCTTTCCACTATCAAACTGCCTGCCTGTTCATTTCGCTTTTCTTCTTTACAGTGGTGGGCTGGCTGGGAATCGGTCAATTTCTGAGAAACGGTAACAGGTTTTTTCTTCAACATTGGCGGCCAGCAAAACTGGCCCACCTCACGCTCGGTTTATACTTTTGTGTTGCCTTGCCTGCTTATTTGGGGGCTCCGGTATGCCAAGCCCCCTGGCTCCAACCAAGCTTTTGCGAATCCAATGGACTATCTAGGCCGTTGCCACCAATTGGTCAACGGCTGCTGTGATCGAGTTTTCCACTTCTTCGATAGCACCATCGGCGGAAACCGTGTGGAGCAGCTTCCGTTCCCGGTAAAAATCAACCAGCGGTGCAGTCTGGTTGTGGTAGACCCGCAACCGTTCGCGCACCACTGCCTCGGTGTCGTCCGGGCGCTGGGTGACCATAACCCCATCCGGTGGTGGCGCAAATTTGATGTGATAGGTTGCGCCATCTTCAGCAATACGGCGTCCGGTGATGCGTTCCACCAGCACTTCGTCCTCGATTTCCATGGCAATGACACCGCTCAGGGGCAATATGTCCTCAAGGGCGGTTGCCTGCGGAATCGTGCGGGGAAAACCGTCAAGCAGCAATCCTTGTCCGGGGGGCAATCCTTCCACCGTGTTCCGGACCAAATCAATCATCACATCGTCCGGCACCAAAAGCCCTTTGCTCAAAAACTCCTCGACCCGCAACCCCAGCGGGGTGCCCAGTTTGATCTGTTCACGCAGAGCATTGCCGGTGGAAAAATGGAGCAGGTTATAACGACGGCTCAAATTGACCGACTGGGTTCCTTTGCCACAACCAGGCGGTCCGATCAGCATGAGGTTTAAGCGTGGGTGAACGTTCATGGTTGGTCTTTCTTTCTGGAGCAGGGTTCAGGGTTCAGGGTTCAGGGTTCAGGGTTTTTTGAATTGAGAATGAAGAATTGAATGCCAATTCAAAATCTCAATCTTTCTCGTATTCGAAAACCCTGAACCCTGAACCCTGAACCCTGAACTCTGCCTCCTATTCTCCCATCATTGGTATCTTGACGCCCTTGGTCCGGGCCGTGGTTTCAGCTTCTTCGTATCCTGCATCCACATGGCGCAGAACACCCATCCCAGGGTCATTTGTCAGAACACGTTCCAACCGTTTGGCACTGTCGGCGGTTCCATCGGCAACCGTGACTTGTCCGGCATGCAGACTGTAGCCCATGCCGACTCCGCCGCCGTGGTGGAACGACACCCAACTGGCTCCGGAAGCCGTGTTGACGAGCGCATTCAAAATGGCCCAGTCGGCAATCGCATCCGAACCGTCCTTCATGGCCTCGGTTTCACGGTACGGTGAAGCCACCGAACCGCAATCCAGATGGTCGCGGCCAATCACGATGGGGGCTTCCAGGTCGCCCCGTTTGACCAAATCGTTGAGCGCCAAACCGAATTCGGCCCGTTCGCCATATCCCAGCCAGCAAATCCGGGCGGGCAGTCCCTGGAAGTGAACCTTGTCACGGGCCAGCTTAATCCAGCGTTGCAGGGTCGGGTTGTGCGGGAAAATCTCCTGGGCGAGGTCGTCGGTTCTGCGAATGTCAGCCGGATTGCCCGAAAGCGCCACCCAGCGGAACGGCCCTTTGCCTTCGCAAAAGAGCGGGCGGATGTATTCGGGCACAAAACCGGGAATCTGGAACGCGTCTTCGACGCCCTGCAACTGCGCCTGTTTGCGAATGTTATTGCCGTAATCAAAGGTCACCGCACCCAAATCCTGCAACTGGCGCATGGCCCGGACATGCACGGCCATCGAGGCCGTTGAGCGTTTGACGTATTCCGCCGGGTTGTCACGCCGCAGGGCGGCAGCCTCATCCAGCGAAAAACCTGCCGGGACATATCCAACCAGCGGGTCATGGGCGCTCGTCTGGTCTGTCAATACATCCGGGACAATCCCCCGCTCGACCAGTTGGGGCAGGATTTCGGCACAGTTGCCCACCAGCCCCACCGAAAGCGGGGTCTGTGCGGCGCGGGCCGTTTCCAGCCAGCCCAGAGCCTCGTCCAGATTGACGGTCATCCGGTCGCAGTAACCGGTTTGAATCCGTTTTTCAATCCGTGACGGGTCCACGTCAATTCCGAGGAAGGCCGCGCCGTTCATGGTCGCAGCCAGCGGCTGGGCACCGCCCATTCCGCCGATACCGCCGGAAATCACCAGTTTTCCAGCCAGCGTGCCGCCAAAATGCCGGTCGGCCACGGCGGCAAAGGTTTCATAGGTACCCTGCAAAATGCCCTGGGTGCCGATGTAAATCCAACTTCCCGCCGTCATTTGGCCGTACATCATGAGCCCCATCTGTTCCAGGCGACGGAATTCATCCCAGTTGGCCCAGTTGCCCACCAGATTCGAATTGGCCAACAGGACGCGGGGAGCCATTTCGTGTGTCCGCAAGACCCCGACCGGCTTGCCGGACTGCACCAGCAATGTTTCGTCGTTTTCCAGCGTGTGCAGACTGCTGACAATCGCATCAAAACAGTTCCAGTTGCGGGCGGCTTTGCCGATGCCGCCATAGACGATGAGTTCTTCCGGACGTTCGGCCACATCCGGGTCCAGGTTGTTCATAAGCATGCGCATGGCGGCTTCCTGTTGCCAGCCTTTGCACATGAGTGAGGTTCCGCGAGGAGCACGAATCGTTCGAGCCATAAAAGATAATGACGTTTCCTGAAAATGTAGTGTATGGAATCGGAAAAAACTGGCAGAAGGTGAATCGTAAAGTGTGAATGGCAGATGGCGAAGCAAACAGCCATTGCAGTGAAAAAATCACTGACCGTTCACTCTTTGCCAATCAGCTTTACGCCTTTGGTTTCGGCTTGAGCCAGTCTCCGAAGGGGGCATCTTTGCCAAACTTTGTACGGTACCCTGCTTCTCCGGTCAAATTCAACCTGGGAGCAGTCGCAATCATTCCTGCGTTTGTGTTTTTATCGGGGAACCTCGACACTGGCCACAATTTCGTCAACCACCTGGTCGGGAGTGATGCCGTCAATTTCCGCTTCGGATTTCAGCACGACCCGGTGCCGCAAGACCGGCTTGACGATTCCTTTAATATCGTCGGGGGTGACAAACGCCCGCCCGCTCATGGCGGCCCGTGCTTTGGAGCACATCAAAAGCGCGACTGCCGCACGGGGGCTGGCTCCCCAACTGAGGTTGAGATTGTCCCGTGTGGCCCGAATCAAATTCACGATGTATTTTTGAACGCCTGCTTCAGCCGTAATGGCCCGCACCTGGGCGCGGCATTCGGTAATGATGGTCAAATCGGAAAGTGCCGTGATGGGAATTTCCTGCAACCGGCGTGCATTGAATCCGGCGTTCCAGTTGGCAATCACGTGCAGTTCCTCCTCCTGCGTCGGATAGTCAATCAGGATTTTCAGCAGAAACCGGTCCAACTGGGCCTCAGGGAGCGGATAGGTCCCTTCATATTCAATCGGATTCTGGGTTGCCATCACCATAAAGAGCGGCGACAGCGGGTGCCGTTCGCCGTCAATGGTGGCCTGTCGTTCTTCCATTGCCTCAAGGAGTGAAGCCTGGGTTTTGGGCGGAGTCCGATTGATTTCGTCAGCCAGCAGGAGGTCCGTAAAAATCGGCCCCTGGCGCAGCGTGAAAACCCCCGTGTTGAGGTTATAAATATTGGTGCCCGTGATGTCAGACGGCATCAGGTCGGGGGTAAACTGAATCCGGTTGAAACCGGCCCCGATAATCCGGGCCAGGGTTTTGACGAGCAGGGTTTTGGCCGTACCGGGCACGCCTTCGAGCAGAACGTGGCCTTCGGCAAACATGCCAATCAAAATCTGGTCAATCACGGCATCCTGCCCCACCACAATCTGGTGCAGTTGATAGCGAATATGGTCCGTAACCTGCTGAACGTATTGGGACATGTTTTTTAGGGTTCAGGATTCAGGGTTCAGGGTTTCGGGGTTCAGGGGTTTGGATGGAAGCAAATCAACCATGAGCATGGATGGTTTTTCAAACCCCTGAACCCCGAAACCCTGAACCCCGAAACCCTCATTAAATTCTGGCATAAAAACTCAAACACGATTCGCCTTGGCGAACCTCTCGGTAGCGGCGCAGATGCCCAATGGTTTCAGGCATTTCGTGTTTGCTGTGATGCTCGGCAATCAGGCGGCCTTCCGTGTCGAGCAGTTCGGTTTCACTCAGCAGGCTCATCACCGGCCCGTAGACATGCGAAGCATAGGGCGGGTCAAAAAAGATCAAATCATAATGACGCTCTTCAAAAACCAGTTGTTTGAGCGCCCGCACCACGTCGCGTTGGACGACATCCACCCCTTCCTCAATGTGACAGACACGGAGGTTTTCCACCAGCATGGTGATGGCGCGGCGGGCATGTTCAACAAACGTCACATGCTCGGCTCCCCGACTGAGCGCTTCGATTCCAACTGCGCCGGAACCGGCACAAAGGTCAAGAAACGTGGCTCCGTCAATGTCAGGGGAAAGAATATTGAACAACGTTTCGCGCAAACGGTCAGAGGTGGGGCGGACTTCCAGTCCATCCACCGTTTGAATTCGCCTGCCTTTGAACTTTCCTGAAATGATCCGCATGAGTGGTCTGCACAAAAATGCGCCCGACAATACCATAACTGACAGGAATTGGTGAATGAAAATCAAAAGAAAAGGCGTCGCCCAACCTCAATCAAGACCCAAACCGGACAGATGATTTGGATTGGCAACCGCTGGCCGTGATGATAAAAGGCATCCCTCAGTTTTCCTTCCATCCCAAAATCAAAGCGAAAAGGAATCGGTTCTTTCCTTTTCAGCCGCCTGAAGGCGGAACTCATAACTGCCGCCTGAAGGCGGAACTCACCACCGGACAGGAAGTCTATGAAACATTTCCGACTGTTTGCCCAAACGGCAGCCTTTTTGGTTCTTTTGTGCGGAGCCCTGGCAGGAACGCTCCAGGCTCAGGAAACCTTTGATGTCAAAGCACATTACACGAAATTTGAATACCCCATCCCGATGCGGGATGGGGTGAAACTCTTTACCTCGGTTTATGTTCCGAAAGACACCTCGCAAAAATATCCCTTTATGTTGAGCCGGACGCCCTACAGTGTGGCCCCTTACGGACCCAATGAATACAAGGACGCCATCGGACCCTCGACTGAAATGGCCAAAGAGGGTTTTATTTTCGTCTATCAGGATGTGCGCGGACGGTACATGTCCGAAGGAAACTTCATTTTCATGACCCCGCACAACCCGAATAAAAAAGGGACGGAGGTGGACGAAAGCTCCGACACCTATGACACCATCGAATGGCTCCTGAAAAACATTCAGAACAACAATGGTCGGGTGGGCATGTGGGGCATTTCTTTTCCGGGGTTTTATACGGCTGCCGGAATCATGCAGGCGCATCCGGCGCTGAAGGCGGCCTCCCCACAGGCACCGATGGCTGACACCTTTATTGGGGATGATTTCCACCACAACGGAGCTTTTTACCTGCCGGATGCCTTTAACTTTTTTTCCTATTTTGATGCGCCGCGCAACGGTCCAACCAAAGATTACGGGCCGCGTTTTGACCACAAGACACCGGACGGCTACCGTTTTTTCCGTGATTTGGGACCGCTGGCGAATGCAAACAAAAACTATTTCCACGAAAAACTGGCCACCTGGAATGAGTTGATGACCCACGGCACCTATGACGACTATTGGAAGGCCCGCAATGTGCCGCAACACCTGAAAAACATCACGCCTGCGGTGATGACGGTGGGGGGCTGGTTTGATGCGGAAGATTTATACGGACCACTCAAAATCTATGCGGCGATTGAGAAAAACAACCCCAAGGCGTTCAACATGCTGGTGATGGGACCCTGGGTCCACGGCGGCTGGGCGCGGACGGACGGCGATGCGCTTGGCAATGTCAAGTTTGGCGCGAAACAGTCGTTCTGGTACCGGAAAGAGGTTGAACTGCCGTTCTTCAACTACTTTCTGAAAGACAAAGGCACGCTTTCACTACCCGAAGCAGTGATTTTTGAAACCGGGCGCAACCAGTGGCACAAGTACGAATCGTGGCCGCCGAAAAACGCACAGGCCAAATCGCTGTACCTGCACCCCAAGGGAAAACTTTCCTTCGAACCACCGACGGAAGCCAATCCGAAAGCCTTTGACGAATATGTGAGCGACCCGGCCAAACCGGTGCCGGTGACTGCCGAAACGCGGGTCACCACCGGACGGACGTTCATTGTGGAAGACCAGCGGTTTGCGGCCAACCGCCCGGATGTCCTGGTTTATGAAAGCGATGTGTTGAAAGAGGACATGACGCTGGCGGGGCCGATTGTGCCGAAACTTTTTGCCTCCACCAGCGGCTCCGATTGCGATTTCATCGTCAAGGTGATTGATGTCTATCCGAATGACACGCCCGACCCGGACCCAAATCCGACGGGCGTTCGCATGGGCGGGTTTGCACAACTGGTTCGGGCGGAGGTCCTGCGGGCCAAATTTCGCAACAGCTATGAAAAACCGGAACCGATGACACCCAACCAGCCCACCAAAATTGAATATGAACTGCGCGATGTGCATCACACGTTTATGAAAGGCCATAAAATCATGGTTCAGGTTCAAAGCACGTGGTTTCCGATGGTGGACCGCAATCCGCAGAAATTCATGGACATCTACAAGGCCACCGAAGCGGATTACCAGAAAGCCACTCAACGGGTGTACCGCTCAAAAGCCATGCCGTCGCAGCTTCAGGTTTTGGTTATGCCATAAGCAAAGCGCAAATGCCCCGAAGGGGCACAATCTGGTAGCCAGGGTGTGGAGCGGAGCGGAACCCTGGAATCCAAGGTGTAAATTTTTCTGTGCCCTGAAGGGGCGCATTATCATTCAAAACCAGTAATTTCTTTGATTGAGAATGATAGCGCTCCTGCCGAAGCGCAACGGGTGACAGAATCCGTTATCCAGGGATTCCGCTCCGCTCCATACCCTGGCTATCAGATTGCGCCCCTCTGGGGCACTTCGATGCCCCGAAAATGGCCTACTTTGCGCCAAACCAGGTTCTGGGATTGAACAAACTTTTGACCAATCGTGGTTTGAGGGTCACATGGTCAATGTCTCCGGCCAGCGCCTGTGAGAGAATTTCCCCCACGCCGCCATGAAAGCGGGCAACCTGGAACATGCGCTCCAGCACCGGCCCGCCAAAAATCCTTCCTCGATAAAACCGCTGTAACCGGCGGGATGATTCACTCAAATCAGCTTCAAATTCAGACCGCCAAAGTTGTTCATAAAGTTCCGGAGTTCCGGCGCGAAACGCCTGCGCCAGCAGTTCCGCCGAACGAAGCGCGTAATAAATTCCTTCGCCGGTAATCGGGTCCACCAGTCCCGCCGCATCGCCAACCAAGGCCCAGTTTTTGGCCCCGTTCCGTATCGTTTTCCAACTTTCCCGCCGCAGCATTGGCACACGGGCGGCATATTTGCTTTTTTCCTGGGGCAGTCCGGTTCCACTGTGCTGGCGGACAAACGCATCCAGAATTTCCCACAAACGGGTCAGTGGATATTCGTCGCACGCATTGATGATACCGTAGGAAATATGGTCCACCCTGGGAAAAGCCCAGACATACCCGGTGAAATCAGGCGGAAATGCAATTACGGCACGAGTGGTTCCGGCAGCCGGAAGGTAGTAACCGCAGCACATGGCCTGGTCTTCGTCAGGCAGTTTTTCCGCCACCTGTCTCCGGGTGAAACTGGTGCAGCCGTCGGCCCCCACCAGAAAATCAGCCTCCCAAGTCGTTGCCGGAGTGGTAATCCGCCAGCCGTCACCAGCAGGGGCAAGTGCCGTGGCGCGTTCCGGAATGAAGGCAACTCCGGCAGCGCACGCCCGTTCGAGCAGACAGGCGTTAAGCGTTTGACGTGCGAAAATGACAAATTCGGTTTCCAGTTGCAGGCAGAGTGAGCGTCCACGGGGCGAAACCAGCTCCATTTCGGTAATCGTTTGGCGCGGATAGGCTGTCTCAACCTGATGCAGAAAAGGATATTGCCGCAATGCTTTGGCTGTCACACCTCCGCCGCAGGGTTTTTCCCAGGCACCCCGGTGCATGTCATAGAGGCGTACTGTATGACCCAATTGAGCCAGTTCCCCGGCTGCCATTGAGCCAGCCGGCCCGGCCCCGATAATGGCAATTCGTAAATGTGTGGTTTTGTCTGCAATCATGCCTGAATGGTAAATGGTGCATGGTAAATCAACGCTGGCTTGCTAAAAAAACAGGCACCTGCTTCATTCACCATTTGCAAAATGTTTGCCCCTAGTCAGTTGTACAGCGCAGAGAGTGGCGTGTAAAGTAGGCCACACTTTGAGCCACCTCCAGACCAATATGGATAATAATCCCCTTTTTGAAGAGACTCAGGAATATCCGCTCTATCTGTCTGATTCATCCCTGACGCCTGAAGCCAAGTTTCAGGTGATTCATGCCATCACGAATAAAATCAGCACTTCGCTTGATGCAGCCGAAATCCTGAATCTGATTATTGAGGCGGTGCATGCCTTTGTCCCTTATGACGTGGCTGCCATTTACATTATTGAACCAAACACGGACGGAAAACGGATTCGGGCGCAGGTGGAACGCGGGTACGACCAGCAGTTTTTCGACAATTTACGCCTCAAGGTCGGTGAGGGGCTGGTCGGCTGGGTGGTCCAAAACGGGCGTGGTGTGATTATTCCCGATGTCACCAAAGACCGCCGCTATGTCAAAGCCAATTCCCAAACCCGTTCGGAAATCGTGGCTCCGATTCGGGCTAACCATCGGGTGATTGGCGCTTTCAACCTCGAAAGCCACGAGGTGAACGCCTATACGGCAGCCGACCTGGAAATCCTGACCTTTTTTGCCGAAACCGTTGCCATTTCCATTGAGAAAGCCTTTTTGCATCAGGAGCGACTGGAAAAGAAACGCCTTGAAAGCGAACTGACCATTGCCCGACAGGTGCAGTTAAGCCTGCTGCCGGACCGTGACCCGGTGGTGCCAGGGTTTGATATTTCCGGGGCGAATTTTTCTTCTGAACAGGTCAGCGGCGATTATTTTGACTTTATTCCGTTTGCCAATCAGCAACTTGGCATCACCATTGCGGATATTTCCGGGAAAGGCATTCCTTCGGCCCTCATTATGGCCAGCTTTCGGGCCTTTCTGCGGGCACAGGTGCGCAATGATTTCGCGGTGCGCAACGTTTTTCGCAAGGTCAACTATCTGCTTTGGGAAAGCGTCACCGGTCCGCAGTATGTAACGGCCATTTATGGCGTGCTTGACCCTTTTTCCCGTCGTTTTACCTTTGCCGATGCCGGGCACAACCCCATGCTGCTCATCCGGCAGGACGATACCTATCAGGAAATTTCGTGTGGAAATACGGTATTGGGGCTGTTTGAAGACCGTGAATACAAGGAATGCGTGCGCAAATTAAAACCTGGTGAAATCCTGGTGCTCTATACCGACGGCGCAACCGAGGCCAAGCGGGATGAAATCGAGTTGGGTGTTGACGGTTTGGTTGGACTCATTCGACCGGCCCGCGAGCTGCCAGCCCGCGAAATTGTGCAGGCCGTTTTTGATGGAGTGCGCGCTTTCAGTCAGCAAACCGTCCTCGACGATGATTTAACCGTGGTCGTGGTCAAAGCGTTGGAAGAATAACGCATTTGCGATTTGCGATTTGCGATTTCCAGCAATTCCCGGTTTGGCTGAAGTCAGAGTTACAGCTTGAGGCGTGAAAATTCTTTTCTTTTTAATTTTCAAGAGGTTACAAACCCTCACACCTCCAGGCGTAGCCCTGACATTTTTCAAAATTCGCTCAATCGAGAATTACTGTGCCATTTTGAGTCTTTGCATAAGCGCATTGACTTGTTTGCATTTGATGGCAACACCTGAAAAAAATGGCAAATGGCAAATGGGCAATGGCAAATGAAATTATGCGCGAAAAAATCCTTCTTTCCTGGAGCGGCGGCAAAGACAGTGCATTGACACTCTATGAGTTGCAACGTAACGGCACCTATGAAGTCGTAGCCCTGCTCACCACCGTCATTGAAACCGACCACAGTATCAGCATGCACGGAGTTCCCGGCGCTTTGCTTGCAGCACAGGCCGCCGCCCTGGGTTTGCCGTTAGTGACGGTCGAAATTCCCAAATTTCCGGCCAATGAAATCTATGAAGCCCGGATGCGCGATACGTTGACCCGTTTCCAGGCCGAAGGAGTCCGGCGGGTCGCCTTTGGGGATATTTTTCTGGCGGACCTGCGCACCTACCGCGAGGAAAAACTGGCCCTGCTTGGGATGGAAGGGTTGTTCCCGCTCTGGCAGCGAAACACACAGGAGCTCATGGAAACCTTTTGTGCCTTGGGTTTTGAGGCCATCGTCACCTGTATTGACCCGAAGGTGCTCACCCCGACTCTGGTTGGCCGCCGCCTGGATGCCGCTTTTGTCGCAGCCCTTCCGCCCACGGCTGACCCCTGCGGGGAAAACGGGGAATTTCATTCATTTGTCTACGCCGGGCCGATTTTTCGCCAACCGGTGCCGGTCCAAACCGGTGCAACCTGGGAACGGGACGGATTTTGGTATGCAGAAATAGGACTGAGGGTTGAGGATTGAGGACCAAAGGGAAAGTACTGCCAAAAAGTTCCTGATGAATGGCCTGAACCTTGATTTCTCCACCATTTACGATTCACCACTGACCAAAAATCACCTGCTTCTCTTCGAAAGCACCAAAGCCGGGCTTCCAATTTGCCAAACAGGACGAAACTGCTCCGCACCGAGCGGTTTTTGTTCCAGGATGCGGTGAAGGTCGTCCCCCTCACGGTACAGCATCCACTCAATCGAGGCTGGGATTCCTTGGGGCAGGTCGTGCCAGGTGCGGGTGCCTTCGTGAACAATCTGGGCATAAACCAAGCCGCTCCCGGCAATCAGCGGAGCGGTTTCGCCGGAGTGCATGGCTATCGTTTCACGAATCGGATGATTTTTAATGTATTCGGTCAAGAGTTCCCGTTCCTGCACTACGCGAAACGCCTGCGCCCGGTTGGCTTCCTGAAATACTGCCAACTGCGAAAAGCCATGCTGTAAAAGCCATGCTGATTGAACCAGCACCAACGCCCACAACACGACAAAACGAAGCCGGAGACGTTGGGCGGACGCTTCATTTTCATCTTTGGGCAACAGCAACCGGGGCACAAAAACCGCCAGTCCGACCAAGGGCGAAATGCCATAGCGGACATTCAGAAACAGCGGATAAATCTGGATATTTCCGCTGTAAACGCTATAAGCCGTGAAGACTGCTGGAATAAATAATAAAAGCAGGATTATGTCTTGGGAGTCTTGGGAGTCTTGGGAGTCTTGGGAGTCTTGGGAGTCTTGGAGGGCAAAGACCTTTTCCAACTGTTTAGCTTTGGACGTTTGGTTTCCCATTTTTTGGACTCCCAAGACTCCCAAGACTCCCAAGACTCCCAGGACTTTCTTCATTGCACCCCAGCCGCCAGCCACAAACGTCACTGGTCCCATGCAGGTGCCGACTGCCAGCAGGGTGATGAGCAGGGCATAGACCGGATTCCCCACGGCAAAACTCAGGTAACTGAGGGTGTCTGAATGCCGGGCATAGTAGCCGCTGGCAGAGTAGATGCCGGAATAAAACTCAGTGACCCGTCCGTAAATGGCCCAGTTATGCCAAAACCAGTACAGCGGCCCACAGGCAGCGGGAATGCCCCACAGGAATCCGTCCCGGATTTTGTACCAGCCGGGTTGCCTGGAAAACCACAAAACCAGGACTCCGGCAAAAGGAAGCAAGGCCCAGCCTTCATAGCGTGCAAGTGTCGTCAGCGTGGCAAAAATTCCGGCCAGTACCAATGTTTGAGCCCGTCCGTTTTCCGCCCATAACCGCAGAAAATAGACGGTTCCGGCCAGGGTGACCAGAAAGAGACTTTCTGTCATGGGAGTGGCTTGCAAATATAAAAGCGTTGGATTGAGCAGGTAGACCCCCAGCGCCAGGGCAGGCGCTCCGAAATAAACCAGGGCGGGGGCGGTTGGTTTCCGGCGGTAGTGCAGGCAAGCCAAGCGGTAAACAAACCAGCCTCCCAGCGTGAAGCTCCCACAGGAAACAAGGCTGCCAGCCAAACCCGTCCGCCACAGATAATCATTCCACACAAGCGGCAACATCAGGGCATGCTGGAGCGGCAGCCAGGGACTGCCAAACTGCACATAATGCTCCCACAGACTGGCCTGCGGATTCATATCCACAATTTTGCGGGCAATTGCCACGTGCGCCTGACCATCACCATAAAGATTGGTCCAGCCTTGGAAAAACAAATATCCCAGCACGCTGGTTCCCGTCAGCAACGAAATCGTCCACACCAAGGCTGTCTCGGCAAACCGAAATCTTCTGGCGGAGGTTGATACGCTGGGGGGCACAATCACAAAGGGGAGGGTCTAGGGTCTAGGGTTTAGGGTTTAGGGTTCAGGGTTTGGGGTTCAGGGTTCAGGGTTCAGAGGTTTCGCCTATCAGAAAAATCGAGGTTGTGAATTGGCTTTCAATTCTCAATTCTCAATTCTCAATTCTCAATT
The DNA here is from genome assembly GCA_019695185.1 of Blastocatellia bacterium. Classification (GTDB taxonomy): domain Bacteria; phylum Acidobacteriota; class Blastocatellia; order Chloracidobacteriales; family Chloracidobacteriaceae; genus JAIBAN01. Next base: position 32,070 of record JAIBAN010000065.1, on the reverse strand, counting down.
AAAAAGACCCTGAACCCTGAACCTTGAACCCTGTTTTTCAGGCATCTCCCCGTCCGGCAGCCCGGCGACGGATTTGTTCCCAGGCATAGACTTGCCGGGCCCGGATGTTTTCCGGGGCAATGGACAGAACACCTAATAGCTCGTCCTCAAAAATTTCAGGTTGGGGTGTGCGACGGCGGGATGTTTCCAGCTCGTCCACAAAATCGTGGACTTGAACGAGTTCAGCTTCAGAAAGCCGACTGAGGCGAAATGTGAGTCTTTCAAACTCGGAAAGTGAATCAAAGGATGGTGGACGCTTGCCCATAACAGACCTCCCTGCTGGTTTGGATGCGGAGTCAGGTCGCCGACATCCTGCCAGAAGGGGTCGGTTCAACCTGCTCGTGGTGAAATTCGTGCTTTCATCGTGCGAATAGGAAATACCTCCTGGTTGGGAGCGTGAATTCGGTTGAGGAAACAAGAAAATGAAAGCGGTTTTTTGGGTATTTGAAGGCGTCGTTTATCTTACCTGCTCCCACTCACCGGATTCAAGTCGAATATGACGCGCCAATTGGTCAACACAAAGGGCAATGCCGCAAGTCATCACTGTGAGCGGCAAAAAGGGCCGTTCAGATTGTGTTTGGACCATTTCCGGGGAACAGGGAATGTGAATGAACCCAAACGGCAATGCCTGTTTCTGGCTTTCCAGCACATGCAGCAAGACATAAAACAGGTGATTGCAAATAAATGTCCCGGCTGAATTGGAATATTGGACCGGAATGTTTTCAGCCTGGAGCCGGTGAAACATGCGGCGAAGAGGCAAGCGGGTCCAGTATGCCGGCGGTCCGCCCGGCACAATTGGTTCATCCTGGCGGAGGTGCCCGGTATTGTCGGGAATCCGGTAATCGTCCAGATTGATGGCAATCCGTTCCAGCGTAATCTGACCACAGAGCGCCGAAAGACCAAGGGAAATCAGGCCGTCCGGCTTCTCCCTAGCCAAAGCGGCAAGGGTTTGCTCCACAGCGGCATCAGCCGTGACCGGCAGGTGACAAAACACAACTTCAGTGCCTGGCGGCGGACTGAGTGCAATCCGTTCAACAATCTGCTGGGTTGGGTTGATGGTGTCGCCCCCAAATGGTTCAAAGGCAGTCAGGAGAATTTTCATAGCGGTTCATTCACAGTTTGAAATGGAAAGGAGGCTGCCCGTAACCGGCTATTGTATCCGCCAGATGAAAAATGGTGAATGGGGTAGCTCCAGACTCAACCGTAAAATCTTTTCCGGGCAATATTTTTGCAATCTTTCTCAGTGACTCTTAGAATCAAATCATTAAGATTCTCACACATTCCCTCGCACCAGCTCGCATTCAGTTCACGAAATCGGCTTTTTTCTATGTCGGAAGCCTCTCACACGCCTGATGAATTTGAACCAGCCGCCGGGTTTAGGCTGGAAGGAGGCGAAAGCCTGATTGATTTTTTCGAGGCATCGCCCATGGGCATCCAGGTCACTGACGCCCGTGGTGTCATTGTGCAGGTCAACCGGGCGCAATGCGAACTGTGCGGGTACAGCCGGGATGAGCTGATTGGGCGTTCGATGTTTGACCTGTTTGTCAATCCAAATCAGATTGACAACTTTGTCATGCGCCTGACCAATTGGGAAACCTTGCTTGAATTTGAAGCCCAGCTTCGCTGCCGGAGTGGATCCGTCAAAGATGTCTTTATCAATGCCAACGGATACTGGCAGGCAGACCGGCTGGTCTATATCCGCTGTTTTATTCGTGAAGTGGCCTCCCGTAAGCAGATGGAAAAAGCCTTACGTGCCACGGAACAGCGGTTTCGGGACCTGTTTGAAAATGCCAACGACATCATTTACACCCACGACCTCCAGGGCAATTTCATTGATGTCAACCGCGCCGGTGAAACGTTGAGCGGTTATACCAAAGAAGAACTGGTTCGGCTCAACATTGCGGATTTGGTTCGGCCTGATGACCTGGAGCGAGTCCGCTTCATGATTCAACGCAAGCTGGATGGTGAACAATTCACGACCTATGAAATTGATTTCCGGGCCAAAGACGGTACCTTTATTCCGGTTGAAATCAGCACTCAGTTGGTTCGTTCCGAAACCAACGAGCCGATTGGCGTACAGGGCGTCGGTCGCAACATCACCGAGCGCCGGCACATGCAGGATGCGCTCGAACGACGCGAACGCTATTTCCGGTCTTTGATTGAAAACACCTCCGACCTGATTTCGGTGCTCAATGTGGACGGAACGATTCGCTATGCCAGCCCTTCCGTCTATCGCCAGACGGGCTTTAAGCCGCCTGAGTTCATTGGCCGACACGTCTTTGAGTTTGTTCATCCGGATGATTTTCCCAATGCACTGGAAGTCTTCAGCAAAGCCGTTGACCCTCAGTCGAAAACCAAACGGTTTACGGTTGAGTGCCGGGCTTTTATCAAAGACGGCAGTTGGCATACCTTTGAAACGATTGTTCAAAATCTGCTGCCAGACCCTGACATTCGCGGATTCATTCTGAATTCCCGCGACATGACCGAGCGTAAACAGGCCGAGGAAGCCCTGCGCCGCAGTGAGGCCGAAACCCGTGCCCTGCTCAATGCCATCCCCGATTTTATGGTCCGGCAAAACAAAGAAGGGGTGTACCTCGATTTCCGAGCCCCGCAAGGGGTCAAACTGCTGATAGAACCAAGCCGGATTATCGGCAGTACCGTTCATAAACGATTGCCTCCAGAAGTCGCACAAAAAAACCTGGAGGCTATTCATCAGGCGTTGCGGACCAATCACCCTGTGATGTTTGAATATCGGCTGCGGGTCGGAGCTGAAATTTATGAGTTTGAGGCGCGCGTGGTGGCCATCAGCGACGAGGAAGTGTTGACCCTCGTGCGTGACATCACCAGTCGCAAACAGGCAGAGCGCGCTCTGAAAGACAGCAACGACCGCTATCAACAGTTGTTTGCCGGAAACCCTCTGCCGAGCTGGGCCTTTGAGGTTGAAACCCTGAGATTTTTGGAAGTCAATCACGCAGCCGTTTCCCTCTATGGCTACAGCCGGGATGAATTTCTGAGCATGACCATTGAGGGGCTGGAACTGCCGGAAACCCTGCCCTTGCTGCACGAAACGCTCAAAAACACACCACATGAAGGAAATGCAGCCCGGCAAACCCGCCACCGCACCAAAAACGGCAATCTTCTGGAGGTTGAGGTGTTTTGGCATGGGTTGTTCTATGAAGGCCGTCAGGCACGGCTGTCCGTTGTCAAAGACATGACGGAAATCAAACGAGCCCAGGACGCCTTGCAGCGAGCCAAGGAACTGGCCGAGGCCGCCAACCGGGCCAAAAGCGAATTTTTGGCCAATATGAGCCACGAAATCCGGACCCCTATGAATGGCGTGATGGGGATGACCGGACTGCTGCTGGAAACCAGGCTCACTGTGGAACAACGGGAATATGCCGAAACCATCCGACAATCTGCCGATGGGTTGTTAGCCATTATCAATGACATTCTGGATTTCTCCAAAATCGAAGCCGGAAAGCTGGAATTCGAACGGATTCCCTTTGAAATGCGGCGGGTGGTCGAGGATGTTTTTGAATTGCTGGCCGAAGCGGCCCGTGTCAAGAAAATCGAACTGGCGTTTTTTCTGGAGCCGGAGGTACCCGCCTGGGTTTGCGGCGACCCCGGACGGTTGCGGCAGGTTTTAATGAATTTGGTCAGCAATGGCATCAAATTTACCGAGCAGGGCCGGGTCGTGGTGCATGTCTCAGTGGTTGTCCCTGCTGATTTCGAAACAAACGGCGAAAAAACCTTGAGAGAGGATTCCATCGAGCTTCCTTTGGTCTATGACTCGTCAGGCATTCCATTCCCTCCGCCGGGAGAATCCGTCACCTGCCGGTTTGAAGTCTCCGACACTGGCATTGGAATTGCCCCCGAAACGCAGCAACATTTATTTCATTCGTTTACGCAGGCTGACACCTCAATGACCCGCCGGTACGGAGGCACCGGCCTGGGGCTGGCCATCAGCCGCAGACTGGTGCGCATGATGCGTGGGGACATCGGGGTATCCAGTAAACCGGGAACAGGCTCAACCTTTTGGTTTACGGCTGACTTTGGCCTGCATTTTCCGGTCACTGAAAACAACTCCCCGCCGGTGGAGTTGCACGGGTTACGGGTGCTGGTGGTGGATGACAGCGACGCCAGTCGCCGGATGTTTGACCGGCAACTGCAATCCTGGGGGATGCCCCATGAAGCGGTGGCCTCCGGTGCGGAAGCCCTGGTACGATTGCGAGCGGCAGCCGAACGGGGTGAGCCTTACGATGTTCTGTTGCTGGACTTGGTGATGCCGGAAATGGATGGCTTTGAAGTTGCCCAGGCAGTTCGGGCCGAACCTTTGTTTGACCCGGTTCGGGTGGTGCTGGTGACCGCCTTCGGACAGCGTGGACATGGCCAAATGGCCCGCAAAATCGGAGTTGACGCTTACCTGACCAAACCGGTCCGTCAATCTCAGTTGTTCAATTGCCTGGCCACCCTCATGCAATCTGACCGGGATGGCTCCCTCATGCCGGAAGAGGTGGGCACCCGGTTTTCCCTGGAGCCAAGCGGTTCCTCCCGTCAGGATTCCCTCAATCCGGGGCGTATCCGCATTCTGGTGGTTGATGACAATCCTGTAAACCAGCGAGTCACGTTGCACCAACTGAAAAAACTTGGGTATCGGGCTGATGTGGTGGGAAATGGTCAGGAGGCATTGGAAGCGTTGCGTCAGATTTCCTACGCCCTGGTTTTAATGGATTGCCAAATGCCCGTCATGGATGGATTCACGGCAACCAGTGAGATTCGCAAATCGGAAAGTGAATTTCCCCACCCCGACCCCAGATCAGCCGAGGCTGCCCACCTGCCAATTATTGCCATGACCGCCAATGCCATGGAAGGTGAGCGGGAAAAGTGCCTGGCGGCAGGGATGGATGATTACCTGGCTAAACCTTTCAAATCAGAAGATTTAGCCATTGTGCTTCTGCGCTGGCTGCCGGATACGGTACAGGGTGACAGCCGCATGCTTCACGGAGACGAAGAAATCTCCCGCAACGTGCGGCAGGTTTTGAATCAATTTCGACAGGATTTCGGCCAGCCTCAGGTTCAGGAACTTGTGGATATTTTTATCACGACAACTGCCGAAGGCATCACTGCTTTCCGGATTGCCCTGCTCAACCGGGACCTGCGCCAATTGGCTGTAACCTTGCATGCTTTGCGCGGAGGCAGTGCGCAATTTGGCATCACCCGCTTTGCCGAACTCTGTCAGCAACTCGACACCTGCATTCGGGCTGAGGCTTTGGAAGAGGCTGCCAAGGTGCTCAACTCACTTGACCAAACTTTTGCCACCATTCAACAGGTCCTCGAACTGGAGCAGCGGTCCTTTTAAGCAAGGTATTGGTTTTTTGAATCGGTTTTGGATGAATTGAGGGTTGAATCTCAATTCAACATCTCAAAACCCTGGTTTCTGAAAAGCCTGAATCCTGAGCCTTAAGCGCTGGACCCACTTTTGCCAATTAAACACTTTTCCACAGGTTTTCCACAGAAAAAGGCAGTTTTCCACAGAAAAGGTGACTTTTTCCACAGGTTTTCCACAGAAATTGAGAATTGAGGGTTGAGAATTGAGGGTTGAGAATGGAGAATATTCCCAGGGTTCGGTAATGCTCAGGTTTTCAGTAAGTTTTGGACAGGAAGCAAGAACAATGCTTCTCATTCCTGAAAAAACGGAACGAACCAAGCAATTCTCAATTCTCAACTCTCAACTCTCAATTAAAACGACAGTTTCAAGGCAAACTGAACCTGCCGGGGCGTGGTTGCATTGCTCACAAAGCGCCCGGCGGCGGCGCTGGTAATGGTGCCCACCGGGAGAGTGAAGTTCACTTGGTTGAACAGGTTAAAAAACTCCGCCCGGAATTGCAGGCTCCCTGACTCACCAAGTTGGGCCAGCCGGATATTGCGAAAGACTGCAAAATCAATGTTTTGATAGCCATCTCCGCGCAAGGTGTTTCGTCCCACCGAACCAAGTTGTCCCGGTGGTGGTGCCACAAAAGCCTTTGGGTTGTAACTGAACCCTGCCGGTACATCTTGCCTGGGGTCGCTGATTTGGTTGGGTCGCCGGTTTCCGATTTGGGCAATCGAATCAAACGACCCCACCGTCACCGTAAACGGCTGCCCGGATTGTGCCGTCACGACTCCGTTGACCTGCCAGCCTTCCACCAGCCCGTTCACCATTTTTCCAGATTGGGACAGGAACCGTTTTCCTTTTCCGAACGGCAATTCGTACGTGAAGCTGGTCACGAATTTATGGGTCACATCAAAGTTGGAAACCGCCCGCTGGGCCCGCAGATTATAGGCATCCTGCGGCGTATCGTCTGCTCCTGACCCAATTCCACTCACATCATCAATTGATTTTGACCAAGTGTAACTGCTTAAAAGTGAAACGCCCTGGGCAAAGCGGCGTTCCAGCCGTACCTGTAACGAATGGTAGGTCGCCTGTCCGGTGGACTGCTGTTGATTGACATTGTTGGAAAAGCGTGCGCCCGGCGGCAAATTCGGGTTGTTGAAAGGCCGCGAACCAACCGGCTGTTTGAGCACCGTCGCCGCCGGACTGTTGCTGGCCACCACCTGATTGATATTGACCGGGCGCGAGGCATTGAGGGTGCGGCGTCCGACATAGGCAACTTCCGCCAACAGACCAGGAAGCAGTTCCCGTTGCAGATTCAGGTTGTATTGGACCCCGTAAGGAGTGCGGAAATGCAGGTCAATCGAGGCTGCCCCGGTGGATTGTCCCTGCGACAGCAGCCGGGTGAGCGTCGTGGCCGGACTGTTGTCTTTCGGAAATGGTGTCGGATTTGAATCAATTGCCGTCAAACCGAAGGGGGCATTGGAACGGGCCGTGCCAAACCGGTCCTGCAAAACCCCGTTATCGTAAAAAATCCCGGCCCCAGCCCGCATCACAGTTTTTCCATCTTCGGTCAAACGGTACGCCAGACCGGCGCGGGGTCCGAAGTTATTCCGGTCAATTTGGTGCAACCGGGGCAATTCCGGCGAGCCCACCACAAAATTTCCTGTGCCCGGAATCAGGTTTGAAAGCAGGCCGTTGACTTCCGTCAGTGGTGTATCAATTTCGTAGCGCAGCCCATAGTTGACGGTCAGGCGATTGGTTGCCCGCCATTCATCCTGGATGAAACCGCTAAAGGCTGTGGTGCGAAATCCACGAGTCGGGTTAAAGGCTCCAATCGTGGCCAGTGCCGGCAATCCCAGCAGATAATCAGCCAGCGCAGCCACTGTGGCATTCCCCGGAATATTCGGATTGATGACTTGATTGCGGGTGCCGTTAAAGGTCAGAGCCCCGCGCAAGGCCCGGTAGGCGCTCGAATTGATTTGCACTCGGCGCAGTTCTCCGCCGAACTTGACCGTATGCGCGCCCCAAATCACGGTTGCCGTGTCGTTGTACTGAAACAGGGTGCGGTTGGTGGTGGAGGCTCCGAGGTTGTCCACAAACGGCTGCCCGCCCGTTCCGCCAAACCCGGTGATGGCAATCCGGGGCAGGCCGCGCCCGAACAGGTTCTGGGGTGCGCCGTTCGGAAGGCCAAGCGAAGCCGGGTCAAGGTCGGTTCCGTTGGGAATCGGGTTGCGCTGACGGTTGAGGCCAAACCGGAATTCATTGACCAGCTTGCTGGCAAACGTATGAGTGTGGGAAAGCGCCACCGTTTGACGGCGTTCCGGATTGGGGAAGGGAAACGCTGGCAGCGAAGCCGCCACAAAGAAAATATCAAACGGGTAAAATTGCCGCTGGTCGTCATACAGGTAACGAGCTGTCAAGAGGTCACGCTGCGTCACCTGGGCGTCAAAGCGCACCGTAAAGGCGTCTTCATTCATTTTGTTAAGGCCATTGGCGATGTAATTGGCCCCGGCCCCAGTGACGTTTGGCAGGGGAATGAATCCATCCAGAATTTTGCTTGAAATCGGAGCAATCCGGCCCCCCAAATTGAGTGTGGCGGGAGCCGTAGGCTCTCCGGCATCAAAAACACCGTTTCCGTTCCGGTCAGTAAAACCCAGGTAGTTGAGCAATCCGCCGCGTTGTGCGGCAGTCGGCAGGTTACTGGCAAAAGGTCCGGTCCCCTGTCGGACCCGGTTGCCTTCGTAATTCCCGAAAATAAAAATCCGGTCTCGTTTAATGGGGCCGCCGATGGTTGCGCCAAACTGGTTTTGCCGGAGCACCGAGCGGGGCAGGCCGTTGGTTTTGCTTACGACATCATTGGCATCCAGCGCATCGTTGCGGAAAAACTCGTAAACCGACCCGTGCCACTCATTGGTCCCCGATTTGGTGACCAAATTCACCACCGAACCGGCAAACCGGCCAAATTCGGCGTTAAACGCGCTGGTCTGAACCTGGAATTCCCGTATCGCCTCGACCAGCGGTGGAAAAGCAATCACACCCTGTTCCGGCACATTGATGTCCGTTCCATCCAGAAAAAAACCGTTGGAACGCGAACCGGCACCATTGACCGAAAAAGCTCCGGCATTGCCGTCGGTTGGGGTGGCCAGTCCAAATTGATTAAAGGCAGTGGACCGAAATCCGCCGCTGGCCGTCACCCCCGGTGCAGTTAAAGCCAGTTCCTGGAGTTGGCGTCCGTTGAGCGGGAGGCTGGCAATCCGTTCGCCGGTAATGACCGTTGACAGGGTGCTCACCGCACTGTCGGTAATCGGAGCCGTGACATTGATAAAATCAATTTCCACGCCTTTGGGGTATAACAGGAAATCAATCCGCCGTTCATCACCCACTCGCAACACGACATCCGTTTGTTTTTGCCCCGCAAAACCGGGGGCTTCCACTGTCAGGCTATAGGTTCCTGCCGGCAGGATGGGAATTTTGAATTGTCCCTGTTCATCGGTGGCAACCGTTCGCGCCAGATTGGTGGCCTGTTCGGTGACAGTGACGCTTGCGCCCTTGATAAAAGCTCCGGAACCGTCTTTGACCATGCCAAAAAATCCGGCCCGCACTTCCTGAGCCGCCATAGCTCCAGTTATACCAAACAGAAGAGCGACAATGGCCGTGATGTGCCGCAGGGGCACAGCCAACGACGACAGACAAACATTTTGAGGGTTCATAGGCTTCCAAACCTTTGTATAGAAGGAGAAAAGGACATATTCATCGCAACCAGGAAGGGTTTGGGTCGTTGAACCTGGCGATGGAATCGAAATGGAAGTTGGAGGGCAACCCTATCTGTCCGCCTGCACCAATTCGAGTCAAATCAGGGCGGACACACAGTTCGCCCCACCAAAACCATAAAGGGAGTGGTTTGCGATGATTGAATTCAGGTACGGTTTGCGGAAGCAAGTGAAGGAGGGGGAAGCTGCCAGCGGGCCCGCTCCTGCCGCCGGCTAAGGTTACTCCAAAGGGTTTGGAAACCTGTGAAATAAAAGGCAATAACCGTCAGGAGAAAAACCGCCAGCGGTTGCCAGCGGCTGCCCGACCGGGCCAGCAAATGCACGTCAGCTACCGTGTCGAGGTCTATTTTGACTGTCAGCAATCTGGTTTCACCGAGGGCAAAACGCTCTTGTAATTCGCGGCAATCGGTATTTTGCCGCCAGCGGATGTGGTGCAGGCAACCACGGTCGGCAGCCTGCAAAGCAATCAGATAACAGCCGCCCCGATGGTCCGGCCCCAGGACCAGACGATGTGAATCAAGCGCGGCAAAGGCTTCCTGAATGTCACTTAGTTCCAGGTCCGGACAGTCACGCCCAATGATGACAATTTTTCCATAGCCCAGGCCGGCCAGGGTTTCGACTGCCTGCTCCAGGCATTCGCCAAACGAATTTCCCTTTTGGTAATGATGGTTGACCTTGGAGCCCAGTCTGTCCGGGATAAATCCCGGTGTGGTGAAGAGATGGACATCCGCTTCCGGTAGGTGGTTCTGGTCAAACGAACAGGCAGCCAGGAGCGGGCGAAACGCTTTGGGGAATTTGCGCTGCACCAAATCCAGTTCGAGCGCTGTGGCAAACACCAGCAACGCTTTCTTTTGAGTCTGGTTTGGGGGGACGGCAGATTCGACGGTCATTTGGCAGCCAAGGCAGATGATTTACGAGCCAGTTGAAGTGGAATCAAGACTTCTTCGTGAAACCGGTCACAGCCAATGCACAGGTTTTGATAGACGCGGCCCGAAGGCAAGGTGATGGTTGATTTTTCCAGAAATGTATCCAGGTCCCAGCCATGCGTGAGGCCCATCCGTTCCGGATGCCCCATTGCAATTGCTTCATAGACCGGGTTTCCAACCAGCCGGTCCAGCATGGCTTCCAGCGGTTCCTCCAACAGGCTGCCAATCGGAGCCTTGGTCTTGACGCAGCAGGGATAGACGTTGCCGTTCGGCTCGACCGAGACTTCGGAACCACTGTAGCGGTATTGTAAAAAATTGAGTCCGCCCGACCAGCGGTTGCAAAAGTTATCCGTGATTTCCGCCGTCGAAAGTTCGTTTTCAAAGGCCCGCCCACGCGGCCAGAGTTTGCCGATCCAGGAATCGGGCTGGGCTCCGAAAAACATGTAAGACGCTTCCTGGTTGTCCGCATGTTCATCATAAACCGAGGTCAAATCCGTTGGCTTCATCCCGAAGGACTCAAACATGGCCGTCAGTTTTTCGACCAAAGCGGCTTGAGCCTCCTTGGTTTCCAGACCGTCGTGAAATGAATCAATCCCCGAAACGGAAATCCGCCAGACCCGCCGGGCCAGCAGTTCTTCAATGATGGACTCCGTTAATGTGTCTCCTGTGGTCTGAATGACAAGCTTGACGCCGCCCGCCTCCCGGTATTTTTCATGGAGCATTTCCAACGCCGGGTAGAGCACCCTTTCGCGCACCGCCGGAAGCAGGATTTCACCTCCGGCCAGGATGATTTTCCCTACCTGTTCCTGGTATTTTCCAGCCGTATCGCGTTTCGTCAGGTCACGAAACTTCATTGACCGGGGAAAATTGGCAATGATCCGGGGAAAACTGGCCTCAGCCTCCGCCATGACGGTCTTGAGTTCCGCTCCGTGATAGGGATGAAACCGGTCCTCATAGCAATGCCGGCACGAACGGTGGCAGGCCCAGGACATGACGTAATAGATGGACTCCATAGAAAGTTGAGCTTTTTCTGGTGAATGGTGAATGGTGAATGGTGAATGGTGAATGGTGTGAATGTAATCCATTTACCATTCACCATTCACCATTCACCAATATTTGGATACTGCCAAAACCCAGGCGGGTGGCAAAATATTCTCTGCTTGAGAAAGAATCAATTTCAGGTTTTGGGTTTCAGGTCTTCCTCCTTCGTCCTCCCGGCCCGGCAACCTGGACCTGATTTCTGAAGATGACATTTCAAAACCGGAAACCCGAAACCCGAAGTTTGGTGTGAACAGGCTCCTATTGCTTATGCCTGCCCGGTGGTCAAAACCACCCGAAACTGGGCTTTGCCGCTCATCATGCGTTCATAGGCTTCGCCAGCGCGATCCAACGGATAGATTTCGCTCATTGACCGGACACCGGTCAAGGCACTGAAGGCCATTGTGTCCTGCGAATCAATCGCCGAGCCGGAAGGCCAGCCTGTAATCGAACGCCGCCCCGACAAAAGCCACAACCCGGAGACTTCGAGCGGGGCGTCGGCTGCTCCAACCACCACCAGTTTCCCGTTGACTCCCAGACCGCCTACCACTGAACTCATGGCTTTTCCACTCGTGACAGTTGAAAGAATGACTTTTGCCCCGCCCAGTTTGGTCAACTCGGCTACCGGGTCCTGCTCCGCACTGTCAATGTAGTGATGGGCACCAAGCTTCAAAGCCAATGCCTCTTTATCTTTTCCACGGGCAATGGCCACGGTTCGAAATCCCATTTTGGCAGCGAATTGGATGCCGAGATGTCCCAGACCGCCGATGCCATGCACTGCCACCACATCGCCTCCGCGTGCCCCACTGTTACGGAGTGCGTTGTAGGTCGTGATGCCGGCGCACATGAGCGGACCGGCTTCAACGGCGGAAAGCTCGTCCGGAATCAGAGCCAGCGCCCCCACCGGGGCAATCATGTAATCAGCATAGCCGCCGTCCAGGGTGATACCCGAAACCTGTGGAGCCACTTGACAAGCTACAAAATCCCCGCGCCGACAGGAACTGCAATCGCCACAATGGCCGCCGTGCCAGCCGACACCAACCCGCTGACCGGGCTTCCATTGGGTTACCTGTGGGCCAACCGCATCAATGACCCCAGCCACTTCATGACCCGGAACCCGTGGGTATTGAATTCCAGGCATGGTCCCTTCTTTGGTAAAGGAATCGCTATGGCAAACGCCGCACGCTTCAACCTTGATGCGAACGGTTCCGACGCCTGGCTCCGGAATCTCACGCTCCACCAGTTCAAATGGTCCCTGAGCATACGGAACCTGTATGGCTCGCATTTTTGACATAATCCCTCCGACTGTTTTGGTTCAAAGATTGTGTTGAGAGTCCATCACCGCCACAACGGTGAAACTGAATTTCCGGGGGGCAATTGGGGGAGCTCCTTGATACCGGGCTTTGAGAGGCAGTCTGTTTTTGTCAGAAGCTGTTGTTTTTTATCTGCGCAGAGATAACCTGCCTGCTTTGAGAGGCGATATTGGCACAACCAATTCCAATTGAGAACCATACTTGCCAGAACGGCACATCTGAAACGGACCGGGGAACAGACTGTACGCGATGGTTTTCAACCCAAACAATCCTTCCCAATCCGTCCCAACCATGAATGTTCACAGATTGATGGTCTTCTTGGCTGAAAGCTTTGCCGGACCACAAAAGGGCAACCGATGATGGTAAGGTCGCATCGCAACCGCAATCTTGAAGGACAATTCTGAAAAACCACTTGACTTTCCGTGTCAGCATGAGACGTAATTGCCTGTCTATACTCACTCCTGGGCAATTCTCTCACACCAGCAAACACAGCGATCTACATACAATATGAACTGTCGGGAATGTGAAGACATGCTTTCAGACTACCTTGACGGAGAGGTTGAGGCAGCCTGTGCATTTGAAATTGAACAACATTTATCGCAATGTGCCGCCTGCCGGACACTGCATGCCGAACTGTGTCAGTTGGTTGAAGCGGGGCAAATGTTGATTCCTCAAATGGGAGGTCCCAGCCTCACCACCCATAAAGTGCCGCCGCAAAAACTGGCGACAGCAACTGTTTCCTCCTGGTCGGAAACCTGGGTCCATTCATTTTTGAACCGTTATGTTGAGATTCGCCTGACAATGCCGCAGTTTCTGGCCGCAGTCGGGCTCTCTCTTGGGATTGTGACAGCGATTGGGTGGACACTGGTGCAAAATTCGTATCAGCCGGGTTCCGTGTTGTCGCACATGACCTCTGTTTCAAAAGATACCGGCTCCCAGGCCAAAATGGTGGCATTTGATCCTCCGGCAGCCCCGGCACAGGTGGAACGGGCGGTTTTGATCGAATCAATCGGGCGGCTGACCAAATCGCTTGACCGTCGCAAAATGAACTGGAATCCGCAAATCCGCCGGGTTTTTGAACGCAACATGGCGATTATTGACCAGTCCCTGGAAGAATGTGCTGCGGTCTTGCAGGAAAACCCACATGATGCGGAAACGGAAGAAATGCTTTTGGCTGCCTATCGTGAAAAGCTCCGGCTGCTTCAGGAATTTGCTGCTTTATAGGGAGGGGAATTGTGATTCGAATCACTCGGTTCCCACAATGTGGACTCATTTTTGGTTTCCTTGTCCTCAGTTTCAGCCTGACCTCTCTGGTCTGGGCAGCGGAGGCTGAACTGAGCGGGAATCTCTCTGTTTTTTCCCGTACCTATCAGGTAAATCCTCAAACTGCTTCACTTTCACTGCGGGGCATCACTGGTCCGATTACGGTCACGACAGCCGAAAGAAATGAAATTCGGATTAAAGCGGAGCTTTCGGCCCCATCGGCCAAATTGATGGACACACAGCTTGACAACAAAGTTCAGCTTGAGGTGTTAAACGATAACTCCGGTCCGGTCCGGTTTGAAATCGTCGTGCCGTCCCGGTGTACCCTCGACCTGAAATGTATTGACGGGGCCATTACGGTCAATGATACGCAGGGCAAACTGACCGTTGAAACGACGGATGGTGACATCACGCTGCACAATATCAGTGGAACCGAAGTGATTGCCCGGAGCACCAGCGGGAAGGTGATTTACGACGGCGACATCAGCCCGCAAGGGAACTATACCTTCCAGTCGTTTAACAATTTAATTGATTTGACGGTTCCGGCCTCTGCCAGTTTTCAATTGGCGGGCACCGCGTTCACCGGCGATGTCAACCTGGGCGGTCTCAACATTGCCAATTTTATTCCCGGCAGCCGAAAACTGATAGGTTCATACGGACAGGGTGGAGGGAAAATCCATCTCACCACCCACAAAGGCCAGATTCGGTTTCATAAGAAAAAGTGAAATCCGGGGAACCGGCCAGAATCGGGTTCCCCCTGGTTTGAGGCTGCCGAATGGTCGTTGTGCCAAGTGGGGCGAAATGGTAAAAGTTGGATTGATGTTTTGGGAGATGTGATTTCCAACGCTTTGCTATGGTCCCTGCTCAATCAATTGAAACCTCCGGATTTTTCTATCGAATTGGCCGCACTGCCCAACGGTTGTGGCCTGCAATTTCCGACTTGGCGAGTTCGGAAGTTTACGTTCTGGCCTCAGCCATCGCCTTTAATGCCCTCCTTTCCTTTTTTCCGTTTGCCATTTTGATGTTGGTGATTTGCCGGAGCATTTTGGGCTGGCACGACGGGTACGAAGCCATGCTGCAATTGCTCAGGGATTCGTATCTTCCAGTTGCACAGGACTTTATCATTCGGAATTTGCGGGTGGTGACCAGCCAGTACGGACGTAACGGCGGATTGGTCATCATTTCGCTGGGGACCTTGGCCTTTACCAGTGCCGGAATTTTCACCCCGATTGAACATGCCTTGAACCGTTCCTGGAAAATTAGGGAACGGCGGTCTGCCATCCGCAGCCAGTTGGTCGCCTTTGGGCTGGTTTTTGGCTGTGGCGCTTTGACCCTTCTGTCAGTTTTGAGCACGGCCTTGATTCAGGGGCTGTTGCGGGCCACGGCTCCGGGGGTTTTCAATTGGCCTGCGGTGCGGACATTGGTTTTTTTGTGTATTAAGTGCATCAACCTGCCTATCACCATCGGGATTTTTTTCCTCATCTATTATTGCCTGCCCAGTCGCCGCCCTTCGGTTTTGCGGGTGTTGCCCACAGCGGTTTTTGTGGGAATTTTCTGGGAACTGGCCAAGTATGTTTTCACGTGGTGCCTGCCCCTGTTGAATTTCGAAGGTGTTTACGGGCCTTTTTATATAACCGTAACTCTTGTCATGTGGGCATTTATCTCCGCCATGCTGCTTCTGTTGGGAGCCAACCTCTCTTCACTGGAAAACAATTGAGCGCCCGCCAACCAGCCACGGTAGTAGACTTTCCCCTCGTTTTTCACTATTGTTGCGCGTTTCCATCCTCTTACCCCGAAATTCTTGAAGGAATTCTTGTTGCAGCTATGTTTGAAGTGATGATTGAAGAGTCTTTCTGTGCAGCCCATCGGTTGCGTGAGGAAGGCGACGGCCCGGAACCGCTCCATGGGCATAACTGGCGTATTGAAGTCTATGTGCGCGGCGAAAAATTGGACAAACGTCATATTCTGGTTGATTTCCGCGATGTCCGCGCCGCAACGAAAAAGGTCATGGATTATCTGGACCACAAGTTTCTCAATGACCTGCCGCCCTTTGACAGGGAAATGAACCCTTCGACGGAAAATATTGCGGTGTTCATTCTCCACGAAGTCGCCGGGATGATTGATACCGAAGCGTATCAGGTGTACAAGGTACGGGCCTGGGAAACGCCTTTTAATGCTGTTACTTACGAAATCAAGCCAAGAGTTTGAGAAGCACCGGCAGGCATCCGTGTGGCATAGAATGCGACTTCAGTGGTTCGTCAGTGGAGGCGTACTTGGACTGGCACTGATGGCAGTGCCGGAAGATGATTTCGCACGTCTCTGCCTAAACTGATTATGTCCCAGCCATTTCTTTCAGCTCCACCGGTTGTCAGTCTCACCAAGACCTTTCCGACCCCGTTCAAAAACGTGGTGGCAACGGCCAAAACCTGCTATTCGAGCAAAGGCATCATCCGTGACGAAGACATCACGGAAAATTTTGAACCGCTGGCGCAGAGCATTTATCAGGCCGGGCACCACACCACATACCAGCACGCCCATTTCCAATTCGCCATTGCCAACGTTTCGCGGCAGTTCATCTGGAGCTTTTTGCACGCTCATCCGTTTTACAACAGCGAGCAGGTCAGTCAGCGTTACGTAGCGGTGAAACCCGATTCATATGCCATTCCCCCCCTGTCAGGCGAAGCACTTGCCTGTTACACCACCGCGATGGCAGAGCAAACGGCAGCCTATGAGCAACTGACCGAACGGCTGATGCCGATTGTTGCCTGCGAGTACAACAAGCTTTTTACCAAACACAATACCGAGGATAAAAAAATCAGGGCGAAGTTGCGGAAACGGGCACTGGAATGCGCCCGCTATGTGCTGCCGGTGGCGACGTTTGCCTACATGTACCACACGGTCAGCGGCGTCACGCTGCTCAGGTATTACCGGTTGTGCAATCAATATGATACGCCGGCAGAGCAGCGGGAAGTGGTGACGGCGATGGTACAGGCCCTTTTGGCGCATGACCCACTCTACCAAACCGTTTTAGAGGAACCGCTTCCCATCGAGGAAACTCCCGAATTCGCCTTTTTCCAAACGCACGAGCACTGCACCACGCTGGCCTCCAGAAAACAGTTTTGCAGCGAGTTCGACCGCAGTTTGAATGGCTACATTTCGCAACTGGTGGATTATAAAACCAATAATGAGACGGTTTTGGCTGCTTCAGTACGCGAGGTGCTGGGAATTCCCGGCTCTGCGATGAGCGATGCGGAGGCAATTGCTCTGGTGCTTGAACCGCAGCAGAACCGTCTGCTGGGCGAATCCTTAAATTTGACCACCCATTCCAAACTGGCCCGGACGCTGGTTCACCCCAACTATACCTTTCGCCGGAAAATCAGCCATACGGCGGATTCGCAGGACCAGCGCCATCGGATGACCCCGGCTTCCCGTCCGGTCCTGGCGGCGCATTATTTCGGTGAGCCTGATTACATCACTCCGGAGCTGATTCGACAGGACCCGGAAGTCGAGCGGCTTTACCACGAAACCATGGAGCGGACCTGGAATCACATCAACCGGCTGCTGGCACTGGGCGTCAGCGAGGAATTTGCCCTCTACCTGTTGCCGAATGCCGTTTCCATCCGCTTTACCGAATCGGCTGACCTGGCCAACCTCCAGCACAAACATCGGATGCGGTTGTGCTATCTGGCTCAGGAGGAAATCTGGCGCGCCTCGGTTGAGGAAGCCCGCCAGATTCGGGTGGTCAATCCATTGATTGGAAAACATTTGCTTCCACCCTGCACCCAACGGCTGCAAGCCAAAAAGAAACCGATTTGCCCTGAAGGCGACCGGTTTTGTGGTGTGCGGGTATGGAAACTGGACCTGGATGAATATCAGCGGGTTTTCTAGGGTTCAGGGTTTAGGGTTCAGGGTCCAGGGTTTTCAAATAACTGATAAACTGAAGGATTGAATGGGGAAATAATTGTCAATTGTCCATTATCCGTTCAAAAGACCCCGAACCCTGAACCCTGAACCCCGGACCCTGAACCCTGGACCCTGGACCCTGGACCCTGAACCCTGGACCCTAAAAAATATGCAGACCGGACTTGAACGTATTTTCGACCACCATATGGAGTGGCTGCGCGGCAAACGCGTCGGCCTGATTGTCAACCCGGCTTCGGTGGATATGTGCTGGCAGCATGCAGCGGATTTGTTCGCCCGCCGGACCGAATTCCAACTGACCGCCTTGTTTGGCCCGCAACATGGAATCCGGGGGGAAACGCAGGACAACATGATTGAGTGGGAAGGCTGGCCAAAGGACAGCCGGTTGGGAGTTCCGGTTTACAGTCTCTATGGCAAAACCCGCAAACCCACGCCTGAAATGCTGCGGGATGTGGATGTGCTGGTCTTTGACGTGCCGGATGTGGGAACCAGGGTTTACACGTTTATTTACACGATGGCATTGGGAATGCAGGCTGCACGGGAAAAGGGAATTCCTTTTGTGGTGCTTGACCGGCCCAACCCCATCAACGGACGTGACATGGAAGGGCCGATTCTGAATCCGGCCTTTGCCTCGTTTGTCGGGATGTACCCGATTCCGATGCGCCACGGGATGACCGTGGGCGAACTGGCCCGGTTTTTTAACGAAGCCTGCGGAATTGGCTGCGAACTGCTGGTGGCACCGCTGGCTGGTTGGACCCGTGCCACCTGGATTGATAAAACGTGGCTGCCCTGGGTGATGCCTTCGCCCAATATGCCGACGCTTGAGACGGCGACTGTCTATCCGGGCATGGTCATGTTTGAGGGCACCCAGGTTTCGGAAGGCCGGGGAACGACCCGTCCGTTTGAAATCATCGGCGCGCCCTACATCAACCCCTACCGGCTGGCAGACCATCTGAACGGATTGCAATTACCGGGCGTCCATTTCCGCCCGACGTTTTTTCAGCCGACGTTCCATAAATTTGTCGGGCAAATCTGCGGAGGGGTGCAGGTTCATATTCTCAACCGGGCCAGCCTCCGTTCCTTCCAGATTGCCGTTGAGATTTTGAAAGCCATCCATGCCTTTCATCCGGATGACTTTCAATGGAAACAGCCGCCCTATGAATATGTCGAAGACAAGCTTCCCTTTGATGTAATTGTCGGGAATGACGTATTACGGCGGCAGATTGAGGAAAACCTGCCGTGGGAGGAAATTTCCGCCACGTGGCAGGACGACATGGAAGCCTTTATCGAAACCCGCCGCGACTACCTGCTCTATGAATGACCGGGAAGGAACGTATTCATTTACCGTTTCCGTGCTGCCGGAGGTGTTGGCGGTCTGTCGGCTGACGGCGGATGCGCCATTGCCAGCCTGGGCTGTGGGACATTCGTTTTTTTCCTGTACTCGCACACCGGATGAATTTTCCATCGTCTGCCCGGAAGCGGCGGTCCCACCTGCCACGCGCTCGGAAACCGGCTGGCGTGCCCTGAAAATTGAAGCCGTGCTTGATTTTTCCATGACCGGCATCGTTTCTTCGTTGACTACGCCGCTGGCCGCTGCCGGCATCAGTGTTTTTGTGCTTTCCACCTTTGATACTGATTATGTGCTTGTGAAGGCCGCGCATCTGGAACAAACCATACGGTTGTGGCGGGAACTGGGGCATTCCATAGAGCTTTAAGACGAAAGAAAAAATGAGGCCTGAGCCGTATGCCGCCTCCATTTTATTTTGGTGCCATCGGAGATGTGCATGGCCGGATGTTCCGCATGGTCGAATTGCTTTCCGCCACGGAGCAACGGCTGCGGCGCAAGCTGGAATTTGTCTTGCAGGTCGGGGATTTTGAGCCGCACCGGGATGAAGCCGATCTGCACACGATGGCGGCACCGTCGAAATATCGGCGGTTGGGGGACTTTCCGGAATTTTATAACGGTAAGGCAACGTTTCCCTGGCCGGTTTATTTCATCGGTGGCAACCATGAGCCTTACGGATACCTGGACCGGTTTCCTGCCGGGGCGGAACTCATTCACAACTGTCAGTATCTGGGTCGGAGCGGCTGTCTGACCGTCAATAGTCTGAATGTGGTTGGTTTGTCAGGAATTTACCACGCCGATTGGTACAGCCAGCCGCGACCGGAAATCAGCCGGATAGCCTCAGTCAGCAATAAGTCTTTCATGTACTTCAACGAATCTGACGTTGACCCTCTGCTCAACCGGGAAGGCAGGGTGGATATCCTGTTGCTGCATGAATGGCCGGCCAATATCATTGACGAGGCTGACCAAGCTGAATTCGAGCAGGTTCGCCGCAGTCTGCGCTATGACAGCGTAGGCAATGAAATCAGTGAACTGGTGGTGCAGTGGCTTAAACCGAAACTGGTTTTGTGCGGGCACATGCATAAACAGTATCGCCGTCGGTTGGTCCTTTCTGACAACCAATCAGTTTCTGTTTGTTGTCTGGCCAGTGTTCATGAAGGAACCGACTCCATTGCTGTTTTTCAAGTGAATGAGCCGGGTGAAATCATCGAAGTCTGTTTCAACTCAGATATTTGAGAACACACTGCCCGACCCGCACAACCGTCCTTGGGTGAGCCATGAAACACCAGCCAAAACCCCAGTTGACAGGCACGCCCCCTATGCCTACACTAGACTTGCCTTTGCCCAGCTTTATTCCAAAACAATCTGCATTCATATTCAGAAAATTCATACCAGTTTGGGTTCCATCTGCTGAAAAAGGCAATGACACGGCAAACGCTCCAGGTTTTGAAAGAGACTCAAACATGCAATCATTTTGGTACATGCAGCCAGGCGTTTGTGTAATTGGTGAAAGGAAACAAGTGAAATGAAAAAATATCTTTTGCTCCGTTGGGTACTGCTGTTCGTACTCGTGGTTGGGTTCGGACAGGCTGTCCTGGCCCAGGAGGAAGAAGAAAATCAACCTGCCAAACCAGCCCGGGTGATGACCAACGATGATTTCGGAAGCCCGCGGACAGCCACACCGGCTCCTCCGCCTGCTCCAGCCCCGCAACCAGCCAAGAAAACAGAAACCGTTGCTGTTGCAACGCCTGAAGAAGCCAAACCCAAAGAAGAGGAAGTCGTTGAAACTGTACGTCCACAGACTATGCTGAGTGTTTCCCGCGATGCCAACGGCAATTGGGTGATGACCAGTTCATATGTGGCCGGTGAATCGAAAACCAATGCGGCCCGCAGTTTCTCCGCTTTGACTGTTTCCACCGGGAAAGCGGAACTGGATCAAATGATTCAGGAAGCCGGGCAAAAGCATGGAGTGGACCCCCGGTTGATTTTGGAAGTCATGCGCCAGGAATCCGGTTTCAAGCAATATGCCACGTCACCGGCAGGAGCCAGAGGGTTGATGCAGTTCATTCCCAGCACGGGAAGGCGATACGGGGTGACCAACCTCTATGACCCCAAACAAAGCATTGATGCCGGGGCACGTTACCTGCGCGATTTGCTGGACATGTTCAACGGAAATGTGGAACTGGCATTGGCTGGCTACAATGCTGGGGAACATCGGGTCATCCGCAACGGGTACCGGGTGCCACAAATCAGGGAAACGCAAAATTACGTTAAAAATATCACCTACCGGTATGGTTCGAAAAAACATTACGGGGTGAAATCAACGGTTGGCAAGAAAGCGGCCGAACCCACACCGCCACCTCCGATGCGGGTTGAGCGGGATTCCAAAGGCGGCATTTTCCTGACCAATCACTAAAGTTCTTTTACCAAATCAAAAAAAACGGCGCGGTTGAGGATAATCTCAGCCGCGCTGTTTTTTTAGGGTGTCAATCAGCTAGACAGTTCGGAAAAACACTTAACGGGACAGCTAAAACCTAGAAAAAAAAAGATTTATCGCAATAATACAATTTCTGACTGGTTTAGCTGTATACTAGCTATGCAAGTTTAGACAGGCACTCTCCCCTTGATCTTCCAATCCAAGTTAAGTCTGCCATAGACGTTACCTCGTTTGTTTTTAATAGGTTACGAGTTGAGCGCAGGATTTTCAAAGGCCCAGTTTTCTGGCACGGAAATTGCACTAGGTAAAGTCATCATCAACAACACGCCCTGTTTACACCAACTGTAAAAAACAAGATTGAGGATCTACACTATGCGCAGAGTTTTCCAATTGCTTGCCTGCATCGCCCTAATTGCACTGCTCAGTGGCGCTTGGCTGCAAAAAAACAGCACGACTTCCGCAGCAGCACCGCAAAGCGGCTTGACCCCGGTTGCCGACCCGGCCAGCGATGGTCTGTGGGAAGGAATCAACCCGGAACTGGCGATGGCCACCGTTTCCCATGAAAAACAATGGATCAAACCGCAGGAATATCGGGCGGCGATCCTCAACGAAACGGCGCTCAACTTCAAATTGAGCCAGGCTCCGCTGGAATTCACCGAAGCTGCGGTGAAACATCCGTTGATTATGTCGCTGCCGATGCCGGATGGTTCATTTGCCCGCTTCAGCGTGGTTGAATCCCCGATCATGGGTTCCGAGCTGGCGGCCAATTGGAAAGAAATCAAAACCTACTCCGGTCAGGGAATTGATGATCCAACCGCAACCGTTCGCTTTGATGTGTCGCCGGTTGGATTGCGCGCGATGATTCTCTCGGAAAATGACACGGTTTACATTGACCCCGTGCAGCAGGGTGGTACAAATACTTACCTGACCTACTCAAAGAACAAATATCTGCGGTCTGACAAGCGTTTCGCTTGTGAAATGAACAATTTCAGCCTGCCTGCAGATTTGAACGACCAGTTGCAGGCGGCTCCCAACACGCTCCCGACGGAAAACCCGATCCGGTTGCGCACCTATCGTCTGGTGGTTTGCGCCAATGCCGAATACGGCAATGCGGCTGGCGGCGGCAATTTGACCAACGCCCGCGCGGCAGTGGTGACCACGGTGAACCGGGTTTCCGGACTCTATGAACGTGATCTGGCGGTGCGGTTGAGCCTGGTCCAGTCCTATGTGTTCGTGGGAACCACGACGGCTGACCCATTCACCAACACGGCCAACACGGATGCCACAACCTCCTGGACGGAAAACACCAACTACATCAATACGAATTTTGGCGCGGCCAATTATGATGTGGGTCACTTCTTTTCAACGGGTGCAGGCGGTGCAGGCGACATCGGTCAGGTTTGTGTGAGCGGTCGCAAAGCCAATGGTGCAACCGGCCAATCGGCTCCGACCGGCGACGGCTATGACATTGACTATGTGGCCCACGAACTCGGTCACCAGTTTGGCGGTCGCCATACCTTCAACTCCGGCGGTGGCACGGGTTGCACGGCTGGCGCACGTGATACCACAGGACCGGTGCCGAACGCAGTGGAACCGGGCAGCGGCACGACGGTGATGGCCTATGCCAGCATCTGCGGAACGCAAGACCTGCAAGGAATCGGCCAAGGTGAAGGTGCCAGCGGCCAAGTGCTGGCTGGTGCGAGCGATGACTACTTCCACGGTGTGAGCCAGGAACGGATTATCAACAACGTGACGTCCGGTACGAGCACCTGCGGTGTTCAAACCACGACCACCAACAACCGTCCGACGGTGAACGCTGGTGCCGACTACACGATTCCGGCCCGGACGCCTTTCACCCTGACGACCACTTCAGCCAGTGACCCGGATGGTGATGCACTGACCTACTGCTGGGAACAAGTTGACCAGGGTGCTGCGATTACCTCTGGCAGCGTGCCGAACCCGGACCTCACCACCAACGCGATTTTCCGCTCCTGGCAGCCGAGCACCAGCAACAGCCGGACCTTCCCGGAACGTTCAGTGATTCTGAATGACTCAAGCAAAGAAAGCCGCCCAGGTCGTCATGCCAAATCGCTCAAAGGCGAAACCCTGCCGACCACGGCCCGCACGATGAAGTTCCGTTGCACTGTCCGGGACAACCGGGCTGGTGGCGGCGGCGTGAGCTGGGACGAAGCCGTTGTGACGACCGCCAGCAACACGACTCCATTTGCCGTAACCTCCCCGAACACCAACGTTTCCTGGGGTGCTGGTTCCGCTCAGACTGTGACCTGGGATGTGGCTGGAACAAGTGCTGCTCCGGTGAACTGCGCCAACGTTCGCATCACGCTTTCGCTGGATGGCGGTGTGACCTTCCCGACCATTCTGGCCTCCACCGTTCCGAATACCGGTTCTGCTTCCGTGACGCTGCCGGGCGCAATCACTTCCACCACTGCCCGTATCAAAGTCGAAGCCGTGGGCAACATTTTCTTTGACATCTCGAACACGAACTTCACCATCACGACGGGCTCAACCTGCTCCTACTCGGCTTCCCCGACCAGCATTTCAGTGGCCGCCGCCGGTGGCACCAGCAGCGTGGCCGTGACAGCCGGAGCGGGTTGCTCCTGGACTTCCTCCAGCGGTGCAAGCTGGATTACCGTGAGCGGCAGCGGCAGCGGCAACGGTTCCGCTTCGTTGACGATTGCAGCCAACACTGCAACGACTTCACGCACGGGAACGGCCACCGTGGCCGGCCAAACCATCTCGGTCAGCCAGGCAGCAGCCAGCGGCGGTGGCGGCGGTGGCGGTACGACCGTGACGAAGAACTACAGCAACACGACTGCAACAGCGATTCCGGACAACAACACCACCGGTATCACGAGCACCATCAACGTTCCGACTGGTGACAACCTTACAATCTCGTCATTGAGCGTTTCAGTCAATATCACCCACACGTGGCGCGGTGATGTGAAAGTTGACTTGGTTGGTCCGGACAATACGACCGTCAACCTCAAAGCCACAAGCAGCAGCGACAGCGCCGACAATGTGGTGGCCACCTACACGCCGACGGGCTTCAACGGGAAGGCTTCGGCTGGTGCCTGGAAACTGCGGGTGTATGACCTTGCTTCCGCCGACACCGGCACGCTCAACAACTGGAGCATGGCCATTACCGGCACGACTTCAACCAGCACACCAGCCGCTGACTTTACGGTTGCGCTCTCGTCAACCACCGGCACCTGGACGCGTGGCAGCAGCTACACCCGGACCTTTACGGTGACCCGGTTGAACGGACACAGTTCACCGGTGAACATCACCTATACCGCTCCGACTGGCACTTTCTCCAGTGTAACTGCCTCGGTGAATCCGCTGACGACTACGAGCAACAGCTCAACGTTGACCTTCACCGTGTCAAGCACCACCACAACCGGTGCCAAGACGGTGACGATCATTGGAACCGATGGTAACGGAGTCCAACGGTCTGCAACATTGAGCCTAACCGTTCAATAGACTTGTCCCATAAACTCTGCCTCAATATGTACGGGGTGGCTTAAATAGCCACCCCGTTTTTTTGCTGTCTGGAAATTGTTGTGCAGGTGAAAAAAATGAAAAAGGCAAGGGAATCCAGTTCCGTTGCCTTTTCAAACTGCTGAAATGTTTCGATACGGAAGAGAGCTTGCTTAAAAAGCTCTCAAAGTCACCTGAAGAGATGATCCGAATGAAAACAGGATCCAAATCATTCCCTCATCCAAGTGCTCCGAAAAGTCGGTGAAAGCACATGGCTTTAATATTTTCCACCGGTTTCGGTCACTTCCCTTTTATCCGCCCAGATATAGGTATAGCCGGGAAACGTAATCGGCACCTGATACTCGACGGTATAAGTCACTTGGTTTTGTTTACGGGTCAGGTCAAACTTGCAGGTTTCTTCCGGGATATTGTACTCATTCCGGATTTTGATAAACCGTTCCCGAATCTTTTTCTCATCTTCGCCCCGAATAACAGAAGTCCGAGCAAGGTCTTCAAACTCACGGTTAAAATCCGCCGTGTTGTAATAGACCGGAACGAACTTATAGAGCACAAAGGCAATAACCAAAATGACTCCGGCGGTGATGAAGAATTGCCCTTTTCCTTCGCCGCGTTCAGTCAGGCGACGGGATCCAACACGAAATGGTCTCATAGGATTGCCCTCCAGTCAGGCAGTGAGTGTCAAGGATAATGATGCCTTGAGTCAGACAACGCCAGTTTTAATTCAGAAACGGGTTGCTGCAAGTAGTTGCTGACGAGTATGAGTAACAGGTGATGTCGCAGATGGTACGCCTATTATTGCGACAGTCTGGCATTTTGACAATGGGAGATGAAGAAACGTTACTGGGCTTCCTGGTGAAGCTGCAATAATTGACTGTTGAAGGCAAGCATTTCGTTCTTTGAGGGAAATGCCTGTTTCGGGATGACATAGCCTTGGGTCGGATTGGTAAAAATAAAAATATGAGTCGAGGTTTGTTCAACCCGGTGAATCTCCGACCAGAGTCGCCGATACTCTTTTCCCTGTGTGATTTCACACAAGTGTCGTTTTTCCAGTCGGATACGGCAGTTTGCAAAAGCTCCCCGCTGACGACCTGCTTCATAGCTTTGTTTGCCCAAGGCGAAAACCTGGCGCTCGCGGAGGGAATTTGCCAGGAGCCGGGAAAACCCGATACAAAGACCGGCGACAAACATGGTTTTGACCCAGCTCAGGTTGGCGAATAAATGAACTCCCCAGGCCACTGCCAAGCCGATGCCGTATTGAATCAGAAATGCCCAACGGCCACTCCAGGAAGTTTCGGCCAAATGTTTGTGAAAAGCGATGAGGTCAGCCTGCGTGAGATGAAATTCGACTTCCATGCAAAATTCGAACCGCCCCCACTTTGCCCACAGGGGCTTTGAGCGGTTTTCCTTGATATTCTCCGGTCAGTGATTCCAAAAAGCTTTTGATACAGCGAATCTGGTCAGTTGAAAGTGAGCGGCCCAACTGATAGGTAGACATAACCGTGATGGCTTCATCCAGGGTTTCAGCCTTGCCATCATGAAAGTATGGACCCGTGACCGCAACGTTGCGCAGGCTTGGGACGCGGAACACAAACCGGTCTTCCTCTTTTCCCGTCAGTTGGAAGCGCCCGGTATCGGTCTTGGTCAGATTTCCCCGATTGACAAAATAGTCACCCAGGACCCCGAATTTCTGAAACATGTTTCCCCCGACATTGATTCCCTGGTGACAACTGACACATCCATAGGATTTGAACAGGCGGTACCCTTCCTGTTCTTCTGCCGTCAGAGCGGTTGCGTCTCCACGCAGGTATCGGTCAAACCGGGAATTAGGGGTGTAAAGGCTTTTCTGAAAAACCGTCAGGGCATCACGAACGGCATCTACCGACAGCCCGTGGGGGTACAGGCTGGAAAATTCATGCCGATACTCGGCATTGCGCTGCAATTTGTGCAGCACGTCGTCCCAACTTGCCCCCATGACCGTCGGGTTGAGCAGCGGGGTGTCAAGGTGTTCTTCCAATGTTTCAAAAGCTCCGGTCCAATTCAGGCGGGAATTGAAGTGGCTGTTAAACACAGTGGGGGTGTTGATGGTTCCCACTGCCCCCTGAATACCAATCGAAAAGGCTTTGGCGTCAGCTCCGCCGGCCTGCAAGTCATGACAACTGGCACAGGAAATCTTTTCGTCACGGGATAAAATCGGGTCGGAAAACAGACG
Source organism: Blastocatellia bacterium (assembly GCA_019695185.1). Lineage (GTDB taxonomy): Bacteria > Acidobacteriota > Blastocatellia > Chloracidobacteriales > Chloracidobacteriaceae > JAIBAN01. Next base: position 4,916 of record JAIBAN010000065.1, on the reverse strand, counting down.
TGCCCCTAATTGAACCTTGCGTTGGTCCAAAACCAAATGAATTGGAATCGGTTGGATTGGTTCTGTGGTCCAGCCAATTTCCTCAGCCGGTTCATCAGGCAGTTTTTCCAATCCGATTGGCTGGGTGAGCAGCCAGATGATGGTTGCCAATGTCAGGAGAACAATCAATCCAATCAAATATTTAGGTTGGCGCAGGTGCTGAAGGGAAGTGGCAACCATAATGATAAGGGTTTGCGAGTGCAGGTTTCGGCCACCGGCACCCGTGTTCGTTCAGGTTTCATTTGCGAATTCCGAAGGAGTTTGCCACAGTTTTGCCATTCTTCACATAAAATCAAGGGGAGTGTGATCATGGGGGATTGGTTTCAACAATTTCTGGGAAAAGTCGGCGGAAAACTGGATGCCCAAGCTGGCGGCGCATCAGCAGTTCGTGAATTGGTTCTCAAATTGGTACCGCATGTGCAACGGGCAATTGAACAACAGGCCCGCACTGACGGCGGACGCCACGTTGCCCCGCATGTGATACGGATTGCACTTCCCTATGAACTGCATCGCTCCCTGCTCGAATCCGCCCGGCAATCGCTGGCCGAACAGGTGCAGGAAAGTGCCGAAAACTTCATCCGGGACCGCCGCTATGGTCTCACAGGCAAACTTGAAGTCCATGTGTTGTCAGATGTGTTTCGAGACCAGCCATCAGTCAAAGTCGGATTTGAGCGGGAAGGAACGGCAGCGAACCCTCAGGCCATGACGGTGCGGTTGGTCACTGTCCAAGAAAAAGAGCTTTTTGCCGGACCGCTTAAACCTGGTGACAGCATCCGCCTGGGACGCGCCCAGGGAAACACCGTCGTGTTGGATGACGGCAGCGTCTCGAAATTCCATGCCGTGCTTCTGCTTGACGCCCAGAACCGCCTGACGGTCCAGGATTTGGGCAGCACCAACGGAACTTTCGTGGGCAGTGCCGCCAGCCGTTTGGAAGGTGCCGCCCTGCTGGCTTCGGGTGAAACTGTTTCCTTTGGGGATGTGGCGGTCCGAATCACCCTAACCTGACGAACCTTTATGAGGCAGTCCGGCACATTCCAATCAATTCCGGATGAATTCTTTTTTGCTGGTTTTCTTTATGTCAGAGCTGGCCCGCTTCAAAAAATTTTTGGAAGAAATTGATTCACTTTTGGACCAGTATGACCCTGGTGAGTTAGCTCCTGATCGAGTCATTGGCGAGATCGTCGCGTACCGAGCCCAACAGCGTCCTCTGTTAGAGCAGGCCATCGCCGTGACCAATCAAGGTTTGAAGCAATTTCCTTTCAATCCTGAACTTTTGCGCCGCCGTGCTTTTGCAAACAGCCGAATTGTGACTCCGGAAGGCGACTTCCCCTGTCTTGAAGCTTGTGAAACGGATTTTCGAACCATCCTGGCGGTTGACCCTTATCACCTGCGGGCTGGGTTGGACCTGCTTGAAGCAATGTTTAAATTCAGCGGATTGGAAGACGGGGAGGTTGCTCAAGTCGCCGGAAGCCTGGCCTTACAGGCTGAATCCCTCTTGGTAGCATTGCGCTCCCTTGAGGTGCGCGCTTTGGGCTATGCCGGAAATTTTCAAGCGGCTGAAACAACCTACCAGCGCTGGAGCCAGGTCTTTCCTGATTCGGAGGAATTACAGTCTGCTCAGGCGGACGTGGAATCTCTGACGGGAAATCAGGAGCTCTAATCGCAAACAGGGAAATCTCCGGATGTGGATGGGATTTCTCAAACAGTTGACTCCGAGTTTTCCAATTTGGCTTGTAAGGCACCCCCAAAATGTTCGAAAGTACCACTTTCCCTACACTCCATCACAAAACCGCAACGGAACGGATTGTAGATTCGAAAGAAGTTTCGACTTGTTTCGCCCTATCAGCCGCAACCAGTTCCAGATGATTATGATGAGTGTCAGGCATATTCAAATAGGGCACACCGGATTTCCAGTGATTGAGCCGGCCCTCTCCACCGCAACGTGGTGGATATTGCGTGAGTTTATACAACCGCGAGCTTCCCTTCGACCCAAAAAAGACCCATAACAAAACGGTTGATGGTTCGCTTGGCTCCATTGCTTTCAATGGGGTGGCAGATTTCATCAATGGCGGTGCCTGTTTTTCAGGCATTGACCCGTTTTGACTGGCACAAGGCCAGAAAGTGAAGGAAAAGGTATGCCGAGTCTCTGGAATGCAAGCGAGCGGGCGGAACTGCTGCAACGGATAGATTCGTTGCGGGCGGAGGGGAAGCCGCAATGGGGGACGATGAGTTGCAAAGAAATGCTGGCCCATCTATGTGATTCGATGCGCATGGCGCTCGGTGAACTCCAGGTCAAGCCCAAGAGTGGCCCCATGCAAATGAAGGCGGTGCGGCACGCAATTATTTACTGGTTGCCGTTTCCAAAGGGAGCGCCAACGGCACCGGAACTCATCAAACGGAAGCCCCAAGGGTGGAAACAGGAGGCGGACGATTTGAAAGACCTCATCCAGCGACTGGCCGACCATGCCAACTGGACAAGCTGGCCGCCCCATCCGATTTTCGGAGACCTCAGTGGACAGGACTGGGGGGTCTTGTCCTACAAACATATTGACCATCATCTGAAACAGTTTGGGGCATAGCCCGGCTGAAACCACGAAAGTTGGAAATTTTCCCAGCCGGTCAAGCTGGTGACAGAAGGTGTTTTATCAGGGGAGCCTCGAATTCCGCTTGTAACGCACCCTCAAAATGTTCAAAAGTACCGCTTTCCCGACTCTCCATCACAAAACCGAAACGGAACGGATTTTAGGTTCAGATGAAGTTTCAACTTGTTTCGCCCTATCAGCCTTGTGGTGACCAGCCGCAAGCCATTGAAACCATTGTCAAAAACATCCAGGACGGCGCACAGCGGCAGGTTCTGCTGGGGATTACCGGCAGCGGCAAAACCTTTACCATGGCTTCGGTAATCGAGCGGTTGCAGCGTCCGACGCTTGTCATGGCTCACAACAAGACGCTGGCAGCCCAACTTTTTCAGGAATTTCGCGGCTTCTTTCCCCACAATGCGGTTGAGTATTTCGTGAGTTACTACGATTACTACCAGCCGGAAGCCTACGTTGCCTCGACCGATACCTACATTGAAAAGGAAGCCACCATCAACCAGGAAATTGACCGGCTGCGGCTTTCGGCCACCCGGTCGGCGTTTGAGCGGCGTGACTGTGTCATTGTCTCGTCGGTTTCCTGCATTTACGGTATCGGCGACCCCGACGCCTATTTCGGGATGATTTGTTTTGTCGAACCGGGGCAGACGCTCAAACGCGGCGATTTGCTCAAACGATTGGTGGAACTCCAGTACGAACGCAGCGATGTGGATTTCTTTCGCGGCACGTTTCGGGTGCGCGGCGATGTGGTGGAGATTTATCCGAGCTACATGGACCAGGCGCTTCGGATTTCGTTTTGGGGCGATGAAATTGATGCGCTTTCGATTATTGACCCTTTGCTGGGCGAAGTCGTCCAGAAAGTCACGGGACGCTATCCGATTTATCCGAAGTCTCATTATGTGATGTCGAAAGATGTCATCAAGCGGGCGGTTGTGACCATCAAAGAGGAACTCGACCAGTGGGAGCCGCAACTGCTTGAAATGGGCAAAATTGTCGAGGCGCAACGGCTGCATCAGCGTACGATTTACGATTTGGAGATGATGCGCGAACTGGGCTACTGTCGCGGGGTGGAAAACTATTCGCGCCATTTGACAGGCCGCCTGCCGGGGCAGCCACCGCCGACGCTCTTTGATTATCTGCCCGAAGACACGCTCATTGTGATTGATGAAAGCCACCAGACCGTGCCGCAAATCCGGGGCATGTACGAGGGTGACCGCTCGCGCAAACGAAATCTGGTGGATTATGGCTTCCGGCTTCCGTCGGCCATGGACAACCGCCCGCTCAAGTTTGAGGAATGGGAAAAGCGCATTCATCAGACGATTTTCGTTTCGGCGACGCCCGGTCCGTATGAACTGAAAGCCACCGGCGGCGAATTTATCGAACAAATCATCCGTCCGACCGGGCTGCTCGACCCGGTGGTTGAGGTGCGCCCGGTGCGGGGCCAGATTGATGACCTGCTGGGCGAAATCCGTCAGCGGGTGGCCAGCAAACAGCGGGTGCTGGTCACGACGCTGACCAAAAAAATGGCCGAAGATTTGACGGACTATTATTTGGAAGTTGGCGTCAGCGTCCGTTACCTCCATTCGGAAATCGAAACCCTGGAACGCATCAAAATTCTGCGCGACCTGCGGCGCGGCGATTTCGACGTGCTGGTCGGCATCAATCTTTTACGCGAAGGCATGGATTTACCCGAAGTTTCCCTGGTGGCCATTCTCGATGCCGACAAGGAAGGCTTTCTGCGCAGCGAATCATCACTCATCCAGACCATCGGGCGGGCCGCCCGCAACGCCGCCGGGAAGGCGATTCTTTACGCCGACCGCATCACCGACTCGATGCGCAAGGCCATGAATGTGACCACTTACCGGCGCGGTGTGCAGGAAAAATACAATCTGGAACATGGCATCACGCCGCAATCCATCATCAAGCCGGTGGAGGCAACGCTGGTGACGGCCTACGAGGCGGATTATTTCAAAGTCCCGCTCGAACTGGAGAAATTCGAGGAATACAGTCCGGAAAATCTGGCCACCACCATCCAACAACTCGAATTCGACATGCGCGAAGCCGCCAAAAAACTCGAATTCGAACGTGCCGCCGAACTCCGCGACAAGCTCAAGTATCTGCGTGAAAGGCAATTAACGTTTGTTTAAGGCAGAGGTCAGCAATTCTCGGTTTAGTCTTCATGATCCGCGGCTCTCCGCCAGCGATGAAAATGGATTATACTGGGGGCGGTCAACTGGCCCAAAGGTCGTTTTTTTCTTGGTGTTCAACCCGCGGTTTAGTCGG